>JAXMDH010000032.1:0-89135 GCA_046348915.1 Amaricoccus sp.
GCATTGGCGGGGCGGCGGCGTCTTGCTGCAGCACATGCCCAAGGCATCACCCTACGCCAAGCAGGAGGCGACCGGCCCGGACGGGCTGCTCGCCGCCGAGGACATGCTCGACGGCGAGGACGCCGACAACTGGCGCCGCGCGGTGACGCTGCTCGAGACCGTGGAGGCGACCGAGCTCGTCGGCCCGCACGTGGGCGCCGAGCAGCTGCTGCTGCGGCTCTTCAGCGAGGAAAGCCCCCGGGTCTACGAGGCGCAGCCCGTCCGGTTCGGCTGCACCTGCGGGCCCGAAAAGGTGGTACGGTCACTGGCGATCTACCCGCCGAGCGACATCGCGGCGATGATCAACGCCGACGGCAAGGTCACCGCCGATTGCCAGTTCTGTGGCGCGCATTACGAGTTCGACCCGTCCGAACTGGGCTCGGGGCCAGCCTCCGGCGAGGAATGACCGCCGGCGGATTCGCTCCGAGCGCCCGCACGGGTCAGACCAGCACGCCCCACCAGCGCAGCGTAGCGAGATGGTGCGTGGCGATCGCCGCAACGGCGGCTTCCGCGTCACGTCGTTCAAGGGCGTCGATGATCGCCAGATGCTCGCGCATCGCCGGCACGATGCGGTCGGGCAGGAACGGGCGGATGTTCTGGATGACCGCGATCCGGTCGCGGTTCACACGGTAGGCCTCGCCGGCCAGCGGGTTCCCGAGCGAGGCCGCGAGCGTGTCATGCAGCGTCAGATCGGTGGCGATGGCCTGAGCGGGAAGGTCGGCGGTCATCCTGCGCTCGGCCGCCTCGATCATCGCCTCATGGCTGGCGCGGAGCTCGGCGAGCGATGCGGCGCCGTCCCCGGCGATCATCCGCCGCGCGCCCTCGGAGTCGAGGATCGCGCGCAGGTCCAGGCAGTCGCGGGTAACCTCGGCCGACGCCTGCATGACGAGAACGCCGCGCTTGGGAAGAACCTCGACGAGCCCGTTGACGTCGGCGCGCTTGACCGCCTCGCGGGTGGCGGCGAGCGGCAGGTCGAGCATCTCCACCAGCCCGGGCATCGAGACGAACTGTCCCGCCCCCAGCGTTCCATCGCGCAAGACCCCGATCAGCCGGTCGTAGGCCTGGTCGGCCAGCAACGCCTCACCGACGGTTGACTCGCGGTACATCGTCACCTCCCCGCCATTTTCCGGATATTCCTGAAGGTGCTTCAGGCTTATTCCGGTTGCATGCTTCACGGCATTTCATCTAGCATGTCAGATAGCGGTTCAGCGGCCCGAATGCAAGGGCCTCGATCCGGGGAAACGCGCGGAGGGCGCGGGGGCAGCGAGCCGCCGCGGGAGGGCCCGGGACGCCGAGCGACGCGAGAGCGCTCGGGTGGCGGGAGCGGACGCCGTGCAACAGACAGGAGGCTCGACTTGGCTCACATATCAACTGCGGGCGCCGGCGCACCCGGCGGGACCCACTACGTCGGCAGCATCGCCGCCGACCCGGACCTCTACAACGAGGACCTCGCGCCGGTGCCCATGGAGAAACGCACCTGGACGGGATACTCGATCTTCGCCATGTGGATGTCTGACGTCCATTCGGTGGGCGGCTATACCTTCGCCGCGTCGCTCTTCCTGTTCGGCCTCACCGGCTGGCAGGTGCTGCTGGCAATGACCGCCGGCATCCTCGTCGTCTACGTGCTGATGAACCTGATCGGGCGGCCGTCGCTGCGCGAGGGAATCCCGTTCCCGGTCATGGCCCGGGTCTCGATGGGCGTCATGGGGGCGAACCTCGCCGCCGTAATCCGCGGTGTCGTCGGCATCGTCTGGTACGGCGTCCAGACCTACTTCGCCTCGAAGGCGGTCGCGACGATCATCCTGCTCTTCATCCCCTCGGCGGCCGCGCTCGGGCAGGGCTCCGGCTTCATGGGGCTGAACGCGCTCGGCTGGATCAGCTTCCTGATCATGTGGCTCGGCCAGCTGCTGATCTTCCAGCGCGGCATGGAGACGATCCGCAAGTTCATCGACTTCTGCGGCCCGGCGGTCTATCTCGTGATGTTCGCGCTGATGGCCTGGATCCTCTACCACGCGGGCTTCGGGGCGCTGAACCTCCGGCTCGGCGACAAGGCGCTTACCGGCGGTCAGACGATCGGCGGCATGATCAATGCGCTCCTGCTGGTCGTCAGCTACTTCGCAGCTCTGCTCCTGAACTTCGGCGACTTCTCCCGGTTCGGAAAGTCGGAGAAGCAGATGAAGGTCGGTAACTTCCTCGGACTCCCGGTCAATTTCCTGCTGTTCTCGATCATCGTCGTGATCGTCACCGCCGGCTCGATCTCGGTCTTCGGCGAGATGATCATGGATCCGGTCGAGATCGTCGCGCGCATCGACAACAAGGTCGCGGTCTTCATCGGATCGGTGACGTTCATCATCGCCACCATGGGCATCAACATCGTCGCGAACTTCGTCTCGCCGGCCTACGACATCGCCAACCTCTTCCCGCGCCACGTCGACTTCAAGCGCGGCGGCCTGATCGCCTCGGTTCTGGCCGTCCTCGTCTGCCCGTGGATCTTCGTCGACAGCCCGCACGCGATCACCATCTTCGTGTCGGTCTTCGGCGCGATCCTGGCGCCGCTCTACGGGGTGATGGTCGCCGACTACTACCTGGTGAAGCGCGAGAAGATCGAGACCCCCGAGCTCTACACCATGGCACCCTCGGGCCGGTACCACTACGACGGCGGCTGGAACAAGGTCGGCCTGCGCGCCCTCGCCATCTCCGGCGCGATCGCCATCGGGTGGGAGCTCTGCACCCAGCTCTTCCACATCCTGCCCGAGAACGCCCTCGGCTGGGTGATCGGCGCGATCGCCGGTGCCGTCGCCTACACCACGCTGATGAAGCGTGCCGGCCGCAGCTGAGCCGGCTCCGGGACGGGCGTGAACGCCCGTCCTCCCTTTCAATCCCACCCAAGGACATCCGATGCTCGACCCGATCTGCCCCCGTCCGCGCACCCGCCGCCGGACGCTCTTTCTCGCCTCCCTCCTGGCAGCCGCCATCGCGGCGCCGGCCTTCCACCCGGCGGCGGCCGCCGACAAGACGATCGTGCTGATCAACCCGAACTCGAACGCCGACACCACCAAGGCGATGACCGAGGTCGCGGCGGGCGCCACCGGCGGGATTGCCGTCGAGGGCAAGAGCAACGAGGGGGTGCCACCGCTCCTCACGACACCCAAGGACCTCGAGGACGCAATCCCGGGCGTCGTCCGCATCGGCGTCGAGGCGAGCAAGGACTCCGCGGTCGGCGCGATCATCGTCGCCGCCTTCGGCGACCCGGGCCTAACCGAGCTGCGCGCTGCGGTCGAGACGCCGGTCTTCGGCATCCGCGAGCAGGCGTTCCACGAGGCGGCCCGCGACGGGCGGCCTTTCGGGGTGGCGACGACCACGCCGCAGCTCGCCGACTCGTTCCGCGTGACCGCCGAGGCCATGGGCTACAAGGACCAGTACCGCGGGACGCGGGTCACGCCGGGCGACCCGAAGGAGCTGATGAAGTCGCCCGACCAGCTCGATGCCGCGCTCGCCGACGCCGTTCGCGCCTCGATCGCCGACGGCGCGCAGGCGGTGATCATCGGCGGCGGACCGCTGACCGCGTCGGCGCTGCGGCTGCAGCCGCAGTTCGACATCCCGCTCGTGATCCCGGTAATCGCCGCCGCCCAGGCCGCCGCGGCAAAGGTGGCGGCCGAATAGGCCGCTACCTCTCGCAGCCGCCGGCGGCCATCAGCCGCCGACGGCCACCAGCGCCCGGGCGATCCGGTCGAGCCGGTCGGCGGGCAGTCCGGCGACGTTGATCCGGCTGTCGCCGACGGCATAAACGCCGAAGTCCTTGCGCAGCGCCAACACCTGATCGGGGCTGGCGCCCAGCTTCGAGAACATGCCGCGGTGCTTCGCCACGAAATCGAAGCGGTCGGAGTTGGTCTCGCGCCGCAGGGCGTCGGCCAGGCCCTGGCGCAGCTCGAGCATGCGGAGCCGCATCCCCTCGAGCTCGGCCATCCAGTCGGCCTTCAGCGCCGGGTCGCTCAGGATCAGCGCCACGACCTTGGCGCCGTGGTCGGGCGGGAAGGAATAGTTGAGGCGGTTGAGCGAGGCGAGGTTCATCCGCGCGATGTCGGCCATCGCCTTGTCCGGCGACAGCACGAAGGCGGCGCCCACGCGGTCGCGGTAGAGCCCGAAGTTCTTCGAGCAGCTCACGGCCAGCATCAGCTCGGGCACGGCCTTGGCGATCACCCGGACGCCGGCGACGTCGGCCTCGAGCCCGTCGCCGAAGCCCTGGTAGGCGAGGTCGATCAGCGGCACCGCGCCCTTGCGCAGCACCAGGTCGCCGACGGCCCACCATTCGTCGAGCGACAGATTGGCCCCGGTCGGATTGTGGCAGCAGCCGTGCAGCAGGAGGACGTCCCCGGGCTGCATGCCCTCGAGGTCGGCCATCATCGCGGTGAAGTCGACGCCGCGGCTCGCCTCGTCGAAGTAGCGGTATGTCTTGGTCGGGATCCCGAGGTAGCCGAGGATCGCCGGGTGGTTGGGCCAGGTCGGGTCGGACAGCCAGACGGTTGCGCCGGGGTTTGCCCGCCGGATCAGCTCGCAGAGCTGGCGGATGGCGCCGGTCCCGCCCGGCGTCTGCGCCCCGGCAAGCCGCTCGGCGGGGACCGCGGCGCCGAGGGCGAGTTCGCCCATCGCGCGGAGGAAGTCGAGGTCCCCGAGGAGGCCGACATAGGCCTTGGTGTCCTGCTCCTTCAGCAGCCGCGCCTCGGCGGCCTTGACGGCGCGCATCACCGGCGTGCGGCCGGCCGCGTCCTTGTAGACGCCAACGCCGAGGTCGATCTTGTCGGTGCGTGGATCCTCGCGAAAGAGGCCGAGGAGCTCGATGATCTTGTCGGGCGGTGTCGGCTTCAGCGTCTCGAACATGGTCCCCTCCTGCGGCGCCCGTCAGGCGTCGATCATGTCGCGGTCCCGGGTCAGCACCCGCGTCTCGCTCGCGCGGCGGACGGGGACGAAACCCGCCTTCTGGTAGAGCGGCAGCGCCCGCGGGTGATCGAGCGTGTTCGTGTTCACGGTCAACCGTTCGATCCCTGGACGGTCCCATGCCATGTGCACGGCGGTGTAGAGCAGGAAGCTCCCGAGCCCCCGGCCGATCGCCTCGGGCACGAGGCCGAAATAGGCGAGGTTGCAGACGGCGGGCTCGCGCGCATCGAGCACGAAGAACCCGTGCGGCCAGCCTGCCCGCACGAAGGTATAGAGCGTGACCGCCGGGTCGTGCAGGAAGGCCTCGAGCACGTCCCGCGGGTCCTCACGGCGATCGGTCCAGTCGTACTCGCGCCCGACCGCGTCGTAGAGGTCGAGGAAGTACCAGGCCGGCGGGCGCTCGGCGGCGATCAGCGCCGACACCGGTCCGAGCGGCAGGTGCGGGCGCGGGTAGGCCGGGCGGCCCTCCATGGCGAGGAAGGTGATGACGACCTCGACCCGGTCCCCCGCCCGGTGCCTCATCCGCGCTCGACCTTGAGGTCCGGGTAGGCGCCCCATTCGGTCCATGACCCGTCGTAGACCGACCACGACCGGTTGCCGAGCCGCTCGAGCGCGAGCCCCAGGATCGCCGACGAAACCCCCGACCCGCAGGTGGTGATCGCGGGACGGGCGACGTCCACACCGGCGGCCTCGAAGATGGCGCGCAGCTCGTCGACGCCCTTCATGGTGCCGTCGGGATTCACGAGATCGGCGTGGGGCACGTTCTTGGAGCCCGGGATGTGGCCCGAGCGCAGGCCGGGGCGCGGCTCGGGATCCTCGCCGCGGAAGCGGCCGGGGGAACGGGCGTCGATGATCTGGGCATCGCCGAGCTTGGCGGCGGCGGCGACCTGGGTCACGTCGCGCACGAGCCCCGCGTCGCGCCGGGCGGTGAAGTGGCGGTCGCGCAGCACCGGCGAGCCCGACTCCACCGGCCGGCCCTCGGCCTTCCACTTCGGCAGCCCGCCGTCGAGAACGGCGACATCGGTCTTGCCGAACAGACGGAAGGTCCACCAGACTCGCGGGGCGCTGAACATGCCGGCCGAGTCGTAGACGACGACGCGATAGCCGTCGCCGATGCCCATCGCCCGCATCCGCGAGACGAACTTCTCGACCGGCGGCGCCATGTGCGGCAGCTGCGAGCGTTCGTCGGCGATCTCGTCGATGTCGAAGAACCGCGCGCCCGGGATGTGCTCTGTCTCGAACTCGGCCCGCGCGTCGCGGCCGGCGGCCGGCATGTGCCAACTGCCATCGAGGACGCGGAGGTCCGGCGCGCTCAGGTGGTCGGCCAGCCATTCGGTCGAGACGAGGTTCTGCGGGTCGCCAGAGGCCATCGGGAGATCCGTCCGCTGCGGTCGCAGAAGGGCTTAACGGCGAACGCGCGGTCGGGCAAGGCGCGAAGGCGGCTACTTGCCGTCGCCTTTCTGCGCGGTGTCGAACTTCTGCTCGGTGGTCGAGAGGATGTTGGGCACCAGCCGCTCGGAGAAGCCGGCGAGAAAGCACCACATCGAGAGAAGCGCAAGCTGCGAGCTCGGCAGGATCGAGCGGAGTTGGGCGGCGACATCGGCCGTGCTGCCGGCAGTGGCGTCGATGGTCGAGATGTAGCGGTCCTCGAGCGTCAGCTTGGCGAAGTCGGGGAAGAGCGCGCCCGAGACCATCCCCGACCGAAGGAAGACGAAGACCACGACCGCGCCGCACATCCCGACGCAGCCGCGCAAGAGGATCGACGGCCACTCGTTGGCGGCCTTGAGCCCGCCGATCGACAGGTTCTCGCCGTCGGTCTGGATGAAGAGGAGCCGGCTGAAGTAGGCGCCGAAGAGGCCCGCCGTCAGTGCCGTCCAGAGCGGAAGCCCGGTGAATCCGCTCCAGTCGGCCGCCTTCGGGAAAAGGTAGACCCAGCCATAGGTCGCCACGTACGGCAGGAGGAACAGGCCGAAGGACCCGAGCCCGGCGAAAACGATCTTGCGGGTGACCGATTTCAGGATCGGCCGGGCGACGAACTTGCGCTGCTTGGTCCAGTGAATCTCGGCCAGCACGCTGAGGAGCAGCGAGCGCAGCGCCGGCGCCTCGCCGGGCCGGAACCGGGGCGGCGTCTCGGAAGTGTCGAGCGCGCGCAGCTCGGCCGCCGCGAGCGAAGCGCGCAGGCGCGGTACTGCCTTGACGTTCTCCGCAGACGCCTCGTCCAGCCGCAGGTAGAGCTGCTGCAGCAGCGTGTCGGGCGGTTCGGCGAGCGCCATCAGGCTCTCGATCAGGTAGGCCTCGACCCATAGCGAGGCATCGTCGCCGTCCGGGCCGGCGGGCATGGACTCGATCTGCCCGCGCAGCCGGACGACCTCGTCGAGATCGGCGTTGAGCTTTGGGTCGTCGGAGAGGCTGCGCAGGAAGTAGACCCGGGCGTCGATGTTGCGCAGGAAGGTGAGGAGCATCGGCTCCAGCGAATTCGCCGACCTCGCGCCGACCTTGGCCGGTGAGGTGGTGGTGTCCAGCATGTCGATTGCCCCGGTCCGGAGTGGACGGCAAGTAAAGCGGCGGCCGATGACGTAGCCCGATCGTAACACCGACGGGGCAATCGGTTAAGCGGCAGTCGCTCGCGGGGCCGGCCTACTTTCGCAGGGCAGCGGCAGTGACGGCGGTGTCCTCGTAGACATGGGCGAAGGCGACCTTGCCGTGGCGCAGGCAGAACCGCATCGCCCACTGCGCGGTGAACGGCTTGCCGGTGGCGCGGGCCACGCACGACCAGGCGCCGAAGGCGACGACCTCGTCGCCGAAGGCGAGATAGGCCGAGGGGTCGAAGCTCGTGACCTCGAAGGCGCCGGCGATGTTGCCGAAGAATGTCGCGACGCCGTCCTTGCCGGTATAGACGCCGTGGTGCGGCATTTCAGGCGAGTCGCTGTTCTCGAAGCGAGCGTCGTCCGTGAGGCGATCCAGAATGAAGGGAACGTCGCCGCGGGCGAAGGCTGCGTAGACATCCTCGATAGTCTTGATGTTGGCATCCATTCGACGGTTCCCCCTTCTCTATTGCGCCGGACCTTGCCGGGCGCGGCCGCGATAGTACATCTTCGGCCTGTCTTCGGCGAGGAAATGCCGCCGGCACTCCTTCCGATACCTGCGGCAATCAGCCGCAGGCGGCGAGGATCTCGAGGAAGGCTGCGCCGAAGCGCTCGGTCTTGAGCGGGCCCATGCCCGATATCTCGGCGAGGGCCGCCAGCGAGGCGGGGCGCTCGATGGCGATATGGGCCAGCGTCGACTGGGTGCAGTTGAGGTACTTGTCGCGTCCGTCGGCGCCGCGGGCGAGCGCGACCTGCGCCGCCTGGAGGCGGTCGACGACCTCGCCCGCCGGCTGGCCGGCAAGCTTCAGCCGGGCAGGATGGACCGGCGCCGGCACCGCGCCGGTAAGCACCTCGAGAAAGGCGCTACCGAAACGCTCGAGCTTGACCGCGCCGACCCCGGAAATGCCGGCGAGGGCGTCGAGGGTTTCCGGCCGGCGGGTCGCCATCTCGATAAGCGTCCGGTCGGGGAAGATCACGTAGGCGGGGACGCCGGCCGCGTCGGAGAGCTCACGCCGCCTCGACTTCAGGGCGGCGAGCATCCCCTCGTCCTCCTCGCCGACCTGCGCGAGCGCGCGGCGCTCGCCGCGGGCGGCGGCCCGGCGCACGGTGTCGGCGCGCAGGGTCAGGCTTTCCTCGCCGCGCAGCACCGGCCGGGCGGCCTCGGTCAGCCGCAGCGCGCCGTGCCGCTCGGGGTCGGGGCGCATGAGGTCGAGGCCGAGGAGCTGGCGGAAGATCGCCTGCCACTCGCCGCGCGAGCGGTCGGCACCGACGCCGAACGTCGGCAGGCGATCGTGGCCACGCGTCCGGACCTTGTCGGTCGCCTCGCCGCGCAGGATCGCGATCAGATGCTCCGCGCCGAAGCTTTCGCCGGTGCGGAGGGCCGCGGAAAAGGCCTTGCGGGCGGCCTCGGTGCCGTCGAACGACTCCGGGAGGTCGCGGCAGAGGTCGCAGCCGCCGCAGGGCTCGCCCAGCGCCTCGCCGAAGTAGCCGAGGAGGGTGATGCGGCGGCAACGCGGCGCCTCGGCGAGGCCGAGCAGCGAGTTGAGGCGGCGGTGGTCGGCCTGCTTGCGCTCCAGTGGCGACGGGCTCTCGTCGATCTGCGCCCGGCGCAGCCGGATATCGTCCGTGCCGTAGAGCGTCAGCGTGTCGGCCGGCGCCCCGTCGCGGCCGGCGCGGCCGATCTCCTGGTAGTAGGCCTCGATCGACTTGGGCAGGTCCGCGTGCGCGACATAGCGGATGTCGGGCTTGTCGACCCCCATGCCGAAGGCGATGGTCGCGCAGACGATCAACCCGTCCTCGCGCTGGAAGCGGGTCTCGGCCAACCGCCGATCGTCGGCGTCGAGCCCGGCATGGTAGGCGAGCGCGCTGTGTCCGGCCTCGCGCAGCGCTCCGGCGAGCGCTTCGGTCTTCGCGCGGCTCGCGCAGTAGACGATGCCCGAGAGGCCGCGGCGGGCGGCGGCGAATTCGAGGAGCTGCTCGCGCGGCCGATCCTTGGGGCGGAATTCGAGGAAGAGGTTCGGCCGGTCGAAGCCGCGCAGGAAGGTCGCGGGGGGCTGGCCTGAGAAGAGACGCGCGACGATCTCAGTCCGCGTATCTGCGTCGGCGGTGGCGGTCAGCGCCACCATCTGCACATCGCCCAGCAAATGCCGGAGCTCGCCGATCCTCAGGTAGTCCGGGCGGAAGTCGTGGCCCCACTGGCTGACGCAATGCGCCTCGTCGACGGCGATCATGGCGACGCCGATCCGCCTCAGCAGCGCCGCGCTCGAGGCGGCGGAGAGCCGCTCGGGCGCCATGTAGAGGAGCTTCAGCCGCCCCTCGTCGAGGGCCGCGAAGACCGCTTCGGTCTCCTCGCGGTCCGACTGGGAGGTGAGCGCCCCCGCGGCGACGCCGGCTGCAGTCAGCGCGCGCACCTGGTCGCGCATCAGCGCGATCAGGGGCGAGATGACCAGCGTGACGCCGGGGCGGAGCACCGCCGGCAGCTGGTAGCAGAGCGACTTCCCGCCCCCGGTCGGCATGATCGCGAGGACGTCGCGGCCGTCGGCGACGGCGCCGACGATCTCCTCCTGGCCGGGGCGGAACTCCGCGAACCCCCAGACCTCGCGGAGCAGTCGGCGCGCGTCCGTCGTCATGCGGAAAAGCTCGGCAGCGGCACGGTCGAGCGCAGAATCGCGATCATCGTCTCGCCATACCGGCGCGAGTCGAGCGGGGTCAAGCCGGGCGGGATCGCGGGGTTGACGCCCTCCTCCCACACCACGAGCCCGCCGGGCGCGATCCAGCCGCCGGCAAGGGCCGCGGCCAACGCGCGCTCGCCGAGGCCGCGCCCGTAGGGCGGGTCGAGGAAGACGAGGTCAAAGGCGAGGTCGTGACAGCGGCCGAGGCGGGTCGCGTCGCGGCTGACCACCTTCGCGGTCTCTTCGGCGCCGAGGCGCGCGAGGTTGCGGCGGAGGAGCGCGAGCGCCGCCGCGCCCTGGTCGACGAAGGCGGCGAAGGCCGCGCCGCGCGACAGCGCCTCGAGCCCCAGCGCCCCGGTGCCGGCGAAGAGGTCGAGGACGCGCCGCCCTTCCGGCGGGGCCGGATCGCCGTAGTCGCCGTGCGCGAGGAGGTTGAACAGGCTCTCGCGCACGCGGTCCGAGGTCGGTCGCAGCCGCCCTGCCGCGTCGCCCGCGCCGAGGCCCGCGAGCATCGCCCCGCGGTGCCGCCCGCCGATGATCCGCATCAGCCGGGGGCCTTGAGATCGGTCGCGGGGTCGGCGACAGCCTCGGGATCCGGCGACACCCCGGCCTCGATCCAGCGCTTGCCGGTCATGTAGGCGCGCGGATCGTTCATCGCGTCGACGGCGAGGAGCCGTCCGCCCTGCCAGTACCAGACCGACTGGCTGCCCGGTCGCGGTCCCGGACGGACCGTCGTACGGTTCCACCCGGCATTGAGGCCGGCGATCTGCAGCTTTACGTCGTACTGGTCGGACCAGAACCACGGCCGCGCCCGGTACCCCTCTGTGTCACCGAGCATCGCGGCCGCCACCGCCTCGCCCTGGTCGATCGCGTTCGGCACGCTTTCGAGCCGCACCCGGTGACCACGGAACGGAAAGCTCGTGCAGTCGCCGGCGGCAAAGATCGCCGGATCGGATGTCCGTCCGTCGGCGTCGACGCGGATGCCGTTCTCGATCGCCAGCCCGGCGTCGCGGGCGAGCGCGACGTTCGGGTCGACGCCGATGCCGACGAGGACAATGTCGGCCACAAGCCGGCTCCCGTCGGCAAGGAGGGCACCGGTGATGCGGCCACCAGCCCCCGTCAGCCGCTCGAGGGCCGCCGCCTCGCGGAGCTCGACGCCATGCGTGCGGTGCAGCTCGCGGAAGTAGTCGGCCGTCGCCGGCGCTGCCACCCGAGCGAGAATGCGCGGCGCCGCCTCGACGAGCGCCACCTTCAGACCCTTCCCGGCGAGCACTGCCGCTGCCTCGAGGCCGATGTACCCGCCGCCCACCACCAGCGCCCGCGCGCCGGGCTGGATCGCCACGGCCAACCGGTCGGCGTCCGCAAGGTCGCGCATCGCGAGGACGCCGCCGAGGCCCCCGCCCTGCCCCTCCGGCAGCCGTCGCGCCACCGATCCAGTGGCGAGCGCCAGGAGGTCGTAGGGCAGCGTCCGCCCGTCCGCCAGCGCCACGCTCGGCCCGGCCCGATCGATGCCGACGACGGCGGTTCCGGTCAGGAGTTCGATGCCCTCGCCGGCGTAGAAGCTCGGCGGCCGAAGGAACAGCCGCTCCCGAGTTAGCTCCCCCTTCAGGTACCCCTTCGAGAGCGGCGGCCGCTGGTACGGCGGCACCGGCTCGGCGCCGACCAGCGTCAGCGGCCCGGCATGACCGAGCGCGCGCAGCTTCGCCACCAGCGCCGCCCCGGCCTGGCCTGCGCCGACCACCACGATGCGTGCCCTGCTCGGATCCACGGCCTTCTCCGTTGGCATCCCGTCGCGACCGTCTATATGTGCGCGTGGTCCACCCGCAACCGGCGAAAGGAAACCGCATGACGATAGCGACCGGGGATAGGCTGCCGGAAGCGACCTTCCTGGAAAAGGTCGACGGCAAGATCGGTCCGGTCTCCGGCCCCGAGCTGCTGGCCGGCCGCCGGGTGGTCCTCTTCGGCCTGCCGGGTGCCTACACCGGGACCTGCTCGACGCTGCATCTCCCGAGCTTCATCCGTGTCGCCGACGCGCTTCGCGCCAAGGGGATTTCCGAGATCGCCTGCATCGCGGTGAACGACCCCCACGTGATGGCCGCCTGGGGCGAGTCGAGCGGCGCCACCGCTGCCGGTATCCGCATGTTGTCCGACGCCGACTCGGCCTACACCAGCGCGCTCGGCGTCGCCTACGACAACCCGGACGCCGGCATGTTCCACCGCTCGAAGCGCTACGCGATGCTGGCCGAAGACGGGGTCGTCAAGGTCTTCAACCTCGAAGAAAACAACGGCGTCTGCACGCTGAGCGCCGGCGAGACGATGCTCGAGCTGGTCTGAAACGGCTTCAGCCGGCCGCGAGCAGCGCCAGGACGGCGTCGGAAACCGCTCGCTCCGCATCGATGCGGCCGCCCTGGCTTTCCCAGATCGGCTGCAGCCGCAGCGCGCCGGCGAGGAGCGCGGTGACCGCGAAGAGCCGCGGCTCGGCTGGAGCCGGCGGGATCGCGCCCTCGGCGACGCCGAGCTCGATCAGCCCCTCGAGCAGCACGAGGAGGCGCCCATCGGCCTCGGCGAGCGCCGTCCGCGTCTCCGCGGCGAGACTCGCGAGGAAGTCGGCGCGCTGGACATGCTGCAAGAGCCGGGCATGCACGCGATCCCCGGCCATTCGCCGCCAGGCGATCGCGACCACATCGCGCAGGACCGCCTCGAACGGCCGCGCCGCGTCGACCTCCTCGAGCGTCTTGCAGGTCGCCTCGTTCCAGTCGGCGACGAGCCGGGCATAGAGGTCGTCCTTGGACGGGAAGTGCCGATAGACCGTTCCCTTGGCATACTCGGCGCGGTCGGCGATCTGCTCGATGGTCACCGCCAGCCAGTCGTCGCACGCCATCAGCGCCGTGGCGGCGTCGAGCAGCCGCGCCTCGCGCTCCCGAAGTTCCCGCGTCCTGCGCTCGATGGTGCCGATAGCTGTCCCTCCGCCGCGTGCCCTCGGTCGCCGGGAGCATGCGGGGCCGGAGGTTAAACGGAGGTAAACGCTGTGCGGTCCCGATTCACCGTGGACGAGGCCGCGATCCGGCCGCATACCTCTCCGGCGACGCAGCTGGACGGAGCGGCGATGCCGGGGACGAGGCCGCGGAAGACGGTGCGGTCGGGCCTGCTGCGGTGGCTCGAGGCTAACTTCCTGCGCGGCCTCGCGGTGGTACTGCCGGCCGCGCTGACGGTGCTGCCGATCGTCTGGCTGGTACAGCTCATCGACGCGCGGGTCGATCCGCTGGTGCCGGGCCACCTGCCGTTCACCCAGGTCGCGGGGGTGGGGGTACTGATATTCGCGGGCTTCACCACCGCCGCGGGGATGCTGACGCGTCAGATGCTGTTCCAAAGGGTGGTCAGGGGCGTCGAGGCGCTGGTCGGGCGGCTGCCGGTGGCTCGGCAGGTGCATCTCGGCGCGAAGCAGATGCTGGAGACGGCGATCGCCAAGGGAGACACCGCCTTTCGTCGCCCTGCGCTGGTCGAGTATCCGCGGCGCGGCAGCTGGACCGTCGTCTTGATCACCGGCGCCATCGAGGGCGAGCTGCCGGTCGCCACCAGCGAGCCGGATCTCCTCGGACTGCTGGTTCCGACCGCCCCGAACCCGATCACTGGCTTTTTGATCTTTGCCCCGCGCCGTGACGTGATCCCGCTCGACATGGCGCTGGACGACGCCGCAAAGCTGGTCATCTCGGCCGGCTTGGTGCCCCCGCCCGTGTAGGTCGCGGTCGCGAGCGCCATTCGGCAATCGTTCCATCTTCCGCCATCGCCAGCCGTCTCCAATCCGCCCCCGTCATCCGAACGGCCGGAGCCCGGATCCCGGGGCTGTGCTCCCCCTCCGCGATCTGCTACCGGCGGAGACGAACCAGGGAGGATTCCGAATGCCCATCAGGACCAAGCAGCTGGCGCACGTCTGCATCTTCGCCGACGACCTCGCCGCGACGCGCGACTTCTACCGCGACGTCCTTGGCATGGAGATCGTCTTCAACTTCGAGCGCAAGGGCGCCTGGTACGGCTTCTACCTCGGCGCCGGCGGCCGCAGCCACGTCGAGGTCTTCCTCAAGCCCGAGGCCGAATACAGCGACGGCAACGCCATCAACCACTTCTGCCTCGAGGTCGAGTCGATCGACGAGGCCGTCGCCCACATCAAGGGGCTGGGCGTTCCGGTCACCGAGAAGAAGTACGCCTGCGACGACACCTACCAGGCCTGGATCACCGACCCGAACGGCGTCCGCATCGAGCTCTTCGAATACACCCCGAAGAGCGCCCAGTTCGTCGGCGGCGACCGCGTCGCCGACTGGTAGCCGACGCCGAGCGTTGCCGCCGCCCGCTGCGCGGCCTATCGTGGCGCGGCATTCAACCCGGGAGGATAAAACGATGAAACTGATCCTGGCCCTCGCCCTGGCCGCCGGCACCATGGCCGCGCCCGCCTTGGCGCAGGAGAGCAAGACGCTGCTCTGCAAGGACTACGCCAAGCTCGACAACGCCGGCAAGATGGCGATCCTGGCCGAGCTGCAGAGCATGAACAGCGAGATGGCCTCGGGCCAGACCGTCAGCTCCGAGGAGCTCGCGACCTCGCTCAACACCGAGTGCGCCAAGGACCCGGACAAGCTGGTCCAGGACGCGATGAAGGAAATCCACAAGATGTAGCCGCCCGGCGCGCCGCGCTGCCGCAGGGTGGCGCGGCGGCTGTCCAGGCTCCGGCGTCGCTGCAGGGTCCCTCAGTGGACCGCCGCCCGCCAGGCGCCGGGGGTCGCCCCCATGCGTCTGGCGAAGCAGCGCGTCAGGTGGCTCTGGTCCGCGAAGCCGCTGGCCAGCGCGATATCCGCGATCGGCGCATGCGTCGCGCCGAGCAGGTCGCGGGCGCGGGCGACCCGCCGCTCGACAAGCCACCGATAGGGCGCGACACCGGTCGAGCGGCGGAAGGCATGGGCAAACTGGCTCGTGCGCAGCCCGCATAGCGCGGCGAGCTCGGGCAGGCCGATGCCGCCGACGAGGCGGGTCTCGATGACGTCCTTGGCCAGCCGCTCCTGCCAGGACGCCAGCCCGCCGGTGACCCGGCGTCGCGTCGCGAGGTCGCCGTACCGTGCGCATGCGTAGATACCCAGCGCCCAGATGAAGTGGTCGGCGAAAAGCGGCTCGAGGGTCTCGGGCACGTCGAAGAAGGGATGGATGCGGAGTGCCAGCGACCGGAGCACCGGATCGTCGAAGACGTGGAAGGGGCCGTGGCCGAGATAGCTGACGTGAGGGACCTCGAGATCGTCCGCGATCTCGCGCATGAAGGCGCGCGGCAGCAGGATCTCGATCGTGTGGCGCGGGGTGGAGAAGTCGATGTGATCGACGCCGGAAAGGTGGAGGATGTGCGCCTCTCCCTTGCGGTGCGGGCGGGTGTAGCTCTGCCCGTCGACGAAGATCGCGCTTGCCTCGTCGTTGAGGCGCACGCCGATGCTGTAGGCGTCCTCCCAGACGGGGAAGCTCGCCGCGCTGCCGGCGGGGCCGAGGCCATACCGGATGTCCGCGGCGATCAGCCCCGCTCGTGCCAGGGCGCGGACCGCGAGCTTGTGATCGGCCTTGCGCGGCAATCCGATCGGGACCGTGGCTATGTCGACTCGCTTCGCGTTGAGCGTCATGCGGAGTCTCCCTGGTTGGCAGTATCGCCGATCGGCGGGCGGCGACAACCACGCAGCACGCCCGGCAGGCTTGCCGGGCGTGCGTCCTCAGGCGCCTCTCGGGCGCCGGATATCGTGGCGCGCCCCGAACTCGGCCCCTACCCGGCACCGTTGCCCGAGGCCGCTTCCTCGATGAGCTTGGCCACCGCCGCCGGGTTGGAGACGTAGATGGCGTGGCTGCCGGGCGTCTCGACGGTGACCGCTCCCGCCCGGGTGGCCATTGCCCGCTGCGCGACCGGCGGGATCATCCGGTCGTCGGTGGCGACGAGATACCAGCTTGGCTTGGCCCTCCAGCCCGGCGTGGTGACCTTGCCCTCCAGCGCCGCCACGCCCCACGGGACCTGCGAGTCCGCCATGAACGAGGCGAGGTCGGGGCGCACGTCCGCGGCGAAGGAGTCCGCGAACCTGGCCTTGTCGAGCAGCAGGAAGCCCTCGACCGGGGGAAGGATCGGCGGCACCGGCGCGCCCGGCGCCGGATTGGCGATCAGGCTCGCGACGGACTCGCCGGAATCGGGCGCGAATGCCGCGATATAGACGATCCCCGTCACCTTGGGATCGGTGCCTGCCTCCGACACGACTACCCCGCCGTACGAGTGACCGACGAGGACGACGTCGCCGGGTGCCGCGGCAATGGCCCGCCTGGTGACCGCGACGTCATCGGCGAGCGACATGGTCGGGTTCTGGACCACCGTGACGTCGTAGCCATCCGACTTCAGGATCTCGTAGACGCCTTCCCATCCGGACCCGTCGACGAAGCCTCCGTGCACGAGGAGGATCGACTTCGACGACGCGCCGCCGGCTGCGATCGCGCCGGTCGCCGTCATTCCGACGACGAGCGCTGCCGCGGAGACCATCATGCCAAGGCTGTTCAACATCTTGCATTCTCCCAATGAGACCACTCCCGCTGGCGTCGCGTGCCCGAGGCCGCGCTGCCAGACGGCTGGTGTTGTAGCGACGGTCGGTCATCCGGCGATTGAACGATCCTGCAGCGCGCCTGCCCCGGAACGGGGAATGTGCCGCCTGCCGTCCCTTCCACTCGCCCGGCCGATGTCCTAAACCGCGCCCACCCCTCGCGTGTGACCGGTCGGACCTCATGAAATTCACCCTCGCCTGGCTCAAGGAGCATCTCGACACCGCCGCCACGCTCGACGAGATCCTCTTCGCCCTCACCGACCTCGGGCTCGAGGTCGAGGGCGTGGCGAACCCGGCCGAGCGGCTCGCCGCCTTCACCGTCGGCGAGGTGCTCGAGGCCTCGCCGCACCCCGACGCCGACAAGCTCCGCGTCTGCCGCGTGCTGACCGCCGACGGCGAGAAGCAGATCGTCTGCGGCGCCCCCAACGCCCGCACCGGCATCAAGGTCGTGGTGTCGAAGCCCGGAGATTACATCCCAGGCATCGACACCGTGATCAAGGTCGGCAAGATCCGCGGTGTCGAGAGCCACGGCATGATGCTCTCCGAACGCGAGATGGAGCTGTCCGACGCCCACAGCGGCATCGTCGAGCTCCCGCCGGACGCGCCCGTCGGCGCCCGCTACATCGACGTCGTGCCCTTCGACCCGGTCATCGACGTCGCCATCACCCCGAACCGCCCCGACGCACTCGCCGTGTCCGGCATCGCCCGCGACCTTGCCGCCCGCGGCCTCGGCACCCTCACGACCCCCGCCGTCGAGCCCGTTCCCGGCAGCTTCCCCTGCCCGGTCGGGGTCTACCTCGCCCCCGACGTCGCCCTCGAGGCCTGCCCGCTCTTCGTCGGCCGGCTGATCCGCGGCGTCCGCAACGGCCCCTCGCCGCAGTGGCTGCAGGACCGGCTGCGCGCCATCGGCCTGCGCCCGATCTCCGCGTTGGTCGACGTGACGAACTTCATCACCTACGACCGCGGCCGGCCGCTGCACGTCTTCGATGCCGCGAAGCTGCACGGCGCCATCACCGTCCGCCTGGCCCGGCCCGGCGAGACGCTGCGCACCCTCGACGGCAAGGACCATGCCTTCGACGGCTCCGAGACGCTGGTCTGCGACGCCGAGGGCCCGGAGGCGATCGGCGGCATCATGGGCGGGCTCCGCACCGGCAGCACCGGGGCGACCACCGACGTCTTCATCGAGTCGGCCTGGTTCGACCCGGTCCGCACCGCCCGCACCGGCCGCCGGCTGCGGATCAACTCCGACGCGCGCTACCGCTTCGAGCGCGGCGTCGACCCGGCCTTCACCGCGAAGGGAATCGAGCTCGCCACGCGGATGATCCTCGAGCTCTGCGGCGGCGAGCCCTCGGAGGTCGTGGTCGCCGGGGCGCCGCCGCGGACAGCGCGCAGCTACCGCTTCGATCCCGCGCGCGTCACGCGCCTCGTCGGCATGGACATTCCCGAGGCCGAGCAGGTGCGCATCCTGACGGCCCTCGGCTTCACCGTCGACGCCACCGGCGCGCGCCCGCCGTCCTGGCGCCCCGATGTGCAGGGCGAGGCCGACCTCGTCGAGGAGATCGCCCGCGTCGCCTCGCTGACGAAGCTCGCCGGCAAGCCGCTCGTGCGCCCCGCCGGGGTCGCCCGCCCGATCCTGACCCCGATGCAGCGCCGCGAGGGCCAGGCGCGCCGCCGGATCGCCGCCCTCGGCTTCAACGAGTGCGTCACCTACAGCTTCATCGACCGCGCCGCCGCCGAGCTCTTCGGCGGCGGCGGGACAGCCGTCGAGCTCGAAAACCCGATCAGCTCCGAAATGAGCCACCTGCGCCCGGATCTGCTGCCCGGCCTCCTGCGCGCCGCCGCTCGAAACCAGGCCCGCGGCTTCTCCGACCTCGCGCTCTTTGAGATCGGCCAGGCCTTCCCCGGCGGCGAGCCCGGCGAGCAGGTCCTGCTCGCAACCGGCCTCCGGATCGGCGCCACCGCCCCGCGCAACCCGCACGGCACCCGGCGGCTCGTCGACCTCTGGGACGCCCGCGCCGACGCCGAGGCCGCGCTCGCCGCGATCGGCGCCCCGTCCGCCCTGATGCTGCAGCGCGCGGCGCCGGCGTGGTTCCACCCGGGCCGGTCGGGCGTCCTCTCGCTCGGCCCGAAGAATGCGCTCGCGGCCTTCGGCGAGCTCCACCCGCGCGTCCTGCAGGCCCTCGACCTGCGGGGCCCCGCCGTCGCCTTCACCCTGCGGCTCGAGGCGCTTCCCTTCCCCAAGGCGCGCACCACCACCCGGCCGCCGCTGGTCGCCTCCGACCTGCAGCCGGTCGAGCGCGACTTCGCCTTCGTGCTCGACGCCGCCGTCGAGGCCGAGGCCGTGCTCAAGGCGGCGCGCGCGGCCGACAAGGCGCTGATCGCCGGCGTCTCGGTCTTCGACGTCTTCTCCGGCCCGAAGGCCGAGGCGCAGATGGGCGCGGGCAAGAAGTCGATGGCGATCGCCGTCCGGCTGCAGCCGACCGCGGCTACCCTGACCGATGCCGAGATCGAGGCGGCATCGCAGCGCGTCGTCGAGGCGGTCGTTAAGGCGACGGGCGGCAGTCTTCGCTCCTGACCGGATCGAGCAGGGTCCTTTCCCTGGCACGGTATTGTATTGACTGGGATCAATATCGGCCTCCCCGGATGAGAGTATTACTTCGCGACCATTGAACCGGGCACCTCGGCTCGAGGAGGAAACCATGGCCATAATCCGCGGAACGGGCGGCGCAGAGACGCTGAGCGGCACGAGCGGCACCGACAGCATCTATGGCGGGGACGGCGACGATATCCTGAGGGGCAACGGCGGCAGCGACCTGCTCGAGGGAGAGGCAGGATCGGAGAGCCTGTTCGGCGGCCCCGGACGGGACACGCTCGCCGGCGGACCCGGCGGAGACACTCTCACCGGCGGCGCGGGTGCCGACGTCTTCTTGTTTCGCGCGGTGGACGATTCCGCCTCTCTGCGCGACACCATCGCGGGATTCGACACTCCCGGCGCCACAGCCGGCGACCTGATCGACCTGAGCCTGATCGACGCCGACACCACGACCCCGGGCAAGCAGGATCTCCGCTGGGGCGCGGCCGACGACCTCGGAACCGGGGTCGTGCGGGCGACCGACTCGGGCGACGTGACCGTCGTCAGCGTCAACGTCGACAACGACACGAGCCCGGAGCTGACGATCGCGATCGGCGACGGCGCGGTGCAGGCGTCGGCCTACTCGGCGGCCGACTTTGCCCTCGCGCCGAGCCGGTGGACGTTCCTCAGCATGCCCGACACCTTCAACGCCGACTATGGAGACCTTTCCGGCGGCGCCGATCCGGCGATCGCCGCCGTCTTCGGCAGCGGCTACGCGAGCGGACTGGTCCGGGCGCCGGGATGGACCCCGGGCGGAGCGAACAGCATGAACGTGGAGCTCGCCGAGGTCTGGAAGGCGAATGTCGACCGCATGGTCGCGAGCGCCGGCGGGTCCCCCCAGGCGGTGCTGATCGCGGGCGATCTGGTCGGCGGGCACTGGCCGCAGCATCCGGCCAGCCTCAAGGCCATGTTCGGCAGCAGCACGTCCACGCTCAACCAGGACCTCGACACCGCGGCCGCAGTCTACGACACCTGGCAGCGGAAGATGTGGAGTCTCGCGGGCGTCAACACCGTCATCGCGGCGATCGGCGATCACGACATCGGCGACAATCCCTGGGAAGTCGGCTCGCCGGCGGGCAAGAGCGTCAACGCCATGAAGCGGGCGTTCGGGGCTCATATGGTCGATCCGCTGAACCTGCCGGCCACGTGGAACGGCGTGCCGACGCACCCCACCGGCGGCACCGGCGAGTACGACGAGGGCAACTACGTCCAGCAGGTCAAGGACGTGCTGTTCGTCACGCTCGACGTCTTCCACTACAACAATGGTGCGGCGGTGGAGGGCACCAGCGCGGTCAGCATCGACTTCTCCGGCGCCGAGCTCACCTGGCTGTCCAAGGTCCTCACCGCCGCCGACGCCGATTCCACCGTCGACCACGTGATCGTGCAGGGGCACACCCCGATCCTCTACCCGGTGGACAAGATACGCTCGAGCAACCTGCATCTCGAAGGCGGCAGCGATTCAGCGCTTTGGCAGCTCATGGCAGAGCATGGCACCAACAACGGCGGCAAGGTCCGCGCCTACCTGGCCGGCGAGGTGCACGTCACCACCACGAAGTCCGACGCCGACAGCGGGATCGTGCAGATCTCGCACGGCGTGAATTCCCAGGCCATGGGAAAGGTGCAGCTCGATCCGACCTACATCGCGTTCAGCGTGTCCAAGGGCGCGATCGTCGGGACCGAGTATACGATCGTGAACGACATCACCGCCAACCACTCGGTCTTCGAGGTGGACAATCCGGCCTCCACCACCGTCGACACCATCGGCCGCGGCCCGGTGCCCATCGGCACGATCACCATCGACGTCTCGGGCGGGTCCGCGCACACGACGACGACCGGCGACTTTGTGCCGTCGACGGTGAACCCCAACTTCATCGGCACCCCCGGCAACGATACCGCGTCGAACTTCCGCCACGGCTTCGGACAAGGCGGGGACGACCACCTGAACGGCCTCGCCGGCAACGACCGGATCGACGGCGGTCCCGGCAACGACGTGCTTACCGGCGGAACCGGCGACGACATCCTCATCGGCGGGCCGGGCAGCGACCGGTTCGTCTATGCCAGCGCTTCCGGCAACGACACGATCGTCGACCTGACGCCCGGAACCGACCGGATCGCGATCCCGGGCGAGAGCTTCGCGGCGCTGAGCGTCCATGCCGCGAGCGACGGGACCCTGATCGAGTTCGACCGCGGCACGATCACCCTGTTCGGAATCGAGCCAGGCCAGGTGAACGCCGGCCTCTTCGATTTCGCCTGACGAGGGCGGCGCCTGCGCGCGCGGAGGCGAGGTTGCTCTCCGCGCCGGTCCGGGCTACCCACGGGGGGTGGGGGGTCAGCCTCTGGAGTGGTGCGCCATGATCAAGGAATTCCGCGACTTCATCGCCCGCGGCAACGTCATGGACCTCGCGGTCGGCATCATCATCGGCGCCGCCTTCACCGCGATCGTCAACAGCCTCGTCAACGACCTGATCAACCCGATCATCGGGCTGATCGTCGGCGGCCTCGACTTCTCGGCCTACCAGATCTCCTTCGGCGAGGGCGAGCACGTTGCGACGCTGCGCTACGGCGCCTTCCTGACCGCGGTCATCAACTTCCTGATCATTGCCTGGGTCGTCTTCCTGCTGGTCAAGGCGGTCAACAAGGCACGCACCGCCATCGACACCTCCGAAAAGGCGCCCGACGAGCCGAAGGGCCCGACTCAGGAGGAGGTGCTGATCGAGATCCGCGATCTGCTGAAGGCGCGCAACACGCCGGTCTGAAGGACGGTCGCCTCCCGGGGCGCTTGCGGTCCGGCGGGGAAGGCCACCCCGCCCATAGGACCGCGCATGCGGGCGACGGCGCCAAAGCGCCGAGGGCTCCCTCGCGTCCCTCGGCCGCGTCCGACGGATGAGCTGCGCCATGTCGCCGGGACACGACCAGCCAGGCCGCGTCGGAACGGTCGGGCCGGGTCTGCCCCGGCCCGGCCCGTCAGTCCTCGTCGGCGGCGAGCTGGCTCAGCACCTGGCCTTTGCCGCGCAGCCGCAGGAACACCGGCAGGAGCACCGCGGTCGCCGCGATCAGATAGAGGACGATTGCCACCGGCGAATGCACCAGCACCGAGGCGTCGCCCTGGCTGATCGCCAGCGCCCGGCGCAGCTGCTGCTCGGCGAGCGGTCCGAGGATCAGCCCGACCACGACCGGCGCGATCGGATAGTGGTAGCGCCTGAGCCCGTAGCCGAGGATGCCGAAGAGGAGCAGCATCCCGAGCTCGAAGGGCGAGGGGTTGGCGCCGATCGTGCCGAGCGTCGCGAAGGTCAGGATGCCGGCATAGAGCCACGGCCGCGGGATCGCGAGCAGCCGCACCCAGAGCCCGACCAGCGGCAGGTTCAGGACGAGCAGCATCAGGTTCGCGACCAGCAGGGACGCGATCAGGCTCCAGACCAGCGTGGCGTTGGTCGCGAAGAGCAGCGGCCCCGGCTGCAGCCCGAACTGCTGGAAGCCCGCCAGCATGATCGCCGCCGTCGCCGACGTCGGCAGCCCGAGCGTCAGCAGCGGCACCAGCGTCCCGGCCGCCGAGGCGTTGTTCGCCGCCTCCGGTCCCGCGACGCCCTCGATGGCACCGTGGCCGAACTCCTCGGGGTGCTTGGTCAGCGCCTTCTCGGTCGAGTAGCTGAGGAAGGTGCCGATCTCCGCCCCGCCGGCCGGCATCGCCCCGATCGGGAAGCCGATCAGCGTGCCGCGCAGCCACGGCTTCCACGAGCGTGCCCAGTCCTGCGCCGTCATCCAGACCGACCCCTTGACCGGCTCGATCTTCTCCTCGTGCTCGACCGGCGAGGCCGCGACCTTGAGCGCCTCGCCGATGGCGAAGAGCGCGACGGCCAGCGTCGTCACCTCGATCCCGTCGAGGAGATCCGGGATGCCGAAGGCGAGCCGCGCCTGGCCGGTCTGCAGGTCGATGCCGACGAGCCCGAGCGTCAGCCCCAGCACCAGCGCGGTCAGCCCGCGCAAGGCGGAGTCGCCGAAGGCCGCCGACACGGTGACGAACGCGAGCACCATCAGCGCGAAGTAGTCGGCCGGCCCGAGCGACAGCGCGAACTTGACCATCCACGGGCTGATGAAGGCGAGCCCGATCGTCGCGATCAGCCCCGCGACGAACGACCCGATCGCAGCCGTCGCGAGCGCCGGCCCGCCCCGGCCGTTGCGCGCCATCTTGTTGCCCTCGAGCGCCGTCACGATCGAGGCGCTCTCGCCCGGCGTGTTCAAGAGGATCGAGGTCGTCGAACCGCCGTACATGCCGCCATAGTAGATACCGGCGAACATGATCAGCGAAGCCGTCGGGTCGAACTGGTAGGTGACCGGCAGGAGGAGCGCGACCGTCAGCGCCGGTCCGATCCCCGGCAGCACGCCGACGGCGGTCCCGAGCGTCACGCCTATCAGCGCGTAGAGCAGGTTCAGCGGTTGCAGCGCGCCGACGAGGCCGTGCGCGAGCAGCGAGAAGGTGTCCATGACCGAGGCCCCCGGTTCAGCGGATCAGGTGCTCGAGCGGCCCGGCGGGCAGCGAGAGCTTGAGGAGGCCGGCGAAGATCAGCCAGATCACCAGCGACAGCAGGATGCCGACCGGGATCGTCATCCAGAGCGGCCCGCGGCCGAACCCCCTCGCGGTGAAGGCGAAGAGCAACCCGGTCCCGATCGAGAAGCCGAGCGGCTTCAGCAGCAGCATCTGCAGCACCAGCCCGCCGATGATCCAGAGCATCGGCCCCGGCCGGTCGGCCTCGCGCGGCGGCAGCCCGTGGCGGAAGGCGGTGACGAAATGCCCGATCGCGAGCAGCGCGAGGCACCCGGCGAGGACATAGGGCGCCGTCGTCGGCCCGACCTTGGCGTACTGCCCGGCGACCGGCATCGCCCGGGTCTCGAAGAAGACCAGCGCAGCCAGGAACGCGAGCAGGACGCCGATGACCAGCGCCGCCCGGTCGGGGCGGCGCTCGCTCGTGAGCGGGTTCGTCATTGCACCAGCCCGATCTCGGTCAGGATGCCCTTGGTCGCCTCGATGTCCGCGGCGAGCTGCTGGTCGAACTCGGCGCCGGCGAGGAAGCGGTCGTCCCAGCCGCGGGTCGCCAGCTCCTGCTTCCAGGCGTCCGAAGTCGCGAGCTTCTGGATGTCGGCCGTGATCGCCGCCTTCTGCTCGTCAGTGATACCGGGCCCGGCCGCCACCATGCGCCAGTTCTCCAGCGCGACGTCGACCCCGGCCTCCTTCAGCGTCGGGGCGTCCATCCCCTCCACGCGCTCGTCACCGGACACCGCAAGCAGGCGCAGCGTCCCGGCCTCGATCTGGCTCTCGAACTCGCCGGTGCCGGAGATGCCCACCGTCACCTGGTTGCCGAGGATCGCCGCCAGGGCCTCGCCGCCGCCCGAGAAGGCGATGTAGTTGACCTTGGTCGGGTCGACGCCCACCGCCTTCGCGATCAGCCCGGCGAGGATGTGGTCGGTGCCGCCGGCCGAGCCGCCGCCCCAGCTGACCGAGCCCGGATCGGCCTTCAGCTTGGCGACGAGGTCGTCGATCGTCTTTATGTCGCTCGCGGCCGGAACCACGATCGCCTCCTGCTCACCCGTCAGCCGTGCGATCGGGGTGACCATCGAGAGATCGACCGGCGAGTGGTTGGTCAGGATCGCGCCGACCATCACGTAGCCGCCGACGATCAGGTCGTCGGGGTTGCCCTTGGCCTGGTTGACGAACTGCGCCAGCCCGATCGTGCCGCCGGCGCCGGGGACGTTGGTCACCTGCACGTTGCCCGAGATGCCTTCCTTCTGCATCACGTTCTGCATCGTCCGGGCGGTCTGGTCCCAGCCGCCGCCGGGCGCCGCCGGCGCCAT
This sequence comes from Amaricoccus sp., assembly GCA_046348915.1. GTDB lineage: Bacteria > Pseudomonadota > Alphaproteobacteria > Rhodobacterales > Rhodobacteraceae > Amaricoccus. The sequence goes on from JAXMDH010000032.1 coordinate 25,310, forward strand.
GATCGAATAGTCGGCCGCCCAGGCCGGAGCCGAAAGGAAGAGCAGGGCCGCAAGGGTAAGTTTCTTCATGGGTTCCTCCACCGGGCGCGTGCCGCGCCGTTCTTCGTGCACATTGGAGCGCAGGCCACCGATTCACCAGACGAAGCTGGCACCTGCCTGACAGTCGGGACGAAGTCGGCGCTTTCGGACGCCGTTCGGGCGGCTATGCTCGGGCGAGGCTCGGGGAGGCGGTCGGCATGGGCGAGGAAGCGGCGGGTCGGACGGCGTCGCTGACCCGCCGGCTCGCGCTCTCGGTCGCCCTCGTGATGCTCGGCGGCGGCACGCTCGTCGCGGTGGCCGCCTTCGCCTACGGCCGCCAGGCGGCGCAGCAGGCCTACGACCGGCTGCTGATCGGCGCGGCCGACCAGATCGCCGGCTCGGTGGCTGTCAGGAACGGCGTCGTGTCGGTCGACATCCCGCTCTCGGCCTTCGAGCTCCTCGCGCTCGCACCCGACGACCGCGTGCTCTACGCCGTGCTCGACCCCAGGGGCCGGCTTGTAACCGGCTATCCGGACGTCGAGCGTCCCGAGGGGCAATTCGGCACCGGCAGCTTCGCCGGCGAGCGCGTCCGGCTGACCCGGGTCAGCCGGCCCTTCGCCGAGCGCGACTTCAACGGCGCGATCGACGTGATCGTCGGCCAGACGACCCGTGCGCGCGACGCGCTCGCCCGCGACATCACCCGCAGCGCGCTCCTTGTCGTCGGGCTGCTCGGGCTCTCGATGGCCGGGCTCGCCGCCTTCGCGATCCGCTCGGCGATGGCACCGCTGCGCAGGATCGAGGAGGGGCTGGCGGTGCGCGAGCCGCGCGACCTGACGCCGCTCGACGTGGCCGTGCCGACCGAGATCGGCCAGCTCGTCGCCACCATCAACCGCTTCATGGCGCGGCAGGCGCGCCAGTTCGAGATCATGCGCAACCTCATCGCCGACGCCTCGCACCAACTCCGCACCCCTGTCGCGGCGATCCGCGCCCAGGCAGACCTCGCCGCCGACGAGCCCGATGCCGCCGACCAGCGGCGTATCGTCGGCCGCATCCACGACCGGGCGGTGGGCCTGAGCCGACTGACCGACCAGCTTCTCAACCACGCGCTGATAATTCACCGCGCCGATTCGGCGCCCCACGCGACCATCGACCTGCGCACCGTCGCCATCCGCATCGTCGAGGAGAGCGACCCGGGCGACGCCGAGCTCGAGCTCGACCTGCCGCAGGACCCGGTGCCATGCCGCGGCGATCTCCTCTCGCTCGTCGAGGCCGGCAAGAACCTCGTCAACAACGCGCTGCGGCACGGCGCCCCGCCGGTCACCGTCGCGGTTCGTCGGGGCGGCGGGCAGGCCCTCCTGGTGGTGCGCGACCTGGGACCCGGCATGCCGGAGGCGCTCTGGGACGGCGTCGGCTCCCGCTTCGACCGCACCGGCGCGGTGACGCCGCAGAGCGCCAGCATCGGCCTCTCGATCGTCGCCGCCGTCGCCGCCGCCCACCGGGGAACGCTCCACTTCCGACGCTCTCCCGAGGGCGCGTTCGAGGCGGTACTGGCTGTTCCCGTCGCCCAGCCCGGCTCAGGCGTGGCTTGAGCGGCGCCCTGGCCCCTCAGGCAACCCCGCCAGTCTGGTGACAGTTTTGCCCGCAAGTATCGCGGCCGGCATGGAGGGTCGGCACGACGGTCGGCATCGCATGTTCCCGGAACGATCGGTCGCTCCGGGCTGGAAACGACCTGGAAGGAAACCCCATGTCAGCGTGCCTGACCTCGGCTCTTCGCAACTTTCTCATCGTCGCCGCCGCTGCGGGTGCCATCTCCGTGTCCGCCAGCGCCGAGGGGATCGGCGACGTGGAGATCATCGCTCCGGCTGGCCCGGGCGGCGGATACGACCAACTCGCACGCGGCCTGCAGGCCGCCATGGAGGAGACCGGAACCTCGTCCAGCGTGCAGGTCATCAACGTCCCGGGTGCCGGGGGCACGATCGGGCTCGCTCAGTTCATCAACGGCCAGTCCCAGTCCGAACGCCTCATGGTGGCGGGCCTCGGGATGATCGGCGCGATCAAGATCAACGCGTCTCCCGTAACGCTGGAGCAGGTGACGCCCCTGGCGCGCCTCACCGGTGAATACCAGCCGCTCGTGGTCGCAGCCGACAGCCCGCTGAAGAGCCTCGCGGACCTCGCGGCCATGTACAAGGCCGATCCCGGCTCGGTGACCTGGGGCGGCTTCGCCCTCGGCAGCCCCGACCATCTGGTGTCGGCGATGACCGTCAAGGCAATGGGCGGCGACGTGCACCAGATGAACTACATCGTGGCGGGCGCCGGCGGCGAGATGCTGAGCCAGGTGCTCGGCGGACATATCACCGTCGCGACCGGAGGCCTGAACGAGTTCAGCGGCCTGATCCAGTCCGGCCAGCTGCGGGCCCTCGCGATCTCGTCGCCCGAGCGCCTGCCGGGCGTCGACATCCCGACCTTCAGGGAGCAGGGCTTCGATGTCGAGCTCGTCAACTGGCGCGGCGTGGTCGCCGACGGCGACGTCAGCGAGGAAGATTTGGCAAAGCTCGACGCCGCGATGGACTCCCTCGTCGCCTCGGAGCCGTGGAAGAAGATGGTCGCCGAACGGGGCTGGGTCGACATGCACCAGTCTTCGCAGGAGTTCGCCGCGTTTCTCGAAACCGAGCAGCCGCGCGTCGACCAGATCCTCACCGACCTCGGCCTCGGTCAGTAAGCGGGCGGCTCCGGCGGGCACCGCCCGCTGGTGCGACCCCCGCCCGGACGCTAGACAGTGCCGGAGGGTCCAACAGGGAGACCGGGAGGCATGTCGCAGCGCGGCGGGAACGGCTCGGCCCGCACGGGCCGAGCCGCCAGGGCGATCCTCTTCGCCGCCGCCGCCGAGGCGGCGGCGTTGTGTTCAGCCGCGCCCGCATCGGCCCAGGGCGCCGAAGCCGCCGCGACCTTCGGAAGCCCGAACGCCGTGGAGCTGCAGGTCCGGGGCGCCACCGACATCGCCGTCATCGGCCCCGTCCTCGAGGCCTTCGTCGCGGCGGTCCCCGAACTCCGGGTCACCTTCGAAGCCTGGAACACGAACGATCTCTACGACGCGGCCGCGGCGGAATGCCGGAGCGGCAGCGGATCGATCGACCTCCTGATGAGCTCGGCGGTCGACCAGCTCGTGAAGCTCGTCAACGACGGCTGCGCGATGCCGCACTGGTCGGTCGCGACAGCCTCGCTCGCCTCGGGCGCCAGCTGGCGCAACGAGGTCTTCGGCATAACCGAGGAACCCGCGGTGATCGTCTACAACCGCGATCTCGTGCCCCCGGCGGAGGTGCCGAGATCGCGCTTCGACCTGATCGACCGACTCCGCGCGGAAGCCAGCCGCTACACCCGCCGGGTCGCCACCTACGACATCGAGGCGTCCGGCGTCGGCTACCTCTTTGCCTTCACCGACTCGCAGCAGGCAACGACCTTCGGCAGCCTCATCGAGGGCATGGCCCGCTCGGACGCGGTGGCGACCTGCTGCTCGGCGGAGATCATCGACGGCGTCGCGGAGGGTCGCTACCTCATCGCCTACAACGTCCTCGGCTCCTACGCGATGGCCCGCGCCGCCACCGACCCGCGCATCGCGGTGGTCGCGCCCGAGGACTACACGCTCGTGCTGCGGCGCGCGGCGATGATCCCGAAGGGCGCCCCCAATCCGACCGGCGCGGGCCTGCTGATCGACTTCATGCTCTCGCCCGCCGGCCGCCAGGCGCTCGCCCGAGCGCACCTGCTGCTGCCGTCCGAGCAAGCCGACGCGCCGGGGAAGGCAAGGAATCGCTCTACCGGCCGATCCCGCTCGGCCCGACGCTGCTCCTCGGCCTCGACCAGCAGAAGCGGGCGCAGTTCCTCGCCCGCTGGCGCGCCGCCTTCAGCCCGCCGTGATGGTGTCGGGCGTGACCGGCCGCGGCCGTCCCTCGCCGTCGAGGGCGACGAAGACGAAGGTGGCCGAGGTCACCTTCTCGGTCGCCTCCTGCTCGCGGCCGCGCCGCCAGGCGGTGACGTGGATGTGCATCGACGTCCGCCCGCGCCGGGTCAGCGCCGCGTAGAGCGACACCTCGTCGCCGACCTTGACCGGCCGGTGGAAGCGCATTCCGTCGACCGCGATCGTCGCGGCCCGGCCGCGCGCCACCAGGGCCGCGAGGTTGCCGGCGGCGAGGTCCATCTGGCTCATCAGCCAGCCACCGAAGATGTCGCCCGCCGGGTTGGTGTCCGCCGGCATCGCGATCGTCCGGATCGCCGGCTGCCCCTCGGGCTGCAGCTGCTCCCCCGCCCCCGTCATGCGTCAGCCACGCTCCGAGGCCATCCCGGCCTCCTCCAGCGCCCGGCGCTCGTCCCCGGGCTCCTCGGTCTCCGCACCATAGGGGTTGCGCAGGTGCACCGGGTTCCGCGCCTTCCGGCGCCGGCCAACCATGTTGATGCACTCGATGAAGATCGAGAAGATCATCGCCGTGTAGATGTAGCCCTTGGGCACGTGCGCCCCGAACGCGTCGGCGACCAGCGCCATCCCGATCATGATCAGGAAGCCGAGCGCCAGCACCTTCACCGTCGGATGCGCCTCGACGAAGCTCGCGACCGGCCCCGAGGCGACCATCAGGACGATCATCGACAGGATGACCGCGACCGCCATCACCCAGATCTCGTTCGCCATCCCCACCGCGGTCACGATCGAGTCGATCGAGAAGACGAGGTTGATCAGCGCGATCTGCACCACCACGGCCGAGAAGCTCGACAGGACCTTGGCGCTCGCCTCGCCCTCCTCGCCCTCGAGGCTCGCGTGGATCTCCTGGGTCGCCTTGTAGATCAGGAACAGGCCCCCGGCGGCGAGGATCAGGTCCTTGCCCGAGACGCCGTGCCCGAACAGCGTGAACATCGGCTCGGTCAGCCCGATGATCCAGCCGATGAAGAAGAGCAGCACCAGACGCGGCAGCAGCGCCAGCGTCATGCCGGTATAGCGCGCCGCCGGCTGCCGCTCCTTCGGCAGCTTGCCGACCAGGACCGCGATCACGACGAGGTTGTCGATGCTCAGGACGACCTCGAGCACCGTCAGCGTCAGGAGGCTCGTCAGGGCTTCCAGCATCGCTCCCTCCTCAGACCACGTAGGCGCAGGCCGAGGCCGGCGTCCGGGTGTCCATGTTGCGGCCGCGGTTCAGGTGGTCGTCGATCTCGGCCGCCGCCCCGATCATCCGCCCGTAGAGGAACACCGTGAAGGCCGCCGTCTCCAGATCCCGCTCGCTCAGCCGCCCCGCCCGGTAGTCGGGCCAGAGCAGCGCGAGCAAGAGCGCCGCAATCACCGCATCCACGTTGACGCAGAACACATACGGGCTCGCGCCCTCCTCGTGCAATGCCAGGACGAGCTCGCGGTAGAAGGCGTGGAAGACGTTGTAGCGCCCGGCCCGCGCCATGTACTCCGCCACGAACCGCTCGCGCGGGTCGTGGTTGACCGGCTTGCCCTTGAAGATCGGATGATGCACGCCCGGCAGCGCCCTGAGCTCGGCGCCCACTTCCTTGGAGGCCCGCTTCTCGCGGCGGTAGCCCCTGGCGAAGTCCCGCGCCATCGCCTTCAGGTCGATGCCGTGCGCGGGGTCGGACGGGTCGGTCAGCCCCTTGCCGGCGAACTGGTCGAGGAGGAACGCCATCCCCTCGAAGCCGTTGCCGCCGTGGCTGTACCCGGTGTGGGTCAAAAAGCCGACCATCGCCTTGTTGATCTGCACCCGGCCTGGCGTCTGCGGCCCGTCGGCGGAGACCGCCCCCTTCGCCCCCTGCGCCGAGATGGCACCCGGGCCGTTCGAGACCAGCAGCCCGACGAGGATCTGCAGCGGCAGCGCCTCCTCCGGCGTCGGCTTCTTGCCGGTCATCGCGAGGAAGCAGAGGTCGGCCATCGTCCAGGCCCCGAACCGGTCGGCGCGGCTGATGCCGTAGAGCGAGCCCGAGCGGTGGTGCTCGCCGGGGATCGTCGCCCCCACCATCACCCCGTAGAGCCGGAGGTACCAGGGCAGCGTCTCCGCCGTCAGCCGGGTGATGCGCTTGCGCATCAAGGGCCCCCACGAGATCGTCGTCGCGATCGCCGCGAGGATCGCGTCCCGCGACAGCCGGCCATCGAGGGTCTTCAGGTACTTCAGGAACGCCGACCTGCCGCCGCGCGCCTCGATCGCCGCCAGCATCGCCTCGGGCCGCGGGTCGTCCGCCTCCCCCGGCGTCGCCAGGAACAGGGCCCGGGTCGGGGCGTCGATCGCGATCCGCGACGTGTCGAAGCCCTCGTCGCGTCCGTCCTTCAATCCCGAATGCGCGAAGGCGTCGATCAGCGCCCGGGTGCAGGCGAGCGCCCGCTCGACCCGCTTCGGCCCGGTGATCGCCGCCGCCGTCGCCATCACCGCGTTCGGCGCGTTGCCGGCGTCGCGCGCCGCATCGGCCGCGACGAGGATGGGGTCGCCGACGAGGTTGACCTCGGCCGCCACCGCCACGTCGAGGAGCGCCCGGTCGTTGTCGCCGGCGATCTCGTGCACGAGCGGCAGCGCGAAGCAGGCCTCGAGCGGCTGGAGCGCGAGGTCGAGCACCGCGTGCCCGTGCACGCTCGTCACCTGGGTCTTCGGGTCCATCACGCTCGCGCCCGACTTGTCCTTCATGTTCTGCCGGGCGACCACCGCGCCGACCTGCCGGCCGAGCGCCGCGATCTGCTCGGCATAGGGCTCGGGTGCGGTCACGACCGGCAGCGCGATCTCGGCCGGCAGCCGCAGCCCCTGGTCGTTGGCGACCCAGGGCTTCAGCGCCAGGTTGCCGCGCGGGGCGAAGTCGGGCGCGACGTCGTTCAGCGCCATGACCGCAGTGAGCGCGGCCGGTATGTCGGCGATGTTGGTGACGACGGCGCCCCGCGCCGAAACCACCGGGTTTTCCGGCGTGAAGATCGCGTCGACGCCGAACGCCTGCATGAACCAGCGCTCCTTGTCCTCGGCCCGGTCGCCCGAGCCCGCCATCGCCCCGGCGTGGCCGACCGCCCGGGTCAGCTTCGACTTCCAGCGCCCGACGACGCAGGCGACGACCGGCTTGGTCCATTCGACGTCGTGCTCGTAATAGCCGCCGGGCTCGGCATAGAGGACCGCCGCCCGCGACCTTTCGTCGGCGGCGAAGGCGCGGGCGAAGTCCGGGCAGCCGTAGTGGATGTAGAGATCCTTGCCCGACGAGACGAGCGTCGTCGTCCCCCAGCCCGCGGTCCCGAGGTACTGCGCGATCGTCGTGGTGAAGCCGCCCGAGTTCGAGAAGATCGCGACCGAACCCTTCAGCAGCGCCTCGTCCGGGTTGTCGCCGCCGAGCGCGCCGCCGATGCGCACCCGGTTCCAGGAATCGGCGACCCCGAGGCAGTTGCCGCCGATCACGTCGACGCCGTTCGCCTGCGCCATCGCCCGGATCTCGCGCGCGTCGTGCACCGCGATCTTCTCGGTGATGATGACGATCTTCCTGAGGTCCGGGTTCACCCGCACGAGCTCGGCCACCCCGTCGCGCACCCCCGAGGGCGGCAGGTAGACGACGCCGGTGTTGAAGGCATGCCCCGCGTCCAGCCCCTCTCGGACGTTGTTGTAGACCGGGATGTCGCCCGCCGGCGTCTTCAGGACCTGCCCGGCGCGGCCCGGCGAGGTGCCGAAGACCACGTTCCCGCCCGAGAAGGCGTGGCTCGTCGGCGTCACCTGCCGGCTCTCGCCGCCGGCGATGTTCAGGACGCAGACCCGGTCCTCGCGCGTCGCGATATCCGCCAGCGAGCGGATGCCGAGGTAGTAGGGCAGCCCCTGGATGCCTTGGTGAAACATGCGTCCTCTCCCGGCCCGCGGCTTAACCTTGCTTGACAGCCGGTTAAGCTTGGCGAGCTTTTCCGTTATATTACAATGATTTGCCGATTGCCCGCACCCCCCCGGGGTGCGCTCAGGCGGCCTCGGCCTTCATCCCGAGCGACGCCGCGATCTCGTCGCGCCCGCCGGCCCGCATCCACCCGTCGACCCGCTTGGCGTAGTTGACGACCTCCGAGATCGCGCTGTCGAAGCCGAAGAAGCGGTACGGCAGCCCGAGGCTCTCCAGCGTCTCGGCGAGGTTGCCCATGCCGCGGACGAGGTTCGGGCCCCCGCGCCCGACGACGACGTAGAGCGGCGTCGGTCCGAGCGCCGCGAAATGCTCGCGCAGCGCGTCGCCCATGCCGCGGAAGGTCTCGAGGATGTCGGTGTTGTTCGACTTGCCGCCGATGATGAAGAGGACATTGGTCTGGGCGAGGAAGTGCCGGTAGCAGATCGACGCCACCGCCTTCATCTTCTCGTAGGGCGGGTTGCCGCCGAAGTCCGACGAGATGATCGCCGCCTCCCCGAGCACCTCGGTGACGAGGCTGTTCGCCCCGCCGCCGAAGGTCGGCGCCAGGATCGTCCCCCGCTCGTTGATGACGAAGACGTCCGACTGCCCCTGATGCGTCCGGAGCTGGTTCACCTCCTGCTCGAAGGCGGTGACGTCGGCCGCGAACAGCTGGTCCGGCAGCCCGAGCCGGCTGACCCGCGGGTCGTCCCGGTCGAAGCCGCACTTGAAGTCGCAGGCGACCGGCAGGAGCCGCCCGCCCGACCCCGGCCGCATCCGGATCGGGTTCAGCTCCATCGTGGTCATCCCGTAGTGGTGGACGAGCTCCCAGAGCTTCGGCAGGTGCTGCACCAGGGGCGAGATGATCTCCTTCGGCGCCCCGATGTCGGTGAGCGCGTTCGCCACCACGAAGGCCTTGAGCCCGGTCAGCGCCTCGAAGGGCACCGTCGCCACGTCCTCCTTCGGCAGCTCCTCGATGTCCATGCCGCCGCGATGCGTCAGCGTCATCGTCGGTGCCCGGAACCGCGTGTCGTCGGTGATCGAGAAATAGACCTCGTGCTCGGCCGGCACCCCCGCCTCGAAGGTCACCCCGTTCGCCTTGGCGAAGGCGTTGCCGTGCCGGTGCTCGCAGAAATAGAGCCGCTCCTTCTCGGCGAGCGCCTCCTGCAGCGACCGTGCCTTGCCGACGAGCCCGGCCTTGCCCTTCTTGCCGATCCCGCCGCGGAACACCGGCTTCACGAAGACGAGCCCGTGCCGGTCGATCAGCCCCTGGATCGCGTCCTCCGACGCATCCGGCCCCAGAACCTCCGGAGTCGGAAAGCCGACATGGTCGAGCAGGCGCGCCCCGTGCAGCAGGCCATTCAGTTGCATTGCGATTCCGTCCCCGGTTCTTGCACTTGCGCGGACCTTGCCCGCGCAAGCTGGCGGCAGCCTGTCGGCCGCTCAGTTCTCGGCGGGACGCTTCGCAGGCTCCGCCTCCGGGCGCCGGCGCTCCCCCTGCTCGCGCCGCCGGCGGGCCAGCATGTTCAGCCCCTCGACCAGCGCCGAGAAGGCCATCGCGGTGTAGACATAGCCCTTGGGCACGTGGAACCCCATGCCGTCGGCGATCAGCGTCGTCCCGATCATCAGGAGGAACCCGAGCGCCAGCATCACGATCGTCGGATTCTTCTCGATGAAGTTCGCGAGCGGGGTCGCCGCGAACATCATCACGCTGATCGCGACGATCACCGCGATGTACATGATCGCCAGGTGGTCGGTCATGCCGACGGCGGTGATGATCGAATCGACCGAGAACACGAGGTCGAGCACCAGGATCTGGAAGATCGCCCCGGCGAGCGAGACCTTGACCGTCTGGCCGACCAGGTCCTCCTCGTGGTCGACCGGATCGACCGTGTGATGGATCTCCTTGGTCGCCTTCCAGATCAGGAACAGGCCGCCGGCGATCAGGATCACGTCGCGCCAGGAATAGCCGTGCCCGAAGAGCTCGAAGATCGGCGCGGTCATCCCGACGATCCAGGCGATGCTCGTCAGGAGCACCAGCCGCATGATCAGCGCCGCCGAGATGCCGAGCCGGCGCGCCTTCACCCGGTGCTCCGGCGGCAGCTTGTTGGTCAGGATCGAGATGAAGATCAGGTTGTCGATGCCGAGAACCACCTCCATCGCGACCAGCGTGATCAGCGCGGCCCATCCCTCGGGAGTCGAGGCGAAGGCGAAGTGGGTTGCGAAAAATTCGGTCATTGCGGCTCCTCGATGCGTCCGTTCGATCGCCGCCCGTCAGGCAGCGGCAGGCGAGGCGCGACCGGCGGGTCCCACCCGGAGACGGGTATGCCCGGCGATCCTGTCATCGCGCTGACATGCGACAAGTCGTCGCGGATCCCGCGCGCCGCAAGGGGTCAGTCCGTCCGCACCAGCTGATACCCGAGCCCGCGCAGCGTCCGGATGCCGACGCCGCTGCCCTCGAGCTTCTTGCGCAGCCGCGCCACGTAGGTCTCGATCGCGTTCAGCCCGACCTCCTCCTCGTCCATCGAGAACATCCGGTCGAACAGCCGCTCCTTCGGCATGACGCGGCTCCGGTTGGCGATCAGCGCCTCCAGCAGGCTGAACTCGCGCCGCGTCAGCTGCAGCGGCGTGCCGGCGCAGCTCGCGACCTGTCCGGCCGGATCGAGCGCGAGGGCACCGAACTCGATCACCCCGCCGCGGTCGGGCCCCGCCCGCCGGCCCAGCGCCCGCACCCGCGCCTGCAGCTCGCGCAGGTCGAAGGGCTTGACCAGATAGTCGTCGGCGCCGAAGTCGAGCGCGCTGACCCGGTCCTCGACCGTCATCCGCGCCGTCAGCATCAGCACCGGTGTCGCCCGCCGCTCCCGCCTGAGCTCGCGCAGGATCTCGGTGCCGAGCCCGTCGGGCAGGCTGATGTCGAGGATCACGACGTCGTAGGCATTGACCGCCAGCAAGTCCCGCGCGTCCTCGACCGTGCCGACCCAGTCCATCGCGTCGCCCCGGCGCTGGAACGAGGCGACGATCGCCTCCGCCACGTCCTCGGTGTCCTCGACCAGCAGCAGCCGCATCCTCGACCTCCCCGGCGCAGCCGGCCGTTTCGGGGATGGTATCGGCGGCCAGCCCGTCGCGAAAGTGCGGCCGGTCTTCGGGCACGCGAATGTCCTCGGCGCTCCCGTCTGGATACCGGAGCCGACTGCAGCTACATCTGGACGCCCGGCACGCGGCCGCCCGCCCGGAGAGAAGCGCGAGATGAGCAACGACGTCGCGGTGATCGGCCTGGGCTCGATGGGCTACGGCATGGCGCGCTCGCTCCTGCGGGCGGGCCACCGGACTTGGGGCGAGGACGTGGTGCCGGCCTTGGCCGAGCGCTTCCGCGGCGAGGGGGGCCAGCCAGGCGCGCTTCTCGACGGCGCCGGCACGATCGATGCCGTGGTCGTGGTCGTGCTGAACGCCGCGCAGACCGAGGCCACCCTGTTCGGCCCTGCCGGGATCGTGCCCCGCCTCCGCCCGGGCGCCGTCGTCCTCGCATGTGCCACCGTCGCCCCGGACTTCGCGCGCGCCATGGAGGCGCGATGCCGCGCGGCCGGCGTCCTCTACCTCGACGCGCCGATCTCCGGCGGCTCGGTGAAAGCCGACGAAGGCCGGCTCTCGGTCATGGCCTCCGGGACGCCCGAGGCCTTCGCCGCCGCGCGGCCGGTGCTCGACGCGATCGCCGAGACCGTCTTCGAGCTCGGCGATGCCGCCGGCGCCGGCTCGGCGATGAAGGCCGTCAACCAGCTCCTCGCCGGCGTCCACATCGCCGCCATGGCCGAGGCCTTGACCTTCGGCATGACGCAAGGGGTCGAGCCGGCCAAGTTCGTCGAGGTCATCGCGCAATGTGCCGGGACGAGCTGGATGCTCGAGAACCGCGCCCCGCACGTCGTCGCCGGCGACTACACCCCGCGCTCGGCCGTCGACATCTGGCCCAAGGACCTCGGCATCGTGCTCGACATCGCCCGCGCCGCGAAATTCGCCGCCCCGCTGACCGCCGCGGCTTTGCAGCAGTTCCTCGCCGCCTCCGGGTCCGGCCTCGGCCGCGAGGACGATGCCGCCGTCGCCAAGGTCTACGCCCGCAACGCCGGCCTGAAGCTGCCGGGAACCGAATGACCCCGACCGCCGCCCCGTGACCGAGGAATCCGCCCTACGCGAGCGGCTCTGCCTGCTCGCCCGCTCGATGTTCGACCGCGGCCTGACCGGCGGCTCGACCGGGAACATCTCGGCCCGCACCCCCGACGGCGGCCTCGTCGTCTCGCCAACCGGGACCAGTTTCGGCCGCCTCGACCCGGCGCGCCTCAGCCGCCTCGACTCCGAAGGTAGGCTCTTGGGCGGCGATCCCCCGACCAAGGAGATGCCGTTGCACGCCGCCTTCTACGACACCCGGCGTAGCGCCGGCGCCGTCGTGCACCTGCACTCCTGCCACGCCGTCGCGCTCTCGATGCTGCCCGACGTCGATCCCGACGACTTCCTGCCGCACCTGACCCCCTACGCGATCATGCGGCTCGGCCGCGTCGCGCTCCTGCCCTTCTTCCTCCCCGGCGACCCCGCGATGGGCGCGGCCGTGCGCGGACTCGCCGGCCGCCGCTCGGCGGTCATGCTCGCCAACCACGGCCCGGTGGTCGCGGCCGCCGACGTCGAGGCCGCCTGCAACTCCATCGAGGAGCTCGAGGACACCGCCCGCCTCGCGATCCTCACCCGCGGCCTCGCCCCGCGGCTCCTCACCGAGGCACAGGTGCGCGAGGTCGTCACCCGTTTCGACGTGGAGTGGGACGGGTGAAGTTCTCCGCCAACCTCGGCTTTCTCTGGGCCGACCTGCCGCTCTCCGACGCCATCCGCGCGGCCAGGGCGGCCGGCTTCGACGCCGTCGAATGCCACTGGCCGTACGACGTCCCCGCCGCTGCCGTTCGGGCGGCCCTCGCCGAGACCGGCCTGCCGCTCCTCGGCCTCAACACCCGCCGCGGCGACGTCGCCCGCGGCGAGAACGGCCTCTCCGCCCTCCCCGGACGCGAGGACGAGGCTCGCGCCGCCATCGACGAGGCCCTCGCCTACGCCCAGGCAGCCGGCGCCCGCGCCGTTCATGTCATGGCCGGCTACTCGGGTGGCCCCCGCGCCCACGCCGCCTTCTCTGCGAACCTCCGCCACGCCTGCGAGCGGGCCGCCGGCACCGGCATCACCATCCTGATCGAGCCGCTCAACCACTACGACGCCCCCGGCTACTTCCTGCAAACCTCCGCCCAGGCCGCCGCGATCATCCGCGAGCTTGGCCTCCCGAACCTTCGGCTGATGTTCGACTGCTACCACCTGCAGATCATGGAGGGCGACCTGACGCGCCGCCTCACCGCCCTCCTGCCCCTCGTTGGCCATATCCAGGTCGCCGCCGTCCCCGACCGCGGCCCCCCCGACCACGGCGAGCTCGACTATACCCACGTCCTCCGCCACATCCGGTCCCTCGGCTGGGACGTCCCCATTGGCGCCGAATACCGGCCCGACCGCCTCACCGCCGAAACACTCGGCTGGCTCGCCCGCCACCGGAGCCACTAGATCCCGCTCCCGAGGTGCGGACAATCCTTTCCATGCGGTTAACGCGAATTCGCAGTTCCTTTGGAATCAATTGGTTGAGGATCCGTCCGCGTGCGGACAGCCGCGAGCGGCCTAGCGGAGCAGCCCTGCGAACAGCTTGGCTTTCAGCCGGTGCTGGCGCTCCGCCGACAGCGCCTCTCGCACCCGCTCGCGCGCCCGCACCCGCCGCGGGTCGCGTCCTGGCGGAACGGAGGCGAGCTCCAGAACCGCCTCCGCGATCGTCGCCGGCCGCGCCAGGTCGACCAGAATGGCCGACGCCTCGTCCGCATGCTCCCGCACCGGCGGCGTATCCGACAGCGCCAGGCCGCAGCCCGCACTCATCGCCTCGAGCATCGACCAGGACAGCACGAACGGCACCGTCAGGTAGACATGCGCCGACGACCGCTGCAGCAGCCGCAGATAGTCCGCCGCCGCGAGCCGGCCGACGAAGTGCACCCGCGACGGGTCGAGGTCGTTCTCCGCCATCGCCCGCGCCTTCCAGTCGACGCTCCGGAGCCGCTCGCCCCCGTAGACCACCCGGTTCTCCCCGGCGATGACCGCGACCGCCTTCGGGTCGGACCTGAGCACCGCCGGCAGCGCCGCCATGAACTGCGGGAAACCCCGGTGCGGCTCCATCCCGCGCGTCGCATAGCTCACGACCCGGGCGTCCTCCGCCACCAGACCGCCCAGCGTCGATCGCCCGGCCTGCGCCGACGGCCGGAAGAACCCGGTGTCGATCCCGTCGTGCATCACCGCGAGATGCCGGCGAAACACCGGCGGAAACTGCGACGCCTGGAACTCCGTCGGGCAGATCGCCGCATCCGAGGCGCCGAGATCCATCGCGATCGGCGCATTCCGCGCCCGCTCGTGCATCGGCGCCTCGACGTCCGCCGCCGCCACCCGCCCCTCGAGCCGGTCGAGATATTCGACGTCCGCCGCCGGATGGCGATACCACCACTCGCAGTAGGCAATGAACGCCGCCTCCGGGAACACGTCCTTGGCGAACATCCCCGCCCCCCAGCCGGAGTGCGCCACCACCACGTCCGGCCGGTACCCCTCGCGCCGCACCGCCAGCGCCGCCCGCACGAAGCCCTGGGCATTGATCGCCGCCCGGTCCATCGGCTGCGCATAGGGGTGCGTCTCGGCCGACGGCGCCCGATGCCGCCGGTACCGCAGGATCCGCATCGGCCCCGCGTCGCCGACCGCCGCCGCCGTCGCGAAAGCCACCTCCCACCCCTGCGCCGCGAGCCAGCGCCCCAGCCCGCCGAACTGCGCCGGAAAATTGTCGTGGACCAGCAGGATGCGCGGCGCGCGCCGGGGCATCACGACGCGAACATCGAGACGATCCCGAGCGCCAGCGACAGGCTCCCGATCGCCAGCGCCACGATCGCGATTACCCTGAGCCCCGCCGGCGGCGCCGGCAGGGGCCGCTCCATCACCGCCAGCGCCGCCTCGATGCGCGCCTGCGCGAGCTCCACCCGCTCCATTGCGTCGGCATGCCCCACCGGCGCCGGCTCCCGCCGCAGCCGCACCAGCTCCTCGAACACCCGCTCGAGCAGCCGCCGTTCCGGGGTCGCCGCGTCGCCGCCCGCGCGCCGCAGCTCCGCCGCCGCCCCGTCGGCGGCCCGCGCGACGGCGCTGACCGTGAACTCGAACCCCGGCTCGAGGGGCGGCTCGAGCGCGAAGGCAAACCCGTGGTTGCTCGCCGTTCCATCGGCCGCCGGCAGATCCTTCCGCGGCCGGTCGGCCCGCACCGTCCCGACCTTCCGGCCCTCGCGGAACACGTCGACCTCGAGCACGCCCGCCCGGTCGCTCCGGTCGATCGCCCAGCCGCCCACCCGGTCCGGCCGCAGCAAATCGACGGCCCCCAGCACCCGCACCCCGCCGCTCACCGGCGCATCCACCTGGACCGGAACCGACATCGGCGCTCCTCGAAGGCTGCGAAATCGCAGCCTTGCTAGCGGACGCCGCTTAACGACTTGCCAATGGGGGTCGGGGGCGGACCGCCCTAGTCGCGCATCTCGTCGCGGATCTGCTGCCGCAGGAAGTCGATCGGCACGCTCGCACCGTCGCGCTTGAAATGCCAATAGGTCCAACCGTTGCACGACGGCGCCCCCTCGAGCGCCGCGCCGACCTGGTGGATCGACCCGCGCACGTCGCTCGCCACCAGCGTCCCATCCGCGCGCACCTTCGCGGTCCGCCGCCCGTTCAGCGAGTGGAGGATCTCGCCCGGCGCCAGCAGCCCGCGCTCGACGAGCTGTCCGAAGGCGACCCGCGGCTCCGCCCGCTTCGCCGTCGTGATCGCCCGCGCCTCGGCGTCGAGCGGCCGGACGTCGGCGATCCGCCGCGCGGCCGCCGCCCGATATTCGGCCTCGCGCTCGATGCCGACGAAATGCCGCCCGAGCCGCTTCGCGACCGCCCCGGTGGTTCCGCTGCCGAAGAACGGGTCGAGGACGACGTCGCCCTGCCGCGTCGACGCGACCAGCACCCGGTGCAAGAGCGCCTCGGGCTTCTGCGTCGGATGCGCCTTGTCGCCCGCATCGGTCTTCAGCCGCTCCGCCCCGGTGCAGAGCGGGATCGTCCAGTCAGAGCGCATCTGGATGCCGTCGTTCAGCGCCTTCATCGCCTCGTAGTTGAACGTATAGCGCGACGCTTCCGACCGGGCCGCCCAGATCAGCGTCTCGTGGGCGTTGGTCAGCCGCTTGCCGCGAAAGTTCGGCATCGGGTTGGTCTTGCGCCAGATCACATCGTTCAGCAGCCAGAAGCCCGCGTCCTGCAGCGCCGCCCCGAGCCGGAAGACGTTGTGGTACGACCCGATCACCCAGATCGCGCCGTCGGGCTTCAGGCAGCGCCGCGCCGCCGCGAGCCACGCACGGGTGAAGTCGTCGTAGGCGGTGAACGAGGCGAACCGGTCCCATGCGTCGTCGACCGCATCGACGCGGCTGTTGTCGGGCCGGTGCAACTCGCCCTTGAGCTGCAGGTTATAGGGCGGATCGGCGAAGACCAGGTCTACGCTGCCTGCCGGCAGCCCGTGCATCACCTCGATGCAGTCGCCGGCAAGGATCGAGTCGAGCGGAACCGCCTCGGCGGCGGGAACTTCACGGACGGCCCTGGGCATCGAGCACCTGACTGCTGAGCGGCACGCCTGAGACGATCCCCGAAATCAGAATCGCGGTCAAACATAATCGAATCAAGCGGTTATGCCCGCGTCCTCATACAAGATGTTGTGGATCGGTCGCCACGACCGCCTATGGTGTGGGCTGATCCCCAGCCGTGCAAGCCCGTCGGCATGCGCTTTCGTGCCGTAGCCCATGTTGGTCTCCCAGCCGTATCCGGGAAACTGTTGCGCAAGCGCCACCATCATCCGATCCCGCGCCACCTTGGCCACGATCGACGCCGCCGCGATCGACAAAGCCAACCCGTCGCCCCCGACTATCGGCCGGCATGGGCACGGGAGACCCGGCGGCTGCAGGTGTCCGTCGACCAGCGCCAGCGCCGGTCGCTGTGCGAGCCCCGCGACTGCCCGGCGCATGGCTAGAAAGCTCGCCTGCAGGATGTTCATCGCTTCGATCTCGGCAACGCTGGCGACCCCGATCCCGACGATCGCCGCAGCGTGCAGCCGCGCGGCCAGTTCGTCGCGCCGCAGCGCCGGCAGCCGCTTGCTGTCGTCTAGCCCCTCCGGGATCGCCTCGGGGTCGAGAATGACCGCCGCCGCGACGACCGGCCCGGCCCAGGGGCCGCGCCCCACCTCGTCGATCCCGCAGACCGGCCGCGGGCAATCCCGCTCGTGGCTGAAGTCGGGCGCCGGAAACGGCTCGCGCACCATCAGAGGTCGATTCCCGTCCTGCTTCGCTCGCCCGAGACTAGGGCGGCCCAGCCGCCGATTCTGCAACCGCAATCGGTCTGGCCCCGCGCCACTATTCCGCGCGGGCGGAAAGCGATGAATCGCTGACAGGGAGACGTGAAATGCAATGATCCCGAGCATGTTGAAAAGCGAGCGTGACTTACCGCCCTGTCCGCGGCTTATCAGCGCCGGCCAGCCAGTCATCGGATCCTCCCGCGAAATCGGACGACGTCTGCATCGCGCTTCATGACCCGTGCGAGGCAGGCCCGGACACGCCTGCCTCCCATGGCCGGTCCGGTTCCGGCTCCCAGCCGAAGACGCTACGCCCGCCATAGTCGTGCGACCGCCGCCGCTCCTCCGCGACGAAGGCATCCAATCCGGGTCCCTCGGCGGTCCGCTCCAGCCGCCGCGCCTGGTCGTCGAGCCGACGGATCGCCTCGAGCCGCTCCCCGTCGCCGAGCCGCGCGCGCGCCACCGCCGCCTTCAGCACCTCGATCGTCCGGTCGTAAACCCGCGTCGGCACCGCGAACGGCTGCCGGTCCTTGCCGCCGTGTGCCAGCGAATGCCGCGCCGGGTCGGCGAAGCGGCAGGGCGCCCCGTGGATCACCTCGGCAACCATCGCCAGCGACCGGACGGTCCGCGCGCCCACCCCGGGCACCAGCAGCAACTCCGCGAAATCCCCGGGTCCGCGGTCGGCCGCCGCCGCCAGCGCCCCGTGCAGCCGTCGGAGCATCACGTCGCCCGCGCGCACCTCGTGGTGCGCCGGCATTACGAGGTGCGGCAGCATCGGCGCCACCGGCGGCCTCCGCCCGCCCTCGATCGCCGCCACCTCGCGCACGATCCGGTCCGGCCCTAGCTCCACGAGCAGCTCTAGCTGCCCCGCCCGCGACCGCGCCGCCCGCCGGTCGGTCAGGTTCACGATCGCCCCGCCAGCCGCGCCGTCGATCGCCGCGTGCGGGGCCTCGACGAAGCTCGCGAGCCCGTCCGACAGCCAGTGGTAGCGCCGCGCATAACGGGTACCGGCGTTCATTCCCTGCTGGACGACGACCCACTTGCCATCGTCCGCCAGCACGAAGCCGTGCAGGTAGAGCTGGTACCCGTCCTGCACCGCCGCGCTGTCGACCTTGGCGACCAGCCGGCTCGCCCGCGCCAGCGCCTCGCCGTCGAGCCCGGTCCGCCCCGCGACCGCAAGCAGCTCCCCGGGGGTCAGCCGCGACTGCGCGCCCCTCCCGCCGCAGACGTGGATCCCGAGCTCCCCCGCTCGCGGCACCAGGCCGCGCTTCAGCGCCGCGAGGACGCTCGTGGTGATACCGGACGAATGCCAGTCCATCCCCATGACCGCCCCGAACGACTGGAACCAGAACGGATGCGCCAGCCGCCGCAGGAACTCGTCGCGCCCGTATTCCAGCACGATCGCCTCGGCGATCACCGCGCCGAGCCGCGCCATCCGCTGCCCGAGCCAGGCCGGCACCCGCCCGCCGTGCAGCGGCAGGTCGGCCGAACCGGACCGCCGCGTCATGCCGGCACCGTGAACAGAGCGGGAACCATGCCGCCAGCTATCGCGCGGACGCGGCACGGGCGCAACCCATGTGTGGCCGGATTGGCGACCCCGGGCGGATTCGAACCGCCGACCTACCGCTTAGGAGGCGGTCGCTCTATCCTCTGAGCTACGAGGTCCCGCCGCTTCTCTAGCCCCAGGGGAGGCGTCCGGTCAATCAACCGCTTGTGTTTTGCCGGCATGGCGCCACCTGCGCGAGCCTGCCCCGGCCCGGAGTCGAGCCCATGCCGTCACCGAAGCTCGCGCTGATGCTTGCCGCCGTGCTCCTGGCGGCGACACCCGTCGGCGTCGCGCCCGCGGCCGCGCGGCAGGACGCGCTCGTCGAGGCCAATGGCGGCCTCTACCGCGACCCGGCGCTGCAGGACTACGTGCGCTCGGTAGGGTTGCGGCTCGTGGCGGCGGCCGGTCGCTCCGGCCGCGGTTGGAGCTTCCAGGTGCTCGACACGCCGGACGCCAACGCCTACGCCCGGCCCGGGCCGCAGATCCTCGTCACCCGCGGCATGCTCGCGCTGGCCAATGACGAGGCCGAACTCGCCACCATCCTCGGCCACGAGATCGGCCACGCGCTGGCCGGCGACGCGGTCGAAGCCCGGACCGATGCCCAGCGCCGTGCGGCGGAGTTCGCCGCCGACCGTGCCGGGATGCAGCTACTGGCACGAGCCGGTTACGACCCCGCAGCCCAGGTCGACTTCCTGCGGACCGATCTGGCGGTGCGGCTGCTCGAAGGCGGTGCGGATGGCGGCGCCAATCACCCGGCGCTGACCGAGCGCCTGCGCCGTGCGCGCGCCGACGCGGCCGCGATGGCGGCGCCCGGCGGCCGGCGGGACCGGGCGCGGTTCCTGGCAGCCATCGACGGGCTGGCCTGGGGCGGCGATCCGGCGCGCGGCTTCCTGGACGGAAGGAGCTTCGTGCACCCGAGCCGGCGCTTCGCGTTTGAGACCCCCGCCGGCTACGCGGTCGCCAACCAGCCCGGGGCGCTGATCGCGAACGGGCCGGACGGCGCGGTCCTGACCCTCGACAGCCTGCCCGATCCCGGCGGACCGCCCGAGCGCTACCTGATCCACGGCTGGGTGCCGGAGATCGCTCGCGGCGTCGAGGCCGGCCCGCTCGAGGCGCTGCGCGGCATCTCGCTGAACGGCATGCCGGCGGCACAGGGGCAGCTGCCCCTCGCGTCGCCCGGCAGCTCGCGCATCGCCGATCTGACCGTGGTGCGCCACGACGGGCGCCTCTATCGGCTGAGCGGGCTGCACGTGCCCGGGGACCGGGCGGGCGCAGCGGCGCTGGCCGCGGCCGCCGCCAGCTTCCGCCCGCTTTCCTCCCGCGAGGCGGCGCGGTACAGGACCCTCCGCATCCGCATCCACCGCATCGCACGCGGCGAGGACGTGGCGGCGATCGCGGCCGGAATGCCGGTGGACCCGAGCCGGCCCTGGTTCGACGTGCTGAACGGGTTGGCGCCGGGCGAGAACCTCAGGGTCGGCGACCTGATCAAGGTGGTGACCGCCGGCTGACCACGGGCCGGCTACCAGCCCAGGGCCTTCCGCAGCATGTTGAGCGCGGTCAGGGTGATGAAGACAGCAAAGGCCTGCTTGAGCGGCTTGGGGTTCATTGCGTGCGCGAGGCGGACACCCCAGGTTGTGGTCACCATCGTTACGCCGATCACGATGAGGAAAGCCGGGATGTTGACGAAGCCGACGGTGAGCGGCGGCCGCCCGGGTGAGTTCCAGCCGGTCAGCAGAAAGCCGATCACCGACGGGACCGCGATCATCAGCCCGAAGCCCGACGCGGTGCCGACGGCGCGGTGGATCGGCATCCCGTGCAGCCGCATCAGCGGCACTCCGAAGCTGCCACCGCCGATGCCCATCAGCGCCGAGAAGAAGCCGATCAAGGTCGATGTGACCGCCCGGCCGATGCCCTTGGGCATGCGGTCGCCGAGACGCCACTCGTCGTGGCCGAAGCCGAGGTAGAGGCCGACGACGGTGCCGAGGACCCCGAAGAGCACCATCAGCGGCGTCGATTTGATCCCGCCTGCAACCACGACGCCGACGATCGCCCCGACCGCGATCCCCGGACCCCAGGTACGGAGGATCTCGAGGTCGACTGCCCCCTTGGCGGCGTGGCCGCGCATCGAGCGCACCGAGGTGAAGACGATCGTCGCCAGCGACGTCGCAAGGCAAACCTGCATGATCTGCGGCCCATCGTAGCCGAGCGCGGTAAAGGTGTGCAGGAACGCCGGCACGAGCACGATGCCTCCGCCGACGCCGAGCATCCCGGCGATGATGCCGGCAAGGGCGCCGATGAGGACGAGCCAGCCGAGCATCGGCAGGAGTTCGGCGAGAGGAGGGAGGTCAATCAAGGCTGGGTTACGGCTGGGTTAGGGGAAAGCGTCGGGCGCTCTGCCCTAGCCTGCTGCAGGCTCCGGATCAAAGGCTTTCCGCTCGCCCGACAGCTCCGCGAGCGCGCGGCGCACCAGTTCAGGTCCGGTACCGGGACGATGCGCCTCCTCCGAAATTCGGCGCCGCCACGCGCGCGCGCCCGCGCGGCCCTGGAAGGCGCCGAGCATGTGGCGGGTAATCGCGTGGAGAGGCGTGCCGCGGCTGCGCTCGGCCTCGATGTAGGGGAGCATCGCCTCGACCGCCGCCTCGGCCGCGACATCGGGACCCGCCTCGCCGAAGATCCTCCGGTCGACGGCACCGAGGAGCCCCGGGGCATGGTAGGCGGCGCGGCCGATCATCACCCCGTCCAGCCCGCCGGCGAGGAACGCCTCGGCGGCGTCGAGCCCGTCGATGCCACCGTTGACCGAGAGCTCCAGGTCGGGGCGATGCGCCTTCATCCGCCGAACTAGGGGATAATCGAGCGGCGGTATCTCGCGGTTCTGCTTCGGGCTCAGCCCCTCTAGCCAGGCCTTTCGGGCGTGGATGGCGATGCGGCGGACCCCGGCGGCGGCAACCGTGTCGAGAAAGGCCGGAAGCACCGCCTCGGGGTCCTGCTCGTCGACGCCGATCCGGCACTTCACCGTTACCGGCACCGGGCCTGCGGCCTCGACCATCGCGGCGACGCAATCGGCGACGAGCCCCGGCGTCCGCATCAGCGCGGCACCGAAACAGCCGGACTGGACCCGATCCGACGGGCAGCCGACGTTCAGGTTCACCTCGTCGAACCCTGCCTCGCATCCGGCCCGCGCCGCCCGGGCGAGGCTCGCGGGCTCGGAGCCGCCGAGTTGCAGCGCGATCGGGTGCTCCTCCGGGTCGAAGCCGAGGAGCCGCTCGTGGGGACCATGCAGCACCGCCGCCGCCGTCACCATCTCGGTGTAGAGGAGCGCCCGCCGGGTGAACCGGCGGTGGAAGAAGCGGCAATGGCGATCGGTCCAGTCCATCATCGGCGCTACGGACAAGCGCCAAGGCTCTGGCTGCGAGCAAATCAACGGTGCACTACCCACTTCCGTCCGCCCACTCGTGCGCTAATCTTGCTGCATTTCGACGGGTTTGACTCGACTTGCGCTCTCTATGACAGACGGCACCATCATGTAAGACGCGTTGCCTGTCATATCTCGGAAGCGGTCAAATGGCACGAGGGGAGACACGGTGCAAATCCGGGCGAAAGGGGGGCAAGCAGGATCAAGAGAGACCTCTGCGAAAGTCGGACCACCCATTCCATCGGTAAACGCCGCACTAACGCCGGCGGGTAACGTCTATACATTTCAATGGCTTGCAAAATGTCCGCATGCGGACAGCCGCAGTCTGACGCGAAGTGCGACGCGATGCAGAGATCTCTCAGACTGCCCGGCGCCGACGAGTCCCGCCATGCCGACGATCTCGCCGGCGCGGAGCGCGAAGGAGACGTCGCGGAAAACCCCGTCGAGACACAGTCTCTCCACCCGAAGCGCCTCCGCCCCCGGCGGTTTCGGCGCCCGCTCCGCGAAAAGTGCCTCGAGCGGCCGCACGATTCGGAAGAGCTTCTCCGCCTCCGCCGGAATCAGCTCGTCGAGGATCATCAGCCTGAGCTCGGCGGTCAGCGCCCGCGCGATCTAGACGAACAGCAGCTCCGCGACCGACAGGCCTCCCACCAGCGCGCGCGTGTCGATCCTGACCCGAGCTGACCGAGCACCGCCAGCGCCCGATCGTGCATCGCGGTCCGGTCCACGGTTCCGAGCGCGCTGACCGGCTCGTCCCCCATCGCGATGTTCTCGGCGACGTCGAGATGCGGGAAGAGCTTCGGATCCTGATGCACATCGCCGGCGTCGGCAGCGATGATGCCGGTGATGACCTTGACCAGCGTCGACTTGCCGGCGCCGTTCTCGCCCGCGAGGGCATGCACGCCGCCCGCTGGACCTAAGAGTCAAGCAGGCCGAGCGGCTCCGACGGCCCGAACGACTTCGAGATTGCCGCCACCCGCAGCACAGGCGTCCGGGACACCGCCGTCACGCCCTCAGGTTGCGTGCAGGTCCCCGACGGTCGAGCCACCTCGAGCGCCGCCCGCTGCCACTCCAAGCCTGCTTGGCTGCGACCGCGGCTGGGCTGCACCCTGGTGCAAAGCCTGCCAGTCGAAAGTGGGATTATCCTTCGCTGGGCGCGTCGAGGACTTTCCGGGCTGCGCGAAAGCACTCGAGCGCCTGGGGAACGCCGCAGTAGATGCCGACCACGTGGATGATCGCCCGGATCTCCTCACGGCTCACCCCGTTGTTCAGGGCGCCGCGACAATGCAGCTCCCACTCGTGCATCTTGCCGAGCGCACCGATCATCGCGAGGTTCATCATCGAGCGGGTCTTCGGGTCGATCGCCTCGTCGCCCCAGCCGAACCCCCAGCACCAGGCGGTCATCGCCTCCTGGAAGGGTCGGGTGAAGTCGTCGGCCGCGGCGAGGCTGCGCTCGACGTACTCGGCGCCGAGTGTCGCCTTGCGCTGTGCCAGGCCCTTCTCGAACAGATCGGTTTGCATCGGTCGCACTCTCCTTGGTTGTGCCGGAAGGTAGACAGCGCCGGCGCTAGTGGCCGAGCAGGCGCTCCGCAATGGCACAGGCCTCGCGGATATGCGTGCGGCAGGCTTCGCCGGCAGCCTCCGCCCGGTTCTCGGCGATCGCCTCGTAGATCTCGCGGATGCGTCGGGGGCCGGTCACCTGCCGATTCTCCGAGCCCAGGGTGAGCACGCGAAGCTGGGCGATACGGCCATTCAGCCGGCGAACGATTTCGCCCGCGATCGGGCGCCCGCCGGTGGTGAAGATCGTTCCGTAGAATGTTTCCGTCGCGGCGAGCACCGCCATCCAATCGCCCTTCTGCGCGCGGCGCTCGATCGTTTCGACGGCGCCCCGGAGAGTCGCTTTCGTCGCGTCGTCGGCGACGCGGGCGCAGGCCTCGACCGCCGCGGATTCGAGTGCGGCGCGAATTTCGTAGATCTGCCGCGCGTCGTCCCAGGCGAGGCGCGCGACGACCGGCCCTTGGCCCTCGGTCGCTACCAGACCCTCCGCGTCGAGGTGGCGGATGACCTCGCGAATCACCGACCGGCTGACGCCCAGCTGATCGCAGAGCGTCCGCTCCACCAGCCGCTGGCCTGGCTTGAACACGCCCGAGATGATCGCCTGTCGCAGCCGATCCAGCGCCATCGCCCGCAGGGTGACCGGAGGTGTCTCGATGCGCAGAGCGCTGAGGTCGTGGTCGCGATCGTGATCGTTCATGCCGTTCCCATACCCGCGGCAGTGCGCGGCAACAATTCTTGACATCGCCGTTGTGGTATACCATAAGACCGTAAGACTTGTCGAATCGAAACCGGGAGCGAACGTTGGCCGTCCAGATCCGAAAGACACTGCTGCAGGTGGAGACGATTGCCTTCGAGGGCGGCAAGGCGGCCGCGACGCCGCTCCGGCTCTACGCCGCCCTCGCCGTGGTGAAAAACCCCTGGGCCGGGCTCGGCTACGTCGAGGATCTGAAGCCTGCGATCCACGAGGTGGCGCCGGTCCTCGGAGAGACGCTGACGAAGATGATCATCGACGCCGTCGGCTCCGGCGATGCCGTCGAGGGCTACGGCAAGGCCGCCGTCGTCGGGCTCGACGGCGAACTCGAGCATGCCTCGGCGCTGATTCACACGCTCCGCTTCGGCAACCACTACCGCGAGGCGGTGGGGGCGAAGTCCTACCTCGCCTTCTGCAACACCCGTGGGCCGGCGAACGCCCCCGTGATGATCCCGCTGATGGACAAGAACGACGAGGGCCGCCGCTCGCATTACCTGACGATCCAGACCGCCATCCCGGACGCCCCCGCCGCCGACGAGATCGTCGTGGCGCTCGGCGCCTCCGTGGGCGGGCGCCCCCACCACCGCATCGGCGACCGCTACCAGGACCTGAAGGATCTCGGCCGTGACGTGCACAATCCCGCAGCGGTCTGACACCCGCTCTGGCGCGGCCTACGTCGCCAAGGGCACGGGCGAGCCCCTCGTCCTCGTGCACGGCGTCGGGCTGCGGCTCGAGGCTTGGGCGGCGCAGATCGAAGCGTTGTCGGCCACGAACCGGGTAATCGCCCTCGACATGCCCGGCCACGGCGGAAGCGCGCCCCTCGCCGAGGGCGCGCGCCTCCCCGACTTCGTCGGCTGGCTGGTCCGGGTCCTCGACGACCTCGGGCTCGAGCGGGTCAACCTCGCCGGCCACTCGATGGGCGCGCTGATCGCGGGTGGCATGGCGGCCGAGCATCCCGACCGGCTTGCCCGCGTCGGCCTCGTCTGCGGCGTCCACCGCCGCACCCCAGATGCCGCCGCCGCGGTCATCGCTCGCGCCGAGGCGCTTTCTCGCGGCGAGCGCGACAGCGCCGGCCCCCTTGCGCGCTGGTTCGGCGTGGGTAGCACCGACCCGGCCGCTGCACTGGTCGGCGAGTGGCTCGACGCCGTCGAAGCCGGCGGCTACGCGACGGCCTACCAGGCCTTCGCCACCGGCGACGCCACCTACGCCGACGCCTGGCCGGGAGTCACACAGCCCGCTCTCTTCCTGACCGGCGCACTCGATGCCAACTCGACCCCGGCGATGGCGCGCGCCATGGCCGATGCCGCCCCGCGCGGCCGGGCCGTCGTGATCGAGGGCCACGGCCACATGGTCCCGATGACGGCACCCGCCGCCGTTAATGCAGCACTCCGCACCTGGCTCGCCGAGGAGGCCCCGCAATGAACGCCCAGCTCGACCCCCGCGCGCTCCGCACCGCCTTCGGGTCGTTCCTGACCGGCGTCACCGTCGTCACCGCGACCGACGCGGAGGGCCGGCCGCTCGGTTTCACCGCCAACTCCTTCACCTCGGTCTCGCTCGACCCCGGGCTCCTCCTCGTTTGCCTCGCCAAACGCTCGTCGAACTATGCCGCGCTGACGCGCACGACGGGCTTCGCCGTCAACATCCTCGCCGAGGACCAGGAGACGGTCTCAAACACCTTCGCCCGTCCCTCCGACGACCGCTTCGCCGGCATCGGCTGGAAGACCGGCCCGCACGGCTCTCCCATTCTCGACGGCGCCGCCGCCTGGTTCGACTGCGCGATGCACGAGGTCGTCGATGCCGGCGACCACGCGATCCTCCTCGGCGCGATCCAGGCCTTCGGCGACGCCGGCACCAACGGGCTCGGCTACGCCCGCGGCGCCTACGTGAAACCCGGCACCATCGGAGAGGCCGTCGCCGCCGCTGCTCAGGGCGAGGCCGTCGTCGGCGCCGTCATCGAGCGCGAGGGCGCCATCCTCCTGCTCGGCCCCGAGGACGGGCCGTTGCGGCTGCCCGAGGCGCCGATCGACCAGGCGAATGACCCCGCCGCACTGCGCACCTTCCTCCTGCGCGCGATTGGCCTGCCGACCCACGTCGGCTTCGTCTACTCGGTCTACGAGAACCGCGCGACGCACCGAAACCACATCGTCTATCGCTGCGAGGCCGGATACGGCGCGCCGACGGACGGCCGTTTCGTACCACTCGCCGAGGCGCCGCTCGACCGCATCGCCGACGGCCCGACCCGCGACGTCGTCCGCCGCTTCGCCGCCGAGAGCGCCCTCGGCAACTTCAGCGTCTACTTCGGCAACGAGGCCAAGGGACGCACCCATCCGCTCGGCAGGAAGGCATGACGCCCATGAAGTTCTCCCTCTTCGTCCACATGGAGCGGCTGGCCGCCGAGCAGAGCCACGCCGAGCTCTACGAGGAGTTCGTACGTCTTGCCGAGATTGCCGACCAGGGCGGCATGGCCTCGATCTGGACCGGCGAGCATCACGGGATGGACTTCACCATCGCGCCGAACCCGTTCATCAGCCTCGCCGGCCTCGCCGACAGGGTGAAGACCGCGCGTCTAGGCACCGGCACGGTAATCGCGCCCTTCTGGCACCCGATCAAGCTCGCGGGCGAGGCGGCGATGACCGACATCATCACCGGCGGCCGGCTCGAGCTGGGCATCGCCCGCGGCGCCTATTCCTTCGAGTACGAGCGGGTGATGCCCGGCCTGGACGCCTGGAACGCAGGCCTCCGGATGCGCGAGTTGATTCCGGCGATCCAGAGGCTCTGGGAGGGCGACTACGTCCACGAGGGCGAATTCTGGCAGTTCCCCAAGACGACATCGGCACCGAAGCCGATCCAGCAGCCGCACCCGCCGATCTGGGTCGCCGCGCGCGACCCGAACAGCCACGAGTTCGCGGTGGCGAACGGCTGCAACGTGCAGGTCACCCCGCTCTGGCAGGGCGACGACGAGGTCACGACGCTGATGGGGCGCTTCAACGACGCCTGCGCCAAGTTCCCCGACGTTAAGCGGCCGAAGATCATGCTGCTCCGCCACACCTATGTCGGCTCCGACACAGCGGACATCGAGCGCGCAGCGAAGGAGATCTCTGTCTACTACAACTACTTCTTCGCCTGGTTCAAGAACGAGCGGGAGACCTCGCAGGGGCTCATGTCGACCCTCTCCGAGGAGGACCTGAAGAACCCGATGATCTCGCCCGAAGTCATGCTCACAAACAACGTGGTCGGCGATGCCGCAGCCGTCATCAACCGGCTCAAGGTCTACGAGGCGATGGGTTACGACGAATATTCCTTCTGGATCGACACCGGGATGAGCTTCGAGCGCAAGAAGGACTCGCTCGAGCGCTTCATCGCCGACGTCATGCCGGCCTTCGCCTGACCATGCGCCAATTCCAGCAATACATCGATGGCCGGTTCGAGGATGGCGAAGCGCGCTTCGCGAGCCTCGACCCGGCCGCGGCCGAGCCCTGGGCCGAGATGCCCGAGGCGCGCGAGGGCGACGTCGACCGCGCCGTCGCCGCCGCCAGTCGCGCCTTCGCCGAAGGCCCCTGGCCGGCCATGACCGCGACCGCCCGCGGCAAGCTCCTTGCGAGGCTCGCCGATCTCGTGGCGCAGAACGCCGGCAAGCTCGCCGAGATCGAGACCCGCGACACCGGCAAGATCATCCGCGAGACCTCTGCGCAGATCGCCTACGTCGCCGACTACTACCGCTACTACGCCGGGCTCGCCGACAAGATCGAGGGCGCGACCCTGCCGATCGACAAGCCCGACCTCGAGGTCTGGACCCGGCGCGAGCCGGTCGGCGTCGTCGCCGCGATCGTGCCGTGGAACAGCCAGCTCTTTCTCGCTGCGGTGAAGATCGGTCCCGCCCTCGCTGCCGGGTGCACACTCGTCGTCAAAGCGTCCGAAGACGGCCCCGGGCCGCTGCTCGAGTTTGCCCGTCTCGTCCACGAGGCCGGTTTCCCGCCGGGCGTCGTCAACGTCATCACCGGCTTCGGCCCCGCCTGCGGATCCGCGCTCACGCGGCACCCGGGCGTCGACCACATCGCCTTCACCGGCGGCCCGAACGCCGGACGGGCGGTAGTGCGGAACTCGGCCGAGAACCTCGCCTCGACGTCGCTCGAGCTCGGCGGCAAGTCGCCCTTCGTCGTCTTCGCCGATGCCGATCTCAACAGCGCCGCGAACGCCCAGGTCGCCGGCATCTTCGCCGCTGCCGGGCAGAGCTGCGTCGCGGGCTCGCGCCTCATCGTCGAGCGCAGTGTCAAGGACGCCTTCCTCGCCCGGCTCGAGGCGAAGGCCGAGGGCGTGAAGATCGGCTCGCCGCTCGACATGGCGACCGAGGTCGGCCCGCTCGCTACCGAGCGCCAGCGAGCCCATGTCGCCGACCTCATTGCCCGCTCCGAGGCCGCCGGTGCGCGCCGCGTCACCGGCGGGCCCGTCGACGGGCCGGGCTGGTACTGGCGGCCGACGATCCTCGACTGCGACGGCAGCGACGCGCCGGCCCTTGCAGAGGAATTCTTCGGCCCGGTCCTCTCCGTCGTCTCGTTCGAGACCGAGGCCGAGGCGGTGCGGCTCGCGAACGACACCGAGTTCGGCCTCGCATCGGGCGTCTTCACCCGTGACCTCGCCCGTGCCCACCGGATGATCCGGGCAATCCGCGCCGGCATCGTATGGGTCAACACCTACCGTGCGGTCTCGCCGATCGCCCCTTTCGGCGGCCACGGCCTCTCCGGCCAGGGCCGCGAGGGCGGACTCGCCGCGGCGCTGGACTACACCCGCACCAAGACGGTCTGGCTCCGGACCTCCGACGAGCCGATCCCCGACCCCTTCGTGATGCGGTGACGGGAATGTTCGTCGAGATCCGCACCTATCGACTGCGAAACGGTGGCGTTCCCGACTACCTCGCCGCCGTCGCCGAGGGGATCGCGATCCAGCGCCGCCACCTCGGCATGCTCCTCGGCTACTACGCCTCCGAGATCGGGCCGATCAACCAGATCGTCCACATCTGGGCCTTTGCCTCGCTCGACGACCGCGAGGCGCGCCGGACCCGGCTGAACGCCGACCCCGAGTGGCAGGCCTTCCTGCCGCGCATCCGCGACCTGATCGTGGATGCGGAGACCAAGATCATGAAGCCGGCAGCCTTCTCGCCGGTGCCCACCCTCGCCTGAAACGACACAACAGGGAAGAAATGCCATGCGCCTCAAGATGACTCTCGCGGCTCTGCTCGTCAGCGTCGCCGCAATCCCCGCCGCCGCCGCCGACATGGTCTTCACCAGCTGGGGCGGCACCACCCAGGATGCGCAGACCGCCGCCTGGGCCACCCCCTTCACCGCCGAGAGCGGCGTCAACGTCCTGCAGGACGGCCCGACTGACTACGGCAAGATCAAGGCGATGGTAGAGGCCGGCAATGTTTCGTGGGACGTGGTCGATGTCGAAGGCGACTACGCCGCGCAGGCAGGCAAGGCCGGGCTCCTCGAACCGCTCGACTTCACGGTGATCGACAAGTCCAAGCTCGACCCGCGCTTCGTCACCGACTATTCGGTCGGCAGCTTCTATTATTCCTTTGTCATCGGCTGCAACAAGGATGCCGCCGGCGAGTGCCCAAAGACCTGGGCCGACCTCTTCGACACCGCGAAGTTCCCGGGCAAGCGCACCTTCTACAAGTGGTCCGCCCCGGGCGTCATCGAGGCCGCCCTCCTCGCCGACGGCGTCGCCCCGGCCGATCTCTATCCCCTCGACCTCGACCGCGCCTTCAAGAAGCTCGACACGATCAAGTCGGACATCGTCTGGTGGTCGTCGGGCGCCCAGTCGCAGCAGATGCTCGCCTCGGCCGAGACGCCGTTCGGCAGCTTCTGGAACGGCCGGCTGACCGCGCTCGCCGACTCGGGCGTGACGATCGAGACCTCCTGGGACCAGAACATCACCGCCGCCGACAGCCTCGTCGTCCCGAAGGGCGCCAAGAACAAGGCCGAGGCGATGAAGTTCATCGCCCTCGCGACCTCGGCCAAGCCGCAGGCCGAGATGGCGGCCGCCACCGGCTACGCCCCGATCAACCTCGACTCGCCGGCCGAGATGGACCCCAAGGTCCGCGCCACCCTCCCGGATCAGCAGGCCGCAACCCAGGTCAACGCCGACATGAACTATTGGGCCGAGCACCGCGACGAGATCGGCACCCGCTGGTATGCCTGGCAGGCGCAGTGAAGCCCGGAAGGGTTGCCAAATCCTTACTGCGGTCGAGTGAATGTTAGTTCTATCAGTAGCTTACACTCTGTGCACGCCCCTCTGAGCGGCGGGCCTCACGCAAGCCCGCCGCCTTCCCTCCAACCGCAGAGCCCCGCCATGTCCGCATCACCCGCGGCCCTCACCGCGCCCGCCTCCCATCCGGCCGGCCGTTCCGAGCCGAGCGGCATCGGCTACGTCATGCCGGCGCTCGTGCTGGTGCTGGCCTTCTTTGCCTTCCCGGTCGTGGCGCTGCTCCTGCGCAGCGTCACCGAGCCGACCCTCGGCCTGCAGAACTACGCAGAGCTCTTCGGTACGACGACGTACCTGAAGATCTTCCTCAACACCTTCGTCGTCTCCGCGCTCGTCACGCTGATCTCGGTCGTCGTCGGCTTTCCGGTCGCCTGGATGCTCGCGATCATGCCGCGGCGCTGGAGCCAGGTCGTCTTCGCGATCCTGATCCTGTCGATGTGGACGAACCTCCTCGCCCGCACCTATGCCTGGATGGTGCTGCTGCAGCGCACCGGCGTCATCAACAAGACGCTGATGTCCCTCGGCATCATCAGCAAGCCGCTCGAACTCGTGAACAACCTGACCGGCGTTACCATCGGCATGACCTACATCATGCTCCCCTTCGTCATCCTGCCGCTCACGGGCATCATCCGCTCGATCGACCCCGCCGTCCTGCAGGCGGCCTCGCTCTGCGGCGCGACCCGCGCCCAGTCGCTCCGCCGCGTTCTGCTGCCGCTTTCCATGCCCGGCATCCTCTCCGGTGCCCTCATGGTCTTCGTGATGTCGCTCGGCTACTTCGTCACTCCCGCGCTCCTCGGCGGAACCGCCAACATGATGCTGGCCGAGCTCATCGCCCAGTTCGTCCAAAGCCTCGTCAACTGGGGTATGGGTGCCGCCGCAGCCTTCGTCCTCCTCGTCATCACCCTCGGGCTCTATGCCCTGCAGCTTCGGTTGTTCGGCACCCGCCGCATGGGAGGCGCCTGACATGCTCCTGAACTTCGACGGCCTAGGTGCCTGGAAGTGGCCGCTCGTCGGCTTCACGGCCCTAGTCGCCCTTTTCCTGCTGCTGCCGATCCTCTTTATCGTCGCACTTTCCTTCGGCTCATCGCAGTGGCTTATCTTCCCGCCGCCGTCCTGGACGCTGAAGTGGTACCACCAGCTCTTCGCGGACCCGCGCTGGATCGAAGCCGCCTTCACCTCGCTGAAGATTGGCCTCATCGTCACCGTCCTCTCGGTATTGCTCGGCCTCCTGGCCTCCTTCGGCCTGACCCGAGGCCGCTTCCGCGGCGTCGAGACACTGCGGGGCCTCTTCATCACTCCAATGATCCTGCCGGTCGTCGTCTTCGCCGTGGCGCTCTATGCCTTCTCGCTGAAGCTCGGCCTCAACGGCACGCTCCTCGGCTTCGTCATCGCCCACACGATCATCGCGCTGCCTTTCTCGATCATCGCGATCACCGGCGCGCTCGAGGGCTTCGACAAGTCGGTCGAGGACGCCGCTGTCCTTTGCGGCGCCACGCCGCTCGAGGCAAAGATCCGCGTCACGCTGCCCGCGATCAGCCACGGCCTCTTCGCCGCCGCCATCTTCTCGTTCCTGATGTCGTGGGACGAGGTTGTGCTCGCGATTTTCATGTCGAGCCCCACGCTGCAGACCCTGCCCGTCAAGATCTGGACGACTCTCCGCCAGGACCTCACCCCGGTGATCGCCGCGGCCTCGAGCCTTCTTGTCGCCCTCACCCTCGGACTGATGATTGTCGCCGCCTTGCTTCGCAAAGGAGAAGACCGATGACCGCCCCCTTCCTGCAGATCCAAGGCATCCGCCAGGAGTTCGGCAGCATCGTGGCTGTCCACGACGTCACCCTCGACGTCGAGCGCGGCGAGTTCATGACCTTCCTCGGCCCATCGGGCTCCGGAAAGTCGACGACTCTCTATATCCTCGCCGGGTTCCAGCAGCCGGCACGCGGCGACATCCTGCTCGACGGCAAGACCCTGCTCGACCGCCCGTCGCACCAGCGCAACATCGGCATGGTGTTTCAGCGGTACACCCTCTTTCCGAACATGACCGTCGGCGAGAACATCGCCTTCCCGCTCAAGGTCCGCCGCAAGCCGAAGGCCGAAGTCGACGCCAGGGTTCGCGAGATGCTGCGGCTCGTCCGCCTCGACGGGTTCGAGGATCGCCGCATCGGCAAGATGTCCGGCGGCCAGCAGCAGCGGGTCGCCCTCGCGCGGGCACTCGCCTACGACCCGCCGGTCCTCCTGATGGACGAGCCCCTGTCGGCGCTCGACAAGAAGCTCCGCGAGGAGATCCAGTTCGAGATCCGCCGGATCCACCAGCAGACCGGAGTCACGATCCTCTACGTCACCCACGATCAGGAGGAGGCGCTGCGCCTCTCCGACCGGATCGCCGTCTTCAGCCAGGGCCGCATCGACCAGGTCGGCACCGGCGCTGAGCTCTACGCCCATCCCGCGACCCGCTTCGTCGCGGAGTTCATCGGCGACAGCGACGTGCTGCCCGCCGAGATCGTCACCGCCCATGGAGCCCAAGCCGATATCCGAGTCGGCGAGGCGGTCGTGCGGGGGGTGCCCGTCCACGGCACCGCCCGGCCCGGCGCCGCGACCCTCCTCCTCCGGCCCGAGCGCATCAACCTCGCGCGGGGCGGCGAGGGGCTGCCGGCGACCGTCACCGACATCACCTTTCTCGGCAACAACTTCCACGTCGCAGCCGTCACCCCGAAGGGCGAGGCGCTGTCGATCCGCCTCCCTTTCGGCCACGAGGCCGCCGGATACCTCAACCGCGGCGAGACCGTCTTCCTCAGCTTCGACCCGGCGAGCGCCCATGTCTTCTGCTGATCGCCTCCGAGACCCATCTCTGTTCCGTGAGGCCGTCCCCGTCGCCGGCCGCTGGATCGCGGCCGCCCCCGACGAACCGGCGATCCCCAACCCCTCGACCGGCGCGCCGGTCGGTCGGGTCCCCGCCCTCGGCGCAGCCGAGACCAGTGCCGCCGTCGCTACCGCCGCCGTCGCGCAAAAGGAATGGGCCGCCCGCACCGCCCGCGAGCGCGCCGACGTGCTCCACCGCTGGCACGCGCTCTGCGTGGAGAATACCGACGACCTCGCGCTCATCCTGACGCTGGAGCAGGGCAAGCCGCTGGCCGAGGCGCGGGGCGAGATCTTCTACGGCGCGAGCTTTCTCCAGTGGTTCGCCGAGGAGGCCAGCCGCATCGACGGCGAGATCATCCCTGCGCATCGGCGCGACACGCGCCTCCTCGTGCTCCGGCAGCCGGTTGGCGTCGCCGCCGCAATCACCCCTTGGAACTTCCCGAACGCGATGGTGACGCGCAAGGCAGCGCCCGCGCTCGCCGCTGGCTGCGGCTTCGTTCTAAAGCCCGCGCCGCACACCCCCTTCTCGGCGATCGCCCTGGCTGTCCTCGGGGAGCGCGCCGGCCTCCCCTCCGGCCTCTTCTCGATCGTGACGGGCGACGCGCAGGCAATCGGCGCCGTGCTAACGGGCGACCCCCTCGTGCGCATCCTGAGCTTCACCGGCTCGACCCGCACCGGGCAACTCCTCTACGCGCAATGCGCGCCAACCATCAAGAAGCTCGGCCTTGAGCTCGGCGGCAATGCCCCCTTCATCGTCTTCGACGACGCCGACCTCGACGCTGCAGTGGAAGGGGCGCTGATCGCCAAGTACCGCAACAACGGCCAGACCTGCGTCTGCGTCAACCGCTTCTACGTCCAGCGCGGCGTCCACGACGCCTTCGCGGAGAAGCTGACCACCGCCGTGGCCAAGCTAACCGTCGGGGACGGCCTCGCGCCGGACAGCCTCCTCGGGCCGCTGATCGACGCGAACGCCGTCGCCAAGATCGAGGCCCATGTCGCCGATGCCCTCGCTCACGGCGCCGAGCTCCGCCTCGGCGGCGCGCGACACCCGCTCGGCGGCAATTTCTACGCCCCGACGGTGCTGACCGGCGCCACCCCCGAGATGCTCGTCACCCGGGAAGAGACCTTTGGCCCCCTTGCCGCCCTCTACCGGTTCGACGACGAGGCCGACGCCATCGCCCAAGCGAACGCCAGCGAGTTCGGCCTCGCCGCCTACTTCTACGCCCGCGACCTCTCCCGGGTCTGGCGCGTCGCCGAGGCGCTCGAATACGGCATGGTCGGGGTCAATACGGGGCTGATCTCGACCCCGGTCGCCCCGTTCGGCGGCGTCAAGCTCTCCGGCCTCGGCCGCGAGGGCTCGCGGCACGGGGTCGACGAGTACGTCGAGCTCAAGTACGTCTGCCTGGGCCTGTGACCAGGCTCGGCCAGCAACCGGAGGGCAGTGTGTCGGACCAGGTGCGTAACGCGATCCGACGGTTCCGCGAGGGCGAAGTCATCATCGTCACCGATGACGATGACCGCGAGAACGAGGGCGACCTCGTCTGCGCCGCCTCGCTCTGCACGCCGGAAAAGATGGCCTTCATCATTCGGCACACCTGCGGCATCGTCTGCACGCCGCTGACCGAGGCGCGGGCTCGCGCCCTCAATCTCGCGCCGATGGTCGCGACGAACGACGCTCCACTCGGCACCGCCTTCACCGTCTCGGTTGACGTCGTCCACGGCCTCACCACAGGCATCTCCGCCGAGCAGCGCTCCAACACCGCCCGTGCGCTCTCTAACCCCAACATGGGCGCCACCGACTTCGTGCGCCCCGGCCACGTCTTCCCGCTCGTCGCGCGCAAGGGCGGCGTGCTGATGCGCTCTGGCCACACGGAGGCGGCGGTCGATCTCTGCACGCTCGCCGAGCTCCCGGAGGTCGGAGTGATCTGCGAGCTCGCCAATGACGACGGCACGGTGATGAAGGGCCCGCAGATCGACGCCTTCGCCGTCGAGCATGGGCTCGCGCGCATCTCGGTCGCCGACTTGATCGCTTGGCGGCAAGAGCGCGAGCACCTTGTCGAGCGCGTCGGCGAATTCACCGCCCCGAGCCCGATCGGCGACCTTCGGGTGATCGCCTACGCCACCCCCTTCGACAGCGTCCGGCACTTCGCCTTCGTCTTCGGTGATATCGACGCCGCGCCCGTCGTTCCGGTTCGGCTTCACCGGTCCGACATCGTCGCCGACGTCCTCGGCGGCGGCGTGGCCTTTCGAACCGCCCTCGAACGCATCCGGGAAGCCGGCGCCGGCCTCGTCGTCTATCTGCGCGACGGCGCCGCCGGAGTTCCGCTGAAGCAGGAGCAAGGAAACGAGCGGGCGCGCGAAAAGCACTGGCTTGACGTCGGGCTGGGCGCGCAGATCCTGCGGGACCTCGGCACCACCCGGATCAGGACCGTGGCCTCGCGCGAGCTCAACTTCGTCGGTCTCCGCGGATTCGGCATCGAGATCGTTGCGAGTGAGGCCTTGTCCTGAGCGATAGCACGGAGTCGTCGCGGTAGAGCTCAGCCGGAACAAGACGTAATCAGAACCGACGGCCTCTGGGAATCCCCTACGATTCACGCGGCTCGGAAAGTGCCCTAGGTTCAACCCGTAGCCCTCGCCATGGCCCGCCAGCGGGCGCGGGAAGCCCTCGACAGCATCCGCAAGGGCATCGATCCGGTCGCGGAACGGAAGGCCGTTAAGGCGACGCTGGCGGAGAGGGAGCCGGAGCCACTGGCCACTCGGATTATGGCCGCTCTTCCAGGTACCCGCGAGAGACAGATTCAATGCTATTGCGACGCAGCATCGGTGGAGTCCGGATGACGGCTATGGGCTGCGCGGCGCTTCGGGGTGAGCGTGTCGAGCGCGATCCGCTGGGTGCCGAGTGGCGCGCGAGCGGGCGCGCCTGCGCCGCGGGCGCAGGGTGGGGATCGCCGGTCGGATCGGGTCGAAGCCGAGGCGGACTTCCTGCTGCGGTGGCGGAGGCGCCGGACGTCACGCTGGCCGAGCTGCTGGTGCGCTGTGCGCGAGCGCGGCGTCCTGGTCGCGGTCAGCACGCCTGGCGCTTCGCCGACCGTCGCCGCATCACGCTGAAAGACGGCGCATCGCCGCCGAGCAGGAGCGCGCCGACGTGAGGGCGCGGCGGCTGCTCGGCCCGAGGCGCAGTTCGAACTCGATCCGAGCCGCCTCGTCTTCATCGACGAGACCGGCGCCAGCACCAAGATGGCGCGCCTCGCGCGGGCGCGCGCCCCGGGGCGTCCGATGCCGGGCGGCGATCCCGCATGGCCACCGGAAGACCATCACGCTCGTCGCCGCGCTGCGGCTCGAGGGCATGACCGCGCCGATGGTCAATGACGGGGCGATGAACGGCGACGCTTTCCGCGCTCAGTCCTGCCACATGCTCGCCCTGAGCCTCGGCGCTGGGGACATCGTCGTCATGGACAACTTGCCGGCACACAAGGTCAGCGGCGTCCGCGAGATGATCGAGTCGAGGGGGGCGCGGCTCCTCTATCTCCCGCCCTACTCCCCGGACTTCAACCCGATCGAGCAGGCCTTCGCCAAGCTCAAGGCACTGCTCCGCAAGGCCGCCGCACGCACCCTCGGCGCCCTTGAAGCCGCAATCGCCGCCGCCTCGACGCCTTCGCTCCGGACGAATGCGCCAATTCATCAGTACCGCGTCAGGCTACGAACCGACTGATCGGAATCCGCTCTAGGTTCAACCCGTAACCCTCGCCATGGCCCGCCAGCGGGCGCGGGAAGCCCTCGACAGCATCCGCAAGGGCATCGATCCGGTCGCGGAACGGAAGGCCGTTAAGGCGACGCTGGCGGAGAGGAGCCGGAGCCACTGGCCACCGGATTATAGCCGCTCTTCCAGGTACTCATGAGAAACAGATGCTTTTGCGACGCAGCATCGGGTGGGAGGCCGGGATGACGGCTATGGGCAGTTCGCGGCCGGCCAACATGGGCCAATCTGAGGCGTGGGGGCTTAGCTCCCTCACAGAGTGACTGACATTCCATCTTGACGGCTTCAAGGCGTTCTCTAGCCAATGTGCAATTCGCGGGTATGGTGTAATGGTAGCGCCCCAGCCTTTCCAAGCTGGTCGTGCGGGTTCGATTCCCGCTACCTGCTCCAGGTTTCAACGCTGTTTTGATAGGAATTACGTGGCCGCTTGCGAGGCGCCCGCACATATACCTGCCGGTCGTGTCGCATGAGGTGTGTAGCTGGCGAAGGCCAGCACGGTTCTCGGTACGGCCTGGCTGATCAGTCTGCCATCGCTGGATCGCTGGCAGTCCGATGATCGGATCATCGGCGATGGGGGCGATGGTCTCAAGGCTCATGTAACGGGAGCGCTGGACGGCCCACTCGTCGTTCTGTTCGAGCAGGATCGCTCCGACCAGTCTCGTTATCGCGGCCTCGTTGGGGAAGATGCCAACGACCTCGGTGCGGCGCTTGATCTCGCCGTTCAGGCGCTCAAGCGGGTTCGTAACCGGCATGATGTCCTCGGTGCCGATGCCCGGCCGTGGCGGCTTGGCCATGGTGTATGGTGCGACCATCCGGGATAGAGGCACCGGGAGCACGATGGTGCGGGCAGGCCGGTGCGTTGGATGAGCTTTGTTCTCGGGTTAGTAGCTGGCCGCCTCTGCGGACTGCCTGGTTGCGCTGCGCGCGCGGATCCGTAGGTGTCGCCCGCCGCTCCCATGGTTGGAACGGAGTGGAGACGCATGCGACGTGTGATCGGCATCGACATCCACCGAACCTTCGGGGAGGTGGTGATCTGGACAACGGCGTGCTGAGGCGCGAGGGGACGGGTCGAGATGACCCGGACCGCGCCTCGAGGGCCTCGGCCGCCGGCTGGACAAGACCGACGAGGTGGTGATCGAGGCGACGGGCAACCGCATGGCGGTGTCGCGGGTGCTGTCGCCGCATGTGGCGCGGGTGGTGATCGCCAATCCGCTGCAAGTAAAGGCGATCGCCCATGCCCACGTGAAGACCGACAAGATCGATGCGGGCACGCTGGCGAGCCTGCAGGCAGCCGGCTACCTGCCGGAGATCTCGACGCCGGACGCGGCAACGGAGCGGCTGCGCCGGCTGGTGGCGCGGCGCTACCAGGTCGTCCTGCCACCGAACCCGAGTTCAAGACCCAGGTGCGATCCTGCATGCGCATCTGATCCCAGCGTCCGCACGCCGATCTCTTCAACCGGCCTGGACGGGAAATGGCTGGCACGGCAGCCGCTGCCCGACGACGAGCGCGAGGCGATCGCCCGGCATGTCCGGGAGCCTCGATCGGCTCGGCGAGGACCTTGCCGCGCTCGACTGACCATCGCCGAGGGGGCGCCGCCTGGAGGACGCCAGCATCCACCGCCTGCTGACCATCATCACCGGCGTGAACCTGGCGGTCGCGGCCGGGCTGATGGCGGCGATCGGCGACATCGCCCGCTTCGACACGCCGCAGAAGCTCGTCAGTTACTTCGGGCTGAACCCGCGCGTCCGCCAGTCCGGTCTCGGCGCCGCCCACGATGGCCGGATCAGTACAAGGTCGGGCGCAGCCATGTACGGGCGATGCTGGTGGAAGCGGCTTGGGCGGCGGCGAAGGCACCGGGGCCACTTCGCGCCTTCTTCATCCGCATCCGGGCGAAGCGCGGTCACCAGGTCGCGGCGGTCGCGGTCGCCCGCAAGCTCGCCGTGCTCTGCTGGCACATGCTGACCAAGGAGCAGGACTACCCTGGGCACGGCCGAGCCTCGTGGCGCAGAAGCGTCGGGCGCTGGAGCTGCTGGCCGGCAGCCGCAGCGGAAAGGCAACGTTCGCGGACCTGCCTACGCCTACAACGTCAAGGCTCTGCGCGATCGGCGCGCGGATCGCCGAACGGGCCGAGAAGGGCTACGAGCAGTTCGTGGCGGCCTGGCAGCGGCATCCACCCAGGGATCGACCCTCCGGTAGATAGACCGAGGAGCTCTGAATCTGGCGTTTCCGGCCGCCAGCGCCAGCGCCGCGGTGAACGCGCGCTGGCGGCCGGAAACGCCGCCGGTGCGCGGACGCCTCCACTCGGCAAGGTCTCCATGGCCGCCCATGGCGCTTTCAGCCGACACGCCGCTCGCCACGAGGTCGCCCGCGCGGAAGGAGGATAGCACAGACACAGAGAGACCCTTGTCGAACACATCCGTAGAGCGCAGCTTCGTCCGGTGCTGGACAGGGAAGCCCATGTAGGCGAGCACGTCCGGCTCGGCCTCGTCCATGAGCGCGGCGAGCTTCGAGAGCTTGGGGCGGGAGTTGGTCGGCGACGCGGCGCCACTGCTGTCGGGCGGCGCCGGCGTCGTCCTGGCAAAGGCGGTGGCGACGAAGGCGGAGACCACCCGGCGGCCGCTCTTGCCGGCATGGGCGAGGGCGTTGCGCATGAAGTGGACGCGGCAACGCAGTTGCCAGGTGGCGCTGGAGGGACCTTCGTGATCGCCGCCGCCTTCAGCCCCTCGTGCGCATCGGAGATATCGAGCTTCACCCCGCGCAGGCCGCGCCGTCAGCTTGCGCAGGAACTCCACTCCAGAAGGGTCGGCCTTGACGGGCTCTCCAGCGGCCGATCGAGAAAGGCCGTCGCTCGTTCGTCGATCCCGGCGCAGAGCCGGTCACCTGGCTCTTCGACACGCCGCCGCCGAGCGCCTTGACGAGATCGTCGACCGCGCGCGCCGAGACGGTGACGGGCAGGCCTCCTGGATCACCGCCGTCAGCGCCTTCTCCCGCCATGCGCCGCGGCTCCAGGAAGCCCGGGAAGTAAGGGACCCCTGCCGGAGCCTCGATGCGCAGCTCGACCGTCCCGGCCCGCGTCTCCCAAACCCGGTCGCGGTAGCCGTTGCGGCCGGGACCAGCTGCTCCGGCTCTTCTCGCTCCCAGGCCGCGCCGGTCAGCCCGCCCACCTCCAGCTCCATCAGCCGCTCGGCGGCAAAGCCGATCATCTCGCGCAACAGATCGGCGTCAGGGGCCTTCTCGACCAGGCCGCGCAGGGTCATCATCTCGTCGGTCATCGTGGATCATTCCGGTTCGTGTTGGGGTCTCCAACCCGACCCTACCGAAGAACCCGCTATGGCCACTGCGCTGCCGCCCGCCCGCCCGCGCTTCAATCCGCGCGTGCGGGCGGCGGCGCCACCGTCGAGCTACACCACCACCGGGGACACGACCTACCCGCCAACGCAGGAATCCTCAGGGTTCACGAATTGCCATTGCCTGCCGAGCCGGGCGGGTGAATCTGGATTGACCTGCCCCCTTCCTGATCCCCTCGATTTGAGCGGTGCAAGTTCGTCACCCTCAAGGCCCCAAGGAGACGGACGTGAAGAAGAGCAGATTTACGGAGGCGCAGATCATCGGTGCGCTGCGCGAGCAGCAGGCGGGCGGGACGACCAACGAGGTCTGCGTGGCCGGCACGGATCAGCCCGCAGGCCTTCTGTCGGTGGAAGGCGAAGTATGGCGGGCTCGAGGTGTCGGACGCGCAGAAGCTGAAGGCGCCGGAGGACGAGAACCGGCGGCTCAAGAAGCTCCTGGCGGAGTCGATGCTGACGGCGGCGCTGAAGGATCTGCTGGGAAAAACTGACCGAGCCCGCAGCGAGCCGCAGCGCCGTGCTCCGCCTGATGGCCGAGCGGTCTCTCGCAACGGCGTGCCTGCGAGCCTCATCCGGATTGATCCCAAGACCGTGTGCCGGGAGCTCCGGAGCTGGGCGACGGCGACCTGCGCGAGCGGCTGGTGGAGCCCGGCGGGCCGAACGGCGCCGCTTTGGCTGCCGGCGGCTCGGCATCCTCCTCGAACGAGAGGGCACCCACATGAACCGAAAGAAGCTCTATCGGCTCTATTCCGAGGAAGGCCGGCCGTGCGCCGCCGCCGCGGTCGAAAAGCGCGCGACCGGAACGCGTGTTGATCGGCGTCCCCGCTTCCGGGGTGATCGGCTTCCGGGCGGCCCCCCTCGGCGTGTGGGTCCACAGTGCTCCCGAGGGACGATCGGGAGCCGACGGATGCTGGTTGTGGAGACGATCGCCAAGATCCGGCGCGCGTATTTCGTCCAGAAGAAGGCGATCAAGAGATCTGGCCGAGCCGAAGGTCTCGGCGGAAGACGGTGCGCCGGGTGGTGCGCGGCGGGGCGACGGAGTTCATGCCCGTCTACGAGCGGCGCTGCGCAGCCGCAGCCGAAGATCGGGCCGTGGAAGGAGGAGCCTCGACCGGCCGCTGTCGGTAGAACGCGGGCCGGGCGAGCCGGGAGCGGCCGACGCTGATCCGGGTCTTCGAGGAGCTGCGCGGCTCGGCTACGAGGGCGGCTACGATGCGGTCAGGCGGTACGCGGCCGGGTGGCAGCGGGAGCGGTCCGCGGCGACGGCGGCGGCGTTCGTGCCGCTGAGCTTCTGGGCCTCGGCGAGGCCTACCAGTTCGACTGAGTTCACGAGGTGGTGCTGATCGCCGGGGTCACGGTGACGGTGAAGGTGGCGCATGTCCGGCTCTGCCACAGCCGGATGCTCTTCGTGCGGCCTATCCGCGGGAGAGCCAGGAGATGGCTCGATGCCCACGACCGGGCCTTCGCCTCTTCCGGGCGCGCCTGCACCCGGGGCATCTACGACAACATGAAGACCGCGGTCGACGCGATCCTCGTCGGCAAGGCGGGACTACAACCGGCGCTTCCAGCAGATGTGCGCACTACCTGGTCGAGCCGGTGGCCTGCACCCCGGCGTCGGGCTGGGAGAAGGGCCAGGTCGAGAACCAGGTCGGCACGGTGCGCCAGCGGTTCTTCGCCGCGGGTGCGGGTCCGGAGCTGCGAGGAGCTGGAACGCCTGGCTCGTCGACCGCTGCATCGCCTGGGCCAAGGCACAGCCGCACCCGAGGTCCGGGACAAGACCATCTGGGCAGATGTTCGAGGCGGAGCTGGCCGAGCCTCGTACCCTATGCCGGCCCGTTCGACGGCTTCCACGCGACGCCGGTCTCGCCGTCGAAGACCCGCTTCCCGTGCGCTTCGACAACAAGTACTCGGTGATGGCGAGCGCGGTCGGCCGGCCGGTCGAGGTCCGCGCCTATGCCGAGCGGATCGAGCTGCGCCAGGACGGGCGGGTCGTCGGGCAGCATCCTCGCGTCTTTGGTCGCGGCCAGACCGTCTATGATCCCCTGGCACCATGTCCCTGTGCCGCGCGCAAACCCGGCGCCCTGCGCAACGGCGCGCCCTTCCAGGACTGGGTGCTGCCGGGCGCGCCTCGAGCGGGTGCGCCGCAAGCTGAAGGCGGCGCCTGACGGCGACCGGCAGATGGTCGAGGTGCTCAGCGCGGTGCTGGACTGACGGCCTGCCGGCGGTAGAGGCCGCCTGCGTCGGCAAAGTCCGGCCGCGAATGAGCGGTTCACGTGCACGAGGGTCAAGTATGCATCGCCGATCGCGACGTCAACCGGACCCTCGCGCCAATCCCATACGATCGCTCGACGGGAGGGCAGCGTCAGCGCCGCCCCCCATCACGAGCGCGGGCCCCGAAGCGCGCCTGATTTGGTGCGGGCGGTCGGGAGTCGAACCGACACGTATCTCTACGGCGGATTTTGAGTCCGGCTGCGTCTACCGTTTCGCCACGCCCGCACGCGTGCCGTCGCGATGACGGCTCAGGCTCTCAGCCCCTATACCGCAGCTGCCGCACTGTCGGCAAATGCGACGCGCGGGCCGCGCCCGGCTTTCGACGCCCGGTCGCGGCAAGCCATTGATCAATCCGGCATGGAATGGCAAGCGTTAGGGTGACGGGTCGCGGGCTCGGGGAGCGCGGCCGGATTAGCTCAGCGGTAGAGCAGCGGTTTTGTAAACCGAAGGTCGGGGTTCAATCCTCATCCGGCACCACTCCTTGCGCGACCTGCGCGAGCCTCGGATCCCAAGCGCACCCGGGAGCGTCGGCAAAGGCTTTTCAATCCACACTCCAACGATCTGACATGCGTGGATTGTCATCTTCCAGTCCTTGACCAGTCCTTCGGTGGCCGCTCATTCGGCACCGCCGGTCTCTCATTTCGCAGAGGTCCCCGGTATTGACGAGCCTCGGCGGCATCGTGGGGCCGGTCCGCTGGCAGTCCGGCCTCAGCCGTGCGCGATCATGATGTGGCGGGCGACGGTATAGTCCTCGAGGGCGTAGGACGACATGTCCTTGCCATAGCCCGACTGCTTCAGCCCGCCGTGCGGCATTTCGTTGACCAGCATGAAATGCGTGTTCACCCACGTGCAGCCGTAGCGGAGCCGCGCCGCGGTCGCCATCGCGCGGCCGATGTCCCGGGTCCAGACCGAGGAGGCGAGGCCGTAGTCGCTATCGTTGGCCCAGGCGACTGCCTCCTCGACTTCGCTGAAGCGGGTGATCGAGACAACCGGCCCGAAGACCTCGCGGCGGACGATCTCGTCGTCTCGTTGCGCGCCGGCGACGACGGTCGGGGCGTAGTAGAAGCCGTTGCTGCCGAGGACCCTGCCGCCGGTGGTGATCTCGACGTGGCCTAGGTAAGGGCGCGCTCGACGAAACCCTCCACCCGGTCGCGCTGACCCTGGCTGATCAGCGGGCCGATCTCGTTCTGGCTGTCGTCGTCGAGCCCGAGCCGAATGCCCGCGACAGCGGTGGAGA
Organism: Amaricoccus sp.; assembly: GCA_046348915.1. Lineage (GTDB taxonomy): Bacteria > Pseudomonadota > Alphaproteobacteria > Rhodobacterales > Rhodobacteraceae > Amaricoccus. Next base: position 69,623 of record JAXMDH010000032.1, read on the forward strand.
GGTCGGCGACGAGGCGGTCGTAGATCGCGGCGCCTGCGTAGACCCGCGAGGCGGCGGTGCAGTCCTGGCCGGCGTTGTAGTATCCGAAGGCCTGCAGGCCGGCGACAACGGAGGCGACGTCGGCGTCGTCGAAGACGATGACCGGCGCCTTGCCGCCGGTTCTCGAGATGGGTTCGCTTCACCGACTGCGCTGCTGCCTGCACCTTGCGGCCTGTGCCGATGTCGCCGGTCAACGAGATCATGTCGACGCCGGGGTGACTTCGACCAGGACGCCGCCGACGCCCGCCGCGGCCGGGGATGACGTTGACGACCCCCGGAGGCAGCTCCTCGGCGAGGATGCGCGCGAGCTTCAGCGCAGTCAGCGGTGTCTGCTCCGACGGCTTGAAGACGACGGTGTTGCCGCCGCCGATCGCGGGAGCGAGCTTCCAGGCCATCATCATCAGGGGTAGTTCCAGGGCGCGATCGAGGCGACGACGCCGACCGGGTCGCGGCGGATCATCGACGTGTGGCCGGCGAGGTACTCGCCGGCGAGGGCGCCGCTTTGGCAGCGGACGGCACCGGCGAAGAAGCGCCGCGTGCCGGACGAGGCGTGGGTCCTGCCGCCTGGACGGCGGTCGGCCGTGCGAGCTTGAGGGCAACGAAGCCCGCGGCGTCGCTGATGCGGTCGGCGATGCGCAGGAGCGCCGCCGAGCGCTCGGCTGGCGTGGTGCGCGACCAGATATCGAAGGCGGCCTCGCGGGCGGCGGCGCGACCGCGGCCTCGACCTGGCCGGGAGGCCCCGGGGAGATCGAGGATCGTCGCGCCGGTGCGCGGGTTCAGGATCGGCTCCGCGGCCCCGGAGCCTGCCTCCATCCGGTCGCCGATCAGCAGTTCGGTGTCCATCGCGTCCTCCGCAGCGGGTGAAAGCCGGGCATGGTCATTTTCCGCCGCCGGCGATCTCGTCGCCGCCGCGGGTGAGATAGTAGGCGGCGAGGATCGGCAGCAGCGTCACCAGCACCACAGCCATCGCCACCACGTTGGTCACCGGACGCTGGCGGGGGCGGACCAGCTCCTCGAGCATCCAGATCGGCAGTGTCGCCTGCTGGCCGGCGGTGAAGGTGGTGACGATAACCTCGTCGAAGGAGAGCGCGAAGGCAAGCATCCCGCCGGCGAGGAGCGCGGTCGCGAGGTTGGGCAGGACGATGTGACGGAAGGTCTGGAAACCGCTGGCGCCGAGGTCGGCCGAGGCCTCGATCATCGAGCCCGAGAGCCGCCGGAAGCGCGCGACGGCGTTGTTGTAGACGACGACGATGCAGAAGGTCGCGTGGCCGAGGACGATCGTCCAGGTCGAGAAGGGGATGTCCAGCAGGCTGAAGGCCGAGCGCAGCGAGATGCCGGTGATGATGCCGGGTAGCGCGATCGGCAGGATGACGAGGAGCGAGATCGCGTCGCGGCCGAAGAAGCGCGCGCGCGCCATTGCCGCGGCGCAGAGGGTGCCGAGGACGAGCGCGATCAGCGTGGCGAGGGCGGCGACGCGGAGCGAGAGGCCGAGCGCCTGCCAGACGTCCGCGCGGCCCCAGGCGACGGCGAACCACTTCGTCGTCAGTCCCGGCGGCGGGAAGGTGTAGCTCCTCTCGTCGGTGGTGAAGGCGTAGAGGAAGATCAGGGCAAGCGGGGCTAGGAGGAAGATGAGGCCGCCGGCGGCGGCGATGGCGAGGCCGAGCGGCGCGCGGTCAGAGCGCATCGAAGGCTCCCATGCGCTTGGCGAACCAGAGGTAGAGCATCATGATGACGATGGGCACCACCGCGAAGGCGGCGGCGAGCGGGATGTTCCCGGCCGTCCCCTGCTGCTGGTAGACCGCCATGCCGATGTAGTTGGCCGAGTTGCCGATGATCTGCGGCACGATGTAGTCGCCGAGGGTCAGCGAGAAGGTGAAGATCGAGCCCGCGACGATGCCAGGGATTGCGAGCGGCAGGATCACGTGGCGGAAGGTCTGCCCCGCGCCGGCGCCGAGATCGGCGGAGGCCTCGAGCAGGCTTGGCGGCACCCGCTCGAGTGCTGCCTGCATCGGCAGGATCATGAACGGCAGCCAGACGTAGACGAAGACGAGGAAGGTCCCGACGTAGCTGACCGAGAGCGACGGTCCGCCGATCACCGGCAGGCCGAGGAGGCCGTCGAGGAGCCAGCCGAGGTGGAGCCCCGCGGCGGCCCAGGAGAGGATCCCCTCGCGGGCGAGGATCATCTTCCAAGCGTAGATCTTCACGAGGTAGCTCGACCAGAGCGGCAGCATCACGCAGAGATAGAAGAGCGCCTTCCACCGGCCGCGGGCGTAGCGGGCGGCGAAGTAGGCGATCGGGAAAGCAATGGCGATCGAGACCAGCGTGACGGCGGCGGCCATGGTGACGGTGCGGACGATGATGTCGAGGTTGGCCGGGCGCAGGAGCTCGGCGTAGGTCGCGAGCGTCAGCCTCCGGTCGATGACGCCGGAAAACTCGTCGATCGAGAAGAAGCTCTGCGCGAGAAGCGCGAAGAGGGCGCCGAGGTAGACGACGCCAAGCCAGAGGAGCGGCGGTGCCAGCATCAGCGCGAGCAGAAGCCGCGGGCGCCGCCAGAAGAGGTCCGATAACCGATCCGCCGCTGCGGACGGCGGTGGGTCGGACGCGATCACTGTCCGGGTTCCATCAGGTGCAGCGCATCGGGCTCCCAGGCGAGGCCCACGCGGTCGCCGGGCGCCGGCTGCGGGGCTCCGGCCGGCGCTAAGGCGGAGAGCACGAGTCCGCCGATGTCGACGCCGACGCGGGTGCCCGCGCCGAGGTAGCGGGTGGTCGTCACCCTCCCTTCGACGGCACCGCCGACCGCCGTCAACCGCACCGCCTCCGGGCGCAGGCTCGCCCAGCCCGAGCCGCCGAAGCGGGCAGCGACCTCGGGCGGCAGCACGTTCGACGAGCCGACGAAGTCGGCGACGAAGCGGGTGCGCGGCCGCTCGTAAACCTCGGACGGCGTGCCGACCTGCGCGATGCGGCCCTCGTTGAAGACCGCGACCATGTCGGCCATCGACAGCGCCTCGCCTTGGTCGTGGGTGACGAAGACGAAGGTGATGCCGAGCCGGGTCTGCAGCGCCTTGAGCTCCTCCTGCATCGCCTCGCGCAGCTTGAGGTCGAGGGCGCCGAGCGGCTCGTCGAGCAGGAGGACGCGCGGGCGGTTGACGAGCGCCCGCGCCAGCGCGACCCGCTGGCGCTGCCCGCCGGAGAGCTGGCCGGGCTTGCGGTCGCCGAAGCCCGCGAGCTTCACGAGCGCCAGCATCTCCTCGGCGGCGCGGTGGCGCTCGGCTTTCGGCACCCCCCGGACCATCGGGCCGAAGGCAACGTTGTCGCGCACGTCGAGGTGCGGAAAGAGTGCGTAGTCCTGGAAGACGGTGTTGACCGAGCGGCGGTTGGGCGGCACGCCCTCCACAGCCTCGCCGAAGATACGGACGTGGCCTGCCGTCGGCTGGTCGAAGCCCGAGATCAGCCGCAGGCAGGTGGTCTTGCCTGAGCCCGAGGGCCCGAGCATCGCGAAGAAGGCACCCTCGGGGATGGCGAGGTCGACGCCGTCGACGGCGCGGACCTCGCCGAAGTGGCGGGCGACCCCCTGGAACTCGACGGCGCAGGCCATCGCCCGCCGGTCAGCGGCCGCCGATCACGCCGATGTAGTCGGACACCCAGCGGTAGTAGGGCACGCAGTTGCCCTCTGGGCACTTGGAGACCGGGGTCGTCCAGAAACGAATGCGGTCGAAGTCCTCGAAGCCGTTGGCGGCGCAGCCGTCCCTGGTCTGCTGGCCCGAGCCGTCCTCGCAGGCGGCGGGCACCACCGGCACCGAGCCGAACCAGACCGAAAGATCGCTCTGCAGGTTTGAGCTTAGCGTGTGCTCCATCCAGAGGTAGGCGCAGTTCGGATGGTCGGCGTCGGCCTCCATCATCGTGGTGTCGGCCCAGCCGGTGGCGCCCTCCTCGGGAATGGTGGAGGCGACCGGCGCGTTTTCCGACTTCAGGAGGTTGACCTGGAACGGCCAGGACCCCGAGGCGACGACGCCCTCGTTCTTAAAATCGTCGACCTGGATCATCGCGTCGTGCCAGTAGCGGCCGACGAGTTGGCGCTGCTGGCGCAGCAGGTCGAGTGCGGCCTTGTACTGGTCCTCGTTCAGCTCGTAGGGGTTGGTGATGCCGAGCTCGGGCTTGTGCGCCATCAGGTACTGCGCGGCGTCGGCGATATGGATCGGTCCGTCGTAGGCCTGGACGCGCCCCTTGTTCGACTTGCCGTCGGGGAGCGTCTGCTCCTCGAAGACCACCGACCAGGACCTCGGCGCCTCCTTGAAGACGTCGGTGTTGTACATCAGCACGTTCGGGCCCCACTGGTAAGGCACGCCGTAGTGGGTGCCGTCGACGGTGAACCAGGGCGCGTTCTTCAACCGGTCGTCGATCTTCGACCAGGAGGGGATGAGGTCGGTGTTGATCGGCTGCACTCGCTTGCCGGCGACGAGCCGGAGCGAGGCGTCGCCCGAGGCGGTGACGAGGTCGAAGCCGCCCTCGTTCATAAGCGCGACCATCTCGTCCGAGGTGTTGGCGGTCTTGACGCTGACCTTGCAGCCAGTCGCCTCCTCGAACTTGGTAACCCAGTCGAAGGCCTTGTCGGTCTCGCCGCGCTCGATGTAGCCGGGCCAAGCGACGATATTGAGCGCGCCCTCGGGCGCGCCGAGCGCTGCGACCTGGGCGTGGACGGTCCCCGCGAGGACCATCGCGAACAGAGCCGTGCTGCCGGCCAGCGGTGTCGATTTCATGCTGTGCTTCCTCCCCCAGGCAACGCGGACGCAGACCCGAGCTCTGACGATGTCAGTGCCGGCGTTCCCGAGCACAGCATCGACGCGAGGCGCTCGGTTCGCAATCTCAAAACACGGAAGGTCAGGGCGGCGGTGCCGATTCATCGAAGCGACATCATGGTCGTTGCCGAGGGGAGGAGGCCAAGCGCCTTCTCCGAGGGCGGCCCCGCCTGCCAGACGCGCCGATCCGGACGGTGGGGGATCACCCGAGACCCTCACCGACCTTGATACAGTCGCCCCTCAGCTAAGGGCGGCAGACGCGACCATCGCGCTCGTCCGCGCCGGGCGTCGCACCTAGCCGTGGTCCCAGCTACGGTTCAGCGTCGTTCCCTTGGCGCGGTAATTTCTGTTGTCCGGGCCTTCGAGAGCGACGTTGAAGATCTCGCCCCACTTGTCCCAGATCAATCCGGCCGCGGCCCAGGCCTTGAGCCGGACGTTGCGGGCGTCGCCGGGCAGGTCGACCTGGTGAGCGTAGCCCGCGGTCTTGTCGCCCGATTCCCAGCGCCGGTTCTGGTTGAACTCGCCCTGTCCGTCGGCCTCGGTCCAGGTGACCTCGAACCGGGCGACGTAGGCGCCGGAGTGCTGCACCCGAACGAAGCCGTTCGGGTAGCGGACCGCCTGGGTCTCGGTATAGTCGGTGGTGAAGCCCATCGTCGCGAAGCGGTTGTCCTTCAGGAACGCCACCTGGTAGGCGACCGGCAGGCCCGGATTGTCGCGGCGGTAGGTCGCGTCCTTCTGGATGTATTCCTTGAGGCCGGCGAGTTCACCGTCGGCAGCGCCGTGGAAGAGCTGCACCGGCGTGGACGCCCCGCCACCGATGGCGAGCACGGTGAAAGTGGCATTGCGTACGATGCTCTCGTACTTCGACTTGAGCTCGCCCCCGACGGTCACGCCGCCCGAGGTCGCATGCTCGAAGGCGCCCTTGAGGTTCGCCGAGGTGTCGACCGACGAAGTCTCCATCTTGACCATCAGGATCCGCCCGTAGTCGACGCTCCGGACGTAGGCCGGCGGGTTGCGGGCATCGAAGGCCGCCATCGCGTTCTCGGCGGTTACGCCCTCGCCGAAGACGTCGGCGGCGCTCTCGGGCGTGTTCATCGTGACGGTGTAGAAGACCTGCTTGTAGTAGGCGACAATGACCGACCGCTCGGTGTTCGAGGTGGTCGAGAGCTGCGCCGAGGCGTTGCCGGACGCCCACTTGGCGTTGAAGCCGAGCTCGAGCGACAGCTGCTGCGACGAGAAGGCCTGCGAGATGTTCAGCATCGAGCGCGCGGCATTCACGTAGCCTTCGTGCGCCGCACCGGCGCTCCAGGCTTCGAGCTTGGCGTTGACGAACTCCCGGACCGACGACTCGGTCGGGACGAGGCGCGCGCTTGGCTCGCGCATTCCCGGCAGATCGATCGACAGCGTGCAGGTGCCGCGGGGCAGCGAAATCGGCGTCGGCTGGCCGTCCATCAGCTGCTCGTTGGCGAGGATCAGCGCGCCCGGAAAGGCGACGCCGGTCGAGGGACTCAGCAGCGCGACCTCATTGAGAGTCTTTGAGAGCGAGGTCCTGGTCTTGGTGCAGATGATGACGGCGTTGTTCGACGAGGTGCGCTCCTTGAGCGGAATCGCCGTCGTCGAGCCGTCGGGGGTGACGCTGAGGACGACGCGCGGGTCGTAGTTCAGGCCGAGCAGGTACTGGGAGATGGAAAGCTTGAACTCGCTGCTGGTGAGACTGGTCACGCCGGAAATCCTCCGCTTGGCTTGAACGGGGGCGAGACTGGCGGTGATTCCGTGAACGGAAGCTTAAGCTGGTGCGGGCAGCCGGGCTCGAACCGGCACTCCCGAGGGAAGCGGATTTTCGTACCACTTCGGCTTCCGCCGCCGCCTTCCGGATTCGTTCGGGAGGCGTTCGTGGTCTGGACTATCCCTTGGCCCTGGCCGGCCCGAAGGCTGGCGGTAGGCCCCGCCCGTCTAGTCTCTACACCGTCCCTCCGACCGGAGGGCTTGGCTCGGGATCGCCACCGGCACGACCCGTGAGGTTTCCCCGAATTTGAGCGGCTATGACCCCGCGGGTTTCCCCGCGGGCACTCACGTCTGCAAGTCCGCTGCGTCTACCGATTTCGCCATGCCCGCACACTGCCGCCAGACCTAGCGCCTTCCCGGCGAGGGATAAAGCCGGGAATCGCGCGGGAGGGCTGTCGGGCGCATCGAGCGTCCGAGAAGGGAATTCTGGTCGACTTTTCCGCGGTTTGGGCAGCCCGGGAGGCATATGGTAAGCGTATGGAAAGCGGCCATACGATTTTTACCGTCGGGTAAGAGGCTCGAGCCGCGTCGCGCGGGGCTGCGAGTGCGTGCGGACCCCGCTGCGGCGGCGCTCGGGCGCCTTCGGCGGGGGCCATTCAAGGCGAGAGGAAGCCGCGAGGAGGGGGGACCTTGGCTCGCCGCAGGGGATTGCCGCAGCGCAGCAGATCGCCTATGTAGGGCGGGCGGCGGAAAGGTCCGGCTGCACGGCGATGGCGCAAGGGGTTCGGGCCCCGGCATCGCGAACTTCTATGGTTTGTTTTCGTCACCTGCGCCTGACGAAGGCGCAGCTCCTCGCGGCGGACTGCCGCGCGGAAGGAGTATAGACGTGACGAATACGACTTTCGCGGACTTCGGCCTTGCCGAGCCGCTGACCGCCGCGCTGGTGCGCGCCGGCTTCGACACGCCGACGCCGATCCAGGCGCTGGCAATCGCGCCGCAGCTCGCTGGCCGCGACATCCTCGGCATCGCCCAGACCGGCACCGGCAAGACGGCGGCCTTCGCGCTGCCGATCCTGCACCAGCTGCTCGAGCTGCGTGGACGGCCGGCGCAGAAGACCTGCCGGGCACTGGTGCTTGCGCCGACGCGCGAGCTCGCGGTGCAGATCGAGGCGGCTTTCCGGAGGTTCGCCGGCGGCGCTCGCCTCACGACGCTGCTGGTCCTCGGCGGCACGTCGCGAAGCGCGCAGGTGCGCGCTCTCACCCGCGGCCTCGACGTGGTCGTGGCGACGCCCGGCCGGCTAACCGACCTGATGGACGACGGCTCGATCGAGCTCGACCAGACCCGCTGGGTGGTGCTCGACGAGGCCGACCGGATGCTCGACATGGGCTTCATCCAACCGGTCCGCCGGATCGTCGCAGCGCTGCACCCGCGTCGACAGTCCGCACTCTTCTCCGCCACCATGCCGACCAACGTCGCCGGCCTCGCGGCGAGCTTCCTGCGCGACGCGGTGCGGGTCGAGGCGGCGCCGCAGGCGACGACGATCGAAAGGATCGAGCAGCGCGTCGAGGCAGTCGACACTGCCGCCAAGCGCGCGCGGCTGGCGCAGATCCTTGGCGAGCCCGAGGTGCGCCGCGCGATCGTCTTTGCCCGCACCAAGCGCGGTGCCGACCGGGTGGCGCAGAACCTGGCCAAGGACGGCATCGCCGCTGCGGCGATCCACGGCAACAAGGCACAGAACGCTCGCCAGCGCGCCCTCAACGCCTTCCGCTCCGGCGAGGTGCGGGTGCTCGTCGCCACCGACATCGTCGCGCGCGGCATCGACGTGCCCGGCGTGACGCATGTCGTCAACTACGACCTGCCCGACGCGGCGGAGAGCTACGTCCACCGCATCGGACGGACCGGCCGCAACGGCGCCGACGGCATCGCGATAACCCTGTGCGCCTCCGACGAGATCGAGCAGCTGCGTGCCATCGAGAAGCTGACGCGCACCACGCTGCTTGCGCCGGGGCCGGCCCGCGCCCGACCGGCCGCCGCGCCGAAGCCGCGGGTCGCCGCGCCGCGCAACCGTCGCCGGCCGCGCCGCGCGGCCTGATCAGGCGGCGCCGGGCCGGCGGAACCGGCGAAGCCAACGGCGCAGCGTGCCAAGTTCGTCCATCTCCTCCTCGAGGCGTGCGAGGATGCGCTCGTCGGGCTCGACCTCGAAAAGCTCGTCGAGCTGCAGCCCCATGCTGGCGATGCGGCCCGACTCGAGTCGTCGGACGACGAGCTTGCCCCCGGGGACCACGAGGCTCGCGTCGAGGGCAGGCTTCTTCAACCGCTCGGCGGCCCAGTCGGCGAGGCTGATGTCACGCGGGTGATCGCCAAAGTGAAGGTCGTAGAACTGCTCGACCTCGCCCAGCTTGGTCTCGCCGCGGATCGGGAGCTCGCCAAAGAGGAGGCCGAGGCGGCGCGACACGTCGGGGCTCTCGCGGAACAGGCTGTCTAGCCGGGTCAGCCGCTCGCGGCCGATCAGGAAGTAGGCGTAGTCGCCGGCCTTGAGCGGCAAGGCCTCCGACGGCTCGAGGATATGGCCCTTGCGCACCACCATCACCACCCGTGCCCAGGCCGGCAGGCGGTGGAGGCCGAGGACGACGGTATCGGCGGTCACCGGATAGCCGACGATCTCCTGCTCGTTCTGGCCCGGGATGTCGATCTCGACGCGGCTGCTCTTGTGGGTGACCTGCCGCAGCGCCACACCGAGGCGGCGGGCGGCGGTCGTCAGCGTCGAGCCCTGCACGAGAAGCGACAAGAGGACGACGAAGAACGCGGTGTTGAAGTAGATGCCGGAGCCCGGGACGCCGGCAAGGGTCGGGATCGCGGCGAGGAAGATCGAGACCGCGCCGCGCAGCCCCACCCAGGAGACGAAGAGCTTCTCGTTGCGGGTGAAGCCGAACGGCGACAGGCAGAGCCAGACCGCGAGTGGGCGCGCGACGAAGGTCAGGACCAAGGCTACAAGGACGCCCTGCCAGGCGAACCGCCAGAGCGTCGTTGGCGTCGCGAGCAGGCCGAGGACGAGGAACATCACGATCTGGCAGAGCCAAGTCACGGCGTCGTGGAAGCCGACGATCGAGGGGTAGGCTCGGGTCGGCCGGTTGGCAACGACGAGGCCGGCAACGTAGACGGCGAGCAGTCCGCTGCCGCCGGCGAGCGAGACGACGGCATAGATCAGGATGGCGCCGGTGACGGCGAAGAGCGGGTGCAGGCCGCCGGGCATGGAGACGCGGTTGAGGATGGCCACGAGCGAGATGCCTCCCGCGAGCCCGAGTGCGGCGCCGAGCACGCCCTGCTGGACGATCTCAAACGCCAGCGCCCAGCCCGAGGCACGCGGGCCGGCGAGAATGAAGTCGGTCAGGACTACGACGAGAAAGACGGCGATCGGGTCGTTGGTGCCGGACTCGATCTCGAGCGTCGCGTTCACCCGGCTCTGCAGCCGCAGGCCGCCGGTCCGGAGCAGGAAGAAGACCGCCGCAGCGTCGGTGGAGGCAATGATCGATCCGAGGAGGAACGCCTCGACCGGCTCCAGGCCGAAGATCGCCGAGGCGGCGACGGCAGCGACCGCGGCCGTGACCAGCACGCCCGCCGTGGCGAGGAGGAGCGACGGCGCGAGGACCCCCCGGAAGACCGAGAGCCTTGTCCGCAAGCCGCCGTCGAACAGAATGACCGCGAGCGACACCGAGCCGATCAGGTAGGTGACGGAATAGTTGTTGAAGATGATGCCGCCCGGACCGTCCTGACCGGCGAGCATCCCTACGACGAGGAAGACGAGGAGGAGGGGTACGCCGAAACGGGTCGCGACGAGGCTCGAGGCGATCCCGAGCAGCACCAGGGCGGACCCGACCAGGATCGCTGTGTTGACGAGGTCGAGGCCGTGCATGGCGGCGGAGCCTCCGGGCTGGGATTCCCGGCGACTATGGCGGCAGCGGCGCGGCCGAGGCAAGGCAATGGGGAACGACGGGCGTGCTCGCGGGTTTTCCGGGAGGCTCACCGCACGCGAGGACCTTCCGAATGGCGCCGCACGACACCAACACACCGAGGGAGGCGCGGCGCCACGCAGTGCCGCTGGCCGTCATGGGGCTGGCGGTGGTACTTGTGCTGATGGGTTTCGTCTGGTGGTTCGCCCACGAGACCGGCAAATCGGACACGCCCGGGAGCCGCGAACCGGGCGACCCGGTCGCGCAGACCGTGCCGGCCAAACCCAATCCCTGAGGCGTTCAGCTGCCGGCTTCGAGTTCGGCTACCATGGCGCGCAGCGCAGCTGCTGCCGCCGCGAGCGCATCGGGATCGTTGCTGCGGGCGACCACGTTGGCGCCGAACGTGCCGTCGCGGTTGAAGGGATAGCTGCCGATCGCGACTGCCGGGTGCGCATCGGCCACGTTCCTTAGCGGACCGGCGATGATGCCCTCGGGACGCATTACCCTGAAGGTCTCCGAAAGCAGCGGGCGGCCGCCGGTCAGCCGCGGAAGCAGGCCCGCGACCATGGCCTCGAATACGGCGGGGACGCCGGCCATCACGTGGACGTTGCCGAGGCTGAAGCCCGGAGCCTTCGACACCGGATTGTCGATCAGCTCGGCACCCTCGGGGATCCGCGCCATACGCAGGCGGGCGGGATTCAGCTCAGCCTCCGGATTTGCATAGTTCGAGGCGAGGATGGCTCGAGCATCCGCGCGGACGTCGATCGGCACCCCGAAGGCAGCTGCAACGGCATCGGCGGTGATGTCGTCGTGGGTCGGACCGATGCCGCCCGAGGTGAAGACGTGGGTGTAGCGGGCGCGCAGCGCGTTGACCGCGGCGACGATCTCGGCCACGACGTCGGGGACGGTCCGGGTCTCGCGCAGGTCGATGCCCTTGGCCGTGAGCGCCTGCGCCAGGTGCGGCATGTTGGTGTCGCGGGTACGGCCCGAGAGGATCTCGTCGCCGATGGTCAGCATGGCGGCGGTCGGATTGGGCATGCTTGTCCTCCTGGCGACGTCGGGGCAGGGTCCGGCCATGCTGTTCGGATCCCCGCTCGTCCGCGGCACGCTGCTGCGCCGGTATAAACGATTCCTCGCCGACGTCATGCTGGAAGACGGCCGCGAGGTGACGACCCATTGCGCCAACTCGGGCGCGATGACCGGGCTGAACCTGCCCGGGACGACGGTCTGGCTGGAGCCGATGGCTGGGCCGAAGCGGAAGCTCGGCTTCGCGTGGCGGCTGGTGGAACTCGACGGCGCGCGGTTCGTCGGAATCGATGCCCAGCCTGCCGAACCGGCTGGTCGCCGAGGCGCTGGCCGCGGGCGGCGTCCCGCGGCTTGCCGGCTACGCGCGGGTGCGGCCGGAGGTGCGATATGGCGCGGCGAGCCGGGTCGACTTCGTCTTGTCGGCCGAGGGCCGGGCGGATGCCTATGTCGAGGTGAAAAACGTGCACTTTCAGCGCCGGCCGGGGCTCGCCGAGTTTCCCGACGCGGCGACCGCGCGGGGGGCGCGACACCTGCGCGAGCTGGCGGCGGTGGCGGCGGCCGGGCAGCGGGCGGCGCTGCTCTACGTGGTGCAGCGGACCGACTGCACGGCGCTGCGGCTCGCCGCCGACCGCGATCCCGTGTACGCGGCGGCGTCGGCCGCTGCACGGGCGCTGGGGGTAGAGGTGCTGGCGCACGCGGTGCGGATCGGGCCGGCGGGGATCTGGCTCGACCGGGAGCTGCCGTTCGAGGGGTAGCGGTCGCGTTGCAAAAGCGGGGGGCAGGCGCTACATCCGGGAGGTATGACGTCGGGAGCACCCGTCTTGGACAACATCCTCCCAGGCCGCCTGAACCGGGACGGCATCCGCATCCACACACCGGCCGACTTCGAGGGGATGCGGACCGCGGGCCGGCTGGCCGCTTCGATCCTTGACCGGATCGCGCCCTTGGTCGCCCCCGGGGTCAGCACGCTCGAGCTCGACACGGCGGTGCACGACATGATCCGGGCTGCCGGCGCGACCTCGGCGACGGTCGGCTACAAGGGGTATCGGCATGCGACCTGCATCTCGATCAACCACGTGGTCTGCCACGGGATACCATCGGACAAGCGGCTGAAGGACGGCGATATCCTCAACATCGACGTCACGGTGATCGTCGACGGCTGGTTCGGCGATTCGAGCCGGATGTACGTGGCGGGGGTTCCGAACCGGAAGGCGGAGCGGCTGATCGACATCACCCATGACGCGCTCATGGAGGGGATCGGGCAGGTGCGCCCGGGCAACACCTTCGGCGACATCGGCGCGGCAATCCAGCGTTTCGCCGAGGCGCATCGCTGCTCGGTCGTCCGCGACTTCTGCGGGCACGGGCTCGGCCGGGTCTTCCACGCCTCGCCGAACGTCCTTCACTACGGGCGCTGGGGCACGGGGCCCGTGCTGGAGCCGGGCATGTTCTTCACCATCGAGCCGATGATCAACCTCGGACGGCCCGAGACCAAGGTGCTCGATGACGAGTGGACGGCGGTGACCAAGGACCGGTCGTTGTCGGCGCAGTTCGAGCATTCGGTCGGCGTGACCGAGACGGGCGCGGAGATCTTCACGGCCTCGCCGACGGGCCGGTTCCACCCGACCTGGAACCGCGACTGAGGCGGCCTGCGGGCGACCTCCGCGTCAGCGGATGGTGTTCGAATCCGCGCTGCAGCGCTGGCATCTCGTGCCCGATGGCGATCCGATCGAACAGGGGGTCGTCTGCGCTCCCGGTCCTTCAGGCGGGCCGAAAGGCAATGCTCAAGCCTCATGTCGAGGAGGAGCGGCGCGGCCGTGCGTTCTGTCCTCACCTAGCAGTAGACGTCCCGGAGGCACTCGAGGAGCTTCAGCACCCTGGCATCGGTGATCCGGTAGTAGAGCGTCTGCGCATCGCGCCGAGTGCCGACCAGCTCGTCGGCGCGGAGGAGCGACAAGTGTTGGGATAGCGCGGACTGGCTGAGGCCCACTGCCTCGCTGAGGACTCCGACCGACATCTCGCCTGCCTGAGCCAGGTGACAGAGCGCCAGCAGGCGCTTCTCGTTGGAGAGCAGCCGCAGGGTCGAGCTTACCTCGCTTGCCTTGCGCTGGAGCTCGTCGGTGGCGTGGGCCTCGGGCATGGGTTCCATTTTTTTATTAGGTATTGCTAATTTAGAGATATCGCATATATAGGTCAAGGGCCCAGGCCCGCCGCTTGAGCCACATCAAGGCGGTGGGCGACGGCGAACCATAGCTTCGCTGGGAGGAAAGGAGACGTCCATGGCACATATTGCGGTCCTCGGCGCCGGGCTCGGCGGCACGATCCTGGCTTACGAGCTTCGCGAGCAGCTCGGCAAGGAGCATCGCATCTCGGTCGTCTCCCGCGGGTCGACCTTTAGCTTCACGCCCTCGAACCCCTGGGTCGCCGTCGGCTGGCGCGACCGGGCGGCGGTCGAGGTCGACCTCACGCGCACGTTCGCGGCCAACGACATCACGCTCCACCCGCAGGGCGCGGCGCGGCTGCACCCCGCCGAGCGCCGGATCGAGCTCAGCGACGGCACGGACGTCGCCTACGATTACCTCGTGATCGCAACCGGTCCCGAGCTCGCCTTCGACGAAATCGAGGGCCTGGGCCCCGCGGGCCACACCGCCTCGGTCTGCCAGGTCGACCATGCGCTCGAAGCGCGCCAGGCCTTCGACGCGCTGGTGGCGAACCCGGGGCCGGTGGTCGTCGGGGCCGTCCAGGGCGCGTCCTGCTTCGGCCCGGCCTACGAGTTCGCTTTCATCCTCGACAAGGCGCTGCGCGACGCGAAGGTCCGCGACCGGGTGCCGATGACCTTCGTCAGCTCCGAGCCCTATATCGGCCATCTCGGGCTCGACGGCGTCGGCGACACCAAGGGGCTGCTCGAGAGCGCGCTCCGCCAGCACCACATCAAGTGGATCACCAACGCGCGCGTCGACCGGGTCGAGGCGGGTACGATGCACGTCTCCGAGATCGCGGAGGACGGCTCGGTCGCGAGGGCCCACGCGCTGCCGCACAGCTTCGCGATGATGCTGCCCGCGTTTCGCGGTGTCGCGGCGGTGCGCGACATCGAGGGGCTCACCAATCCGCGCGGCTTCATCCTGATCGACAAGCACCAGCAGAACCCGGCCTTCCCGGAGATCTTCGCCGTCGGCGTCTGCGTCGCCATCCCGCCGATGGGCAAGACCCCGGTTCCGGTCGGGGTGCCGAAGACCGGCTTCATGATCGAGTCGATGGTCACCGCCACCGTGCACAACATCGCCCGCCTCGTCGCCGGCCAACGGCCGGACGCCCAGGCGACCTGGAACGCCGTCTGTCTCGCCGACTTCGGCGACTCCGGCGTCGCCTTCGTCGCGAAGCCGCAGATCCCGCCGCGCAACGTCAACTGGTCCTCGTCGGGCAAGTGGGTACATGCGGCGAAGATCGGCTTCGAAAAGTACTTCCTGCACAAGGTCCGCTCGGGCAAGTCCGAGCCCTTCTACGAGAAGTACGCGCTGCAGGTCCTCGGCATTGACAAGCTGAAGGCCGTTTCCCTCGAACATCCCTCAGAGTAGGAGTCTGTAAGATGACAGTCGACCGTGCCGTCCTCGCCTTCGCCGGCTTCATGGTGCTCCTGTCGGTTATGCTGACCGTCTGGGTGTCGCCGTACTTCGTCTGGCTCACCGTCTTCGTCGGCCTGAACCTGATGCAGTCGTCCGTCACCGGCTTCTGCCCGGCCGCGGCCGTCTTCCGCCGGATCGGCGTCCGGCAGGGTTCCGCCTTCTGAGGCCCCCGATGCGCGCCCTCGTCCTCGCCGCCGGCCTTCTTGCAACCGCCGCCTCCGCGGGCACGCTGACGCTGGCGCCGGAGGCGGTCACCGAGTGGAAGCCGATCTACGGCACCGTCGCGCCGCGGAACGAGGTGCCGGCGCGGGCGCGCATCGGCGGCGTCGTCGAGGAGCTCCTCGTCACCGAGGGCGACAAGGTCGCGGCGGGCCAGCGCATCGCCGCCGTCCGCGACGAGAAGATCGGCTTCCAGGTCGCCGCCTACGACGCGCAGATCGAGGCGCTGAAGGCGCAGCTCGCCACCGCCGAGACCGAGCTCCGGCGCGGCGAGACCCTGATCGAGCGCGGGGTGACCACCCGTCAGCAGGTCGACCAGCTCCAGACCACCGTCGACGTCACCCGCGGCCAGCTCGCCGCCGCCGAGGCGGGTCGCGCCGTCGTGGTGCAGCAGGCCGCCGAGGGCGACGTCCTCGCGCCCGAGGCCGGCCGGGTCCTGACCGTGCCCGTCACGCGCGGGGCGGTCATCCTCGCCGGCGAGCCGGTCGCGACCATCGGCTCGGGCGGGCTCTTCCTGCGCCTCGCCGTCCCGGAGCGGCATGCCGCGGTCCTGAAGCAGGGCGACAGCATCCGCATCGGCACCGGCGACGGCGCAGCCGAAGGCCGGCTCGCCAAGGTCTACCCCGAGATCGTCGGCGGCCGCGTGACCGCCGACGTCGAGGTCGCCGACCTTCCCGGCGGCTTCGTCAACGCCCGCGTTCCCGTGGCGCTGCCGGTCGGCGAGCGGCAGGCGCTGCTCGTGCCGGCCGTCGCCGTAACCACCCGCTCCGGCATCGACTTCGTCACGGTGATGGAAGCGGGCGCCGCTGTGGCGCGCGCCGTCGTCCTCGGCGAGCCGGTCGGCGACCGGGTCGAGGTCCTGACCGGCCTCCGCGCCGGCGACGAGATCGTGGTGCCATGAGCGACGACGCGCCTGCCGAGCCGAACCTCGGGATTGCGGGAAGGTTGACCCGGGCGACGATCAGCTCGCCGCTGACGCCGCTCTTCCTGATCGCGGCTTTCGTCTTCGGCCTCCTCGCGCTCGTCTCGCTGCCGCGCGAGGAGGAGCCGCAGATCTCGGTGCCGATGGTCGACATCACCGTCCGCGCCGACGGCCTGAAGGCCGAGGACGCGGTCAAGCTGGTCACCGAGCCGCTCGAGACCATCGTCAAGGGCATCGACGGCGTCGAGCATGTCTATTCCCAGACCGCCGACGACCGGGTCATGGTGACCGCGCGCTTCGAGGTCGGCACGTCGTCGGACGCCGCCATCCTGCGCGTGCACGAGAAGATCCGCGCCAACATCGACCGCATCCCGATCGGCATCCCCGAGCCGCTGATCGTCGGGCGGGGCATCGACGATGTCGCGATCCTCGCGCTTACCCTGTCGCCCGCGCCGGAGGCCGCCGACCGGATCGGCGCGGGCGACCTCACCCGCATCGCCCGCGAGCTCCGCTCGGAGGTGGCGAAGGTCGAGAATGTCGGCCTCACCTACCTCGTCGGCGAGACCGGCGACATGCTGCGGATCAACCCCGACCCGGACCGGCTCGCGCTCTACGGCGTGACGCTGCAGCAGCTCGCGGGCAAGGTCGAGGGCGCCAACCGGGCCTTCCCGGCGGGGCTCGTCCGCGACGGCGGCGAGGAGATCACCGTCGTCGCCGGCGAGACGCTGCGGACCCCGGAGGCGATCGGCAACCTCCTCCTCACCGCCCGCGACGGCCGCCCGGTCTACGTCCGCGACGTTGCCGATGTCGGCTTCGCCACCGAGTCGGGGACCCTCCTCGTCTCGACCGTCGCCCCGGGCGAGAGCCGGGCGCCGGCCGTCACCCTCGCGATCGCCAAGCGGGCGGGCTCGAACGCCGTCACCGTCGCTGACGCGATCCTGCACCGGGTGGAGGAGCTGAAGGGCTCGCTCATCCCCGCCGACATCCGCGTCGAGGTCACCCGCGACTATGGCGAGACCGCCAACGAGAAGGCCAACGAGCTCCTCTACCACCTCGGCCTCGCAACCGTCTCGATCATCGGCCTCGTCGTCATCGCCATCGGTTGGCGCGAGGGCGTCGTCGTGGCGGTGGTCATCCCGGTGACGATCCTCCTGACGCTCTTCGCCTCCTGGCTGATGGGCTATACCCTCAACCGCGTCTCGCTCTTCGCGCTGATCTTCTCGATCGGCATCCTGGTCGACGACGCCATCGTGGTGATCGAGAACATCGCCCGGCACTGGGCGATGCCCGGCAGGCACGATCGCCGCCAGGCAGCGATCGAGGCAGTGGCCGAGGTCGGCAACCCGACGATCATCGCGACGCTGACCGTCGTCGCGGCGCTGCTGCCGATGCTCTTCGTCTCCGGCATGATGGGCCCCTACATGAGCCCGATCCCGGCGAACGCGAGCGCCGCGATGATCTTCTCCTTCTTTGTCGCGGTGACCGTCACGCCCTGGCTGATGCTGCGCGTCGCCGGCCGTGCCCCGGTCCAGCACGACGCGCACCACGCCGGCGGCGGCTTCCTCGGCCGGGCTTACGCCGCGGTCGCCCGGCCGCTGCTGAAGACCAAGGCGCGGAGCTGGCTCTTCCTCGCGGCGGTGATCGCGCTGACGCTCGGCTCGCTCTCGCTCTTCTACACCCAGCACGTCACCGTGAAGCTGCTGCCGTTCGACAACAAGTCGGAGCTGCAGGTCGTCATCGACCTGCCGGAGGGCTCCTCGGTCGAGGCGACCGACGCCGTCGCCCAGGCGGTTGCGCGCACGGTGATGCAGCTCCCCGAGGTCCGGTCGGCGCAGGTCCACGCTGGCACCGCCGCGCCCTTCAACTTCAACGGCCTCGTGCGGCATTCCTACCTGCGCGCCGGCCCGGAGATGGGCGACGTCGCGATCAACCTCGTGCCGAAGGGCGAGCGCGACCGCGCCAGCCACGCCATCGCGCTCGAAATCCGCCAGCGGCTGAAGGCGCTCGACGTGCCCGCCGGCACTGCGCTCAAGGTGGTGGAACCGCCCCCCGGCCCGCCGGTGATGGCGACGCTCCTGGCCGAGATCTACGGCCCCGACCCCGAGACCCGGCGCACCGTCGCCGAGAAGGTCGAGGCGGCCTTCCGGTCGGTTCCCTTCGTCGTCGACGTCGACAATTCCTTCGGCCAGCCGGCGCGCCGGCTCCGCGCGACGATCTCGACCGACGACGCCGACTTCTACCGCGTCCAGGAGTCGGACGTCTTCGACACCCTCGCCATCCTCGGCGGCGGCGAGACCGTCGGCTACTCGCACCGCGGCGGCGGCCGCCAGCCCCTCCCGATCCGCATCGAGCGCCCCGCCGGCGAGAAGACGCTCGACGAGCGCGCCCTGACGACGCCGATCCCGGCGAACGCGCTGCCCGGCGACCGCGGCGTGGTCGAGCTCGGCGACGTCGTCCGCGTCACCGACGAGCGCGCCTCCTATCCGGTCTTCCGCCACAACGGCCGCGCGGCCGAGATGGTGACGGCCGAGCTCGCCGGCGACTTCGAGGCGCCGCTATACGGCATGCTCGCCGTCGAGAAGGCGCTCGACGCCCAGGACTGGACCGGCCTCCCGAAGCCGGTGATCCGCCTGCACGGCCAGCCCGAGGACGAGAGCGCCCCGACGCTCCTCTGGGACGGCGAGTGGGAGGTGACCTGGGTCACCTTCCGCGACATGGGCGCCGCCTTCATGGTGGCGCTCCTCGGCATCTACATCCTCGTCGTCGCGCAGTTCGGCTCGTTCAAGCTGCCGCTGGTGATCCTGACACCGATCCCGCTCACCTTCATCGGCATCCTCGGCGGGCACTGGCTGTTCCACGCGCCCTTCACCGCGACGTCGATGATCGGCTTCATCGCGCTCGCCGGGATCATCGTGCGGAACTCGATCCTCCTCGTCGACTTCATCCGCCACGGCGCGATCCCCGGCCAGCCGCTGACCGAGACCCTGATCGAGGCGGGCTCGATCCGCTTCAAGCCGATCCTCCTCACCGCGCTCGCCGCGATGATCGGCGCCGTGGTGATCCTGACCGACCCGATCTTCCAGGGCCTCGCGATCTCGCTCCTCTTCGGCCTCGCCTCCTCGACCCTCCTCACAGTTCTCGTGATCCCGGCGATCTACCGGGTTCTGCGGACCTGATGCGGACGATGCGGCCCACGAAGGACGGAGCCATGGCATC
>JAXMDH010000033.1:0-84121 GCA_046348915.1 Amaricoccus sp.
GACATGGCGCCGTCGCCGATCACGCAGACGACGTCGCCGATCCCGGGGGCTCCAAGGTCGCGGGCGACGGCGAAGCCGAGGCCGGCGGAGATCGAGGTCGAGGAATGCGCGGCGCCGAAGGGGTCGTACTCGCTCTCTGCGCGGCGGGTGAAGCCCGAAAGGCCTCCGGCGGCGCGCAGGGTCCGGATGCGGTCGCGGCGGCCGGTCAGGATCTTGTGCGGGTAGGCCTGGTGGCCGACGTCCCAGATGACCTTGTCGCGCGGGGCGTCGAAGACGGCATGGATGGCAACGGTCAGCTCGACGACGCCGAGGCCCGCGCCGAGGTGGCCGCCGGTGACGGAGACGGCGGAGATCGTCTCGGCGCGGAGCTCGTCGGCGATCTGACGGAGCTCGGGGATCGACAGCCGCTTCAGGTCGGCGGGAACCGTGACGCGGTCGAGGAGCGGGGTTTGCGGGCGGTCGGTCATCGGCCTCGGTCCAGCACGAAACGGGCGGCGGCGCGCAGCGTGGCGGCGGCGGAGCCGTAGGGGGCGAGGGCGTCGCCGGCTTCCTCGACGAGCGCGCGCGCGCGGGCGCGGGCGCCGTCGACGCCGAGAAGGGAGACGAAGGTGGCCTTGCCGCGGGCCTCGTCCTTTCCGAGCGCCTTGCCGGCGGCGTCGGGATCGCCCTCGACGTCGAGGAGGTCGTCGGCGAGCTGGTAGGCGGCGCCGAGGGCGGCGCCGTAGCGGCGGAGCGGCTCGGGGTCGGAGCGGCCGAGAACGGCACCCGACTCGGCGGCCCAGACGAAGAGCTGGCCTGTCTTCAGCGCCTGCAGGTCGGCGACGTCGTCGAGGTCGAGGGGGGCGGCAGCGGATTCCGCGGCCATGTCGAGGGCCTGGCCGCCGACCATTCCATGGGCGCCGGCGGCCTGGGCGAGGCGGAGGATGAGGCGGGTCTGTAGCCGCGGGTCGATGCCGCCCTGCGGCTGGGCTAGGATCTCGAAGGCGAGGGTCTGCAGCGCGTCCCCGGCGAGGACGGCGGTCGCCTCGTCCCACTTGACGTGGACCGTGGGCTGGCCGCGGCGCAGTGCGTCGTCATCCATGCAGGGCAGGTCGTCATGGACGAGGCTGTAGGCGTGGATGCATTCGACGGCGGCGGCGGTGCGGAGGGACTGGACCGGGGGCACGCGGAACATGGCCGCGCCCTCGATGGCGAGGAAGGCGCGGAGGCGCTTGCCGCCCGAGAGGACGGCATGGCGCATGGCGGCGCCAAGGGTGGTTTCAGCGGCAGGCAGGAAACCGTCTAGTGCCTCCTCGGCCCGCGTCGCCGCCTGGCTGAGGACGGCGTGGAACTGCAGGGTCGCCGCATCCATGGCGGTCAGGAGAGGTCGACGGGCCGGGCGCGCACGCTGCCGTCGGGGCCCTGGGCAATCTGGGCGACGCGGTCCTCGGCGGCTTTGAGCCTCTCCTCGCAGTGGGCGCGGAGCTCTGCACCGCGGGCGTAGAGCGCGATCGATTCCTCGAGCGGGACGGTCCCGGCCTCGAGCTGCGCCACGACCTTTTCGAGCTCGGCCAGGGCCGCCTCGAAGGTCATCTCTTTGACGAGGGGCGCGCCCTCAGCCATGTCCGCGCTCCATCAGCGTCCGCACGTGCGCCGCCACCGACGACGCGAGGGCGCTCAGATCATATCCGCCCTCGAGAGTCGAGACGAGGCGGCCGCGGCAGTGGCGGTCGGCGACCTCGCAGAGCCGCTCGGTAACCCAGGCGTAGTCGGATTCAAGAAGCCCGAGGTTGGCGAGGGGGTCCCGGGCGTGGGCGTCGAAACCGGCGGAGATGATGATCAGCTCGGGACGGTGCGTTTCGAGAGCCGGCAGCACCCGGCCGAGGATGCCGGCGCGGAAGACCGCGCCGCTGGCACCCGGCGGCAGCGGCACGTTGACGATCTGGCCGTGGGCGCCAGTCTCGTCGGCGGCGCCGGTGCCGGGATAGAGCGGCATCTGGTGGGTCGAGCAGAAGAGGATGCGCGGGTCGTTCCAGACGAGATCCTGCGTGCCATTGCCGTGGTGGACGTCGAAGTCGACGATCGCAACACGCTCGAGGCCGTGGTGGTCGAGGGCGTGGCGGGCGCCGATCACCGCGTTGCCGAAGTAGCAGAAGCCCATGGCGGTCGCGGTCTCGGCGTGGTGGCCGGGCGGGCGGATGGCGCAGAAGGCGTTGCGGACCTCGCCCGAGAGCACCATGTCGACCGCCTCGACGACGGCGCCGGCGCCGCGGCGAGCGGCAGCGAGCGTGCCGGGCGAGAGGAAGGTGTCGCCGTCGATCGTCGCGAAGCCGTGGTTTGGAACGCGGGAGGCGAGGGCGGCGATGTGGGCGGCCGGATGCGCGCGCTCGATGGCGGCGTCGGTCGCGAGGGGCGCCTCGACGCGCAGGAGGTAGGCGAACTCCTCGGACTGCAGCGCGGCGTCGATCGCCTGCAGCCGCTCGACCCGCTCGGGGTGCCCGGGCGGGTTGACGTGCTTCAGGCAGTCGTCGTGGGTGAGGAGCGCGGTCGCCATCGGGCGAGATTATGACCTCGACGCGGGGGTTCAAGGGCGAAAGCGGCGCCGCCGCGGGCAGCGGCTGCTCGGGGGGCGCGGGCGAATCACGTCTGATTGATTCTTCTGATTGATTCTATTGGGTTGACGTGGGCTGGTGCTGTCGCGGGCCACTCGCCGGTTCGGAGCCGCTATCCGCCGGACTGCCAGACCCGGACCGCCTCGATCGGCCAGACGAGCATCAGGACGTTGAGGGTCAGGCCGTCGCGGATCAGGAGCGTGGTCGTGAGCTCGAAGGCGATGGCGATCGTCACGGTCAGCCAGACGGGAAGGCGGGAGGCGAGCCAGAAGCCAAGCATCATCATCAGGACGTCGGAGATGGAATTGATGACGCTGTCGCCGTAGTAGTCGAGCGAGATGGTGACGGCGCGGTAGCGGTCGATGATCCAGGGGCTGTTCTCGACGATCTCCCAGGCGGCCTCGACCAGCGTCGCGATGAGCAGGCGCCAGGCGAAGGGGAGCCGCGGGAGGAGCAGCCACAGGATCCAGTAGAAGAGGAAGCCGTGGATCACGTGCGAGGGCGAGTACCAGTCGAGGAGGTGCTGCGAGTTGCCGGAATCGTTGGTCGTGCCGTGCCAGAGCTCGACGTAGCCGCAGGTGCAGATCGGCACCCGGCCCATCGCCAGCAGCACCAGCGCGGCGGCGGCGAGGGTCGCCGCAATCAGCAGCCAGGGCGCCAGGCGGCGCTCGGCGAGGGACATGGGCGGACTCCTCCGGTGGTTGCGGGCTGGTCACTCATAGCGCGAAGTCGCGGCGATGGCACCGGGGTGGGCCGCACGGGCGCGCCGGTCGGTCGCCGAAATGCCGTTGGCCGCGGCGGGGGCGGGCGTATAAGGCTCGGACGGAACCCGGAGGTGCGCGATGCTGACCGTCGACGACCTGGCCGGCCTCGAGATCTTCGCGGGGGTGCCGCCCGGGGAGCTGGAGCGGCTGGCGAAGGCCGCGGCGGACGTTCACCTGGCCGAGGGGGAGTTCCTGACCCACGAGGGGGCGGCGCGGGCGCTCTTCGTGGTGATCGAGGGGCGGATCGGATCGGGTTCTGCGACAGGCTCGGTGCGGCGGATCTGGACCGGCGGGTGATGACGGTGCGCGACCCGGACGGGCGGCCCACGGAGCGGGTCGAGGCGTTGCTCGCGCATCTCTTCCAGCACCAGATCCACCACCGGGGACAGGCGCACGCGATGCTGGCGGGCAGCGGCGTGGCGCCGCCGCAGCTCGACGAGTTCTTCCTCGACTTCGACCGGCATCCGAGCGTTGCGGCCGGGGGATTCCTGCCAGAACGGGACTGATCCGCTTCGGCGACGTCGCTCGACCGGGCGCCGGACGGAGTCGCGCGGGGTGGCGGCAGCGTCCTCCGGGTGGAATGCTTCAAGGCAAGAGGATGGCTGGAAGCGTCCGGGCGTCGCGGATCCGGGGCCTGCCGGCCGAAATGACGTTGGCCGTGGCGGGGGCCGGCGTATAAGGCTCGGGCGGCAACCTGGGGCGCAGCATGCTGACCGTCGAGGATCTGGCCGGGCTGGAGATATTCGCGGGCGTGCCGGCGGAGGAGCTGGCGCGGCTGGCGCGGACGTCGGCGGACGTGCAGCTGGCCGAAGGCGAGTTCCTGACCCACGAGGGGGCGGCGCGGGCGCTCTTCGTGGTGCTCGGGGACGAATCGAGCTGACCAAGACCTTCAGCGGCGAGGAGCGGGTGCTCGGGGCGCGGCTGCCGGGGAAGATCTACGGCGAGGTCCCGATGGTGTTCGGGACCGAGATGCAGGCGAACGCGCGCGCCACCGAGCCGTCGCGGGTGCTCAAGATCGAGCCGGCGCAGTATCACCTGCTGGCCGCGGCTTCGCCCAAGTTCGCCAAGAAGATCGGCGCGCTGGCGCTCGAGCGGCTGGGCGGGCTGCAGGAGATCGCGTCCGAGCCGCCGAAGCCGCAGGCGCTGATGCTCGGCGACCGCTGGGACCCGGCGGCGCACGAGCTGAAGCGGTTCCTGTCGCGCAACCAGATCCGCTTCGACTGGGTGACGCTCGACGACCCGGAGCGGGCCGGGAAGTGGGGCGAGGTCCCCGAGGACGGCGAGCTGCCGGCGCTGCGGCTGGCCGACGGGACGCGGCTCTTCCGGCCCGAGCTGCGGCGGCTCGCCGGCGTGCTCGGGCTCCGGACCGCGGCGAGCCTCGGCGAATACGACACGGTGGTGATCGGCGGCGGGCCGGCGGGGCTGGCGGCGGCGGTTTATGGCGCGTCCGAGGGGCTCCGGACGCTCGTCGTCGAGAGCGAGGCGCCGGGCGGGCAGGCGGAAACCTCGTCGCGGATCGAGAACTACCTCGGGTTTCCGAGCGGGATCTCGGGGGACGAGCTGGCCAGCCGGGCTCTGCGGCAGGCGAACCGGCTCGGGGCCGAGATCCTGATCACCCGACGAACGCAGGCGCTCGACCCGGCGACCCGGACGATCCGGCTCGACGGCGACGAGGTCATCCGGGCGCGGACGATCATCCTGGCGACCGGGGTGAACTGGCGCCGCATCGACATCGAGGGGTTCGACCGGCTGATCGGCAAGGGGATCTACTACGGGGCGGCGCGGAGCGAGGCCGGGGTCACGCAGGGGCAGGACGTCTACCTGATCGGGGCGGGCAACTCCGCCGGCCAGGCGGCGCTCTACTTCGCCAACCACGCGCGGAGGGTGACGCTGGTGGTGCGTGGCGAGAACCTGGAGAAGAGCATGTCGCAGTACCTGATCGACCAGGTCGGGACCAAGTCGAACATCCGCGTCGCGCTCAGGTCGGAGGTGACGGCGGTGCACGGGGGCGAGCATCTGACGGCGATCGACCTCGCCGACCGGGCGGCGGGGACGATCGTGCGCGAGGATTGCGCCGGGCTCTTCGTCTTCATCGGGGCGGATGCGGAAACCGGCTGGCTGCCGCCGGAGATCGCCCGCGACCGGCGCGGCTACGTGCTGACCGGCCCGGACGTGGAGAAGTCGGGGCGGTGGGCGCTCCCGCGCGACCCTTACCTGCTGGAGACGAGCGTGCCAGGGATCTTCGCCTGCGGCGACGTGCGGTCGAGCACCGTCAAGCGGGTGGCCTCGGCGGTCGGCGAGGGCAGCATGGCGATCGCCTTCGTGCACCAGTTCCTGGCGCTCGAAGGGCCGGAAGCGGCGGCGCGGGCGGGCTGAGCCGGCCGGTTGTCCGGGGGTTGTCCGGGCTCGGACAAGTGGCTTAAGTATTTGATATCAAATGATATCGCCTCTGGACGTTTACCAGATTTCAACCGTTGTCCGGGCCCTCGGGGCAGACCCACCGGCATTGCGGCGGTGGCGTCGGCGCCCTCCGGGGGGAGTATTTTGGGCAAGAGGAAGGCGCTGGGGCGGGGGTGAGCGGCGGGCGGACGGGGCCAGGGGTCAGGGGGCGTCGACGAGGGCGCGGGCGGTCGATTCGTCGGTGATGAGGCCGGTCAGGCAGCGGCTCTTCAGGATGGCGGCGAGGGCGGCGATCTTTTCGGGGCCGCCGGCGATGGCGACGAGGTGGTGGTCGGCGGGCTCGGCGTAGGGGGCGGCGAGGGTGCGGGCGGTGAGGGTCGTGGCCATGACCCGGCCGTCGGCGTCGAAGAAGTGGCCGAGGATCTCGGCGACGCCGCCGGCGGCGGCGATCTCCTCGATTTCGGCGGGCTCGATCATGCCGGAGGCGACGAGCTGCGGCCAGGGATCGACGGTGCCGACGCCGACGAACTTCAGGGTGGCGCGCGAGGCCATCGCGAAGACGTCGCGGACGGCGCGCTGCTCCAGCAGGACCTCGCGGTCCTCGGCGGAGTTGGCGAAGAACGGCACCGGCATCACGTAGGCCTGGCCGGAGGTGCGCTCGGCCAGCCGGTGCATCACATCGAAGGGGTTTGCGGCATAGTTGCGGGTCAGGCCGCCGAGGAGCGAGACGAAGCGGACCGGGCCGGCGTCGAGGCGCGGCAGCTGCTTGACGGCGGCGGCGAGGGTCCGGCCGTGGCCGAGGCCGATGACCGGGTGCTCGCGGCGCTCGATCTCGCGGCGGAGGAAGGCGGCGCCGGCGAGGCCGAGGGCACGCAAGGGCAGGCCGTCCTCGCCGAGGTCGGGGGCGACGTCGCAGGTCGCGAGGCCGAAGCGGGCGGCGAGCCGGGTCTCGAGGTCGATGCATTCGACGATGTCGCCGTCGATCGAGACCTTGACGACGCCGTCGGCGACGGCGCGGGCGATCAGCCGGTGCGCCTTGACGCTGGGGATGCCGAGCCGCTCGGCGACGGCGGCCTGGGTCAGGCCGCCGGCGTAGTGCAGCCAGACGGCGCGGATCGCCAGCGAGGTCTCGGGGTCGGGAGGTGGCACGTCGCTTCCGTCCGGATTCGGGCGCTCCCTTGTGTCACACTTTCAGCGCCGACGCGCCGGTGTCGATGTGCGGGGCCCAGAAGGCGACGCTCTCGGCGATCTGCGGGATCACCTCGCGGTCGTTGGGCTCGCGCTCCTTGAACGAGAGCTCGAGGCAGATCTCGTTGTCGGTGGCGCCGCCTTCGGCGAAGGCCTTCAGGAGCGGCTCGGGCTGGATGCTGCCCCTGGCGTTGAAGGCGGCGGTGAAGGGGCGGTGGCCGCCCTTGTCCATCAGCGACTGCTTGATGTGGATGATCGGGGAAACCGGCGGGACGGCGCGCGCCCAGGCGTAGGGGTCGTAGTCGGCGGGGTTGCGGCTCGTGACGTCGCCGTGGTCGATGTCGGCCATCATCCACATCGGGACGGCCATGTTCGCGGCGGTCAGGCGGTCCTGCAGCCGCAGGCAGGCGGCGATCGTCTCGCCGAACTCGCGGCCGATGCTCATCGGTTCCCAGAAGACGTACTTCAGGCCGGCGGACCTGGCGTGCTCGGCGACCTGCGCCCAGCAGTCGATGGCGATCTTCGTGAGCTCCTCGCGGCGGGCGGGGTCGTCGTAGTCGCGGTAGGTGAGGATGGCGAACTGGGTGCCGACGGAGCGGCCGCCGAGGTCGCCGGTGATGTCGGCGAAGGTCTTGAACCAGTCGAGGTAGTAGCGGCGGACGTCGGCGTCAGGGTGGCCGAAATGGTTGAGGCGGCCGTAGGGGCCGGTCATGCCGGAGGTGACGCGGACGCCGGTGCGCTGGAGCGCACGGTCCATCTGGCGGGTCAGGCGGCGGATCAGCGGCGCGGGCCAGCTCGGGTTGATGAACTCGTGGGTGAGCTGGAGGTCGCGCAGCCGGAGGTCGCGGGCGACGGTCTCGATGAGGTCGTCGGGGTCGGCGAAGCGGTTGACCAGCGGGTTGGTGTTCAGGGACAGCGTGAGCGGCATGTCAGGCGGCCTGGGCGAGCTCGGCGTCGAACCAGGCCGCGAAGGCGGCCCGCTCGTCGGCGGTCATGTGCAGCTCCTGCTTGGTGCGGCGATGCAGCACGTCGTCGGGGGTCTGCGCCCATTCGCTGGCGACCAGGTAGCGGACCTCGGCCTCGTAGAGCTGGGCGCCGAAGTGGCGGCCGAGGCCGGCGAGCGAGGTCGCGGTGCCGACGACGCGGTCGGTGCGGGCGCCGTAGGTGCGGGCGTAGTGATAGAGCAGCGGGCGCGGCATCCAGGGGTAGGTGGTCCTGAGGGTCTCGGCGAAGGTGACGAAGTCGGCGTTGGCGATCTCGCCGCCGGGGAGCTGGGAATGCTCGGTCCAGTTGCCGCCCATCTTCGGGAAGAATTTCTCCAGGCGCTGCATGCCGCGCTCGGCGAGCTCGCGGAAGGTGGTAATCTTGCCGCCGAAGACGTTGAGAAGCGGCACGTTTCCGGTTTCGTCGAGATCGAAGACGTAGTCGCGGGTGACCGCCGACGGGTTGCCCTTGCCGTCGTCGAACAGCGGGCGGACGCCGGAGAAGGACATGACGACGTCCTCGCGGCGGAGCTTTTCCTTGAAGTAGCGGTTCACGACGGCGATCAGGTAGTCGATCTCGGTCTCGTCGGCGGCGACGTCCTCGGGGCGGCCCTCGTAGCCGATGTCGGTGGTGCCGATCAGCGCGAGGTCGCCCTCGTAGGGGTTGACGAAGATGACGCGCTTGTCGTCGTTCTGGATCAGGTAGGCCTGGCGGCCGTCCCAGAACTTCGGGACGATGATGTGGCTGCCCTTGACCAGGCGGACGTTGCGGGTCGAGTTCGAGCCTGCGACGCGGCCGATGACGTCGTTGACCCAGGGGCCGGCAGCGTTGACGAGCGCCCTGGCGCGGACGGTGCGGAGGTTGCCGGATCTCTCGTCGCGCAGCTGGACGGTCCAGGCGCCGTCCTCGCGGCGGGCGCTGACGACGGGGGTGCGGGTCAGGATTTCAGCGCCCTTCTCGCGGGCCCCGACGGCGTTCAGGACGACGAGGCGGGCGTCGTCGACCCAGCAGTCGGAGTATTCGAAGCCCCTGGTGTACTTGTCGAGGAGGGGCGCCCCTTCGGGGTCGCGGCGGAGGTCGAGGGTGCGGGTGCCCGGGAGCCTTTCGCGGCCGCCGAGGTGGTCGTAAAGGAAGAGGCCGAGGCGGACGAGCCAGGCCGGGCGGGTCTCGGGGCTGTGCGGCAGGACGAAGCGCATCGGCCAGATGATGTGGCTGGCGGATTTCAAGAGCACCTCGCGCTCGATCAGGGCTTCGCGGACCAGGCGGAACTCGTAGTATTCGAGATAGCGCAGGCCGCCGTGCACGAGCTTGCCGGAGCGCGACGAGCAGCCTTCGGCGAGGTCGTCCTTCTCGCAGAGTATGACGGAAAGGCCGCGGCCGGCGGCGTCGCGGGCGATGCCGGCGCCGTTGATGCCGCCACCGATCACCAGGAGGTCAACCGTCGCGGCTTCGGTCATGTCGGGGTTCCTTCGTGTGCGAGGGTCGACTCGCGCGTTGCCGCGTGCTCGGGCCGGCGGGCGAGCGCTTCCCAGACCGGGGCGAGCGCGCGGCGGGCCTGGAGGTAGGGCGGGAAGCGGGTGTCGTAGAGGCGCTGGAGCGCCGGGTCGGGCGGCTCGGCGGGGCCGAGGAGGGGGGTGACCCATTGGGCGATGCAGGCGTCCATGCTCGGGTAGGCGCCGATGGCGACGGCCGCCATCATTGCGGCACCGGCGGCACCCGCTTCCTCGCGCGAGGAGACGCGGACCGGGGCGTGGACCGAGGCTGCGAGGATGCCGCGCAGGGACTTGGAGCGGGCGGCGCCGCCGGTCAGGCGGAGCTCGGACGGAAGATCGCCCATGGCGGCGTAGCAGTCGCGGGCGGCGAGGCCCAGGCCCTCGACGACGGCACGCAGCAGGTCGGGGAAGCGGTGGGTGCCGGTGAGGCCGATGAAGCCGGCGCGGGCGTTGGCGTCGACGAAGGGGCCGCGCTCGCCGGCCTCGGAGATGTAGGGATGGTAGAGGATGGCGCCGGGTCTGGCGGCGGTGAGCCACGATTCGATGCGCGAGGTGAGGTCGGAGAAGGCGACCTGGTGGCCGGTTTCGGCCATCAGGTCGGCGGCGAGGCGCAGCGCCCAGTCGATGTTGAGCGCGGCGGCCATGTTGGTCTGCATCTGGGTCACGAGGCCGGGGACCGGCAGCGCCATCACATAGCCGGTGCGCTCGGGATTCAGCCGGACCTCGGCGACGGGCTTGGCGGTCAGGTGGACGCCGGTCGAGCCGATGACGGTGCAGGCGGCGTTGCGGTCGCCGGTGTGGACGCCGGCGCCGAGCGCGGTCATCACCATGTCGACGTAGCCGAGACTGACGGGGGTGCCCGGGAGGAGGCCGGTGGCCTCGGCGGCGGCCTCGGTCAGCGGGTGGGTCGTCTCGGTACCGTCGAGGATTTCGGGGAGGAGCGGGCGGCGGTTCTGCAGGCCGAGGGCTTCTATGACGGTGTCGTCGTAGCGGCGGGTGCGAAAGTTGCCGAAGGTCCAGCTCGCCTCGGACGGATCGGTGGCGCGGACGCCGGTCAGGTTCAGGTAGAGCCAGTCCTTGCAGTGGAGGACGGCTTCGGCCCGGTCGAGGAGCTCGGGGTGGCTCCGGTCCATCTGGGCCATCTGGGCGCCCATCTGGCAGGTGTTCAATCCGGTTCCGGTGGCCGCGAAGCGGGCCGATTCGAGCGGACCGCGGTTCAGGCGCTCGACGCTCGGGGCGGCGCGGGCGTCGAGCCAGATCCAGGCGTCGCCGACCGGGACGTTGCCGGCGGCGACGAGCCACGTCCCGTCGCCCTGGGCGGTCACGGCGATGGCGGCGGTGCGCCGGGCGAGGTTCTCGACCTTGTCGGCAAGTCCGCGCAGCGCCTGGACGCAATCGGCCCAGGTCCGGACCAGCGACTGCGAGGCGGCGCCGTCGGCGCCGGTGTCGTAGCGGTTGAGGACGGCGAAGGCGGCGAGTTGGGCGCCGGCGAGGTCGAAGGCGACCGCCTTGATCACCGACGTCCCCGAATCGATCCCGATCAGGATCTCGGCACCCTCACGCATGGCGCTCGCCCGATTGCTGCGCCGGGTCAGTCCGGTTCATCGCTTCCCCCGATCGTTTTCTCCGGCGCCCCGGGCCGGAGGGCGCCGCAAAGCTCGCTGCCGTTGGCTTGCATCCTCCCTGCGACGCTGGTTGCCTGCATTTTTTTGCTGACATAGAAAATTCTTTCACATAAGGTTAATAGTGTCAACCACAGCGGAATGCATCGGGCCCGCGGCTCGAAGACGCTGCCGGGGGGGCGAAGGGGACGAGCGCCCGGTTCACGGGCCGAGCGGTGCCGGAGAACCGGCGCCGCAGGGAGGAAACGGCAGGGCGGCCGGCACGGTACCGCCGCCTTGGCCCTTGGGGAGGCTAAGCATGCAGGGACTGCGAAAGAGCGCACGCCGCCTCCAGGCGCTGCCCGGTGCCCTGAGCCCGGGCTGACCCACCCTGCCCTGCCGGGCGGCAACGCCCGTTTCGCCGGCCCGTCCGCGGACCGGAGGGAAATCTCGGGAGGTCCGACATGAGCTCTAGTCCCGACATCGCTGCCCAGGGTCCGGTCCGCTGGACGCGTCGGCGGCTGATCGTCGCGGCGCTCGCCGTGGCCCTGCTAGTCGCGATGGGCTTCAGCACGAAGGTGGTGAGGATCGGTTCGGAGCAGGACGTGGCCGAGGGGGTATTCTCGCCCGAGAGCTTCGGGGCCGCGGAGTTTCCGAAGGTGAAGGCGAGCGTCGTGGAGCGGGCGGTCGACGCGGCGACGCTCGGGCCGGCGGTGATGGCCGACAAGGCGGCGGCGGCGAAGCAATACGGGGTCGCGGCCGGGGTCGGGTCGGTGATCCCGGTCAAGTTCACCGGGGTCGTCGGCGAAGGGAAAAGCGGGATCTACTACGTCGACGTCCCGGGGATGCCGCCGGACGTTAAAATCCGGGTGCAGACCGGGCCTGCGATCAACGGGACGGACCTGCGCGACGCGACCGGCGAGATCGCCTTCGGGCATTTCAAGAACCAGATCGAGTACCAGAACGCGGGCGCCGCCATCAACAACGAGATGAAGAAGGAGGTGCTGGCGGGGCTCGACAACAGTGGGTTGACCGGCAAGACGGTCAACGTCACCGGCGCGTTCACGCTGGTCAATCCGAAGAACTGGTTGGTAACGCCGGTGGAGATCTCCGTCCAATGAGCGACGTACCGGCCGCGAACCCGGACGCCGGCGAGGTCGTGCTGGCCGCCCGCAACGTCGCCAAGTCCTACGGCGCGATTCAGGCGCTGAAGGGCGTCAACTTCGACATTCACCGCGGACAGGTCACGACGCTCTTCGGCGAGAACGGTGCCGGGAAATCGACGCTGATGAAGATCCTGTCGGGGATCGTGACCCCGACCTCGGGCGAGATCGTGCTCGACGGCAAGCCGGTTCGGCTGACCTCGACGGTCGATGCACGCAACCGCGGCATCTCGATCATCCACCAGGAGCTGTCGCTGGCGCCGAACCTCTCCGTACGCGACAACATCTTCATGGGGCGCGAGATCCGCAAGGCCGGCACCGTCGACTTCGCCGAGGAGGAGCGGCAGTCGCGGGCGCTGATGGTGGAGCTCGAGGAGGACATCGACCCGCTGACGCCGGTCGAGGAACTGCGGCTCGGCCAGCAGCAGATCGTCGAGATCGCCCGGGCGCTGTCGGTGAACTCGCGCATCCTGATCATGGACGAGCCGACCTCGGCGCTGTCGGCGGCCGAGGTCGAGGTGCTGTTCAAGGTGATCCACGACCTGAAGTCGCGCGGGGTCTCGATCGTCTACATCTCGCACCACCTCGAGGAGGCGCTGCAGATCACCGACCATGCGGTGGTGCTGCGCGACGGCGCGATGACCGCCTATGCGCCGCGCGCGGAGATCGACCTCGAGTGGATCGTCCGCAACATGGTGGGCGAGAACTTCGACCTCGGCTCGCCGCCGACCGGCTACAGCATGGGCGAGGTGGCGCTGGCGATCGAGAACCTGACGGTGCCGGCGCCGGGTGGGGCCGAGTATTCGGCGGTCGACCGGATGTCGCTCGAGGTGCGCGCGGGCGAGATCGTCTGCATCTACGGGCTGATGGGCGCGGGCCGCACCGAGCTGATGGAGTGCGTCGCCGGGCGGCTGCCCGCCTCCGGCGGCCGGGTCCTGCTGCATGGGAAGGACGTGTCGCGGCTGTCGATCGCCGAACGGATCGCGGCGGGGCTGGTGCTGGTGCCCGAGGACAGGCAGCGGGACGGGCTCGTGCAGACGATGACGGTCGGGCAGAACCTGTCGCTGGCGTCGATCGCCGACTTCACCCGCGGCATCTTCACCTCGAAGGCTCGCGAGCAGGCGCTGATCGACCGCTCGATCCGCGAGGTCACGATCAAGACTGCCGGCGGCGGTGCGATGATCGGCTCGCTCTCGGGCGGAAACCAGCAGAAGGTCGTCATCGGCAAGATGCTGGCGACGGACCCCTCGGTCGTCATGCTCGACGAGCCGTCGCGCGGCATCGACATCGGCGCAAAGGCAGAGGTCTTCCGGCTGCTCGCCGAGGGAGCGAAGCGCGGGCTCGCGGTGCTCTACTCGACCTCGGAGGTCGGGGAGTGCCTGAGCGTCGCGCACCGGATCGTGGTGATGTCCAAGGGCAAGATCTCGGCGGAGTTCGGGCCAAACGTCACCAAGGAGAAGATCATGGCGGCCTCGGGCGAGGTCGACCTCGAGCTGCAGCTGGCGGAGATGTACGGCCTCGACCGCTGCGTGGTGGTCTCGGACATCCACCAGGACGACCTGCCGCTGGCGGCGCTGGGTGCCGCGGGTGCGAGGTTCCTCGCCGACGAAATCGGGCGCATGGCTCCGATGCTGGTCGGGGTCGGCTACGGGCGCACCCTCGAGGCGGCGGTCCGGGAGCTGCCGGAGACGCCCGGGCAGCACGTGCGCTTCGTCTCGCTGATGGGGGGGCTGCCGAAGAAGTCGGCGTCGAATCCACATGAGGTGATCAACCTCCTGGTCGAGAAGACCGATGCCGAGGCCTTCATGATGCCGGTGCCGTTCATGGCCAACAGCGTCGCCGACCGCGACGTGCTGCTCGGGCAGGCCGGCGTCGCCGAGGCGTCGGCGCTGGCGGGAGACTGCGACCTGATGCTGGTCGGGATCGGGACCGCCGACCCCGACACCATCCTGGTCGATTCGGGGATGATCGACGCCGGCGAGGTCGCGGCGATCCGGAAGCTCGGCGGGGTCGGCGAGGTGCTCGGGCACTACTTCGACGCCGAGGGGCGACCGGTCGAGAACGACGTGACCGCACGCATCGTGACGCTGCCGCTGGATCGGCTGAAGGGCCGGCGCATGGTCGCCTTCGCCGGCGGGACGATGAAGGTGCCGGCGATCATGGCGGTGCTCGAGAGCGGGATCCTTTCGGGGATCGTCATCGACGAGCAGACCGCGCGGACGATCTCCGAGACCGGCCGCGGCGCGAAGCGGAAGCACCCGTGACGCGCCTCGAGCCCCTTCCGAACACGGCTGCGCCCCGGCGCCGCCATGCCGACCGACCAGCGCTGGAGCCCGTCCGATGAGCGAAATCAGCCACGCCGCCAAGACCCTCACGCGGTCCTTCTCCGACGGCGGGGTCGACATCACGAAGTTGCTGCTCGAGGGGCGGGCGTTCTTCGCCCTGATCCTGATCGTCATCGTCTTCTCGATCCTGTCGCCCAACTACTTCTCGATCTCGAACTTCCTGACGATGGCGAACCACGTGGCGATCTACGGCCTCCTGTCGATCGGCATGCTGCTCGTGATCCTCAACGGCGGGATCGACCTGTCGGTGGGCTCGGCGCTGGCGCTGGCGGGGGTCGTCGCCGGCGGGCTGATGCAGGGCGTGACGCTGCACTGGGCGGGCGTCATCCTCTACCCGCCGGTCTGGGTGGTCGTTGTCCTGACCTGCGCCCTCGGGGCGTTCATCGGCGTCGTCAACGGCGTGCTCATCGCCTACCTGAAGGTGCCGGCGTTCGTCGCGACGCTCGGCACGCTCTACGTCGCGCGCGGCGTCGCGCTGCTGCTGACCAACGGACTTACCTACAACAACCTGAGCGGCAAGCCCGAGCTCGGCAATACCGGGTTCGACTGGCTCGGGTTCAACCGGATCGCCGGGGTACCGATCGGGGTCATCATCCTTGCCGTCGTCGCGATCCTCTGCCACCTGATGCTGACGCGGACGGCCTTCGGGCGATGGCTCTATGCCTCGGGCGGCAACGAGCGGGCGGCGGAGTTGTCGGGGGTGCCGACCAAGCAGGTGAAGATCACCGTGTATGTCCTCTCGGGCATCTGCGCGGCGATGGCCGGGCTGGTGCTTTCGTCGCAGCTGACCTCGGCGGGACCGACGGCCGGCACGACCTACGAGCTGACCGCGATCGCCGCGGTCGTTATCGGCGGAGCCGCATTGACCGGCGGGCGCGGGACGGTCGGCGGCACGATGCTCGGCGCCTTCGTCATCGGCTTCCTGTCGGACGGGCTCGTGATCGTCGGGGTGTCGGCCTACTGGCAGACCGTCTTCACCGGGGCGGTCATCGTGCTCGCGGTGCTGCTCAACAGCATTCAGTACGGTGGCCGCGGGGCGCGCAAGAGCTAGAGATTTCGACGCGGCGGAGGCCGCGGAAGCAACGCCGCGTTGCCGGCGCAACCAGGGAGAGAGACCGAACATGCTGAACACCGGAAGGCGGCTGCTGCTGGCCGCGGTCGCGATCACCCCGCTCCTTGCCGGAAGCGCATGGGCCGAGGGGCTGATCTCGATCATCGTCACCGATCCGGCCAACCCCTACTGGCTGACCGAGGGCAAGGTCGCCGAGGCCACCGCCAAGGAGCTCGGCTACACGGCGAACGTCAGCGCGCACAAGGGCGATACCAACACCGAGTCGAACCTGATCGACACCGCGATCACCAACAAGTCGGTGGCGATCATCCTCGACCCGGCCAATGCCGACGGCTCGATCGGCGCGGTCAAGAAGGCCGTGGCTGCGAACATCCCGGTGTTCCTCGTCAACGCCGAGATCAACCAGGAGGGGCTCGCCAAGGCACAGCTCGTGTCGAACAACGCGCAAGGGGCGGCGATCGGTGCGCAGCAGTGGGTCGAGAGCGTCGGCGACACGGGGAACTACGTCGAGCTCTTCGGCAACCCGGCCGACAACAACGCGGCGACCCGGTCGAACGGCTACGAGACCGTGCTGACGCAGTATCCGGACCTGAAGAAGGTGGCTCAGGAAGTGGCGAACTGGGACCGGACCCAAGGCTACAACAAGATGCAGTCGATGCTGCAGGCGCATCCCGACATCGTCGGCGTGATCTCGGGCAACGACGAGATGGCGCTCGGCGCAATCGCGGCGCTGAAGGAAGCCGGCAAGCTCGCCAACATCAAGGTCGGCGGCTTCGACGGGTCGCCCGACGCGGTGGCGGCGCTGAAGTCCGGCGAGATGCAATACACGGTGCTGCAGCCGGTGGCGGTCTTTTCGGCCGAGGCGGTCAAGCAGGCCGACAACTTCATCAAGACCGGCAAGACCGGGGCCGACAGTGAGAAGCAGCTCTTCGACTGCGTGCTGGTCACGCCGGACATGGCCGACCAGTTCGTCGCACCGTTCACGCTGAAGTCGATGGTCGGCGGCTGAGATCGCGCGGAGGGGGCGCCGCCGAGGCGTCCCCTACCCCGGTGTCTGCGGGTCTGGCGCTTCGCTTCAGCGGATTAACCTTGGCGGAGCCGGCTCGCTCCGGTCAGCACGGCGCCGTGGTAGGCTCTCCATATCGGGGGCTCTCCGGCGTTAACCATAACCCCCGAGGACCCCATGCGGGTCGGTGGAAGCCCCATGCAGCTCGAACCGCCTCGCCGCGAACCCGGTCTCTCCCGAAGGGAGCGACCGGTCTCATTGCGGTCAGGCGATCTTCGGGTCGAGGCTGCCCGAGGCGTAGCGCTTGGCCATCTCGGGCAGCGAGATCGGCTTGATGGAATCGGCGTGGCCGGCGGTGCCGAATTCCTCGAAGCGCTGCTTGCAGAGCTTCTTCATCGCCGCCATCGCCGGGACGAGGTACTTGCGCGGGTCGAACTCGGAGGGGTTCTCGGCGAAGACCTTGCGGATCGCGCCGGTCAGCGCCATGCGGTTGTCGGTGTCGATGTTGATCTTGCGCACGCCGTGCTTGATGCCGCGCTGGATCTCCTCGACCGGCACGCCCCAGGTCGGCTTCATCTTGCCGCCGTACTTGTTGATGATCTCCTGCAGGTCCTCGGGGACCGAGGACGAGCCATGCATCACGAGGTGGGTGTCGGGCAGTCGGCGGTGGATCTCCTCGATCACGTTCATGGCGAGGACGGCGCCGTCCGGGCGACGGGAGAATTTGTAGGCGCCGTGGCTCGTGCCCATGGCGACCGCGAGCGCGTCGACCTTGGTTTCCTTGACGAACCGCACCGCGTCGTCGGGGTCGGTGAGGAGCTGGTCGTGGCTCAGCTTGCCCTCCGCACCGTGGCCGTCCTCCTTCTCGCCCTCGCCGCTCTCGAGGCTGCCGAGGACGCCGATCTCGCCCTCGACCGAGACGCCGCAGGAATGGGCGATCTCGCTGACCCGGGCCGTGATCCCGGCGTTGTAGGCGTAGTCGGCCGGGGTCTTCCCGTCGGCGAGGAGCGAGCCGTCCATCATCACCGAGGTGAAGCCGTACTGGATGGCCGTCACGCAGGTTCCCTCGTCGCTGCCGTGGTCCTGATGCATGCAGAGCGGGATGTCGGGATACATGGCGGCGAGGCCGTCGATCAGGTGCGAGAGCACCAGGTCGCCGGCATAGGCGCGGGCGCCGCGGCTCGCCTGCAGGATCACCGGCGAGCGGGTCTCGCTGGCCGCCGCCATGATCGCGAGCCCCTGCTCCATGTTGTTCATGTTGAACGCCGGCACGCCGTAGCCGTGCTCGGCGGCATGGTCGAGGAGCTGTCGCAGGGTGATGCGGGCCATGGTGCGCGGTTCTCCGGGATCGGGTTGTCAGGCGTCGCCAGCCGCATAGCGCGCGGCGTCGCCGAAGGCCAGCGGCGTGTTGGAACGGGGGAGGCGAGATGAGCTATTGGGTCGGCACGAGCTGGAAGATGAACAAGACGCTGGCGGAGGGACTGGCCTTCGCCGAGGCGCTGGCGGCCTTCGAGCCCGACGTGGACCCGCGCATCCAGCCTTTCGTGATCCCGTCCTTCACCACCGTGCGCGAGGTGAAGCGGGCGCTCGCGGGCACGCGGGTAAAGGTTGGGGCGCAGAACATGCATTGGGCGGACGCGGGCGCCTGGACCGGGGAGGTGTCGCCGGTGCAGCTCGCGGACTGCGGCCTCGACCTCGTCGAGCTCGGGCACAGCGAGCGGCGCGAGTTCTTCGGCGAAACCGACGAGACGGTGGGGCTGAAGACCGAGGCGGCGGTCAGGCACGGGTTCGTGCCGCTGATCTGCGTCGGCGAGACGCTGGCCGAGCGCGAGGAGGGGCGGGCCGACGCGGTGCTGGCGGCGCAGGTCGAGGGGGCGCTGGCGAAGCTCTCGGCGGAGCAGCGCGGGGCCACCATCCTCTTCGCCTACGAGCCGGTGTGGGCGATCGGCGAGAAGGGCATTCCGGCGACAGCCGACTATGCCGACGCGCGGCAGGCGCTGATCAAGCGGGCGGCCGCCGCCGTGCTGGCGGCGGAGCCGCCGGTGCTCTATGGCGGCAGCGTCAATCCCGCGAACACGGCGGAGCTGATTGCGCAGCCGCACGTCGACGGGCTCTTCATCGGCCGGTCGGCCTGGCAGGCGGCGGGGTACGTCGACATCCTGCGCAAGGCCGCGGCGGCGATTTGATCCCGGCGCGGGGCGAACCATCATCCGATCGAGCGAAGAGGAGGACGACATGAAGATCGCAGTGGCCGGCGACAGCGCGGGCGCCGAGCTCGCCCATGTGCTGGCGGAACACCTGAAGGGGAAGTTCGAGGTTGCCGAGCTGAGCAAGCCCGAGAGCGACGCGGAGAAGCTCTACGCACACCTGACCGACCGGGTGGCGAACGCGGTGAAGGACGGGACCTACGACAAGGCCATCCTGGTCTGCGGCACCGGCATCGGCGTCTGCATCTCGGCGAACAAGGTGCCGGGGATCCGGGCGGCCCTGACCCACGACACCTATTCGGCCGAGCGGGCGGCGCTGTCGAACAACGCCCAGATCATCACCATGGGCGCCCGGGTCATCGGGCCCGAGCTCGCCAAGTCGATCGCCGACGCCTTCCTCGCGCAGAGCTTCGACGAGAACGGCCGCTCGGCCGGCAACGTCAAGGCGATCAACGAGGTCGATGCGAAGTACGCCAAGGCGTGAGGGGGAGACGCAAGCCCCGCGCAAATCCCAAGATGCTGAATTTGCAGGGTAGCTCTTTGCGATTCTCACCCGACGGACTGGATTGCGGCGGCGCGAGCACGGGCGGAGCGGCAGCGAGGCCGCGGAGGGCAGCGGTCGGAGCGCCTTTGCGCTCCGGAGTCGTTCTCCCCATGTGCGCAAGCGCACCTGGGGCCCCTGCGCGCCGTTGCGCGCGTCTCCCCACCCCCCCTTCCCCCCCGCCCCCAGGGGCGGGGGGAACCTGCCCGATAGGAGGAAGGCCGAGGAAGGCCGGGTGCGGGGGCCGGTGCTGGGCCGGTCGCATCCTGCCGAGGCGGGGAGGGCCGGGCCATGGGCGATGATCTCGGGGCCTGGAGGCGGCTGGCGGAGAAGGAGCTGCGCGGCAAGCCGGTCGAGAGCCTGAACTGGGAGACCCCGGAGGGGATCACCGTGCGGCCGCTCTATACCGCGGCCGACCTCGCCGGGCTCGGGCATCTCGGGAGCCTGCCGGGGATGGCGCCCTACACGCGGGGGCCGCGGGCGACGATGTATGCCGGGCGGCCGTGGACGATCCGGCAGTACGCGGGCTTCTCGACGGCGGAGGACTCCAACGCCTTCTATCGCAAGGCGTTGGCGGCGGGGCAGCAGGGGGTGTCGGTCGCCTTCGACCTCGCCACCCACCGCGGCTACGACAGCGACCATCCGCGGGTCGTGGGCGATGTCGGCAAGGCCGGGGTCGCGATCGATTCCGTCGAGGACATGAAGATCCTGTTCGACGGGATTCCGCTCGGGAGAGTCTCGGTTTCGATGACGATGAACGGGGCGGTGATCCCGATCCTGGCCAACTTCATCGTGGCGGGCGAAGAGCAAGGGGTGCCGCGGGCGGAGCTCTCCGGAACGATCCAGAACGACATCCTGAAGGAGTTCATGGTGCGGAACACCTACGTGTATCCGCCCGAGCCCTCGATGCGGATCGTGTCGGACATCATCGCCTACACCGCGCGCGAGATGCCCAAGTTCAACTCGATCTCGATCTCCGGCTACCACATGCAGGAGGCGGGGGCGAACCTGGTCCAGGAGCTCGGGTTCACGCTGGCGGACGGGAAGGAGTACGTGAAGGCGGCGATCGCGGCGGGCATGGACGTCGACGCCTTCGCGGGGCGGCTCAGCTTCTTCTTCGCGATCGGCATGAACTTCTTCATGGAGGTGGCGAAGCTGCGGGCGGCGCGGCTGCTCTGGCACCGGATCATGACCGGGTTCGGGGCGAAGCAGCCGGCGAGCCTGATGCTCCGGACGCATTGCCAGACCTCGGGCGTTAGCCTGCAGGAGCAGGATCCGTACAACAACGTGGTGCGGACCGCCTACGAGGCGATGGCGGCGGCACTCGGCGGGACGCAGAGCCTGCATACGAACGCCCTCGACGAAGCGATTGCCTTGCCGACGGAGTTTTCGGCGCGGGTGGCGCGAAACACGCAGCTGATCCTGCAGGAGGAGACGGGGATCACCCATGTGGTCGATCCCCTGGCGGGCTCCTACTACGTCGAGAGCCTGACGGCGGAACTCGCCGGGGCGGCCTGGGCCCTCATCGAGGAAGTGGAGTTGCTCGGAGGGATGACGAAGGCGGTGGTGTCGGGGATGCCGAAGCTCCGGATCGAGGAATCGGCGGCCCGGCGGCAGGCGGCGGTCGATCGGGGCGAGGAAGTGATCGTCGGGGTCAACAAGTATCGGCTGGCGGCACAGGAGGCGATCGAGTTCCGCGACGTCGACAACGTGCAGGTGCGCGAGGCCCAGGTGGCGCGGCTGGCGGCGGTCCGGGCGGGGCGGGATCCGGCGGCCTGGGCGGCGGCGGTCGAGGGGCTGGAGCGGGCGGCGCGCGAGGGCGGGAACCTCCTCGCGGCGGCGGTGGAGGCGGCGCGGGCACGGGCGACGGTCGGGGAGATTTCGGACGCGATGGAGCGGGTGTTCGGGCGGCACCGGGCGGAAGTGAAGACGCTGGCCGGGGTCTATGGCGCGGCCTACGAGGGCGATGCGGGCTTTGCCGCGATCCAGGCGGACGTCGAGAAGTTCGCCGAGGAGGAAGGGCGGCGGCCGCGGATGCTGGTCGTCAAGATGGGGCAGGACGGGCACGACCGCGGGGCGAAGGTGATCGCGACGGCGTTCGCCGACATCGGGTTCGACGTGGACGTGGGGCCGCTCTTCCAGACGCCGGAGGAGGCGGCGCAGGACGCGGTCGACAATGACGTCCATGTCGTGGGGATTTCGTCGCAAGCGGCCGGGCACAAGACGCTGGCGCCGAAGCTCGTGGAGGCGCTGAAGGCGCAGGGGGCGGGGGACATCCTGGTGATCTGCGGCGGGGTGATCCCGCAGCAGGACTACGCGTTCCTCAAGGACGCCGGGGTCAGCGCGATCTTCGGGCCGGGGACGAACATCCCCGAGGCGGCGCGGGAGATCCTCGGGCTGATTCGCGCGCGGGCGGGGAGGGCGTGAGGCGATCCCTTGCGGTTCGCCGCCTAGCGGATGGTCCATGCCTTGCCGGTGTCCCCAATCGGACGCAGCATCCGGCGGGGCACCAACGAGCGGGGAAGCGCGCGATGACGAGCGGGACGGAGCCGGACGGAGCCGGGGCGACGGGCGGGGAGCTCGACCGGCGGACGCTGCTGGCCGCGATGGGGGCCGGCGGGGCGGTTCTCGGGACCGCGGCGCCGGGGGTCATGCTGGCGCAGGTGGCGCCGGAGCCGCGGCCGGTGGACGTGGCGCCGCCGGAGCCGCGGCCGGGCCCGCCGGAATCGGTTGCGGCTTCGGTGAAGGCGGTGGCGGCGCTGTCGGACGTGATCGTGAAGATCTCGCGCGACGTCTGGGCGACGCCGGAGCTGTCATTGTCGGAGGTCAAGTCGAGCGAGATCCATGTCCGGGCGCTGGAGGCGCAAGGGTTCCGGATCACCAGCCGCGGCACGTCGGGGTATCCGACGGCGTTCATCGCCGAATGGTCCCAGGGAAAGGGCGGGCCCGTCGTCGGCTACCTGCCGGAGTACGACGCGCTGCCGGGGCTCGGGAACGCGGCCGAGCCGAAGCAGACGCCGGGGCCGACCGGGGCCGAGGTCGGGCATGGCTGCGGGCACAATTGCCTCGGGGCGGGCTGCACCGGCGGGGCGATGGCGCTGAAGCGGATGATGCAGGCGGACGGGACGCCGGGGACGGTCCGGGTCTATGGCTGCGCCGCCGAGGAGACCGAGGGCGTCAAGGTCTACATGGCGCGGGACGGGCTGTTCGCCGACCTCGACGCGGCGCTGGCCTGGCATTCGGCGCCCTTCGCCGGTGCGGGGAACGTGCGGCTGAATGCGCTCGACAAGGTGCGGGTGATCTTTCGCGGGCGGACGGCGCACGCGGGAAATTCGCCCTGGGAGGGGCGGAGCGCACTGAAGGCGGCGGAGATGTTCGGGATCGGCGTGCAGATGATGCGCGAGCACCTTCTGCCCTCGGCGCGCGTGCACTACATCTACGAGGCGGCGGGCGTGGCGCCGAACGTGATCCCGGATTTCGCCCAGGTCTGGCTCGTGGTGCGCGACCTCGATCGCCAGAAGGTCAAGGCGATTACCGACTGGATGCAGGACGTCGCCGACGGGGCGGCGACGGCCACGCAGACCGAGGCCGAGTTCGTGCATTTCTTCGGCGCGCACGACCTCTTGCCGAACGAGCCCTTGGCGCGGCAGCTCTACCGGCACATCCTGGCGACGCCGACCGACTTCACCGAGGAGGAGCATGCCTTCGCCAGGGCCTGCCAGCGGGAGATGGGGGTGCCGGAGCAGGGGCTCGCGTCGGACCCGCTGCCGTTCATCGAGGAGGTGGCGGCGGGAGCCTCGTCGGACCTGGGCGACGTCAGCTACCAGGTGCCGACCGGGGTCTTCGGCTGGCCGACGCTGCCGATCCATGTCGGGCTGCATACCTGGCCGGTGACGGCCTGCGGCGGCATGTCGATCGGCGACAAGGGATCGCTGAAGACGGCGCAGATCCTCGCGGGCTGCGGCTACGACCTGATGACCGACGCGGAGCTGCGGGCGGCGGCGAAGGCGGACTTCCGGCAGCGGGTCGGGGACGCGCCCTTCGTCTCGCCGCTGCCGCCGGACCGGAAGGCGCCGTTCGCGCTCGATCCGCGCTTCATCAAGACCGGGAGCGAGGAGATCTTCTCCTTCGAGGTCTCCTGACCGCTGCGTTCTTCGGCTTTTCGCGAAGGACCTTCAGGCCAGAAAGGGTGGCGGCGCGTGCGCGTCGCTTGACCGGTGCGGTGCGGTGGTGGGAAGACGGCCGACAAGGGCCGCGAGGGGGAAGCGCAGGATGAGCGACGGCAGCAGCGAGAACGCCCGGCAGGCGGCGCTCGACTACCACGAGTTCCCGAAGCCCGGGAAGCTCGAGATCCGGGCGACCAAGCCGATGGCGAACCAGCGCGACCTGGCGCGCGCCTATTCGCCGGGCGTGGCGGAGGCCTGCCTCGAGATCAAGGCGGACCCGCAGGCGGCGGCGCGGTACACGGCGCGCGGGAACCTCGTCGCGGTGGTGTCGAACGGGTCGGCGGTGCTCGGGCTCGGCAACATCGGGGCACTGGCCGGCAAGCCGGTGATGGAGGGCAAGGCCGTCCTCTTCAAGAAGTTCGCCAACATCGACTGCTTCGACATCGAGGTGGACGAGAAGGACCCGGTGAAGCTCGCCGAGATCGTGACGGCGCTCGAGCCGACCTTCGGGGCGATCAACCTCGAGGATATCAAGGCGCCCGACTGCTTCGTGGTCGAGCGGCTGTGCCGAGAAAGGATGAGGATCCCGGTCTTCCACGACGACCAGCACGGGACGGCGATCGTGGTGGGCGCGGCGGCGACCAATGCGCTCAAGGTGGCGGGGAAGGCGATCGAAACCGTCAAGATCGTCTCGACCGGGGGCGGGGCGGCGGGGATCGCCTGCCTCAACATGCTGATGAAGCTCGGGGCGAAGCGCGAGAACATCTGGCTCTGCGACATACACGGGCTCGTCTATGCGGGCCGCGAGGCGGACATGAACCCGGAGAAGGCTGCCTTTGCGCAGGAGACGCCGCTCAGGACCCTGGCCGAGGTGATCCCGGGGGCGGACCTCTTCCTGGGGCTGTCGGGGCCAGGGGTGCTGAAGGCCGAGATGGTGCAAGCGATGGCGAAGGACCCGATCGTCTTCGCGCTGGCCAACCCGAACCCGGAGATCGACCCGAAGGTGGCGCGCGAGGCGAACCCGGACGTGATCATCGCGACCGGGCGGTCGGACTATCCGAACCAGGTGAACAACGTCCTCTGCTTCCCGTTCATCTTCCGGGGCGCGCTCGACGTCGGCGCGACCGAGATCAACGATGCGATGCAGATCGCCTGCGTCGAGGGGATCGCGGCCCTGGCGCGCGCCTCGTCGT
This sequence comes from Amaricoccus sp., assembly GCA_046348915.1. Lineage (GTDB taxonomy): Bacteria > Pseudomonadota > Alphaproteobacteria > Rhodobacterales > Rhodobacteraceae > Amaricoccus. The sequence continues at coordinate 24,715 of JAXMDH010000033.1, forward strand.
CGGCCGAGGCGGCGGCGGCGTATGAAGGCGAGCGGCTGAGCTTCGGGCGCGACTACCTGATCCCGAAGGCCTTCGATCCGCGGCTGCTGGCGATCGTCGCGGGGGCGGTGGCGGAGGCAGCGATGAAGACCGGGGTCGCGACGCGTCCGGTCGCCGACATGGAGGCCTACCGCGACCAGCTGAACCGGTCGGTGTACCGATCGGCCTTCATCATGCGTCGGGTGTTCGAGGTCGCGCATTCCTGCGACCGTCGGGTCGTTTTCGCCGAGGGCGAGGACGAGCGCGTGCTGCACGCGGCCTTCGCCATGCGCGAGGAGGCGGTCGGGCGGCCGATCCTGATCGGGCGGCCCGACGTGATCGAGGCGCGCTGCGAGCGGAACGCGATCCCGCTGGTCGCCGGGCGCGACTACGAGCTGGTGAACCCCGAGAACGACCCGCGCTATCGCGAATACTGGGGGAGCTACCACGCGATCATGCAGCGGCGCGGGGTCACGCCGGACCTGGCGCGGGCGATCATGCGGACGAACTCGACCGCGATCGGCGCGGTGATGGTGGCGCGCGGCGAGGCGGACAGCCTGATCTGCGGGACCTTCGGGCAATATCTCTGGCACCTCAACTACATCCGGCAGGTGCTCGGCGGGCGCGGCCTGCGGCCGATCGGGGCGCTGTCGCTGATGATCCACGAGCGTGGCGTCATCTTCGTCGGCGACACCCAGGTGCATCCGGAGCCTTCGCCTCAGGAGATCGCCGACGTCGTCATCGCGGCGGCGCGGCACGTGCGGCGGTTCGGGCTGGAGCCGAAGGTCGCGATCTGCTCGCACTCGCAGTTCGGCAACCTCGACACCTCGAGCGGGCGGCGGACGCGCGGGGCGCTGGAGATCCTCGACGCGCAGGACCTCGACTTCGACTACGAGGGCGAAATGCACTCGGACGCGGCGCTCGACCCGGTGCTGCGTGCGCGGATCTTTCCGAACGCGCGGTTCGAGGGGGCGGCGAACGTGCTGATCTTCGCCAACACCGATGCCGCGAGCGGCGTGCGCAACATCATCAAGATGCTGGCGGGCGGGCTGGAGGTCGGGCCAATCCTGATGGGGATGGGCAACAAGGCGCATATCGTGACGCCGTCGATCACCGCGCGCGGGCTCCTCAACATCGCGGCGCTGGCCGGAACGCCGGTGACCAGCTACGGCTGAGGGAACCATGACCTATCGCGAGGTCTACGAGGGCTGGAAGGCCGATCCGGAAGGCTTCTGGATGCGGGCGGCGGAGGTGATCGACTGGATCCGGCCGCCGAGCCGGGCGCTCGACGCGAGCCGGGCGCCGCTTTACGGCTGGTTTGCGGATGCGGTCTGCAACACCTGCTGGAACGCGGTCGACCGCCACGTGGAGGCGGGGCACGGCAAGCGGATCGCCATCATCCACGATTCGCCGCTGACCGGGACGAAGGCGGAGATCAGCTACGGCGAGCTGCGCGACCGGGTGGCGCGGCTAGCGGGTGCATTGGCGGCGCGCGGGGTCGGCAAGGGCGACCGGGTGATCCTCTACATGCCGATGGTGCCCGAGGCGCTGGTCGCGATGCTGGCCTGCGCCCGGATCGGGGCGATCCACTCGGTGGTCTTCGGCGGCTTCGCGGCGCCGGAACTGGCGGTACGGATCGACGACGCCGAGCCCAAGGCGATCATCGCCGCTTCCTGCGGGATCGAGCCGGGTCGGGTGGTGCACTACAAGCCGCTGATCGACGCAGCGATCGCGATGGCGCGGCACAAGCCCGAGTTCTGCCTGATCCTGCAGCGCGAGCAGGCACCGGCCGACCTCATCGCCGGGCGCGATGTCGAGTGGCACGCGGCGCGGGAGGGAGTGGCGCCGGCAGAGTGCGTGCCGCTGGGCGGCATGGACCCGCTCTACATTCTTTATACGTCCGGGACGACCGGGCAGCCGAAGGGGGTGGTGCGGGCGAACGCCGGGCACATGGTGGCGCTCGCCTGGACCATGCGGAACATTTATGCGGTCGAGCCGGGGGACGTGTTCTGGGCGGCATCGGACGTCGGCTGGGTGGTCGGGCATTCCTACATCTGCTACGCGCCGCTGCTGGTCGGGGCGACCACGATCGTCTTCGAGGGCAAGCCGGTCGGGACGCCGGACGCCGGCACCTTCTGGCGGGTGATCGCCGAGCACCGGGTGCGGAGCTTCTTCACCGCACCAACCGCGTTCCGCGCGATCAAGCGCGAGGATTCGGCCGGGGAGCTGCTGAAGGATTATGACCTCGCCAGCCTGCGCTATCTGTTCCTCGCCGGCGAGCGGGCCGATCCGGACACCATCGAATGGGCGCAGCGGCACCTCGGCGTGCCGGTGATCGACCACTGGTGGCAGACCGAGACCGGCTGGGCGATCGCGGCCAACCCGGCGGGGATCGAACTCCTGCCGGTGAAGCTCGGCTCGCCGACCGTCGCGATGCCGGGCTATGAGATCACGATCCTGTCGGAGTCGGGCCAGCCGCAACCGCCGGGCGAGCTCGGGGCGGTGGCGATCCGGCTCCCGCTGCCGCCGGGGACGCTGCCGACGCTCTGGAACGCCGAGGAGCGGTTCGTGCGCTCCTACCTGACTACCTACCCCGGCTACTACGAGACTGGGGACGCGGGCGTGATCGACGACGAGGGGTACGTCTTCATCATGGCCCGCACCGACGACGTCATCAACGTCGCCGGCCACCGGCTGTCGACGGGCGCGATGGAGGAGGTGCTGGCGAGCCATCCGGACGTGGCGGAATGCGCGGTGGTCGGGATGGCCGACGCGCTGAAGGGGCAGTTGCCGCTCGGGTTCCTGTGCCTGAACAAGGGGTGCACCCGAGATCCGGACGCCATCGTCGCCGAGTGCGTGAAGCTGGTGCGCGACCGGATCGGACCGGTGGCGGCGTTCAAGGCTGCAGTCGTCGTAGACCGCCTCCCAAAGACCCGCTCGGGCAAGATCCTGCGCGGGGTAATGAGCAGGATGGCGGACGGAGAAGCCTGGAAGATGCCGGCCACTATCGACGACCCGGTGATTCTGCACGAGATCGGCGAGAGCCTGACACGGATCGGCTTGAGCCCTTCCGGAGAGGTGTCCCGTCGGGAACAGTCGGCCCATTAACTACATAGGGCCGTTAACTATTTTGCGGTTCGCAAACGAACCTCTCCAATTGCGATTGCAATTTGCCGCGAATGGGCGGAAAACCACTTCCGCACGCATTGCGTGCAGCAAATACAACCTGGCATGGTAGTTGCTACCTTAAGGTCGGGGGAAACGGCGGCAGCCCGCAAGGGCGGCGGAGGAACAAGGAGATCACACTGTGAAGCCCATTCGCGGAGCCGTTGCGGTGCTCGCGCTCGGCGTGGCGGCGGTCGTCGCGGTGCCGGCGGGCCCTGTCGCCGCGGGCGCGGCGGCGCTCGAGCTGGTCGGCGCCGACAGCCAGACGCTCGACCTGTCGCTTGAGGAGCTGGCGGCGCTGCCGCAGATGACGGTCAAGACCGAAAACGAATTCAGCGACGGTATGGTCACGTACAAGGGCCCGTTGGTTCGCGACGTGCTTGCCAAGCTCGGGCTCGACAAGCTCGACCAGGTGCGCTTGATCGCTGCCAATGACTATTATGTCGACATCCCGACCGACGACTTCGTCAAGTACGACGCGATCCTCGCGATGGAGGCCAACGGCGAGAGGCTCTCGCGCCGCGAGAAGGGGCCGCTCTGGCTGATGTACCCGATATCGGATCACGCCGAGCTCAAGGACCCGATCTACATGCGCAGGCTGATCTGGCAGGTGGTCAGGATCCAACCGTTGTGATCGCCGCGCGCCCGATTTCCCGTTACCTGGGGATCGTGGTGCTCCTGGCCATGGCGGGCTTCGCCTCGGTCGGCTTCTACACCATCCGCAGGGACGTCGAGAACCTGCGGGAGATCAGCCAGGACAACACGCAGTGGTCGGCCTCCCAGATGGAGCTCGAACTGCTGCGCTTCCGGTTGAGCCTCGAGCAGCTTCGCAACCAGCCGAGCGCCGAGACGCTCGACAACATGCACGAGCGCTTCGACATCCTGTGGAGCCGCGTCTTCATGATGGGGCACGGTCACGTCGGCGAGAGCTTGCTGCACTACGACGGCCAGCACGGCTCGGTGGCGCGGATCGCCGACTATCTGAAGGAGATCGACCCCAAGCTCGCGGAGCTCGACCCCGTACGCGACCGCGACCTGATGGCGTCGGTCGAGCACAAGCTCGGCTCCTTTCAGGACGAGCTGCGCGAATACACGCTTCGGGTGATGCGCGCCGACGGCGCCGCCGGCGCACTGGTGCGTGCCCGCATCCAGTCGAGCGCGCGCACGACTGCAGTGATCAGCGTGGCGGCGGTGCTGCTCAGCGTGCTCGCCCTCGGCCTCATCTTGCGCGAGACCCGGCGCCAGCGGCAGATCGCCGAGATGAGCCGCCATGCCGCCGAGCAGGCGGAGCTCGCGAGCCGCGCCAAGTCGCGATTCCTGACGATGATGAGCCACGAGCTGCGCAACCCGTTGAACGGCGTGTTGGGGCCGTTGGCGCTGCTCGGCCAGAGCGACATCCCCGCCCGCCAGCAGCGGCTCATTTCGCAGGCCCAGCAGTCGGGCCATTCGATGCTGCAGCTGCTGTCCGGCCTCCTGGACTATGGCGAGATGCAGGACGGGCGCTTCCAGTTCCGGATCGAACCCTTCCGGGTCGCGGTGCTGGCGGATGCGGTCCGCGACGCATTGCGCGCCGAGGGTGCGGGCGGCGTGACAGTGACCGTCGCACCCTGCGTCCCGGAGCGGATCCACGGAGATCCCGACCGGCTGAGGCAGGCGTTCGTTCACCTGACGCTCTACGTGCTCGAGGGCCGCGACTCGGAGGCGGCGGCCGTCCGCTTCACCCACGATGGGTCGAATCTGGTCGGGGAGATCGCAGTGGACGTGCCCGGCGAGGCCATCGACTGGAAGCTCGACCTGCTGATGGGGTTGAGCGAGCTGGCGCCGGACCAGGTGACCGCCGAGGCCTTGCGGCCGCTGATCGCCCGCGGCTTGATTTCGGCCGGCGGCGGCATCCTTGGCCTGGTCGAGGTCGAGGGACACCCGCGGATGATCCGGGTGACAATTCCCGCGCAGCCCGTCCGATACGAGCAGATTCGGGTGCGGCTCGAGACGAAGTCGGCCGCGCTCGCAACCATCTACCAGGCGGCGCTTCGCTCGGAGCGCATCGCCTTCGTGCAGCCGGAGGATACCGGTCGGACCGACATCGTGCTCGTCGACAGCACGAGCGTCGGCGAAGCGCCGCTCATGTCGACGCTGCGCGGCCGCTTTCCCGGCGCGCTCTTCGTCTCGCTGGGCGACCCCCAAACGCCCGATCTCTTCGATGACATCGTGGCTACGCCCAGCGACATGACGCGGCTTCGCAACACGATCCTCGGGGGACTCGCCTCCTAGGCGCCGCGACGGATTGCCTTTTGCCAATCCCGCGTACTTCCTGTATCGTACGCTGAACACGGCCCGACAGCTTCAACTGCAGGTTTCGCGCGGAGACCTGGTAGTGGTGCTATGCGGGCTCCGAGGGATGCCATGACCGTCGTCGACCCGAACTGGGAAACGAATTCGAGCCGCCTCGACGGTGCGGTCCAACGCGCAGACGAACGCGCGATGCTGCTCCATGACGTCCGTGGGGCGTTGCAGGGGGTGATCGGCGGCGTCGCGCAGATCGAGTCGACCGAACTGGATGGCCGTGTGCGGCTGCAGTTCGAGCGGGTCGCCGCGGCGGCGCGTACCCTCGCGCGTCTGGTCGGCGCGCTCGCCGGAGAGCATCCTGCCGCCGATCCGGCGCCGCCCGGCGTCGATCTCGCCGCCTTCCTCGATCATCTTCGTCACCGTCACGCCGGCGAGGCGGCAGCGCGCGGGCTTACCTTCGCGGTACGCGCGGACGGCGACCTGCCCGAACGCACCGCGCAGGATCCGATGGCGCTGGCGCGGATCTTCGACAACCTGATCGGCAACGCGATCAAGTTTGCCGGCACCGGGACGGTGGAGCTCGCGGCGCGGCGCGAGCCCGACGGGGGCATCGCGTTCCGCGTCGGCGACGACGGACCGGGCATCGACCCCGAAGCACTGGAGCGGCTCTTCGACGGCGGTTCGGGCGGAGTCCGTCCCGACGAGACCGGCCACGGGCTCGGGTTGCACGTGGTGCGGATCGTCGTCGAGGATCTCGGCGGCAGCGTGGAAGCCGGGAACCGGCCTGGCGGCGGCTTCGAGGTGACGGTCCGGTTCCCGGCCACGGTGACGGTCGGATCGGTGCCGGCCTCCGAGAGCATTCCCGACCTGGACGGGCTGCGGGTGCTGCTCGCCGAGGACAATCCCACCAACCAGATGGTGGCCTCGCAGATGCTGCGGTCGCTCAACGCCGAAGTGACCGTGTGCTCCGACGGCGTCGAGGCCCTGGAGCGCTTCGAGCAGCAGCCGTTCGACCTCGTGGTCGTCGATATCGAGATGCCGCGGCTCTCGGGGCTCGACGTCATTCGCACGATCCGGGCCCGCGGCGATGCGCGTGCGAACGTGCCGATCGTGGCGCTCACCGCCTATGCGATGCGCGAGCATCGCGAGCGGATCGGGGCCGCCGGCGCCAACGGGCTCATCTCGAAGCCGATCACCAGCGTGGAGGCGCTGGGGCGCGGGCTCGCGGTCCACGTCGCCCGGCTGTCCCGCGACGTGCGGGCGCCGTCGCGCGCGTCAGCCGACGGGCCGGTCATCGACATGGCGACGTTCGAGGCCCTGTGCGAGGCGATCGGTGCCGACACAATGGCCGAGCTCCTGGACAAGGTCGTCGCCGACCTGCTGGGCGCCCAAGGCGACCTGGTTGCGGCACTGCCGAGCCTCGACCGCGGGCCGATCCGCTCGGCCTCGCACATCCTGATCTCGGTCGCGGGCGCCCTGGGCGCAGTGCGGCTGCAGGCCTGCGCCAAGGCAGCCAACGTGGCAGCGCACGGCGAGGGCGTCGACGGGGTGGAGCTGCTGGTCCGGCAGTGCATCACTGAAATCGACGCCGCGGTCGACTTCGCCCGCGCGGGTCGAGCAAGGCTCTGAGGCCGAATGCCGGAGCGGCTCCTCCTCGTCGAAGACACGGCGTCGCTTTCGATGTTGTACCAGTCGGTGCTCGCCCGCGCCGGCCACCCGGTCACCTGCGCCTTCAACCTCGCCGAGGCGCGGGCGCAATGCGGACGGTCGGTGCCTCAACTGGTGCTCCTCGACCTGCAGCTACCCGACGGCGACGGGCTCGAGCTGCTGCACGACCTGCGCCGCGAGTCCCCGGAGACCCGGGTCATCGTGATCACCGCCAACGGCTCGATCAACCGGGCCGTGGAGGCCATGCGCGCCGGGGCTTTCGACTTTCTCGTCAAGCCATTCGACGAGGGGCGGCTGATCAGCGCCGTGCACAACGCCCTGGCGTCGTCGCCGCTCGCCGCCGCGGAAGCCGCGGCCCGCGGCGCTACCGCCCGCGGCCTCGAGGGCTTCATCGGCGGCTCGCCGGCGATGGCCGAGATCTACCGGATGGTACAGGCAATCGGGCGGTCGACGGCGACCGTCTTCATCACCGGCGAGAGCGGTACCGGCAAGGAGGTCTGCGCGCGCGCGATCCATTCCGTCTCGACCCGCGCCGCAAAGCCCTTCGTGCCGCTCAACTGCGCCGCCATCCCGCGCGACCTGCTGGAGTCAGAGGTCTTCGGCCACCTGAAGGGCGCCTTCACCGGCGCCTTGTCGGACAAGCCGGGCGCGGCGGCGGTGGCGGACGGCGGCACGCTTTTCCTCGACGAGATCTGCGAGATGGACCTGTCGCTGCAGACCAAGCTGCTGCGCTTCTTGCAGACCTCGTCGATCCAGCCGGTCGGGTCGGCGCGGCCGATCCCCGTCGACGTGCGCATCGTCTGCGCGACGAACCGGGACCCGGCGCAGGAGGTGCGGGCCGGGCGCTTCCGCGAGGACCTCTACTACCGGCTCTACGTCGTCCCGATCCACATGCCGGCACTCCGCGCCCGCCCCGAAGACGTCATGGAGATCGCGCAGGCGAGCCTGATCGCGTTCGCGGCCGAGGAGGGCAAGGCCTTCACCGGCTTCGACCCGGAGGCGGCGGCGATCCTGCAGAGCCGCAGCTGGCCCGGCAACGTGCGCCAGCTCCTGAACGTCATCCGCAACGTCGTGGTGCTGCACGACGGCAAGCGGGTCAGGGCGGACATGCTGCCGGCCGAGATCACGGTCGAGGGTGCCAATCAAGCCGCCGCCAACGACCCGGTTCCGCCGCGGACCGTCGCGTCGGCGGCGGGCGGCACCCGCGCCCGCGTCGCGGACCTGGTCGGCACCCCGATGGCGGACGTGGAGCGGGAGCTGATCGAGGCCACGATCGCCCATTGCGACGGCTCGATCCCGCGCGCGGCGCGCATGCTCGAGCTCTCGCCATCGACGATCTACCGCAAGCTTGAGACCTGGACCGGGACGCAGCGGCGGTCGGGCACGTGAGGATCCCGCGGGAAGGTCGACTCTGATCGCACTCCAACGGCATCGCGGGGATCCTCTCGGGGGAAACGCCCGGCGAGGCGCTGCGCGCTTCCCGCTTGCCAAGCCCACCCGGCGCGCCAATAGTCGAGGCGGGTAAAGTCTCGGGTGACGTCTCGCGATGGATCTGCTCGAAGCCGCCCTCGCCGCGCGCGCCAACGCCCACGCGCCCTATTCCGGATTCAAGGTGGGCGCGGCGATCCGCTGCGCCGACGGCAGCGTCTTCGCCGGCTGCAACGTCGAGAACGTCGCCTATCCGCAGGGGACCTGCGCCGAGGCCGGGGCGATCGCCGCCATGGTCGCCGCCGGACAGCGGGCGATCGCCGAGGTGCTGGTGGTGGCGGACGGGCCGCTGACCATCGCTCCCTGCGGCGGCTGCCGGCAGAAGCTCGCGGAGTTTGCAGTGGGCGAGACGCCGGTGGTCCTCGCCGGGCTCGACGGCGAGCGGGCGCGCACCACGATCGGAGCGTTGCTGCCTGGCGCCTTCGGGCCGTCGCACTTCGGCGCAGGCTGATGCTCGTCAAGGAGCTGATCGTCCGAAAGCGCGACGGCGGCCGGCTGTCAGCCGGCGAGATCGGCTTCTTGATCGAGGGGCTGACCGCCGGGCACGTTACCGAGGGGCAGGCAGCGTCCTTCGCGATGGCGGTGCTCCTGCGCGGCATGGACACGGCCGAGCGGGTGGCGCTGACCGAGGCGATGCGCGATTCGGGCGCCGTCCTCGACTGGGACCTGCCGGGGCCGGTGGTCGACAAGCATTCGACAGGCGGGGTCGGGGACAACGTCAGCCTGATGCTCGGGCCGGCGCTCGCGGCCTGTGGGGCCTACGTCCCGATGATCTCGGGGCGGGGGCTCGGGCACACCGGCGGGACGCTCGACAAGTTCGACGCGATCCCGGGATATGCGACGCAGCCGGATATCGAGACATTCCGGCGGGTGGTGCGCGAGGCGGGCTGCGCGATCATCGGGCAGACCGCCGACATCGCGCCGGCGGACCGTCGGCTCTATGCGATCCGCGACGTCACCGGGACGGTCGAGTCGCTCGACCTGATCACGGCGTCGATCCTGTCGAAGAAGCTGGCAGCGGGGCTCGAGGGGTTGGTGCTCGACGTCAAGGCCGGCAACGGCGCCTTCATGGCCGAGGTCGAGGACGCGCGGGCGCTGGCGCATGCGCTGGTCGAGGTGGCGACCGGCGCCGGCTGTGCGACGCGCGCGCTCGTCACCGACATGAACGAGCCGCTTGCGACGGCGGCCGGCAACGCGCTCGAGGTCGCGAACGCGGCGCGCTTCCTGCGCGGCGACGCCATCGACGGGCGATTGTACGACGTCACGGTGGCGCTCGGGGCGGAGATCCTCGACCAGGCCGGGCTGGCGGCGGGCGTCGAAGCCGGGGCCGAGGCCATGCGGCGGGCCTTCGCGTCCGGCGCCGCGGCCGAGCGGTTCGACCGGATGGTGGCGGCGCTGGGCGGGCCGACAGGCTTTCTCGACGACTTCGAGGCGCACCTTGCCGGGGCGCCCGAGATCGGCGAGGTGACCGCCGGGCGCGAGGGTTTCGTGACGGCGATCGACACCCGCGCGCTCGGGATCGCGGTGATCGAGCTCGGCGGCGGTCGGCGCCATCACGGCGACGCCATCGACCACGCCGTGGGACTGGAGCAGCTGCTCGGGCTCGGGGCGTCGGTCGAGCCCGACACACCGCTTGCGCGCATCCACGCGGCCGGTTCGGCGGCCCGGCACGCCGCGGCGGCGCGTATCCGTTCGGCTTACACCATCGGCGACGCGGCGCCCGAGACGGGGCCGCTGGTCATCGACCGGATCGCCTGATGCCGCGGGCGTTTCTCCTGGTGATGGATTCGGTCGGCTGCGGGGGGGCGCCCGACGCCGCCGCCTTCGGCGATGAGGGGGCGAACACGCTCGGGCACATAGTGCAGGAATGCGCGGCGGCGCGGGCCGAGGAGCGCCGGAGCGGGCCGCTGCGGGTTCCGAACATGGCGCGGCTGGGGTTGGGCGCCGCGATCCGGACCGCCTCCGACATAGCGCTGCCGGGGTTCGACGCAGCCCCGGAGGGATCGTGGGGGGCGGCGACCGAGGTGTCGCTGGGCAAGGACACCCCGTCGGGACACTGGGAACTCGCCGGCGTACCGGTGCCCTGGGAGTGGCACTATTTCCCGCGCACCGACCCGGCGATCCCGCCCGAGGTAACCGGCCCGCTGATCGCGCGGGCGGGGCTGCCGGGGACCCTCTGCAACGCGCATTCGTCCGGCATGCCGGTCTTGCACGACTTCGGGGTCGAGCACATCGCGACCGGAAAGCCGATTCTCTACACTTCCGCCGACAGCGTGCTGCAGATCGCCGCCCACGAGGAGCACTTCGGCCTCGAGCGGCTCTACGAGGTCTGCCGGATCGCAGCCGCGATCGTGCACCCGATGCGGGTCGGGCGGGTGATCGCGCGGCCGTTCGTGGGCGAGACGGCCGACACGTTCTTCCGCACCCCGAACCGCAAGGATCTCGCGATCCCGCCGCCGGAGCCGACCATCCTCGACCGGGTGGTTGCGGCGGGCGGGAAGACGCACGCGATCGGCAAGATCGGCGACATCTTCGCCCACCGCGGCATCACCACGCTCGCGAAGGGCAAGGACGACATGGCGCTCGTCGATGCGACCCTCGCCGCGATGGGCGCAGCAGGCGACGGTGATCTGCTCTTGGCCAACTACGTCGACTTCGACACGCTCCATGGCCACGCGCGGGACGTGGCCGGCTATGCGCGGGCACTGGAGGCCTTCGACGCGCGGCTGCCGGAGATCCTCGCGCGCCTGCAACCGGGCGACCTCTTGATCCTCACCGCCGACCACGGCAACGACCCGACCTTCCGTGGCACCGATCACACGCGCGAACGCGTGCCGGTGCTGGTGACCGGGCCGGGCCTCGCGCCGCGGGCGCTCGGTATCGTCGGCTACGCCGACGTGGGGGAAACGATCGCCGCCCACCTGGGCCTCGCGCCGGGGCGGCACGGCCGGAGCTTTCTATGAGGAAGGTCTGCGATGGGGAGCGCGGGATTGTCGAGTGCACCGGTAGCGAAGACTATCCGGTTTGAAATTACTAGAAATGCCTGTATTTCAGAGGCTTGTGTTTTGTGCGCAGCTTACGTGCGGATTGCAGGGGCCTCGCTGGGCCTGACCGAGGAGACTCGATGCCCGACCACCTGACAGTCGTCGCCCACCCGCTCGTCCAGCACAAGCTGACGATCATGCGCGACCGCGACACCTCGACCGCGGGGTTCCGGCGGCTCCTGCGCGAGATCTCGCTCCTGCTCGCCTACGAGATCACCCGCGACCTGCCGCTGACGACGCGGCTGATCGAGACGCCCCTGACCGAGATGGAAGCGCCGGTGCTGAGGGGCAAGAAGCTCGCGCTGATCTCGATCCTTCGCGCGGGCAACGGCCTCCTCGACGGCGTCCTCGAGCTGATCCCGTCGGCGCGGGTCGGCTTCATCGGCCTCTACCGCGACGAGGCGACGCTGCAACCCGTCCAGTACTACGACAAGGTCCCCGCCGACCTGCCGGAGCGGGTGACGATCGCGCTCGACCCGATGCTCGCCACCGGCAACTCCTCGGCCGCGGCGGTGACGCTGCTCAAGGAGAAGGGGGCGAGCGACATCCGCTTCCTCTGCCTGCTGGCCGCGCCCGAGGGCGTGGCGCGGATGAAGGCGGCGCACCCGGACGTGCCGATCGTAACGGCGGCGCTCGACCGGCGGCTCAACGAGAAGGGATACATCGTCCCCGGACTTGGGGATGCCGGGGACCGGATGTTCGGGACGAAGTAGCGCGTCAGGGGAGGCCGACATGCATCTCGAAGGCTCATGCCACTGCGGCGCCGTCCGCTTCTCGCTGGAGGCGCCGGAGCCCTATCCGTTCATGCTCTGCTACTGCTCGATCTGCCGCAAGACGGCGGGGACCGGCGGCTACGCCATCAACATCGGCGGCCTTGCCGAGACGCTGAAGGTCGAGGGCGAGGAGAACGTCCGCAGCTTCCACGCGATCCTGCACGACGAGGGCGACGCCCGCAGCGAGGGCGAGCGGAAGTTCTGCGGGCTCTGCGGGACGGCGCTCTGGGTCTGGGACCCGCGCTGGCCGGAGCTCGTGCATCCGCACGCGGGCGCCATCGACACGGCGCTGCCGGTGCCGCCCGAGCGCACGCACCTGATGATCGGCAGCAAGGCGCCGTGGGTCGAGCCGTGCGTCGGGCCGAAGGACAAGACCTTCGATCGCTATCCCGACGAGAGCCTCGCGGCCTGGCACCACCGGCTCGGGCTCGAGGGCTGACCCACCGCACCCGAGGTCGGAAACGGCGGTCGGCGGATCAAGCGAGGCGCAGGTCGCGGAGCTTGAGCGCCAGGAGGACGCCGACCAGGAGCAGCGTGACGCCGTTCGCGAGGATCACGGGCAACTGCCCGGTGCCTACGCCATAGGCCAGCCACAGCAGGATGCCGACTGTCATGAGTACCAGCATCGGCAGGTTCAGGCTGCCGGCCGAGCGGGCGCGCCACGTTTGCACCACCTGCGGGAGGAAGGCGAGGGTCGTCAGGACGGCGGCGACGAACCCGGTCGCGTCGATCAGGGAAGACATCGGTACAGCCACTCGGAAATGGACGGGACCATCCCGTCTTGCCGCCAAGATGGCGCCGATTCGTACCTTCGAACAGCCGTTCCCCGCGCAAGGCCGCCTTGCGCGGGGAACATGGCTCGGGCGGTCAGCGGGAGGCGTCGTTCAACTCGGCCTCGAGGTCGGCGCGGCAGACGCCGATGTCGTGCAGCAGGTGCTCGTCGCAGGCGAGCAGCGTGCGGCAGTCGTGGCGCTTGCGCATCCGGTCGAGCCGGGCGCGGATCGCGTCGGTGACGTACTCGACGACGCCGGTCGGGATCGCGGTGGGAAGGTGGGCGGCGTGCAGGGCGATGCGGGTCATGGCGGGCTCCGGTCGAATGGGGGTGGCGGGCGGTCAGGTCAGAAGTCGCAGAGGGTGTGGCGGACCTCGGCGCGGTTGGTGCCGGCGTCACGGAGGAGGCCGTCCTCACAGCCGAGCAGCTGGCGGTACTCGTAGCGGGCGCGCATCCGGGCGAGGCGGGCGCGGACGGAGGCGACGATGCGCTCGCCGATGCCGGCGGAGGGGGCGGCGGGAGCGGTGTTGGTGGCGGCGAGGGTGGTCATGGCGGGCTCCGTGGGCGTTGGCATTGGCGTCTTTCGATGCCCCGTTATCGCCCGTTCGCCCGCCGGAAGCCTGTGATCGGGGTCACAGCCCGTGCGGCGTGCCCGATTATCTCAGCCAGAGCCGCGCGTAGGGCGGCAGCAGGATGCGGCCGGCGTCCAGCGTCACCTCGGCGTCGGAGAGTGCGTCGTGCATCCGGCGGGCGCCCTGCTCCCAGGTCCATTCGTGGCGGAGGTTCTGCCAGAACTCGGTGAAGTTGTAGATGCAGACGACGGCGCCGGTCGGGGCGCGGCGGACGAATGCGAAGAGGCCGAGCTGGCCGGTGTCGGCGATCAGCGTCGGGTTGCCGGCGTGGAACTCGGGCGTCGCCCGGCGGCGAGCGAGGATGTGGCGGACACCCTCGTAGACGCGGGCGGCGGGGCCCCGTCCGGCCTGGGCGGCCTCGGCGCGCGGCCAGTCCATCCTGGGTCGGTGGATCCAGCGGCTGTCGTGGGCGTGGTCGGGGTCGTCAGTATAGCCGTAGTCGTTCAGGAGCGCGACCTCGTCGCCCATGTAGAGGAGCGGGATGCCGCCGAAGCTCGCGATCAGCGCGTGGCCCATCAGGATGCGGTCGGTGGCGCGGTCGATCGCCGCGAGGTCGCCCGCGGCCTCGGCGCGCTCGAGGCCCGCGAGCGAGGCGAACGTCCCGCTTATCCGCTTGTCGCCGGTCTCGGGGTTGAACTGGAAGAGCGCGCCTTTGGCGAAGGAGCCTGGGAAGCCGCCCTCGTAGAACTCCGACAGGAAATTGCGGTGCAGGTGGCCGTTCAGGCCGACCGCCCGGGCGTCCTCGTCGGTGACCGCCCAGCCGATGTCGTCGTGGCAGCGGATGTAGGTCGCGTAGGTGGCGTTGGTCAGCACCTGCGGGAAGTGGGCGCCGAGGACGTGGGTCATCAGCCGGGTCTCGCGGGTGGCGAGCGCGGACCAGAACTGCACCATCAGCGAGTTGTGGTAGGCGAGGTTGCCCTCGAGCCCGGAATGCTCGCCGGAGCCCAGATAGGGCACCATCTCGGCGGGGCTCACGATCGCCTCCTCGAGGTGGATCAGCGCCGGGGCGGCGATGCGGCTGGCGGCGCGCAGCGCGTGCAGGAGCGTGTGGACCTCGGGCTCGGACTGGCAGCGCGTGCCCATGCGCTTCCACATGAAGGCCACGGCGTCGAGGCGGACGACATCGACGCCCTTATTGGCGAGGAAGAGCATGACCTCGACGATCTCGAGGAAGACCTGCGGGTTCTTCCAGTTCAGGTCCCACTGGTGCTCGTTGAAGGTCGTCCAGACCCATTTCCCGGCCGGGGCGATGTCGGGATAGAAGGTGAAGCTGCCGGGCGCGTTGTCGGGAAAGATCTCGACCAGGGTCTCCTCGTATTCTCGGGGGAGCGTGTCGTCGTCGAACATCAGGTAGTAATCCTGGTACCTGGGATCGCCGGCGCGCGCCTTCACGGCCCATTCGTGCTCCTTGGCGGTATGGTTGAGCACGAGGTCGACGCAGAGGCTGATGCCGCGCAGGCGCAGCGCGGTGGCGACGGCCTCGAAGTCCTGCATCGTGCCGTAGGCGGGGTTGATGGCGCGGTAATCCATGACCGAGTAGCCACCGTCGGAGTCGCCCGGGCGCGGCTTTAGGCAGGGCATGAAGTGGACGTAGGTGATTCCGAGCCGCTCGATCCAGTCGAGCTTGTCGAGAACGCCCGTCAGGTCGCCGTTGAAGCGGTCGAGGTAGAAGACGTAGCCAGCCATCCTCGGGCGCAGGAACCAGTCGGGCTCGAGGTCGCGCTGCATGTCGAGCCACTTGAGGTCGTCCGGGCGCTCGGACCAGGAGCGGCGCAGGGTCGCGACCATCGCCTCGCGGAAGGCGTCCCAGCCCGGGTGCTGGCCGTAGAGCGGCTCGAGCATGCCGAAGAGGTCGCCGCGGCTGCGCGCGAGCCGGAGCTCGAAGAGCCGGTCGTCGAAGTCCGCCTGTGCTTTGGCCATTCCGTCCCCCGTTCGCGTTTCGCGGCAGTATGGCGGGTGAGCGAAGGCCGCGCCACCGGATGTCGGGCCGTCGGGCGCCGATGGGATGGCCTCGCGGCAAATCTCGCCTGCGTCGACGGGCCGCGGGGCAGGGGCCTGCGAGGGGCCGAGACGGTCGGGTCGGTCGTCGATCTTGGTCTGCTAGGACAGCAGGTTGACCCGCCGACCGCCGGCGCGCAGGGTGCAACGCCGGTAGGGGAGGTGAGGCACATGAGCGATTTCGTGATCGAGCCGCCCGTGCGGGTGGCACTTCCGGTCCTCGGGACCGACGCGCTTTTCCCGGTGCGGCGGGTCTACTGCGTCGGCCGCAACTACGCGGCGCATGCGGTCGAGATGGGCCACGACCCGGACCGCGAGCCGCCATTCTTCTTTCAGAAGAACGCCGACAACCTCGATCCGTCCGGCGAGTTTCCCTACCCGTCGCGGAGCGCCG
Source organism: Amaricoccus sp. (assembly GCA_046348915.1). Taxonomy (GTDB): domain Bacteria; phylum Pseudomonadota; class Alphaproteobacteria; order Rhodobacterales; family Rhodobacteraceae; genus Amaricoccus. The sequence goes on from JAXMDH010000033.1 coordinate 40,953, forward strand.
ACGTCCACCACGAGGTCGAGCTGGCCGTGGCCCTCGGGTCGGGCGGCACCGACATCGCTCCCGAGGCGGCGCTGGCCTGCGTCTACGGCTACGCGGTGGCGCTCGACATGACCCGCCGCGACCTGCAGGACAGCGCCAAGCGGCTGTCGCGCCCCTGGGAGGTCGCCAAGGCCTTCGAGCGCTCCGCCCCGATCGGCCCGATCGTGCCGGCCGCGGGTCTCGGCCACCCGGACAAGGGCGCCGTCAGCCTGGCGATCAACGGCACGGTTCGCCAGGAGGGCGACCTGGCGCAGATGATCTGGAAGGTCCCGGAGATCGTGGCGCATCTCTCGGGCTTCTTCGTCCTCGCTCCGGGCGACGTGATCCTGTCGGGCACCCCGGCCGGCGTCGGTCCGGTCGTGCGGGGCGACCGGCTGGAGGCGCGGATCGAGGGCCTCCCGGCGCTCGAGGTCCTTGTGATCTGAAGGCCGCTGCAAGAGGGCGTCCCCAGAGGCCCGGGGGAAGCCGTTCGAGCCGCGCACAAGCTGCGCTCGAAATGCAAGCACATGAAATACAAGGGTTTGTTATCGATGACTTAACCAGTTCTTCATCGTCGGCCGCGTCCTGCGGCAATCGACGAGGTCGCCTGCAGACGCCGACCCGAGCGAACCCAGCGGCCCCGTTTGCCCCTTGTGCTTCCCCCGCCGCTTGCCCTATAGACCGCCTTGGACGCGGGTGTAGCTCAGGGGTAGAGCATAACCTTGCCAAGGTTAGGGTCGAGGGTTCGAATCCCTTCGCCCGCTCCAAAAGCCCAAGCCCCAGGCGGGTTATCGGGGCACTGGCTGGCTTCGGCGAGGCAGTGCGGTCAGCCGGGATCCCGGGCCCGTAGCTCAGTGGTAGAGCAGTAGACTTTTAATCTATTGGTCGAAGGTTCGAATCCTTCCGGGCTCACCAACCAGAATCATCGCTCGGCAAGCAATTCCGCGAGGCGCCCTGGCAAGCCGCCTCCGGGCAAAGGTCGGTCGCCCTTTGCCGGAACATGTCGAGACGCTCGCTTTCGGGGGTCATCTTAGGGTGGTTCCGCGGGGTACCGCCGCTTCTTCCGATTTGCTGCGTCACCGGCGGGCCCGGTAACGCTGGGGCGCACCGCGGCGGGTCGCGGCCGGCGGCCTAGACGCCTTCGCGACCGGCCGCGCTGGCGAGCGATGACCCCCCTCGCCGCCTGCGGCTCTAGATCCTGCCTGCCGTCGCGGAGACGGCCCCCATGCTGGCGACGGAAGACGAAAATCTGGCGAATTCTGTTCGCGACCAGCTTCGTCGGGCCGCGGTTCCGAAGGCGATGTGGACGAGCTCCCCGAAGGCACCCCTGCCGACGAGCACCGCGTCGGCCGGCCGGTCCGGGGGCACCCGTTGCGGGCTGGACAACGATGGCTCCCAACCCGCCCGTGCAGCGTCTTCCCTCGGACCGCCGCGGGTCAGCCCGGCCCGTCCCCCGAAGAACGGCATCGCAATTCAATCCGAAGCATTTTGCCCGCCCGCGGCGAGTGATATTGGACCGGCATGTGGCGGCTCGCCTTGATCTTGCTCGTTGCGCTCGGGGCGGCCGCGGGCGCCTATGTGTACCTGTCTCGACCGACTTCGGTGTCGGTCGCCGTCGCTGCGCGGGGAGAAGCGGCAGAGATCGTGTACGCCACCGGCGTCGTGGAGCCGAGCACCTGGGCCAAAGTCGCGCCCCTCGTCCGCGAGCGGATCGTCGAGCTTTGCAACTGCGAGGGAGGCGCGGTCACCAGGGGGGACGTTCTGGCGCGGCTCGACGACAGCGAGCCGCAAGCTGTCCTTCGGGAACTCGTCGCTCGCGAGGACTTTGCGATGCGCGACCTGACAAGGCTCCGCGACCTCGCGGCCCGCAACGTCGGCACGCAGCAGGAACTCGAGCGTGCCGAGAGCGAGGAGGCGCGGATCCAGGCGCTGATCGCCGCCCAGGACTCCCGGCTCCAGTCGTACGTCCTGCGCGCACCCCTGGACGGCATCGTTCTGCGACAGGAGGGCGATGTCGGGGAGATCGCTGACCCCGCCCAGGTGCTCTTCTGGGTGGGGCAGCCTCACCCGCTCCGGATCGTCGCGGAAGTGAACGAGGAAGACATCCCCCGCGTCGCCCCGGGCCAGCGCACGCTGCTTCGCGCCGACGCGTTTCCGGATGCGCCGCTCGAGGCCAGGGTGGCGAGCATCACGCCAATGGGCGACCCGGTGGCCAAGACCTACCGCGTATACTTTGCCTTGCCGCAGGACACGCCGCTGATGATCGGCATGACCGTCGAGGTCAACGTGGTCACGACAACGCGCCCGAAGGCGCTTCTGGTCCCCGTGGGCGCGCTCACCGCCGACGGCGCCGTCTTCGTCGTCAAGGACGGCCGGGCGCGGCGCCGCGAGGTGGCCACCGGCATTCGCGGCACCACCGAGGTCGAGGTTACCGACGGTCTCACCGAAGGCGAAACCGTGGTCGTGCCGGCGCCCGACGGCCTCGCGGACGGCGCCCGGGTCGTCGTGGCGGCGACCCGGTGAAGCTCCTCTTCGACCTCGCGGTCGCACACGTCTTGGGGCGGTCGCGGCAGACGCTCGTGGCAGGGCTGGGTGTCGCGCTCGGCGTCGGTTTCTCGATCGCGATGGCTGCGCTGATGCAGGGGTCCCAGGAGGACTTCGTCCGCCGACTCGTCGACACCATGCCCCACGTCGAGATCACCGACGAGACGCGGACGCCGGCGCCGCAGCCTGCCGAGCGCGCGTTCGCTGCCGCGCAATACTTCGGCCTGCGGCCCGTTGACGATCGCCGCGGCATCCGCAATCCGACCGCCGCTCGCGCGGCACTCGAGGCCTGGGTGCCGGGGCGAATCGCGCCGGCGCTGCGCACTCAGGCGCTCGTGCGCTACGCCGGGCAGGAGGCCGCCGTCACCGTCACCGGCATCGAGCCCGAACGGGAGAGCAGGGTCTCCTCGGTTGCCGGGGACTTCACCGCCGGAAGCTTCGCGTCGCTCGCGGCCGGCGGCAACAACGTGGCGATCGGGAGCGCGCTCGCGGACAAGCTCGGCATCCGGCTCGGTGCCACGGTCGACCTCGTCGCCGCGAGCGGAGAGGTCTCGCGCTATCGTGTGGCGGGCCTTTTCCACACCGGCGCGCAGGCCCGGGACGAGGGCGAGGTCTTCGTCGCGGTGAAGGCCGCGCAGATTCTCGCCGGTCGGCCGAACGTCATCAACGATATGCGCATCCGGCTCGACGATCCGGAGCAGGCGCGGGCGGTGGCGACCCGGGCGGAGGCGCAGCTGGGCTACAAGGCGGTGTCCTGGCAGGAAGCCAACGAGTCGATCATGGAGGTTCTGATCATCCGCAACGTCATCATGTACACCGTGGTGGCGGCGATCCTGCTGGTGGCCGGCTTCGGCATCTTCAACATCGTCTCCACCATCACCCACGAGAAGGCGCGGGACATCGCCATCCTGAAGTCGCTCGGCTTCCGCGAGTCCGACATGCGCCGGCTCTTCCTCGTCGAGGGGCTCGCGATCGGCATTGCCGGCTCGATCGTGGGCTGGGGGGTCGGCTTCGGGCTGTCGCTGCTGCTTTCGAGCGTGCGGCTCGAGTTCAGCGGACCGATGGGCGAGATGTCCGGACTGCCGCTAACCTGGAGCGTCTGGCACTATGCGATCGCGGCGGGCTTCGCGCTGGCCGCCGCCGGTGTCGCGGGCTATCTGCCGGCCCGTCGTGCGGCGCGGCTCAACCCCGTCGACATCATCCGGGGAGCCACGTGACGCCGCTGATCGAGGCCGAGGCGCTCAGTCGCACGCTGCCGGCGGTGGTGCCGGTGACGCTGGTGCGGGACGTGACGCTAACCGTCGGCTCGGGCGAATTCGTGGCGATCACCGGCCCGTCGGGCTCGGGAAAGTCCTCGCTGCTCTATCTCCTGGGCCTCCTCGACCGTCCCACGAGCGGGACGCTCCGCGTCGCCGGCCGCGACGCCGCGTCGATGAACGAGGCGGCGCGTTCGGACCTGCGCCTCGTCTCGATCGGCTTCGTCTTCCAGTTCCACTTCCTCCTGCCCGAGTTCAGCGTCCTGCAGAACGTGGAGATCCCGATGCGCAAGCTCGGTCGTCTTCCGCGCAGGGAGATCCGGGCGAAGGCGGGCGAGATTCTCGAACGCCTCGGTCTCGCCGGGCATCTCGACAAGCGCCCCGACCAGCTCTCCGGAGGCCAGCGTCAAAGGGTGGCGGTCGCCCGTGCGCTTGCCAACGACCCGCCGCTCGTGCTTGCCGACGAGCCGACCGGGAGCCTCGACACGAAGAGTTCGAGCCAGGTCTTCGCGATCCTCGAAGCGCTGGTGCGGGAGGGGGGCAAGACCGTGCTCGCCGTCACCCACGACCTTGCTCTCGCAGCCCGTACCGAACGGCGGCTCGAGCTCGTCGACGGTCGCCTGGTGGCCGATGTCCGTCAGGCCGCCCCGGGCGCCTGAGGGGGCGCGGACGTTCGAGGGCCCGGACGCGGCTTCGGCGAGGCGTGGTGCTGGCGTCGGGCGGCTGGAACAAGGTCGCCGCGATCCGCGGTGCGCTCCGGACCCTCCGCCCGAACGTGCTCATCACCAACGAGCGCGTGGCCGAGCGGCTCGCGGCCGAGAGCCCGGGGCCGCTGGCGGCGTGATCGGCGGGCTGGCAGAGGCGTTGCGGGCCGGCGGTCAGTCCTTGTGGTCGCTGCCGAGCGCGCGGGCGGTGATCTCGTCGGTGATGAAGACGGTGGGGCTCAGGGCGCGGATGGCGCCGCGCAGCACGGCGAGCTTGTCGCTGCCGCCCGAGACCAGGATGCGCTCGGGCGCCTTGCGCAGCCGCCGCAGGTCGGCCGCCATCACCCGCCGGTTCAGCGGGTGGTCGACGAGGTTCCCCTGCTCGTCGATGAAGTTGTAGAGCACGTCGCCGACCGCCCCGGCCGCGGTGAGCTCGCGCCGCTCCTGCTCGGAGACGTGCCCCATGCGGTAGCTCGTCGTCAGCCCCGCCATGCTGCCGACCGACACCAGCACGGCGTCGAGGTGGTCGGCCATCTGGAAGATCTCGGCGAGCCCGCAATGCTCGAGCAGCGCGTGCCGGGTCCCGGGGCTGTCGACGATCGCCGGCGCCGGGATCAGGTAGCCCTCGCCCTGGAAGAGCTCGGCGAACTGCCAGGCGAACTCGGCCGGGTTGAACCGCCGCGCCGCGGCGATGCCGCCGAGCAGCGACACCACGCGGAAGTCCTCGAGCGTGCGCCCGGCGATGAACGGCAGGCTGTAGGAACAGCGTCCGCCCCCAGCCGACCCCGACGGTCATCCCTGGCCGCATGGCCGAGTTGATGAAGATGCCCGCGGCCGCGGCGATGACCTTGACCGGGTCGATCCCGGCGCCGCTGACCGGCGCCGCGATCACCCGCGCGATGTCGTAGCGCGCCTGCACCGCCTGCTCGACGCCGGCGAGCTCGGCCAGGGGCGCCGACAGCGTGATCCGGACCTCGTTCCGCCGCCGCGCGTCGGCGATCAGCCGCACCACCGCGACCCGGCTCAGCCCGAGCATCGCGGCGACCTCGCTCTGGGTGTGGCTCTCCACGAAGTAGAGCCAGACCGCCCGGGCCCGCAGCCGGTCCAGCTCCGAGGGCTGTGATCCTTCCGCGAGCAGCTGCTCGCTCGGACCCACTTCTCTCACGCGCGTACCCTCCCGAGCGGGGCGCGTCGGCGGCCGATCGGCGGCGATCGACCCCGGAGCCTGCCCGCGGCTACCTCCCGCCGGCCTGCCCCATGGTGCGCGCCACGATCCCCGCGACCGTCGCGGGACATTCGATGTAGGCGATATGCCCAATTCCCTTCAAGAGATGAAGCGCCATCTCGCCGTCGGCCGAGAGCGCGTGGCGCCACGGGATGATCCGGTCGCCGCGCCCCCACACGATCGCCACCGGCGCCGTGACCCGGCCGAGCGCCGCCGTCACGTCGAACCCCTGCACCCCGTCCGGGAACAGCGCCTCCGCGAGCTCGACCTGCGCCGCGCGCAGCTCGGGATCGTTGCGCGCCAGCATCGCCGCCTTGGCGAAATCCCAGCTGATGCCGTCCGGCGTCGCGGTCAGCCGCTTCAACCAGGGCGCGAGGCTCTCCACCCGCCCCGCCCGGGCGATCCCCGCCAGCGCCGCACCGTCGATCTCCGGCCCGAGACCCGCCGGCGAAAGCAGCGTCAGGGACGCGATGCTCCGTGGCCTGAGGTCGGCAACCGCCAGCGCGACCGCGCCGCCGAGCGAATGCGCGAGGACATGCACCGCGCCCGTCACCGCCTTGTCGAAGGCCGCCGTGACCTCCCGGACCAGCGCGTCGAAGCCGCCGATGCGCCGCCTCGGCGACTTGCCGTGGCTCGGCAGGTCGATGCGGATCAGCGGGACGTCCGCCGGCAGCTCGCGCTCGACCTGCATCCAGCCCGTCGAGTCTGCCGCGAAGCCGTGGATCAGCAGCACCGGCGTGCCCGTGCCCCGGCGGGTCGAGACGAAGAGCTCGCCCGCCTCGTCGCTCCAGGCGACCGGCGCCGCCGGCTCGCGCGCTTCCGCCGGCGGTTCCGGTGCCGGGCCGCGCGCTTCCGCCGGCGGCTTCGGCGCCGCCTGCAGCAGCCGCTCCACGTCCTCGCGCTGGATGCGCCCGCGCGGTCCGCTGCCGGCGATCGAGAAGAGCTCGATCCCCGCCTCGCGCGCCAGCCGGCGGGCGATCGGCGTGGCGCGCACGGTCCGCTCCGCCGCCGCCCCGTTCACCGCAACCGGCGCCGCCGCCGGCGCAGCCGCAACCGCCGCAGGCGCCTCGGGTGCGGGCGCCGCGCCCGCCGGAACCGCTCCGACCGCCTCGCCCTCGGCATAGATCCAGGCGACCGGCTTGCCGACGTCGACCGTGGCGCCCGCCGCGGCGATCACGTGGTGGAGCCGTCCCGTCGCCGGCGCCTCCACCTCCATCGCCGCCTTGTCGGTCTCGATGTCGAAGAGTGGCGCGCCCTTCTTCACCGCCTCGCCCTCGGCCACGTGCCAGGCGGCGAGCTTGCCGGTCGCCATGTCCATGTCGACCTTCGGCATGATCACCTCTGTCGGCATCTCAGACCTCCCGGCGCACGAGCCTGCGCGCCGCCGCCTCGATGTCGGGGACCTGCGGCACCGCCGCCTTCTCGAGGTCGGGGTTGTAGGGGATCGGCGCCTCCGCCCCCCCGAGCCGCAGGATCGGCGCGTCGAGGTAGTCGAAGGCCTCGCTCTCGGCCACCATCGCGCTGATCTCGGCGCCGACACCGAGTGTCTTCACCCCCTCGTAGACGCAGAGGAGCTTGCCGGTCTTCCGCACGCTCGCGACGATCGTCGCGCGGTCGAGCGGGCGGATCGTCCTGAGGTCGATCACCTCCGCCGAGATCCCCTCGGCCTCGAGCACCTTCGCCGCCTCGAGCGCCCGGTGCACCATGATCGCCGAGGCGACGATGGTGAGGTCGCCGCCCTCGCGGCGGATCTCCGCCACCCCGATCGGGGTCGTGTAGTAGCCCTCGGGGACCTGCCCCTTCATCTTGTAGAGGATCTTGTGCTCGAAGACGATCACCGGGTCCGGGTCCTCGAGCGCCGCCAGGAGCAGTCCCTTGGCATCCGCCGGCGTCGCCGGCTGCACCACCTTCAGCCCCGGCACGTGCCCGAACCAGGCCTCGAGGCTCTGGCTGTGCTGGGCCGCAGCACCGGTCCCCGACCCCGACGGCATCCGCATGACGAGCGGCACCGAGGCCTCGCCGCCCAGCATGTAGCGCAGCTTGGCGGCCTGATTGACGATCTGCTCCATGGCGAGCGTCGCGAAGTCCGAGAACTGGAACTCGAAGATCGGCCTGAGCCCCGTCAGCGCCGCGCCGACCGCGACCCCGGCGCCGCCGAGCTCGGAGATCGGCGTGTCCATCACCCGGTCGCCGCCGAAGCGGTCGATGAGGTCGCCCGTCACCTGGAAGGCGCCGCCGTAGACCCCGATGTCCTCGCCCATCAGGATCACCCGCTTGTCGCGGTCGAGCGCGATCCCCATCGCGTCGCGGATCGCCTCGGCGTAGCTCATCTCGCGCGTGGCGAGGGTCCCGTCCTGCGCGGTCATTGCGCGCCCCCATAGACGTAGCGGGTGACGTCGGCGGTCGACGGCGCCGGGCTCGCCTTGGCGAACTCGATCCCCTCGGCGACCTCGGCCTCGGCCTCCTGCAGCAGCATGTCGGCGGTTTCTTCGGTGATCACCCCGTGCGCGATCAGCTCGGTGCGGAACCGTTCGATCGGGTCGCGCGCGATCCAGCTGTCGATCTCGTCCTTGCTGCGGTAGCGGTTGCGGTCCGACTTCGAGTGCCCGCGCCAGCGGTAGGTCAGGCTCTCGACGAGGCTCGGCCCCTCGCCGGCGCGCGCCCGCGCTATCGCCGCGTTCATCGCCTCGGCGACGGCGGAGAAGTCGTTGCCGTCGACGGTGGTGCCGGGCATCGAGTAGCCGCCAGCCCGCTCGCTGATCCGCTTCACCGCGGTCGAGCGCTCGGTCGAGGTCGACATGCCGTACTGGTTGTTCTCGCAGACGAAGATCACCGGCAGCTTCCAGATCGACGCCATGTTCAGGGCTTCGTGGAACGCCCCCTCGTTGTTCGCCCCGTCGCCGAAGAAGCAGACCGTCACGTCGTCGCGCCCGAGCCGCTTCGCCGCCAGCGCTGCCCCGACCGCGATCGGCAGCCCGCCGCCGACGATCCCGTTCGCTCCGAGGTTGCCCTTGGTCACGTCCGCGATGTGCATCGAGCCGCCGCGGCCGTGGCAGTAGCCGTCCTCGCGGCCGAAGAACTCGGCGAACATGCGCTTCACTTCGGCCCCCTTGGCGATGCAGTGGCCGTGGCCGCGGTGGGTCGAGGTGATCTTGTCGGCGTCCGAGAGCTCCATGCAGGTCGCCACCGCCGAGGCCTCCTGGCCGATGCAGAGGTGCATCGTGCCGTGGATCATGCCGCGCATGTAGCTGTCCTCGGCGCCTTCCTCGAAGCGCCGGATCAGGTACATCTTCTTCAGCGCCGCCCTGAGGTCGGCCGGCGCGTAGCGGCGGATGGCGAACGGCCGGTTGTCGGCCTTCGCCGCGGGGGGGTCGGTCCTGGTCGGCATCAGGCGGTCACCGGCTCGGGCTTCGCCGCCAGCATCGCGTCCTGCTTCGCCCGCAAGGCCGCGATGCGGGAATTGGCCGGCACCTCGGCGTTCTGCCGGGTGATGAGCTCGCCCTTGCGGATGGGCGCGGTCACCTTCGCGCCCTGCAGCAGTCCGCAGGGGATGGCGCCCGCGGCGGCTGCCTCCCCCGTCGTCATGATCCAGGCGCGGTAGCAGAACTCGCCGATCTGATCGAGCGTCTCGCCCGGCTTCAGGTCGCGCTTGGCCACCGCGCAGACCTCGGCCACCGGACGCGGCATCGGGATCATGTCGGCCTTGCCGTAGAGGACCACGCGGGCGCAGGTCAGCGGAACCTCGAGCGAGGTCAGGTGGTACGGGCGGAAAAAGGTAAAATAGGGCCCCTTGCCCATCTTCAGATCCTCCATCCGCTCGCGGATGCGCGGATGGTCCATCTCGGCGACGCAGAACACCCCGGGCGCCACCCCCTTGCCGATCGTATAGTCGACCCTCCCCACGTCCGAGAGGAGGCCGCCGGCCGACGCCGGCACCAGCACGCTCGACAGCTCGTCCTTCGAGCAGGCCGGCCCGTGCATCCCCGGCTTGTCCGGGATCAGCCCGGTCGCGTTGGCGATCGCCGCCATCTCGACCATCGTCTTCGACCCGTCGACGAACTCGACCAGCATCCGCGGGTTCATGTGCCGCTCGATCGCCTCGGCGCGGTAGTCGTCGGGTGTCGCGTCGATGTTCAGCGGATTGTTCTTGCCCTTGCCCGCCGACACCACCCGGTGGCCCATCGCCGTCACGAACTCGATCAGCTCCATCGTCGAGGACGGCTCGTCGCCGGCACCGAGGCTGTAGACGACCCCGAGCCGGTCGGCCTCCGAGCGCAGGTAGGCGCCGATGGTGATGTCGGCCTCCACGTTCATCATCACGAGGTGCTTGCCATGCTCCATCGCCGCGAGGCCGATCTCCGCCCCGACCGCCGGAACCCCGGTCGCATCGACCACGACGTCGATCAGCCCGCTGTTCAGGAGCGCCTGCACGTCCGATGTAATCGCGATCCGGCCCGCCTCGATCGCCTTGTTCAGCTCGTCCCCGGTCCTCGTCTCGGCAACCCGGTCGCCGTTGCCGTAGGCTATCTCCACCGCCTTCACCGCCGCCGGCGCGTTCAGCTCCGAGATCGCGCCGACCTCGATCCCCGGCATGTGCGCGATCCGCGCCACGATGTCCGTCCCCATCTCGCCCGAACCCACCAGACCGACGCGGATAGGCTTCCCGCTCTCCCCACGCCTCGCCAGATCCCGCGCAAGCCCCGTCAGCGCTACGTTCGTCGGCATCACAACTCCCTCCAGCGATTCCTTGCGCGTCAGGATGCCGAACATCTGTGATATTGTCAATGCCCATGTTCACGACGGGAGTCGGGCACCACATCCCCGCAGATGGATCCCAGTGATCGTTGGTACGGGCGCGCCACTCCCGCCGTCCTATCCGCCGCAGGTCTTCCTGAGAACGAGCCGGTCCCAACCGCGATGCCAAGCCCCGCGTCTGCACGCGGGGCCGACGAAGCCCGCTGCAGCCCCGCTCGGCAACCCGCGTGACGAGGCGCCCGCACCGCGTCTTGGCATCGGCGTATCCAAGAGGGCAGGACAACGCACGCGCCGACGTGAACATCTGCTACACAGAGACGGCTAAAAGTTCAAGAGCTGGCCGCCGGTGATGTCGGGGACATGCCCAATTCCCTTCAAGGCATGAAGCGCCATCTCGCCGTCGCCGAGAGCGCGTGGCGCCACGGGATGATCCGGTGCCGCGCCCCCACACGATCGTCACCGACAGCGATCTGCAGGCCCCCGTCAACCCGTTGCGATCAACATCGTCTCTCCGCGGCCGGCAACGGCAGGTCGACCGTGGTGACCTCAGCCCAGGAGCGAACATCGAGGTCCCCCTCCCGGCAGCCTTCGATGAAGGCTTCGGCCGCTTCGCGACGGTCGAACAAGCGAACCCCGACCTCGTTGTTCGCGACGAAGCGGACGATCCACAACAGCGAGCGCGGCAGGGGGGCGTTTCCGGTCGGCATGGAATCTAGAAAGCGTCAAGCGGCCGGAGGTTGCGAAAGGCCGGCGCCGCCGGTCGCGGGTTGTCAGTGCGCCGCCTTCGCGGATAGCTTGGGAGCGGGCAGGGGGGCGTCGCGTGAAGCCGCAGACCGAGCAGCAACACAAGGCCTTCCTGCTGCTGCTCGCGATCGTCACCGTCGCCTTCTGCTGGCTGCTCATCCCCTTCTACGGCGCCGTCTTCTGGGCGGTGATCCTCGCCATCGTCTTCCAGCCGCTCTATCGCGAGCTCGAGCACCGGCTCTGGCCGCGGAAGAATCTCGCGGCCTTCGCCGCGGTCCTCGTCTGCATCGTCATCGCCATCCTGCCGGTCTCGCTGATCGTCACCTCGCTGGTCCGCGAGGGCACCGACGCGGTCCAGCAGGTGCAGAACGGCAGCGTCGACCCGACGGATGTCTTCAACACGGTCCACGACAAGCTGCCCCGCTGGGCGCAGGACGTCCTCGACCGCTCCGAGCTCACCGACCTCGAGCGCTGGCGCGACCGCACCGTGGCGCTGCTGCGCGAGGCGAGCCAGGCCATCGCGTCCCGGGCGCTGAGCCTCGGGCAGAACACGCTGCGCTTCTTCGTCAGCGCCGGCATCATGCTTTACGTGCTGTTCTTCCTGTTCCGCGACGGCCGCGCGATCGGCCGCAGCATCCGCGCCTCGATGCCCCTCAGCGAAGAGCACAACGCCGAGCTGATCGCCAAGTTCGCCGCCGTGGTCCGGGCGACCGTCAAGGGCAACATCGTCATCGCGGTGATCCAGGGGGTGATCGGCGGCGTCGCCTTCTGGGCGCTCGGGATCAAGGGAGCGCTGCTCTGGGGCACGCTGATGACCTTCCTGTCGCTGCTGCCCGCGGTCGGATCGGCGCTGGTCTGGGTGCCGGCGGCCGGCTACCTGGTGCTGATCGGGCAGATGTGGAAGGGGCTGATCCTCGTCCTCGTCGGCGTCCTCGTCATCGGGCTGATCGACAACCTCTTGCGCCCGATCCTGGTCGGCAAGGATACCCGGCTGCCCGACTATGTCGTCCTGGTCTCGACGCTCGGCGGAATCTCGATCTTCGGGATCAACGGCTTCGTCATCGGGCCGCTGATCGCCGCGCTCTTCATCGCCGCCTGGACGCTGTTCCGCGACGAGCGGGAGAGCCGAGCGGGGTTCGTCCGCCGCTAGACCGACGTTTGCATCCCGGCGGGCGCCGGGCTAGGAGCGGGCATGGCATTCTTCCAGAAGCTCAAGGATCGCCTGTTCAAGTCCTCCTCGCGGCTCGAACAGGGGATCGAGGAACTGATCGAGGAGGCGCCGGCCGCCCCTGCGGCGGCCAGCGCGGAGGCGCCCGCTGCCGAGCGGCCGGGCTTCGTCGGGCGGATGCTCGGCGAGGAGCGCGGGCGCATCCTCGACGACGCCATGCTCGAGAGCCTGGAGGAGCTCCTGATCCGGTCCGACATGGGCGTCGACACCTCGCTCAAGGTCGCAGCCAGCATCGCCGAGGGCCGCTTCGGCCGCCGCGTCGGCGCCGAGGAGATCCGCCGGCTGCTCGCCCGCGAGATCGCGGCCATCCTGACGCCGGTCGCGCGTCCGATGCCGATCTACCCGAAGCGGCCCCAGGTCGTCCTGGTCGTCGGTGTCAACGGCTCGGGCAAGACGACGACGATCGGCAAGCTCGCCAGCCAGTTCCGCGCCGCCGGCAAGAAGGTGGTGATCGCCGCCGGCGACACCTTCCGTGCCGCTGCCGTCGAGCAGCTGCAGGTCTGGGGCGAGCGCGCCGGCGTTCCGGTGATGACCGCCCCGCAGGGCTCGGACCCGGCGAGCCTCGCCTTCGACGCGCTGGCCCGCGCCGAGGCCGAGGGCGCCGACCTCCTGCTCGTCGATACCGCCGGGCGGCTGCAGAACCGCGACGACCTGATGGCCGAGCTGGCCAAGATCGTCCGCGTCATTCGCAAGCGCGACCCCGAGGCGCCGCACAACACGCTGCTCGTGCTGGATGCCTCCACCGGGCAGAACGCGCTGTCCCAGGTCGAGATCTTCCGCCGGATCGCCGACGTCACCGGGCTCGTGATGACCAAGCTCGACGGCACCGCCAAGGGCGGCGTCCTCGTCGCCCTCGCCGACCGCTTCGGGCTCCCCATCCACGCGATCGGCGTCGGCGAGGGCATCGACGACCTCTCGCCATTCGACCCGGACGAATTCGCGCGGGCGCTGACGGGCGTAGAGGCTTGATTTAGGTCGAGTTGGCAAGGCACGCTCTTCGGCAAGGGGACGGGGGGCGCAACCGTGCAGAAGGCGGCCGGGGCATCGGATTTCACCACGCCGCGCGAAATCCGCGACTGGCGGTCCTTCGAGATTGCGCGAGTGCGCAGAATGCTGGCGGAGAAGGTCCGGGTGCTGCGCCTCGAACTCGAATCGGAGGCGGCGCGCCTGCCACGGCACGACCTTCTCCGCAGTGACGCCCTGCTATTCGGACGTTTCGTTCGTGCGCGCGTGAAGCCGGAACTTGACGCGGCTGCGGCGGAAATCCTCGAAGCGGCTGGGAAGGATCTTCGAGACAAAGTCGGGAGCGTCGCGGCCGCCGAAGGCGTGGCCCCGGTGAAGGCGGGCTTTGCCGATCGGCTCGCCTCCATTGGCGTAGCTCCGGAAGTGACCGTGCCAGCACTTGGATTTGGCTTCGGTCTTTATCTGGTCTTTGCGGCCATCACGACGGCCTCGAGCTGGCTGGTCTTCCGTCGCACCAACGTATCCATGGTTGAGCTGCTCGCCGGAGTAGCGATAGTGGCGGGGTCGACCTTCCTGTTCCTGACCTCGCTTTCGCGGGTTAGGACGCGGAAGCGCAAGGCCCTCCTAAGGCGCTTCGACGCTTACGTCGACAGCGAGGTGACACCAAGGAATCCCGCGGCGGGCAACGCCGCGCTTGAGCCGAGGCTCGTCGCGGCAATTCGCCGGCAAGCGGAAGAACTTGAGGCTGGCCTCGGAGATGCATGAGGTTCTGTACAAGGTCCCGGAGTACCTCCTCTCTGCCTACGATTCTGGAGAGGTCATACGCTATGGCGCGATCCTGAAGAATGTCGCCGACGGCCGCATCATCGCGCACATGCAGGAGACAGGGCTGGGTCAGAGCCTGGCATCGACCGCGGTGGGACAGATCCAGGGCCTGACGGGGGGACTCAGCCCGCTCGGGTTTGCCACCGGCGCGGTTCAGGTCTGGCAGAACGAACAGATCAAGCAGGCCCTCGGAGTGCTGCAGCAACTGCAGGTTGCGAACCTCGCCTTGAGCGCCGTCGGCATTGGAATTAGCGCTGCGGGCTTTGCCGTGACCGCCGTGAAGCTCGACCGGATCAAGTCGGGAATCGAGAAGGTGGCGGGCGCGGTGGGGAGGGTCGGTCGGAGCGTCGACGAGTTGCGCGAGGACCAGCTCGACCGTGAGCTCGCGCATCTGCGGGCGGCATGCCGACAGGTCGACGAGGCCTGGCTCCTCCGCGACCCTGAGCGGCAGTGGCAGGATGCAGCACGGTCGCTGCACGAGCATCAAGAGGCTTTCCAAGCCGCAGCGGTCCGGCAGCGGGATCGTAGTGGACCATCGGACGATCTCTTCGCGCTGCTGGTCGAAGCCTGGCTGCTCGCGGCCGGAACGCGGATCGCCGCGCGTCTGTCGGGCGATGAGATGGGGGCAGCGCTTGCGGCATCGCGAGAGGCGGCGGGCTCTGTCCGGGCTCTGACGTCGATGATCGACGACACCGACTTTTTGCCCGCCGACGCGCTGCGAGCGGGCGATGCGGAGGCTCGCCGTCGGCTGGCCGTCGCGGGAGAAAGGGTGCAGGCTTTCCGCGATCGTGAGGACATGGTGGAGACCCGTCCGCATCTGATCCGCCACCTTATCGACAGGGGCATCAGCGGGCGCGCGCATCTGGAAGCAGCGAGGCGGGAGACCCGCACCACCGCGCTGCTGCTGCCGGTCGATGCGGACGCATCCGCGACGCCGTTGGCCCGAGCCGACAACTGAGAGTCGAGAAGATTTCAGCGCGGCGCTGTAGCCTTCGCGCCGCGAGCGGGATATGTGGCGGTCCATGGCAAAGCGGCATATTAATCCGGTTCTGAAGCTCGTGCTCGAGGTGGGACCGATCGCGGTCTTCTTCCTGGCCTACCGCTGGGCGCCGGTGCCGGACGGGCTTTCGGTTGCGGAGCGGCAGCTCGAGCAGGTGCTGTTCTCGACCAAGGTCTTCGTGCCGACGATCCTGGCGGCCCTGGCGGCGAGCTGGGTGCTGACGCGGCATCTGCCGAAGATGGCGGTGATCACGGCGGTCGTCGTGACGATCTTCGGCGGCCTGACTCTGATCCTGCGCGACGACACCTTCGTGAAGATGAAGCCGACGATCCTCTACGGGCTGTTCGCCGGCATCCTGCTTTTCGGCCTCGCGCGCGGGCAGAGCTACCTGAAGTACCTGATGGACGAGCTCATCCCGATGAGCGACGCCGGATGGATGAAGTTCACCGTGCGCTTCGTGGTCTTCTATCTCGCGCTCGCGTTGCTCAACGAGATCGTCTGGCGCACCTGGGGCACCGACACCTGGGTCGACTTCCGCACCTTCGTCCTGCCGGTCGCCAACGTCGTCTTCATCATGGCGCAGCTGCCGCTCTTCCAGCGCTACGCCGCGGGTGACGGCCGCGAGGACCTCTGATGGTTTGAGGCGGGACCAAGTTGCGGCGGCCGATCGGCTGGCTTATCGTTGCAGAACGCCCGTGGCCGGCGGGGCGCCGCCGGCCGGCCCGGGGCCCCGCGGGCGGGCGGAGTCACCGGCAGGCCCGACCACGATGACGACAGATCAACAGCTCTCCGGCTCCCCGGCAGAGGCCGGCCAGCAGGAGGCCATCCGGCTCGGCAAGCTTGCCGACACGATCACCTTCCAGCTCCGCAGGGCGCACGGCGCCGCGTTCCGCACCTTCAAGCGCGACGCCGGCATCAGCGCGCTGCGTCCGGGCTGGTACGCGGTGCTGTCGCTGATCTCCGACAACCCGGGGATCACCCCGGTCGTCCTCAGCCGGGGCAGCGGGCGCGACAAGTCGACGATCACCCCGATCCTGCGCGACCTGGGCCGCAACCAGCTGATCCGCCAGACCCCGGTGCCCGGCGACCGCCGCAGCTACTCGCTCGACCTGACCGAGGCCGGCAGGGAGGCGCTCCTGCATCTCGCCGCCGCGGCCGACAGCCACGACCGCGCGCTTTCGCGGATCCTCGGAACCGACCGGCCGCTGCTGATGCAGGCGCTGTGCCGCATGATCGCCGAGCTCGAGCGGACCGACTAGCGCGGCCCCGGACGGCGGCAGAAAACCGATTGCAGGCGCCGGGGAAGGGTGGTCGAGTGCGGCGACGGCCTCCGGCCGCGGAGGAAGTTGCGATGGATATCACGATGCTCATCGACGGTGCCGAGGTGCAGTCGAGCGGCCGGGGGTTCTTCGAGCGCCGGAATCCGGTGACCGGGGAGGTGGCGACCCGCGCCCCGGCCGGCGGCCGCGCGGACGTGGACCGCGCGGTCGAGGCCGCCGCCCTGGCCTTCCCCGGCTGGGCCGCCACCGGCCCGAATGCGCGGCGGGCGATCCTCGCCAAGGCCGCCGATGCGCTGGAGGCGCGCACCGAGGAGTTCATCGCGACCGCCATGGCCGAGACCGGCGCCACGGCGCCATGGATCGGCTTCAACGTGATGTTCGCGGCGATGCTCCTGCGCGAGGCGGCGGCGCTGACGACGCAGGTCGGCGGCGAGGTCATCCCGTCCGACAAACCCGGCACGCTCGCCATGGCGCTGCGCGAGCCGGTCGGCGTCGTCGTCGGCATGGCCCCCTGGAACGCTCCGGTGATCCTCGGGACCCGCGCCGTCGCGACCCCGCTCGCCTGCGGCAATGCGGTCGTGCTGAAGGCATCGGAGCTCTGCCCGGCGACGCACCGGATGATCGTCGAGACGATCAACGCGGCGGGTCTGCCCAAGGGGGTCCTCAATGTCGTCACCCACGCGGCCGAGGACGCCCCGGAGGTCGTCTCGGCGCTGATCGCGCATCCGAAGGTGCGGCGGATCAACTTCACCGGCTCGACCGGGGTCGGCCGGATCATCGCAGAGGAGGCGGGGCGGCACCTCAAGCCCGTGCTGCTCGAGCTCGGCGGCAAGGCGCCGCTGGTGGTTCTCGACGACGCCGATCTCGACGGCGCGGTGAATGCGACCGTCTTTGGCGCCTTCATGAACCAGGGCCAGATCTGCATGTCGACCGAGAAGGTCGTCGTCGACGCGAAGCTCGCCGACGACTTCGTCCGCCGACTCGGCGAGCGTGCGGCGGCGCTGCCCTACGGCGATCCGTCGGGCCACGTCGTCCTCGGCGCGCTGGTCAGCCGCAACGCGGTCGAGCATGTCGCGGCGCTGGTCGCCGACGCCCTCGACAAGGGGGCGACCCTCGTCACCGGCGGCGCAACGGACACGACGATCATGCCCGCGACCGTCGTCGACCGCGTGACCCCCGAGATGCGGATCTATTCCGAGGAATCTTTCGGCCCGGTGGTCGCCGTGGTCCGCGTCGACGGGGTCGAGCAGGCGATCGCCGCCGCCAACGACGGCGACTACGGGCTCGCGGCGGCCGTCTTCGGCCGCGACGTCCAGCGCGCGCTCGCGGTCGCGCGCCGCATCGAGTCGGGGATCGTGCACGTCAACGGCCCGACGGTGCAGGACGAGGCGCAGATGCCCTTCGGCGGGGTCAAGGGCTCGGGCTACGGCCGCTTCGGCGGCAAGGCCGGCATCGAGGCCTTCACCCACCTGCGCTGGGTCTCGATCGAGGACGCCCGCCAGCCCTATCCGTTCTGACCTGGGCGGAGCCGGTCGCGGTTGCGAAGAGGTTAAAGCCGCAAAGAAATTCGATTTAAATTCAAGGCGTTGACTTTTGCCCGATACCTCCCGCGGTCAGGGCAGCAGCGTGTCGAGCGAGCCGAGGCGGGGCTTGTAGTAAGCCACCCTGCGGATCGTCCGGGGGGCGATGCCGAGGCCGAAGAGCGGCTTGAACCGGTAGTAGACCTCGGCGGAGATGATGGTCTCGCCGGACGCGATGCTCAGGCCGGAGGGCAGGGCCGCGGCCTTCCCTGCCTGGCCGATCTCGCTCGTGGCGGCGAGCTTGCCGGCGCCCGACCGCTGCCAGTTCACCACCGGCTTCTTGGCGGTGGCGTCGTAGCCGATGCTGGTCACGATCGCCTTGCCGTCCACGTCGAAGGAGAACGGCTGGATGATGTTGTCGAGCGCCAGGAAGATGTTGTCGAGCTGGGTCGTCGACAGCGTCTTGTCGCGTGCCGTGAGGTCGGCGAGGATGAACGACCCGTTCTGCAGCTTCTGGGTCAGCATGATCAGGCGGCTGTATTCGATGGTGCCGGCGCTGAACAGCACCAGCATCGGCAGGATCAGGGCGAACTCGCTGGCGGCGATTCCGCGGACGTCGCGACGGAGGCGGTTCAGGAGTCGCATCTTCCCTCAGAACGGTTCGTTGCGGACGGCGATGCTCGAGGTGTGGGTGACGGAGTTGCCGAGCACCTCCTGCACCATCGGCGTGACGATCCCCCAGTCGTAGCTCAGCCGGTAGACGACGACGTCGCTGGGGCCGCCGAGCCCGGCCTTGCCCATGTCGGCGTCCCATTTGCCGTTGCCGTTGACGTCGGTCCAGGGCTCGCCGGAGTTGTAGGCCTTGTTGCCGTTCTGGTCGGTGAAGGGCTCCGGCTTGCCGATGTCGGCGAAGCTCGAATAGACCAGCGTGTCCATCCTGACCTTGTTCATGTCGAGGAGGCCGTAGGTCTTGTCCTTGACGATCGCCAGCACCTTGTCGGCACGGCTCACGCCGGCCTCCGACCCGGTGATGCCGTAGCGCGACGCCTCCATGACCGCCGACTCGATGCTCGATCCGATGAAGAGGTTGATCGCGGTCTCGATGCCGCCGCATATGAACATCAGCAGAAGCGGCAGGATTACGGCGAACTCGACCGCCGTGGCGCCGTGGCCGTCGCGCAGGAGCCGTTGCATCACGGTCACTCCACGATGCGCAGGTTGGCGAGCTGGCCGCCGATCGACTTGAAGGCGGTGGCGAGCGTCCCGTTGTTCGGCGCGTAGTAGTACATCGCCGGGGTGGTGGCACAGTTGGTGAAGAGTGTCTTGGCGGTACTGTCGGGCGCCGCGCCGAAGATGATCGAATATATGCGGATACCCTGCGCCTTCATCGCGGTGCAGGTGGCGGCCATGCGCGAGTCGAGGGTCGCGCGGCCCGTGTCGCGGCGCTGCTGGGCGGTGCCGTTCGAGTTGCCGTTCAGGGCTTCGATTCGGCCGTAGGCGGTATAGTCCGACGCCGGGACCGAGTTGTTCGAGGTGCTGGTGTCGTTGTCGTGGAACTGGTTGTTGCCGTCGGTCAGGATGACCGCAACCTTCTCCATCAGCGGCGTCTTGTAGTCGAGCGGCAGGGTGTTCGGCGTTTCGCCGCCCCAGAGCCCGCGCCAGCGCGGCGATATCGTCCGCCAGCCCCAGGTGAGCCCGAGGTTGCCCGTGGTGCCGCCGCGGTGAACCGGACCCATCGCCGCGAGGGCCGCCTTGACCGTCGACTTGTTCGGCGTCAGCGAGGTGATCGGCGAGCCGCAGCCGAGGTTCGGCCCGCGCGCGGTATTCTCGTCCGACGAGCTGCCCTTGTTCTGGTCGGCGAGGCTCGTCTTGATCGGAGGCCAGTTGTTGTCCGAGGTGCTGCTCGTCGAGGCGTAGAAGAACGAGCTGAGCTTCTGCGAGGTCACCGGCGTGTCGTCGGCGTCGTAGGGCATCGCCTGGCCCATCACGCAGCCCTTCCAGCCATCGGTCGAATAGCTGGCGATGTTGGTCAGCACCCGGTCGCCGGCAGCAAGCCACCCGGTGCGCGTCTTGCCGATGTTCACCGTCGAGACGAACGGGACGACGCTGACCCACAGGTTGTCGACGGTGTTCTTGCTGCCGTAGAGGATGTCGACGAGGTCGTTGGCGGCGTTCTGCATTGCGGTGAAGGCTGCGCCGTACATCGACCCGGTGTTGTCGAGGACCAGCGCGAGTTCCATGCCCGTCGTCTCGCGCTCGATGACCGCCTGGGCGCCGACGTTCATGGTGTCGTGGCCGAAGACCCGCATGAACAGCGTGGGAACGTCGGCGGTGGCGCTCAACGTCACGAACTTGTAGCTCGCGTCGACCTTGAAGGCGAAGCTGGTAATCTTCACGTTGGCGTTCGACTTGCCGAAGTTGGCGTCGAAGTATTGCTGGGCAACGTCCTTTGCATTCGCGTCGAGCGCCACGCGCCCGGCCGCGAGCCCCGCGGTGTCGAGCGACTTTCCCATGCGGGTCTTGACCAGGTAGCCGAGTGAGGAGTCGATCGCGAGCCCGACCGCGCCGATCAGCGGGATCAGCGCCACCGCCAGGAACACAGCGGCAACGCCGCGCCGGTCGGAAAGAACCGGGGCGAGAAGCCGCCGAAGGACCGCGAAGCCGCGCCGCATGCCACACACCCCATTGCGAACCACCGCCGTCGGCGGCGTCATGAATGCTCGAACCCGTCACCTCGGGGTGGTGCAAACTAGTACGATCATGGTCAATCAATCATGATCGTACCTGTTAAAAATACGCTGGATATTACTAAACGTTTCTGCGACGTAGGCAGTTTACCATTAATGCGTGCCACGATCGATTTTACTCCCCGTAAAGCCTATTCTCGGCGGGCACAGGAGGGATGTCGGGCGATGACCGGAATCATGAGCGGCGATCGGCGGGCATTTGCGCGGGCACACGTCCTGCGCCGCGGCAAGGTCGTGTTGCGTCGCGGTCACAGCACGATCGACTGCGTGGTGCTCGACATGTCGGACGGGGGCGTCCGCATTCGCGTCGGCGAGTGGCAGCCGCTGCCGCCGACCTTCGAGCTTCGGATCGAGAACGGCGCGCAGCGGGATGTCGAGGTGCGTTTCCGTGCGCGCGATACCCTCGGCGTGCGCTTTATCGACCACGTCGCAGCCTGAACCGGAGGGCCGGTATCACGCCATCAGGGCGGCGGCGGTGGCGAGGATGCCGCCCGTCGCAATTGCGATCGCATAGGGAAGGCTGACGGTGCCCGCGCGATGGTGCCAGCCGGGCAGGACCCGCTGCCAGGCGACGAATCCGATCGCGAGCAGTCCTCCCGCCAGCACCGTCGCGGTCAGGAAGGCGCCGAGCTCACCGGTGCCCAGCCAAAGCGCGCCGGCCGCGAGCAGCTTGACGTCGCCGCCGCCGAGCAACCGAAGGTGGAAGGCAAGCGCCCCGAGCGCGAAGACGCCGAGGGCGGCGGCGAGGTCGCCCGCGACCGACCAGGCGCCGGCGCCGGCGGCGACCGCCAGCGCGAGGCGCACGAGCCCGAGCAGCGCCAGGCCGACCGACAGCCGGTTCGATATCCGCCGATGCCGGGCATCGGTCACCGCCGCCGTGGCGAAAAGGACGACGGCGACAACGG
The DNA here is from genome assembly GCA_046348915.1 of Amaricoccus sp. Classification (GTDB taxonomy): domain Bacteria; phylum Pseudomonadota; class Alphaproteobacteria; order Rhodobacterales; family Rhodobacteraceae; genus Amaricoccus. The sequence continues at coordinate 62,667 of JAXMDH010000033.1, forward strand.
AGATGGCAAGCTGCAAAGGGGCACTCCTTCCCGGCGCGGACGAAGTCGGCGGGCGACAACGCATCGCGAACTCTGCTCCGAGAAGGGTTTCCGGAGAGTAACCCGAGGCTGTTCGCCGATCATTTGATCTACTTAGGCGCTAAAACATTTGGATTGATACAACTCAAAGTGATACGATACGCGCCGCAGGTTCCCGCAGAAGGCGAGTATCAGATGGCGAGATTTCCCAAGCGTTATGCCCGGCTTGCGGCCGGAGCGGCCGTGGTTTCCCTCCTCGGGGCCTGTGCCGACGGCCACGGATCGCCGGCCCGCCTGGCGGAGCGCTCGGCCGACGCCGGCGACTACCAGACCGCCGAGACGCTGTACCGCGAGGCCTTCGACCGGGACCCGAACTCGATCGACGCGCTGATCGGCCTCGGCCGCAGCTATGCCGGCATGGGCCAGTACAACCGCGCCGAGCAGGCGCTGAACGAGGCGAACCGCCGCCGGCCGAACGACCCGACGGTCCTGCTCGAACTCGCGCGCACCGAACTCGGCGCCGGGCAGACCGATGCGGCGCTGGCGAAGCTCGACGTTGCGCTCAAGCGCCGGCCCAACGACGTCGCGCTGCTGACCGCGCGCGGGATCGCGCTCGACCGGATGAGCCGGCACGCCGAGGCGCAGGCCGCCTATCGGCAGGGGCTGAAGAAGGACCCGACCGACTTCGCGCTGCTCAGCAACCTCGGGCTCTCGCTCGGGCTGTCGGGCCAGACCGGCGAGGGCATCACCATCCTGCGCGACCTGGTGCGCGACCCGGAGGCCAACGCCAACACCCGTGGCAACCTGGCGCTGGTCTACGGCCTCGCCGGACGCGAGGGCGAGGCCAAGGCGGTGCTCGCGGGCGACCTGAGCTCTTCGCAGATCCAGGGCAACCTCGCCTACTACCGCGAGCTCCGCGGCCTGTTGCTGCAGGGCAAGCCAATCACCCTCGACCGGCCCGCCGACCGCGTTCGCCGCGCGGGCGGTGCCGGCCAGCAGATGCCGCCCGAGCCGGCCGCGCCCGCGCCGCTGCCGGCGATCGCCTCGGCCGAACAGGCGGCGACGCTGCCGACGACGTCGCTTCCCGCCTCTGCGACAATGATCCCGCCGGTCAACGGCCTCGGCATCGCGGCCGCGACCCCGGAGCCGGCGAAGACCGAGACGGCTTCGGCGACCATGACGGAAGGGTTCACCGCCGCCTCGGGAATGGCGGCGACGCCGGTGCCGGTGATCGCGCCGGCAACCAGGCCGGGCGGGCCGCAGTAGGCGGACCTGCTACTTCCCGATCCCCATGAAGTTGTCCATGATCGACAGGATCGCCGGCCCGATCAGCACGATGAAGAGGGCCGGCAGGATGAAGAGCATCATCGGGACGGTCATCGTCGCCGGCAGCCGCCCGGCCTTCTCCTCGGCCTTGAGCATCCGCTCGGTGCGCTGCTCCTGGCTCAGCACCTTGAAGGCGCGCGCCAGCGGCGTGCCGTATTTCTCCGCCTGGATCATGGTGTTGACGAAGGCGTTGACCGACGGCAGCGGCGCGCGCTCGGCGAAGTTCTCGAGCGCGGTGCGGCGGTCGGGCATGAACGAGAGCTCGAGTGCCGTCTGCTGCAGCTCCTCGGACAGCGCCGAGCCGTTGCGGCCCGTCTCGGCCACCACGCGCTTCAGCGCCGCGTCCGACGCGAGCCCCGCCTCGGCGCAGATCACCAGCATGTCGAGCGAGTCGGGCAGCGCCTTGCGGATCTTCTCGAGCCGCTTCTTGCGCGTGTTCTTCACGATGGTGTCGGGCAGCTTGCTGCCGACCAGCGCCGCCGCCAGCACCGCCGCCGCATCGGCCATCGGTCCCTTGCCGATCGGGTTGGTGCCGTAGACGTAGAGCGCCCCGCCGCCGAGGAAGACGAGCGGCGAGACCAGCTTGAAGAAGGTGAAGACGACGATCGCGTCCCGCGAACGGTAGCCGGCGCTGACCAGCAGCTTGCGCGTCTCGGTCAGCGCCCCGCCCCTGAACAGCGACAGCCCCCGGGTCGAGGCGCGCATGAAGGCGACCGCCCCCTGCTGCATCTGCTCCTTGGTCCTCGCCTTCTGTGCTCCGCTCGCGGTGACGATGCGCCCCGGCCGCCTGCCGGCCGCGGTGCGCACGCGCTGCATCCGCGTCCGCTTCTCGTAGAGCCAGTGGCTGGCGCCGACGACGAGCAGCGCACCGGCCATCGCCGCCGATACGCCGAGCACGACCAGGGGAGAGGTGGCCATCGCGCGGCTCCTAGATCTCGAACTGGGTCATCCGCCACATGACGAAGGCGCCGGTGGCGATGCTACCGAGCCCGGCCATCAGCATCATCTGGCCGCGCGGGTCGATGAACAGCTTCATGATGTAGGCCGGGCTCATCATCATCAGCAGCGCCAGCATCATGAAGGGCAGGGCGCCGATGATCAGCGCCGAGGCCTTCGCCTCCGACGAGATCGCCTTGATCTTGAGCTTCATCCGCTCGCGCTGGCGCAGGAGGTCGCCGAGGTTGCCGAGGGCGTCCGACAGGCTGCCACCGGTCTCGACCTGGATCGCGATCGAGATCGCGAGGAAGTCCATCTCCGGCTTGTCGATGATCCGCGCCACGCGCCAGAGTGCCGCGTCCAGCGTCTCGCCGAGCATGACGCGCTCGCTGATCGCGCGGAAGTGGCCGCCGACCGGGTCGGGGTACTCCTGGCCGACGCCGCCGATGCACTCGATGACCGGCAGGCCCGAGCGGATGCCGCGGATGATGGTGTCGATCGCCTCCGGCAGCTGCTTCATGAAGCGGTTGGCCTTGCGGTTGCCGCGGAACCTCACGAAGCGATCGGTCGCGAACATGCCGAAGAAGAGCCCCGGGACCAGCACCAGCACCAGCGGCTTGCCGAGGACGAGGGTTCCGAAGGCGACGGCCACCACCCCGATGACGAGCGAGATGGTCACGAAGGTCGCAACGGTCCATTGGAGCTCCGCGCGGCGGAAGTTCGCCCGCAGCCGCGTGGTGTCGAGAAGCGGGATGAACTTCGCCAGTGCGTCGGTCAGCGTGACGATCGCGTTCTTCTCCTGCTTCTGCTTCAGGAGCGTCAGCCGCGCGTCCTCCATGTCGATCCGCCCCGACATCCGCCGCCGGCCGACCCGCGCCAGCCGCTTGCGGTGCTTGTGCCGCAGCCGCAGCACCACGGTGATCACGAAGAGCGACAGCCCGATCGCCACCGCGACCGAGAGGAGGAAGATCGCGCCGGCGACGATCAGGTTGCCCGACATCCCATCGCCTCCAGGAGCCGCGTCCCGAGCCCGAAGTATTCGGCGCGGGGCATGAAGTTCGGGCGCAGGTGGCTGCATTCGAAGCGGCCTGCGAGCGAGCCGTCGGCGTTCTCGCCGTCGAAGACGTACTTGAAGAGCTCCTGGGTGGTGACGACCTCGCCCTCCATGCCGGTGATCTCGGTGATCTGGGTGATGCGCCGCTTGCCGTCGCGCATGCGGCTGACCTGCACGATCATGTGGATCGCCGACTGGATCTGCTCGCGGACGGCCTCGGCCGGCAGCTTGAAGCCCGACATCGCAACCATGTTCTCGAGACGTGTCAGCGCGTCCCTCGGCGTGTTGGCGTGGATCGTGCCCATCGAGCCGTCGTGGCCGGTGTTCATCGCCTGCAGCATGTCGATCGCCTCCTCGGACCGGATCTCGCCGACGATGATCCGGTCGGGGCGCATGCGCAGCGCGTTCTTCAGCAGGTGGCGGATCGTTATTTCGCCCTCGCCCTCGATGTTGGCCGGGCGGGTCTCCAGGCGCACCACATGCGGCTGCTGCAGCTGCAGCTCGGCCGCGTCCTCGATCGTCACCGTGCGCTCGCCGTGGTCGATCATCCGCGACATGGCGTTGAGGAGCGTGGTCTTGCCCGAGCCGGTGCCGCCCGAGATCAGGATGTTGAGCCGCGCCCGGCCGGCGATCTTGAGCACCGTCGCCATGTCGGCCGACATGTTCGCCTGCCGCGCCATCACGTCGAGGGTGATCTCCTTCTTGGAGAATTTCCGGATCGCGATGGTCGGCCCGTCGATCGCCAGCGGCGGGATGATGATGTTGACGCGACTGCCGTCCTTGAGGCGGGCGTCGACCAGGGGCGTCGACTCGTCGACCCGGCGGCCGACCTCGGTGACGATGCGGGTCGCGACGTGCAGGACGTGCGGGTCGTCGCGGAAAACGACGTCGGTGAGCTCGAGCCGGCCCTTGCGCTCGACGTAAACCTGGTGCGGGCCGTTGACCATGATGTCGGTCACGGTCTCGTCGTGCAGCAGTGGCTCGAGGGGTCCGAGCCCGACCATGTCGTCGACCAGCAGCCGGACGATCGAGCGCAGCTCGCTCGCGTTGAGCTGGATCTTCAGGTCGACGATGATCTCCTCGACGATCTCGGCGATCTGGTTGCGCAGCTCCTCCGGCCCGAGGGCGGAGGCGACCGAGATGTCGATCCGCTGCATCAGCTGCGGCATCACCTGCTGCTTGACCTGCAGCTCGCGCTTGTTCTTCGCCTCCGGGGCATTCTTCGCCGCGCCCTCGGCGAGGGGATCGTGCAGCGGGTCGGGTGCGGCGGCGGGCGCCTCGGCCTGGGCGGGGGCCGCGGCGGCGCGTTCGAGCCGCATCTGCTCGACGACCTCGCGCAAGAGTTGGCGCTGCTCGGTGAGGCCGGGCTTGACGGCGCTTGTTGCGACCAGCGCCTCGAGCGCGTCGTTGGCGAGCTCAGCCAGCTGCAACGGACTCGCCTTCTGCAACCCGTCGGTCCCGAGCCGCTGGCGCAGCCGGTCGCAGGCGGCGGCGCGGAGCGTCGCGAGCGGGTCGGCGACCGGGCGGGAGTCGAGGCCGTCTTCCATCGTTTACTTCCGGGCGCGGCGGCGGAAGAAGAGGCCGCGCCGGGACTTGGCCTCCTCCGGGACGCCCGCGAGCTCGATGCAGAACTTGTGCAAGTCGGCGACGATCTTGTGCTTGGCGTCGCCGGTCGTCAGCGGCGTGCCCTTCAGCGTCATCTTCGCCATGGTCTTGGGGTCGTGCGGGAACACGCAGCGGAGCGACGCCTCCATGCCCGCCTCGAACTCCTTGACCGTCACGTCGGGCTTGGCGACCGCCTGGTTGGCGATCACGTGGACCCGCGCCTGGCGGTTGCGGATCGTCATCAGCTTCGACAGACGGTTGACGTCGCGCAGGCTCTGCAAGGTCAGCTCGCCGACGATGACGATGTCGTCGAAGCGCGTGAAGAGCGCCGGCTCGCGCATCACGAAGTGCCGCGGCAGGTCCATGATCGCCATGTCGAAGTTGGCGCGGATGGTGTCGGCGAGCATCAGCACCTTGTCGTCGGTCAGCCGCACCGTGTCGTCGAACGCCTCCTCGGTCGCGAGCACGTGCAGCGACTTGCCGAACTTCGCCATCGCGTTCTGCAGGAACGTCGTGTCGACCCGCTCGGGGTCGTCGAGCGCCTCGCGCAGCCCGCGGGTCGGCTCGATGTCGAGCGCGAGCGCGATGTTGCCGGCATAGATGTCCATGTCGACGAGCGCCGTCCGCCGCGACAGCTTGTCGGCCATGATGAAGGCCGCGTTGATCGCGATCGTCGTGACCCCGACGCCACCGCGGGCGCCGACGATGCCGACGACCCGACCCTTGGGCGAGAGGCCGTCGCCCGGTTGCTCGAGGCGGACGAAGATCTCGCCGAGGATGTCGGCGTCGACCGGCTTCATCAGGTAGTCGCGCGCGCCGGTCCGCATGATCCGGCGGAAGTAGTTGACGTCGTTGACCGTCCCGAGCGCCATCACCTGGCTCCCGAGCCGCGCCAGCTCCAGCAGCCCGCTCTCGGCCTCCTCGATCGGCAGCCCGTCGATGTCGACGATGATGAAGCGGGCAGGGGGCGCGACCCCCAGGAGCCGCAGCGCCGTCGCGAGCCCGCCCTTGCGGATGCTCCCCGTCGACCAGCCGCGCTGCGTCGCCACCGCCGTCGCCGCCGCCTGCGACCCGTCGTCGGTCAGGTAGGCGGCGAACGGCTCGCGCTCGTCGTCGGCGGCGTCGAAGACCATGCTGTGGGCAGCCTGGGCCATGGCGTCAGTTGTCCCCGGTGGTGAGGCCGAGCGGCGTGGTGATGACCTTGCCCTCGCGCAGCCGCTCGACCGCGCCGACGCTGGTCACGCCGTCCGACCCGTGGAAGTCGCGCGGCGCGGTCAGGTCGCGGATCTGGTCGGCCTCGAGCGCGAGGTTGATCGCGTTCGAGCAGCCCTGGTTCGGCAAGGGCGTCGTCAGCTCGTAGGAGGCGGCCGGGTTGCCGGGGCAGAGGATGTTGATCCGGTCGTACTGGACGACCTCGACCTGGGCGACGTTGGTGCGCAGGTCCTGCCCGAGCTCGCTGTCGAATCGAACGAGCCGCACCCGCGCCGGCGTCCGCGGCATCGAGGCCTTGAGCGTTCCGCGCCGGCGGGCGTCGAGGACCGGCGAGCCGGTCGAGCCCACGTGGATCAGGATGTCGGTCTCGGGCGACAGCAGCTGCGACGACAGGAAGCTGTGCAGCCGGCCGGCCTCGCCCGGGCGAAGCGCCGAGCCGCCGGGCTGGAAGTAAAGGTCGGTCTTCGCCCGCGAACCCTCGTTGACGAACTCGGCGTCCTTGAACGATCCGACCGGCTGCTCCTCGCAGGCGGTGAGCGCTAGCGCCGAGGCAAGGGCCAGGGTGCCGAGGCAGAGGGGTCGAGCGATGCGGGTGTGCATGATCTGGGCCCTACTGGAACACGAAGCCGGACTTGCCGTTCAGCCGCTTCCCGCCCAGCGAGTTCTGGATCTGGTCGACCTTGCGCGGGTTGCCCTGGACGCGGCCGAGCAGGATGCGCTCGACGTCGTTCGGCGGGATGAAGTTGTCGACCGGGGTGGCGATCCGCCGGTTCGAGGTCGGGTTGACGATCACCGGCGTCACGATCACCACGAGCTCGGTCTGCCCGCGCTTGAAGCCGACCGAGCGGAAGAGGGCGCCGATCACCGGCATCGTCCCGAGCGCCGGGACGCCCGAGTTGTCCTGGGTCGAGTGGTTCTCCATCAGTCCGGCGATGGCGAAGCTCTGTCCGCTCGCGAGGTCGACGGTGGTCTCCGCGCGCCGCGTCTTCAGCGCCGGCACGCTCTGGCTGTTGGTGAAGTCGAGGTCGCTGACCTCGGTCGCCACCTTCAGGCTGATCCGGCTGCCGTCCATCACGGTCGGGGTGAAGTTCAGCCCGATGCCGAAGTTCTTGAACTGGACGTTGGTCCCGTTGTCGCTGACCGTCGAATAGGGATACTCGCCGCCCGCGAGGAAGTCGGCCGCCTCGCCCGAGCGCGCGGTCAGGTTCGGCTCGGCCATGATCGTGACCAGCCCCTCCTCCTGCAGCGCCTGCAGCACCACGTCGATCGAGAAGTTGCCCCGGATCGCGCCGTAGCGGGCACTGTAGTCGCCCTGGACCGCCTTGCCGCCGGAGAAGCCGATGCGGCCGCCGTTGATCCCGAGGCTCAGGTCGTTCCACTGGATGCCGAGCTGGCGGTCGATGCCGCGGGTGACCTCGGCGATCCTCACCTGCAGGTTCACCTGCGTCGGCGCCGCGACGCTCATCTGGTTGACGACGCGCAGCGGGTCGTCGACGAACTGGTTCGCCACCTGCACGATGTTGGCCGCCTGCTCGGCGGTCGCCACCGACCCGGTCAGCACCAGCGACTGGTCTACCGTCGTCGCCTTGACGGCCTGGCCCGGCGCCACGTTGCGGATGCTCTCCTGCAGCGCCGCGATGTTGTGGGTCACGCGGATGCGGGTCGACATCAGGACGTTGTCGTTGTCGTCGACCGCGAAGAGCGTGGTCTCGCCGACGCCGACGCCGGTCAGGTAGATGAGCTTCGGCGACTTCACCTCGACATCCGCCACCTCGGGGTTGGCGACGAAGAGGCTCGAGAAGTCCTGGTCGACCCGGATCAGCTGTCCGGTGCCGACCACCATCTCGACCGACTTCTCGTCCGGCGGCTGCACCATCTCGAAGGCGAGGACCGGCGCCGTCGCCGTCGTCGGCAGGATCGCGAGGGCCGTGGCCAGGGCAACGGCGAGGGGATGCTGGCGTCTCACGGCTCTCACTCCCGTGTGGGGATCGGGGCTACTGGGCAGGCTGGGCCGGCGCCGCGGCCGAGGCCGGGGCGGCGGTGGCGTTCGCGACCACGCCGCGCACCACCTGGACCTTGTGCGTCGAGGTCACGTCCGATTCGAGCGTGAGGCGGCGCGGCCGCGGCGCCATCGTGTTGGCGAGCGGCTCCAGCGGACCGCCCTCGCCCTTCGCGAGCCTTCCGTCCTCCGCCTCGTCGTCGTTGCCATCGCGCACCGAGTTCAGGATCAGCGACAGCGTCCCGAGCGTCTGCGCCAGCGTGACCATCTCGGCCTGCTGCGAGGTGACCTCGAGCGTTGCGGTCTGGGCGACCGGGGTCGGCTCGGGCTTGTCCTCGCCTTCCGCGGGGCCGGCAGGGCCCAGCCGCTGGTCGAACGCGAGCACGCGGATGTCGGAGATGACGGTCTCGGCGCCGCGCACCTCGGGTGCGGTCTCGGTCGCGGGCACGACGGTATAGGTCAGCACCAGGTCGACGTGGTCGCCGGGCAGCGCCAGGCCGCTCAGCCCCGCGGTCTGGTTGACCGGAATGGTGATCGCGCGCTTGCCCTTGGGCAGCACGGCGGCCAGGAACCCCCGATCGCCCGGCTGCACGATGGCGGACCGGGCGATCGGAACCCCCTGCGGCAGCACCTGGCGTGCCACGCTGCCGGTCAGGTACTTGGCGCCCTCGTCGTCGGCGACGACCATCTGGCCGGTGACCGCGTTCTCGGTGACCTGCATCGTCGAGAGGCGGTCGGGCGTGATGATCGTGCCGACGGCGATTTCCTGCGCCGGGACGTAGACCTCCTTCAGCTCGGGACCCCGCGCCTCGACGACGCGCGGGGCGTCCGAAGCCTGCAGGCCCTGCATGACGTAGAACCCCGTGCCGCCGGCAACGATCAGCGCCGCAAGAATGACGAGGACGAGACGCATGAGGGATTCTCCCGAGAGCGGCGGAGGGCCTTACGGCGCGGTGGCGGCCGCCGACGGCGCCAGCTTGCCGTCCACGTTGCTGAACACGCCGCTCAGGGTGGTGCCGAGCGAGGAGACGGTGAGGATGATCGCGACGGAGATGAGCGCGGCCAGCAGGCCGTATTCGATCGCGGTCGCGCCGGCTTCATCCTTCCACAGGGAATTGCCGAAGCTCAGGAACTTGTTCACGTCGGTTACTCCTTACACGCTACAGAAACGTGGCTTGTCCACGTTCCGAATTAAGCAGACAGGCACTTGGTAGTCAAATCAGTTCTAGTTAGACTTGTTGCCGTTATGTTCATTGTATCCTAATCGTTACGGAGCTGATGCGGGCATATACGTGATCAGATCGGTGTTCGCCGCGGTAAAGATGCCACCGACCGTCGTGCCCATCGAGCTCACGATGGTGATCAGTACCGCGGCGATCATCGCGGCGAGCAGCGCGTACTCGATCGATGTCGCCCCGTCCTCCTCGACCGCCAACGCGCCTCCGATCGTCAGCCACGCCGTCATCCCTGCCTCCCTCGCGAGCCTCCGCCGGCCAGCGTCGAGTTCAGGCGTTAACAAGTCCTCACCGCGCCGACGCCGCCGATGTTCGACTTTTAGTCTTCGAGTCCGCCAACCTAAGCGCCGAAATCATTGCCAAATGGTTAGGCGGCGAACCTCAGAGGTTGAGTTCGGCGACCGACACCCGGCCAGGCAGGTCGGCGGACAGGGATGAGCCGTCGAGCGCCGCCTGCGTACCCGGCGCCTGCGGCTGCGCGGCCGCACCACGGGGCGGGATGGTGATGATCTTCGGGCCACGCGTGCGCGTCCGGCTCTTCTGCGGCGCGTCCGGGGCAGCCTGCGGAGCGGGGTCCGGCTCGGCGGCCGCCACCTGGATGGGCTGCCCGCCGAGGCCCGCGAGGATGCGGTCGAAGCGGGTCCGGTAGACGCCGGCGCGGTCGGGCAGCTGCGAGTGGTAGGCGCCCGCCGCCGCCGACCAGTCGCCGCGCTCCTGGTAAAGCGACTTCAGGAAGCTCGCCGCATAGTCGGCGCCGGTCTCGGGGTCGAACATCGCCTCGAGCGAGGGGAAGTTGCGCCCGTGCCAGAAGTAGTTGATCTGGAAGCAGCCGACGTCGAAGCTGGTCCGGCCGGCCGCGACGCTCGCCCTGGCGAAGGCCAGCGCCTCGTCGCGGCTCCTGAACCAGTAGCCCTGGCCCTCGCGGTTGATCGCCCACGGCCAGGGGCGGAGCCGCCCGCCCTGCGCTCGCCCGGTCTCGGTCAGCGAGATCGCGTGCAGCACCCCTTCCGGGATCCCCTGGTCGCGCGCGCCGACGACGATGGCCCGCTCGCAGACTTGCGCCCCGGCCTCGTCGGGGTCGGCGAGCGCCGGCGCCGAGGGCATCGCGAGAGACAACAGGAGGGCGAGGGCCGGCCAGAGGCCGAACCGGCTGGACATGGGGCTTCTCCTTCGGGGATCGGAGTGCCCTGGCTTTACCAGTTCAGTATTATCAGCGGGTTAGCCTGTCGCTTTTCACTAAAACTGTAGGAACAAAAGCGGGACGCATACTTAACGCGCCGTTCGAGCTGCCCGGCGTTCTGGGATCCTGGGGGGCTTTCTAGAAACCGCCGAAGGACGGCTTGCTCCGCCGGATGAGACCGGCAGTCGGATCGGCGTGGGGCTTCACTCCTTTTGCGTAGAGAGTTCATTTTCGGACCGGTGGTGTGGTGCGGACAATCCTTTCCAGCCGGTTAACGCCTGAACAGACTTCCAGCGATTACAGATACTTATGTTGATGTCCGCGTGCGGACAGGCCCATTTGTCCGCACCTCGTCCGCGCCGCTGCCGAGCGCGAGCGGGTCACGCCGCGCACTTGCGGGACCGGCCCGTCTCCATCCCTGACCGGCTGCCGGACCCGCTCGCCGCACCGGGTCCGGCTCTCGACAAAGCCGCCGTCGGGTGCTGTGGTTCGGCCGCCGCCGATCGCGACTCCCTTGTGGAAGGATCGACAATGAGGGACGCCGCCGACCGGGCCCGACGCCCGCGGGTCGCGCCGATCGAGGACCGGCGGCTGCACGGCATCGCCCTCGTCGTGCTGGCGCTGCTCGCTTTCACCGGCATCGACACCTGCGCCAAGTGGCTGGTGCTGCACGGCATGGCGACGGCCGAGGTCGTGTTCGTCCGCTACGCCGTGCACCTCATGCTCGTCGTCGCGCTGGTGCTGCCGTCGGGCGAGCCCTTCCTCCGCAGCCGCCGCCCCGGCCCCGTGGTGCTCCGCAGCCTCTTCCTGCTCGGCAGCACGCTCCTGAACTTCCGCGCGCTGGGGTCGCTGCCCCTGACCATGACGACGGCGATCATGTTCACCGGGCCCCTCTGGGTCTGCATGCTGTCGATCCCGCTTCTCGGCGAGACCGTCGGGCCGCGCCGCTGGACCGCTATCCTCGTCGGCTTCGCCGGCATCCTCGTCGCCATGCGTCCCTGGTCGGGAACGCTGCACTGGGCGGTGGCCTTCTCGTTCGGCGCCGCGCTCTGCGGCGCGCTCTACTCGATCTTCACCCGCAAGCTCGCCGGCCGCGACAGCACCGCGACGCAGCAGTTCTATGCCGGGCTCGTCGCGACGCTGGGCATGGCACCCTTCGCCTTAGGCGACTGGACCTGGCCGAGCGGCCCGGCGAGTTGGCTCGCGTTCCTCGCCATCGGCTGCTTCGGCTGGGGCGGGCACCAGCTCCTGATCATCGCCCACCGCTACGCCCCGGCATCGACCCTCGCGCCGTTCAGCTATACCCAGATCGTCTGGATGACCGCCTCGAGCTGGCTGATCTTCGCCCAGCCGCCAGACGGCTGGATCCTGGCCGGCGCCGCGATCGTGGTGGCCTCGGGCCTCTACATCTGGCTGCGCGAGGCCAGCCTCTACACCGTGCCGGCGCGACGCCGCTTGTGACGCGGCCGCTTCCGGTCGATGGTGGCCGCAACAGCCGACAGGGGGATCGATGGCCGACCGCAAGATCGTTCTGGTGACCGGTGCCAGCCAGGGGATCGGAGCCGCGACCGCCGGCGCCTTCGCCCGGGCGGGCCACGCCGTGGTGCTCGCCGCGCGCGATGCCAGGAAGCTCGCCGACGTCGCCGCGCGGCACGGCGAAGGCTGCACCGCCGTCCCCTGCGACGTCACCGATCCGGCCGCCGTCGACGCCCTCTTCGACCGCATCGCCGACCTTCACGGCCGGCTCGACGTCGTATTCAACAACGCCGGAGCCAACCAGCCGAATGCGCTCGTCGGCGACACCAGCTGGGAGGGCTGGCGGCGGGTGCTGTCGGTCAACCTCGATGGCGCCTTCCTGGTGGCGCGCGCCGCCTTCCGGCAGATGCGCGCGCAGTCCCCGCAGGGCGGCCGGATCATCAACAACGGTTCGATCTCGGCGCATGTCCCGCGGCCGGGAATGGTCGCCTACACCGCCTCCAAGCACGCCATCACCGGGCTGACCCGGCAGGTCTCGCTCGACGGCCGTCCCTTCGGCATCGCCTGCGGCCAGATCGACATCGGCAATGCCGCCTCCGACATGACCGCCAGCATGACAGGGGGCGTGCCGCAAGCCGACGGCCGGCTCGCCCCCGAGCCGCGGATCGACGTCGCGCATGTCGCCCGCGCGGTGCTGCAGATGGCCGATCTGCCGCTCGACGTGAACGTGCAGTTCATGACCATCATGGCGACGACGATGCCCTACATCGGTCGAGGTTAGGGTACCCCGGCCCGGTTTGTCCGATACCCCGGGTCGACCGGAGCCCTCGACGCTCCGGAGCGCGGGCCGTTCAGGCCTCGAGCATCCGCCGGAGCAGCTCCACGTCCTCGGCGATTTGGCTGTCGGACGCCTTCAGCTCCTCGATCTTGCGTACCGCGTGGATCACCGTGGTGTGGTCGCGGCCACCGAAACGACGCCCGATGTCGGGCAACGACCGCGATGTCAGCGTCTTCGACAGGTACATGGCGACCTGACGCGGCCGCGCCACCTGCCGGGCCCGCCGCGCCGACAGGAGGTCCGACATCCGCAGATTGTAGTGGTCCGAGACCTTCCGGATGATCTCGTCGATCGTCACCTTGCGCTCGGAAGCGCGCAGGATGTCGGCCAGGCACTCCTGCGCCATGTCGAGGTTGATCTCGCGCCCCACGAGGTTGGCGTAGGCGAAGAGCCGGTTCAGCGCTCCCTCGAGCACCCGGACGTTGGAGCTGATCCGGTGGGCGAGAAATTCCATCACGCCCGCGCCGATGGTCACCCCCGGGCAAAGCTCGGACTGCGCCTCGGCCTTGGCCTGCAGGATGCCGAGCCGGAGCTCGTAGTCGGTCGGGTGCAGGTCGACGACAAGCCCCCACTGCAGCCGCGACTTGATCCGCTCCTCGAGCCCGTCGATCTCGCCCGGCGCGCGGTCGGCGGAGATCACGATCTGCTTCTGCTGCTCGATCAGCGCGTTGAAGGTATGGAAGAACTCCTCCTGGGTCGAGTCCTTGCCCGAAATGAACTGCACGTCGTCCACCATCAGCACGTCGACCGAACGAAACATCTCCTTGAAGCCGTGCATCTCCTTGAAGCGCAGCGCCGAGACGAACCGGTACATGAACTGCTCGGCTGAGAGGTAGAGCACACGCGATTCCGGGTTGCGCTGCTTCACCTCCCAGGCGATCGCGTGCATCAGGTGGGTCTTGCCCAGGCCCACGCCGCCGTAGAGAAAGAGCGGGTTGAACGCGACCGGCCCGCCGTCGGCCACCCGCCGCGCCGCCGCATGCGCGAGCTCGTTGGGCTTGCCGACCACGAAGTTGTCGAAGGTGCAGCGGCCGTCGAGCGGCGACGCCGGCAGGTCGACGTCGGCGCAACTCGCGGTCGTCGGATGGGAGGGGCGCTCCAGCGACCGGACCGCCGGAGCCTGCGACGGCGCCACGCCGAACTCGAGCCGGCTGACCTGCATCCCGTCCTTGCTGAGCAGCGTCCGGATCGCGTCGCCGTAGTTCCGCGACACCCAGGTACCGATAAAGCTGGTCGGCGCCGCCAGGTGGACGACGCCCTGGTCGGCGCCGACGAAGACCAGCGGGTCGATCCAGTTCTGGAACGCGTCCTGTCCCAGCTGGCCGAGCAGGGCGCCGCGCACGCGCCCCCAGGCGGTCATCGGGGTTTCGGGGCTTTCGGGTAGCGTCTGCGGTTTCATTTCGGCTCGTCTTTGCGGATCACGGAGGAGGGCCGGGTGTCGGTCGGCCCGGTCCTTGTGGCAGCCGGATCGAGCCTCGACAGCGTACCCGGAGCCAGCGTCCTCCGGGAGAGCGGGCGCCGTCCGAGCCGAATTGCGGGCGATGCCGGTATATCGACGTCATCGACAATAGCGCGAGCGAGTGGCCCGCGACGCGTGGCAGTCAATTGGAGCTCACCTTCCCCGTCTCGGATTTTGTCGTTTTGCGCCCGGGCGTTCCCTGCGCTCGCGTCTCCAGCAGCGTCGTCCGTGAACAGCAGTCACGGGGGCGCTTTCTTGGAGCGTACTGCTACTGATGTACCGGAATACTCGGGCGGGCAGGATTCGTTCGGTCCGTCGACAATAGCGAACCGGCCACCCGCTCACAACCGGACCGAAGAAAGAACATCCACCTTCTCGCTATGCGAGCGCCCTTGTGTGGCTAACTCGCCATATAGGCGAGGGCCGAGGTGCCATGCAGGCAAGCCGAAAACCGCCGCTGCAAAGGCAGCGGCGGTTTTGCGAGAGGCGGCGTGATCGAAGTGCGGCGGCGCCCGCCCGTCAGGCGTGGAGGGCGTTCACCCGGCCGGCGAGGCGGGAGATCTTGCGGCTGGCGGTGTTCTTGTGCACGACGCCCTTGCTGACGCCGCGCATGATCTCGGGCTGGGCGGCGCGCAGCGCGGTCTCGGCGGCGGCGGCGTCGCCGGAGGCGATCGCCTCCTCGACCTTCCGGACGAAGGTGCGCATCCGCGAGCGGCGTGCCTTGTTCATTTCGGCGCGGCGCTCGGCCTGCAGGGCGCGCTTCTTGGAGGACGGCGAGTTGGCCATGAGTTCTCGGTCTCGATCGGGCTTGATTCAGGAGCCGGTTCCTTAGCCGCGGTGCGAAGGGGAGTCAACCGGCTAGCGACCGCGGAATTCCGGCCGTCGCTTTTCGCCGAAGGCGGCCATTCCCTCGGCCTGATCCTCGGTGGCGAAGAGGGCGTCGAAGAGGCGGCGCTCGAACAGGATTCCTTCGCGCAGCGTGGTCTCGTAGGCACGGTTCACCGCCTCCTTGATCGCGCGCACGGCGAGCGGCGACTTCTCGGCGATCTTCGCCGCCGTCTCCTGGGCGTCGCGAACGAGGTCGCGGGCGGGAACGACGCGGGCGACGAGGCCGGCGCGCTCGGCTTCGGCGGCGTCCATCATCCGCCCCGTGAGGCACATCTCCATCGCCTTGGACTTGCCGACGAGGCGGGTGAGCCGCTGGGTGCCGCCGATGCCGGGCATGATGCCGAGGTTGACTTCCGGCTGGCCGAACTTCGCGGTGTCGGCCGCGATGATGAGGTCGCACATCATCGCGAGCTCGCAGCCCCCGCCGAGGCAATAGCCGGCGACGGCGGCGACGACGGGCTTGCGGCAGCGCAGGATCGTCTCGGACTGGGCGGCGAACAGGTCCTCGAGGAACATCTCGGCGAAGCCCTTCGGCGCCATCTCCTTGATGTCGGCGCCGGCGGCGAAGGCCCTCTCCGAGCCGGTCAGCACGATCGCCCGAACCCGGGGTGCCACGTCCAACTCGGTCAGCGCCTCGGCGAGCTCGTCGAGGAGCTGGCCGTTGAGCGCGTTGAGGGCCTCTGGGCGGTTCAGGCGGATGGTGGCGACGGCGTCTTCGACCTCGACCAGGATCGTCTCGTAGGCCACGTGCGGCTTCTCCGTGTGGGGGCGGCGCCAGACTTACCGCTTGTTCTCCGGAGCGCAACCCGACACCGGTCGCGCGCTGCCGCGTGCGGACAAATTTGTAAGATATTGAACTAGAACGACTTTGCAAATTGCGTTAGTGCGGCGTTCACGATTGCCTCGCTTTTCTCGGGGAAGCGTCGGCGACCAGGGCTGCCAGCCGATCCGGCAGGTCTTCGCCGCGCAGCTGCAGCCGCTTGATCCGTGCCCGCTCGCCGGTGACGAGGACCACGGCGGAGCGCGCGAGGCCGAGCGACCTAGCGAGGAAAGCGACGAGCTCGGCATTGGCTGCGCCCTCGACCGGCGGAGCGGCGACGCGCACCCTCAGGCACGACCTCCCGTCCGCTTCGGCCAGCCCCTCGATCCGCGGCGCACCGCCGCGCGGGGTGAGTCGCACCACGAGCTCGATCCCGCCCGGCACGGCGCGCCAGGGGAGGTTGCCGTCAGTCATCGCGGAGCGGAGGCGGCGGTGGGCAGGCCAGCGAGCGCTGCACTCAGCCGCGGCGGCGGCGGCCCTCGCGGCGGCCGCGGGCGCCGGACTCGGGCTCGCCCTCGGCGGCGGGCACCTTGTTGGCGGCGATCCAGGCGGCGCCCCAGGGGTCGTTGTTCATCAGGAAGTTGGCGGCGCGGATCGCCTCCATCTCCTGCGGGCGGACCGGGTTCATGATCGCCGAGGTCATGCCGGACGCGATCGCCATCGGCAGGAAGGCGGCGTTGATGCCGTGGCGGTTGGGCAGGCCGAAGGAGATGTTCGAGGCGCCGCAGGTGGTGTTGACGCCGAGCTCGTCGCGCAGGCGGCGGACGAGGGCGAAGACCTGGAGGCCCGCCGTCGCCATGGCGCCGACCGGCATGACGAGGGGGTCGACGACGATGTCGTGGGCGGGGATGCCGAAGTCGGCGGCGCGGTTCACGATCTTCTTCGCGACGGCGAAGCGGACGTCGGGGTCCTCGGAGATGCCGGTGTCGTCGTTGGAGATGGCGACGACGGGGACGTCGTACTTCTTGACGAGGGGGAGGACGAGCTCGAGGCGCTCCTCCTCGCCGGTGACGGAGTTCAGCAGCGGGCGGCCGTGGGCGGTCTCGAGGCCGGCCCGGAGCGCGCCGGGGACCGAGCTGTCGATGCAGAGGGGGACGTCGACGACGGCCTGGATGCGGGCGACGAGCTCGGGCATCAGCGTGGGCTCGACGAAGTTGTTGTCGGCGTAGCGCGGATCCTCGGCCATCTTGTTGGTGAAGACCGCCCCGGAGTTCACGTCGAGCATCAGGGCGCCGCAGGCGACCTGCTCGCGGGCGTCCGCCTCGACGGTGGAGAAGTCGCCCACCTCGAGCTCGGCGGCGAGCTTCTTGCGGCCGGTCGGGTTGATGCGCTCGCCGATGACGCAGAAGGGCTGGTCGAAGCCGATGATGACGGTCTTCGACTTCGAGGCGACGATGGTCTTGGTCATGGGAGGCGGTCCAGGTGCGCCCAGAGTGCCGGGTCGGTGAAGTCGCGGATGGCGGCATGCGCGCCCGCGGCGAGAAGCTCGTCGGCGCTCAGCCCGCTGGTGATGCCGAAGACGCGGACGCCGGCGTCGCGGGCGGCGCGGATGCCCGAGCGCGAATCCTCGAAGGCGATCGACTGCGAGGGGGTGACGCCGAGCGCCCGCATCGCCGCCTGGTAGGGGGCGGGGTCCGGCTTCGGGCGGTCGCACTCCTCGCCGATCACCAGCGTCGGCAGGCGGTGGCCGAGGCTCGACGCGGTCAAGAGCGCGATCGCGTTCGCGCGCGGGGCGTTGGTGACGACGGCACAGGCGGCGCCGGCCGCCTCGGCCCAGTCGAGCAGCGCGTGGATGCCGGCGATCGGCTCGACGGCGTCGGCGAGGCGGTCGATCACCATCCGCTCCTTGCGGTGCAGGATGGCGACGTCCTCGCCGGGAAAGTGCTGCGCGAGGATCGCGGCATTGGGCTGGCCCATGATCGTTGCGCGGTATTCGTCGATGGTCAGCTCACGGCCGCGCTCGGCCATGATCTCGGCGAAGGCGGCATGGTGCAGCGGGTCCGAGTCGACGAGGGTGCCGTCGAGGTCGAAGAGCAGCGCCCGCCGGCTCATGCCCTGGCGCGGCGGGGCAGGGCGGTCCGGGCGCCGGCGTAGTCGGTGGTCGCGGCGATGCCGCCGAGCGGGAAGAAGTGGACGCGCTCGATGGCGAAGCCGGGGTGCGCCGCCTTGTACGCGGCGATGGCGGCCAGGAACTCGGTCGGCTCGAACGGCAGCATCAGCTTGGAGAGATCCATCGCGCGGCGCTGCAGCACGCGCAAGGAAGGGCCGACGCCGCAGGCCATGGCGAACTTGATCATCGTCTGCAGCTTGGCGGGACCGGCGACGCCGATGTGGACCGGCAGCGTGATGCCGGCGGCGCGGATGCGCTCGGCCCAGTCGATCACCGGCTGGGCGTCGAAGCAGAACTGGGTCGCGATCGCCATGCGCGCGTCGGTGTGGCGCTGGAAATCCGACTTGCGGCGAAGGGCGTCCATCGCCACGGCGTCGCCGCCGGTGGGGTCGATGTCCTTGTTGCCCTCGGGGTGGCCGGCGACGTGGAGGTCGGTGAAGCCGGCCGCGTCGAAGCACCCGGCCTCGAGGAGCTGCATCGCCTCGTGGAAGGCGCCGCGCGGGCGGTCGATGCCGCCGGCGAGGACCAGCGCCTGCCGCACGCCGACGTCGGCATAGGCCTTGATTCGCGCGTCGAGCTCGGCCGCGTCGGCGATGCCGCGGGCCGGGAAGTGCGGCATGACGGCGAAGCCCTCGTCGGCGAGGCGGCCGGCGGTCGCCAGCATGTCGGCGAAGTCGGTGCCGTCGATGTGGGCGAGGTAGACCCGTGTGCCGGCGGGCAGGATGGCGCGGAAGTCGTCGATCTTCGCGGCCGTGCGGGGCATGACCTCGATGGAGAAGCCGTCGAGCAGATCCGCGATCGCGGGGCTGCCAGCCGGAGCGGCAGCCGGGCGGCGGAAAAAGCTCAGAACCTGCGCCATCGAGGTCTCCGGGTCAGGGGCGTGGGGTGGCCCAGCCGTGGTTCGCGATCATCGCCTTGATCGCGTCCGGACTAAACTCCGCTTCGAGCCGCGCCGCTTCGCCGGAAGCGACATCCGCCGCGTCGCCCTCGACAACGTAGGGCTCGCCCTTGCGCCACTCGGCCAGGTAGGCATCCGATTCGCGGGCCCCCGCCCGCATCGCGCACCGGTCTATGGCGGTCTCGAAGCGCTCGGGCATCGGCATCTTCGAGGCGCGACGGCCACTTCCGACGATGACTTGTGCCGGGATGTCGCGCCAGTAGACGATCGTTACCTCGGGCATGCGCCCTCCTCACCTGCAACCCCACCCGTCCTCGGGCGGCGATTCAGTTAGGCGTTGCCGGATTCGATTTCCAGCGGTATTCTCGCATCTGCAAACTTCATTGTCGGTACGGACCGGTGCACCCATGACGAACGCGGCGAAGGCTCTGCCGAGCCTGTCATTCGAATTCTTTCCCCCGCATACCCCCGAAGGCAGCCTCAGGCTCTGGCGCTCGGTCGAGCGGCTCGCGCCGCTGGCGCCGCGCTTCGTCTCGGTCACCTATGGGGCCGGCGGGACCACGCGCGACCGCACCAACGCGGCGATCCGGACCATCCTCGACCGGGCCCGGCTGAACGTCGCCGGGCATCTGACCTGCGTCGGGGCGAGCCGCGAGGAGACCCTCGAGGTCGCGCGCGGCTATGCGCGGATGGGGGTCCGGCGGATCGTGGCGCTGCGCGGCGACCCGCCCAAGGGCGAGACGCGGTTCGTGCCGCACCCGGACGGCTTCGCCAGTGCGGCGGAGCTGGTCGAGGGACTGCGTTCGGTCGGCGACTTCGAGGTCGCGGTGGGCGCCTACCCCGAGGTGCATCCCGAGGCGGCCACGGCCGCCGCCGACATCGACAACCTCAAGCGCAAGCTCGACGCCGGCGCCAGCATGGCGCTGACCCAGTTCTTCTTCGAGGTCGAGGACTTCCTGCGCTTCCGCGACGCCTGCGCCCGTGCCGGGATCACCGCGCCGATCCACCCCGGCATCCTGCCGGTCGAGAATTTCGCCAAGATGCAGAACTTCGCCGCCCGCTGCCGCGCGGCGGTGCCCGACTGGATGCACGCGGCCTATGCGCACGCCGATACGCCGGAGGCGGCCTATCTCCTGTCGGTCTCGATCGCCTGCGAGCAGTGCGACGCGCTGATCGACGAGGGGGTCGAGCACCTGCACGTCTACACGCTCAACAACCCCGACCTGAGCTACGACGTCTGCCGCGCGCTCGGCTACCACGCCGCGCCTCTGGCGGCGGTCGCCGAGGGCGGCGCGGCCTGAGGCAAAGCCGTCCACGGGGAGCGCCGTCGGGCGACGCTCCCTGGGACAGGTCAGACCACGACCCAGTCGATCGTCTCCCAGCCGGTGGCGGTGAGGTTGAGCCCGCCCGCGTCGACGGCGCCGTTCGCGCCGCCGCCGGGGGTGAGTGCCGCGAGATCCGCCATCACGTCGGTGTCGACAGCCTGGTCCGCGGTGAGCGAGATGGTCAGGTGGTCGTGGGTGTACGCCCCGCCATCGTAGGTGATCGGACCGTCGCCCGCGTGCATCACCGCCGTCTTCACGGAGTCATCGCCGCCGCCGGTCGCGACCGTGGCGATGTGCTTGAGCTGGGTCCCCGAGAGGTCCCAGGCGTCGTGGACAAAGTCGGAGCCGACGATCCACACGCCGGCCTTGCCGGTGGCGTCGATCACGTCGACGCTGTTGGTGCCGCCGTAGCCGCCGGCGAGGCCGATCCGGGTGCCGTCGTCCTGCGCGATGATCGTGTGCGTCGCCGCCCCGTTGCCGCTGTAGGAGTCGAAGCCGGTGTTGTCCGCCGCGTAGGCGAGCAGGCGGGTGTCCTGGCTGCCGAACACGAAGGCGTCGTTGCCGGCGCCGCCGCGGTAGGCCTGCCCGCCGGCTGCGTCGCTGTCGCTCGAGGTATGGATGACGTTGTTGGCGGTTGCGCCCGAGGTATAGACGAGGTCGATGCCCCGGAGCTTGGTCCCCGACAGGTCGAGGGCGACGTGGGCCGACGGGTTGGTGACGAGATCTACGCCCGAGAAGCCGCCGCTGCTGATCTCCTCGATCGAGGAGATCGAGCCGACGCGGATGTCGGAGCCGTCCCCCGACAGGATGCGGTCGTTCCCGTTGCCGCCGTTGAAGCTGTCGTAGCCGTTCGCGGGCGTCGACGCCGCGACGAAGAAGCTGTCGTCGCCGTCGCCGCCGTTCATCGTGTCGTTGCCGCCGCCGCCGTCGATGAAGTCGGCCTTGTTGCCGCCGGTGATCTTGTCGTCGCCGCCAAGCCCGAAGATCGCCCAGGATTCATTCGCCTTGGCGACCGGGACGCTCAGGACCGGCGCGTAGGGCGGGCCTGCGTCGTGGTTGGCGGTGCCGAAGATGAT
>JAXMDH010000034.1:0-75724 GCA_046348915.1 Amaricoccus sp.
GGGTTTCGCTCTAGGCGATCAGCGATCGAAAGCATTGACGCACGTCAAGGTAGCGCGCCGATTAGGCAGGGAGACTTGCCCGAGCAATTGAATGAGTCGGGGACGCAATGGCGCTGAACCTCAATCGGCTCGACGGTACGAACGGCTTCAGGCTCGACGGCCTCCCATGCGACGACAGCGGTTGGTCGGTCGCCGGTGCAGGAGACATCAACGGGGACGGTATTAATGACCTCGTGATAGGCGCGCCTTCATCATGCATTGGGCTCACGGACAAGACCTACGTTCTTTTCGGCACCTCAGCCGGTTTCAACTCCACCGTGGACCTACCGGCCCTCACCGGAGATACAGGCTTTGTTATTGAGGGCGACTACATTGGCCATTCTGTTGATGGAGCGTTCGACGTCAACGGTGACGGTATCGATGACCTGATCATAGGGGCGCAACGCGCGAATGGCTTCGCCGGCGCCAGCTACGTCGTCTTCGGATCCTCGGCCGGGTTCGGTGCCACCCTCGAGCTATCGAGCCTCGACGGCAGCAATGGATTTCGGCTCGACGGCAGCTACTACAGTGGCAAGTCGGTAGCGGGCGCTGGAGACATCAACGGGGATGGCATCGACGATCTGATCGTGGGAGCGCCACAAGCCGGCCGCGATGATGCCTACGAGGTAGGCAAGAGCTATGTCGTATTCGGCTCGGCCGCCGGCTTCCGTTCGAGCCTCGATCTCTCCCGGCTCGACGGGATGAACGGGTTTAGCCTGTTGGGCGTAGAGCAGTTCGAAGGGAGCGGCTGGTCCGTCGACGGAATAGGGGACTTCAACGGAGACGGGATCGATGATCTTGTCATCGGATCGGGGCACCTTGTCGGGCCGAGCCGAGCCTATGTGGTGTTCGGCTCCACCGAAGGATTTGGGGCGAGCGTTGATCTGGGAACTCTCGACGGCGCCGATGGCTTTCGCATCGATGGAGGCGGCAGTTGGTCGGTTGCAGGCGCGGGGGACGTCAACGGCGACGGCCTTGATGATCTGGTCATCGGAGACTTTTGGGGCTCGAGCTATCTGGTATTCGGCTCCCCGACGTCCATTGGCGAGAGCCTCGATCTTTCTACGCTGGACGGGACGAACGGGTTCCGCATCGCGGGGGCTGGCTATTCGGTTGCTGGAGCAGGCGACGTCAATGGCGACGGATTCGACGACATCATTGTCGGGGCGCCTGGCTACGGGGAGTATCCAGGCTCTAGTGTCGGCGAGAGCTACGTTGTCTTTGGCTCCTCCGGGGGGTTTGCAGCCGAGATCGATCTTTCTACGATTAGCGGCAGGAGCGGCTTTCGCCTTACCGGAATAGATAGCTACGATTATACGGGTCACTCCGTCGCGGGCGCAGGAGATGTGAACGGCGACGGCATTGATGATCTGATTGTCGGAGCACCCGGTGAATGGTTCGACGCGGGCAAGAGCTATCTGCTATTCGGCTCTGTAAAGCTCGGCGGGCCGAACGATCCGCCCAGCGCCGCCAAGGACGTCCTCCACGTGGATGCCGTCGACATCATCGATCTCACGGCTGACAACGGAGCCGGTTTCGACCGCGACCCCGACTTTGATGATCTGGTGATAACGGAGATCGACGGGACGCCGGTAGCCTTAGGCGACACCGTCGACCTGGCATCCGGTCTGCGAGTGACGCTCGTCGGCCGCACCGAAGTCCGGCTCGACGCTCCCGGCGCGACGTTCGGTACGTCCATAACCGATTGTTTCATCTACGGGATCTCTGACGGACACGGCGGAAGTGACACCGGGTCCGTATCTGTCGAGTTCCGCCAGAAGGCGATTCCGCTGGACATGCTGGACGGCACAGACGGCTCTCGAATCAACGGCGTAGATCATTATGACTACAGTGGCGATTCGGTGGCCGGCGCAGGTGATATCAACGGGGATGGGTTCGATGACGTCCTTATCGGATCTCCCAACTGGTATTATTACTCGAATGAATCCGGAATCTCATACGTGGTGTTCGGTTCCGCTAGTGAGCCTGGTCAGGAACTCCAGCTTGCGGAACTCGATGGCACAAATGGCTTCCGCGTCAACGGGCCTCGCTGGTTCGGCGACGCGGTCGCGGGCGTCGGAGACATCAACGCCGATGGTTTCGATGATCTCGCCATCGTGTCGCCGGGAGCCGTAGGCGCTGTCTTGTTCGGTTCCGCCGAATTCGCGGCGACCCTCGATCTCGCGGCACTCGACGGCACGAACGGCTTCAGCTTCGCAAGATCAGGTCCCCCCGTGATCGATTGGTCCTCGGCATCCGCCGCGGGCGCCGGTGACGTTAATGGCGACGGCTTGGACGACCTGTTGGTCGCGGCCACGGGCGCTCACCAAGCATTCGTGGTATTCGGATCGACCGGAAGATTCGAGCCAAGCATCGATCTGGCTGCTCTGGATGGCAAGAACGGATTTCGGATCGACGGGATCAACGCGAGTCCTGATACCTCCAGTTCGGTCGCCGGTGCAGGAGACGTAAACGGGGACGGGATCGACGATTTGATCATCGGGGTGGCGAGTGCGGCCACGAGTTACGTTCTCTTCGGTACACCCGGACCGCACCCCGCTGCCGTCGACCTGGCAGCGCTCGACGCGAGCGAGGGTTTCCGCATCGACGGAGCTGGCACCGCCGTCGCAGGTGCCGGAGACGTCAACGGCGACCACATCGATGACTTGATCGTGGGAGGGGCAGGCGGGAGCGCGAGCTACGTGGTCTTCGGCGCGCGGACCGGCTTTGGAGCGGACATCGATGTTGTTTCGCTTACCGGAGCTAACGGGTTTCGGATCGATGGCGGTGGAACTTCAGTCGCGGGAGCGGGCGATTTCAATGGAGACGGGCTCAAGGATCTGATCGTCGGAGCTCCGGGAGAGAGCTATATCGTATTCGGTTCGAGGACGGGCTTTCAGACGAGCCTCGACCTCTCCGATCTCGATGGAACTAACGGCCTCCGCCTCGCAGGAGTCGCGTCCAGTGATGGGCTTGGCTGGTCGGTCTCGACAGCTGGCGACGTCAACGACGATGGTTTTGACGACGTGGTGCTTGGCGCCCCCAACACGGACCGATTTACAGGCGCGAGCTACGTCGTTTTCGGCTTCAGTGGGGGTCCGGCACCCATCCTTGGCGGACCGGGACTGGACGTCCTGACCGGGACGGCTGCGGACGAGGCCTTCTATCCGGGTGGTGGACACGACTTCGTCACAACGGGGGCCGGCAGCGACGAAATCCACTTCAATGACATCGCCGGCAGCCGCGATATCCTAACCATTGCCGACTTCGATCCCGAGTCTGACACGCTTGACCTCGGGGGTGCCGAGGTCAAGCGAACGCTCGTGTCGGACCGAGAGACGGTACTGCTGCTGGATGGCGCCGATCACGATGCCATCGTCCTGCTCGGGGTACCCGGCAGCGCGTTTGACTCCTTAGGCTAGCGGAGGGCACGATGCCTGAGGAGCCGGTCTATTACATATCGATGAATTTCGCTCCTGAAACCCAGAGAATACTGGGCCGCAGTCCCCGTTGCTCCGCCATGGCTTTCCGCTCGAGTCATTGCAATTATTGTAGATTTGGCCACAAGATTAGGTAATTTGTCACCATCTATAATCCCATCCGAATCGCGTTGAAGCATACCAACGGTCACGTTGAGCGAGATGCAGGCAACTGCTAGAACAAGGCAGTCCTTATCATTGCTGACCCGCCGCGGTGGACGCTGGCGTGTCTCGACGGTCATGAATCTGCTCGACCGGCTCGGGATGCGGGAGGCGGCATGCGCCAGTCCCGCGTGATGTCGCTGATAGAGGCGGTGGCGAACGTGGTCGGTGGGCTATGGGGTGGCTGTAGGCGTGCAGGTACTCGTGTTTCCGCTGTTCGGGTTCAGCGTTACGCTCGGCGAGAACCTTTCGATCGGACTCGTTTTTACGGCCGTCTCCCTTACCCGGAGCTTCGTGCTCCGGCGCATCTTCGAGCGACTGGGATAGGCCGAGCGGCACTGGGCGGCGGATGATCAACGGTAGCTGTTGAAATCTCGGACTCGATGTCGGCGCGGTTTGCCGCCGATGTCGCGGAGCAGATGGTCCTGGCTCTTGAGCTGCCGTTGTTCCTGCAGTCGCCGCACGTATGCTGAGCACGTAGATCCGCTAGCCGATGGACTTGCCCCACAGCGGCCTCACCCCAGATGCGGTTACAGCGACCCCGCAGCCGGCCGCCTCCGCCACGCCAACCCCTCCGTTGGGCTGCCGCTAGTTCTCCGCCGAACCCGGCGCACGAGACGCTTGATCGGAGATTGAAATGGCGCGAGGTAAATCCCGCGGCATCCACTAATTGCCGCTCAGGGGGGCGGAAAGTGGGCGGCAATGTTGCCTGGGACAAAGTCGAGGCCTGGCTTAAGGCCAACGGTGCGACGGTCACGTCCGTTGGGGACGACGACGTGCGAAACTACCACGTGACCCGCGTAAACGGCCATTTCGAGTATAAGGCGGTCATCAACGCGGCGTCCTTCACGCGCGCGCGCGGTGATGCGTCGGGCACGATGGACAGGACCCCCTTCGAAGTCGTCCGCGACAGCATCGCGAACGCCGCCGTGGAGCTGCGGATCAGCGACGCCACCGAGGTGCTGGGTCCGAATTGGAAGAACGAGTTTCCGAAACAGGCCGGGGACGAGGCGCGCAACGAGGAGATCGATGCCGAGCTCAAACGCAAAAAGGAAGAGACCCGCTGGCGGAGCGGCTCCCTTAGCGAGCCTCCAGAAGGCCCGTTCAAAAAGGACCCCGATCCAGGGGAGCGGGACGGCGAAGGCGAGGTCCGATGACCTCCGCGGCGGCTTGGCTCCATCTCCCAGCGCTCGCGCTTGCGCTCGGGTTGCTGCCCGGCGCGGCTCTTTCCCAGCAGTCGCTCGCTGGGGACTGGCGCCCGAGGGGCGATGACACGGCCGACCCGGTGCTCGCCGCGGTCGACTGCGCGCCGGCGGATGAGGACTGCCAGGAGGAACACGGCACCTTCGTCACAAGCGTCTATCTTCGCATCGTCGAAGATGAACGGACTGGCGCTGTCAAGATGACTTCGTCCGGACCCCTGTCCGCGAGCCTTACTCCGCGGGCCGGCAAGGGGCGCCTCTTCGACATCGCGATGGCGAGCGGCGGTCGGGCGGCGCTGCATTTGGGCTCGGCCGCCTGTGGCGCCACGAAGGACTGCTTCGAGATCGTCGGCACCACCGACCCGACCGCCCTGTCCGACGGCGTCTACGTGCCCGTCGTTCCCATGCTGCCGGACAAGAGCCTCACCATGTCGCTGAAGGACCGCTTCGGCAGCGTGCCGGCGAACATGGATCTGGCCGGACACTGCTACGATATCACCAAAATGGGGCTGGACAGCTTCGCCGACTCGCAGGGCTGCCGGCAGCAGATCTTCCAGAAGTTCGGCGAGATGGACCCCCATGACTACGTCGTGACCTCGTACGGCGACGAGAAGATGGTCGCGATTCCCTATGGCTGGAAGTACCTCCCGATCGACAAGACCTATGGGGCCAACAGCGCCCGCATCCTCGAGAGCGCCAGCGACGTGAGCGACAGCCACCAGCGAACGATCGGCGTGAACGTTGGCCTCGGCTTAGGCCCCGTCAGCTTCAGCGCAAGTCAGAACACTGCGACGAAACAACTCTCCGACGCTATGTATCAACGGTCGCTGACCTACAGCGAGTATCACTACATCAAGACCGATTTCGCGCTGGTGGTGGACAAGGCCAATGTCGTGCTTTCCCTTCCGTTCTACACGGCCATTACTCAGGCCGCCAAGGCGGCTAAACCGGATTTTCGGGCCATCATCGATGAATTCGGTACCCACTACGCCTACGCGACAACGATGGGCGAACGCGGCAAGCTCGTGAGCACCATCACAGAGGACAACGTCGTGAAGCTGCATGACGAAGGCGTCGACATATCCTCGTCGATGAGCGCCAGCATGTCGGTGCCCATCGGCGAACTCGGCGAGGCGAAGGCCAGTGGCGGAGTGAGCAAAGGGACGTCCGATGACCTCGCTCTCAAGATGGCCGCGACCCTCGGCGACGACTATGGGAACTATGTCTGCGAGGGGGGCGTCAGCTGTAATGGCCAGAATCCCAGCGGCGGCGTGTCGGTGCCGGTACTTCTCGACCTGCGTCCGCTCTCGGACCTGCTGGCCCCGCCGTTCTTCCCCGAGATCGACAACCTGCCGGCGCTGCGCGCTGCCTTCGCACAGGCGATCGCCAAGTACGCCTTCGGCGGCGATGCCGCCTCCACCGAACCCGCCGCGCGCTTCCTGAGGCTGTCGGAGGCGCAGACCGCCTGCGATGACACCTGGAACACGATGGGTGGTCCGGAAGGCGCGACGGTCTGTTTGATGACGGGTGTCACCGTGGCCGGCCCGGTTGGGGCCACGGAGTTCGCGGGCTCCGGGAAGCTTCTTCCCGCGGCGAATTCGCGCGCGATGGTTTTGCCGGCCGCGTCAGGAGCGACGCTGACAGGCTCAGCCATGGTCACCGAATACGCATGTTCTCCGGATGGCAGCAATCCGAATATTGCCCTCCCGCGCGGTGGGACATTCACGGGCACGGCAACCGGACAGGCCACCCTGCCGAAGGATCCGAACGAGTTTGCGGCGGACAACTGGCACCTTAAGATCGACATGATCGGCACCGAATGCGGGGAGGGCTACTATCCGCCCTATGACGTTTGGCTCGACATCTGGTTCGATCCGGTCTCGGCGGCGCAGGTGCTAATGCACTGAGGTCGCTGGCGCCGCGGCGAAGTCCGCATCCGGAGTGCCCTTTCAAGGGCAACATCAGCGAGCACATCTACCACGCACCCTGGTCGGCTTCTTATGACCGGACGACAATCGACCAGAGCAAGGGCGAGCGCTGGTTCTGCGACGAGGCGGAGGCGATCGCCGCAGGCTGGCGGCCGGCGCGATCCAGATAGCTGGTCAGCCCGCGGCGCCCGCGCTGGCGCGGCGCGTCCGTTTCGGCTTGGGCGGCGGCGGTGCCGGCTTCGGGCCGAGGCCGTTCGCCACCGCCAGCTCGCGCCGCTTCTGGGCGTAGAGGGGCGCGACCGTCTGATCACGCGACTGCTTCTTGCTAACGGGCGAAGGGTAGCCTGGCGGCCGCCCCCCCGCGATCCGTCTGGTCTGGTCAGCCCAGCCGGTAGACCCTCGCAAGCCGTTGTTTCTGGCGGGGACCGCTGCGAAGGGTCGGCATAATCAGAGGGCTTCGAGGAAGGCGAGGAGTTGGTCGGACGGCCGGAAGCGGCCGGGTTTCGTCGCGAACGGGGCTGTTCTCTCGAGGGCCCGTTCCTTGATCTGCAGATCCGTCGGTCAACATGAAGTCCCCTCGTTTCGACGTCAAAGAGGAGACGCTACCAGCCCTCAACCTCGAGGATTATGCCGACCTCGACGCAAAGGGCTTTAGGATATTCAGCTGCTTACGAGACTACATCGGCACAATCCGCGCATCGGCATAATGCGGTTGCCAGTCTGGTCGCATCCACCAACTCGGCGATCGTTGCGCCCTCGGGCCGCTGCAGCATGGCGACGAGCGCCGCCTGCTTGGTGCCCTCGCGGGTCTTGCCCCGCAGCGGCGCTGTGTGACTCGCCGAGGGGTCCTGCACCGTTTCCGCAGTCGGGGACTCCGCCGCGGAAGTTGAGTCGGGTGGCCCGCTCCGGGTCGCGTCCAGCGGCCATGCAGTTAGACGCTGTCCTGCGGGATGCCGCCCTTTCTGCGGGGTCGCCCCCGCGTTCCGTTTGGCGCAGGTTCGGGGGCGAATTTTCGGAGAACGGTTGAAAGCGCGTCCTCATTGTCCGGAGAGGCGCTAAGGTCGAGCAACGCCTCGAGGTCGTCCAGGTGGTGGGACATCGCCGTCGTGGCGGCGGCGCGGTCGCCGGAGCGGATTGCCGCGAGGATACTGCGATGGTCGACGGCGCCGCACTTGCGGCCTTCGTCGCGCTCGTAGAGTGCGGACACCAGCGAGAGGCGCGCGAGCACGTTGCGAAGCATCTCCTCCACCACCGCATTGCCGGCGGCCCGCGCGAGCTCGACGTGGAAGTTCCCCGAGAGGCGTTGCTTCGCGCCATAGTCCGCGCCGGAGTGGACCGTCTCCTCCTCGAGGGTCAGCCGCTCGAGCCGGTCCATGTCGGCCGGCGTGGCCGCGGAAATCACCGCCGCCACCGTGGCCGCCTCGAGGATCCGCCGGGTTTCCAGCAGCTGCCGCGCCTCGGCGCGGTCCGGCGAGGCGACGAAGGAGCCGTGATTGCGGCGAAGCTCGACCAGGTGGGCGCGCTCCAGAATGGCGATCGCGCCGCGGACCGCCGTCCGGCTGACGCCGAAGTGACGCGCGATCACGTCCTCCATGAGCTTGGTCCCCGGGCGCAGCGCCCGCTCGGACACCGCTTCCATAAGCGTTGCGCAGATCCTCTCGGACGCGTCCTCAGCGGACTGTTCGGATTTGCCGCGTGCCAAGGCCACCCCATCCTCCATAGCGTGTCGGCGTTGTTGCACGCCGGCAGCGATTCGGCGAGATCGCCCGACGGCCGGTTCGAATCTTGCTCAAGTCCGCGCCACACTGATTAACGCGTGGGCGAAGCGGGCGCTCTCCGCGCACTATCCGCCTCTGCGACATGTAGCATGAACGAAAATATTTGCGAACAAACTTTCGCAAGCGGTAGCGAGTCGTGTTAGTAAGAACGGGTCGGACCGCCACACCGGCGCCCGCCCGATGGCAAGGAAAGGGGATAGCATGAACGGCATTCGCAGGCTGCTCGGCCCGACGCTCGTCGGCGCCGCGGCGGCACTGGCCGGGACGACGGCCCTGGCGCAGGGATCGGCGGAGACCCTCAAGGCGAGCGCGGAGATCACCGCCCTGCCGGGCGTCGCGCCTGACGCCAAGCTGGCCGAGGGCCTTCCGGACCCGGTGAAGTCGGCGGGCGTCCTCAAGGTCGCGACCGACCTCACGCCGCCGATCAGCTTCCATGGCGATACCGGCGGCCTCGTCGGCATCGATGCGGACCTCGCGGCGGCGCTCGGGGTGATCCTCGGGGTCGAGGTTCAGATGACCGACGTCGGCGCCGGGGCGGCGATCGTGCCGTCGATCATGTCGAAGCGGTTCGACGTCTCGATCTCCGGCATCAACGACGACCCGGAGCTCGAGAAGCAGGTCGACGTCATCGACTATATGTACGACGCGACGACGATCATGACGATCCAGGGCAACCCGCTCGGGGTCACCTCGATGGCTGACCTCTGCGGCAAGCGGGTGGCGGTGCCGGTCGGGACCTTCCAGAACCGCATGGTGGAGGCGGCCTCGACGAAATGCGAGACGCCGATCGAGATCATGTCGCTGCCGAAGATGCCGGACGTGCTGCAGGCGGTCCGCACCGGGCGGGCGGACGCGACGGTCAACGGCTATGCGACGAGCGTCTACACCACCGCGAAGCAAGTCGGGAACGGAAAGGGGCTGGAGGCGCTGCCCGACATCCGGCTCGCCGTCGGCTATCTCGGCATGCTGACCGCCAAGGACAATCCGGAGTTGCGCGACACGCTGGTCGCGGCGCTGCAGAAACTGGTCGATGCCGGCGGCTACAAGGCGATCATGGAGAAGTGGGGCCTCGGCCCGCTCGCGGTCGAGACCGTCAAGGTCAACGACGCCGCCAGCATGCCGGTGGAGTGACGCCGATGCCCCTCACCGAGCCCTCCGCGATCCGTCAGCACCTCCTGCCGCCCGTCGGATTCCGGATTCGGTGGGGGCAGGTCGCCGTCGGGGCGATCGCTATCCTCGTCGTCTTGCTGCTCGGCTGGGTGCTCAGCCAGAGCCAGAACGTGATGTGGGCCGAGATCCCGCGGTACCTGGTCGATCCCCGCATTCTCGCCGGTGTGGTGCTGACGCTGGAGCTCACCTTCGGGGCAATGGCGTTCGGCATCGCCTCAGGCGGCGTGCTCGCGGCATTGGCGACGAGCGACAACGTCGTGCTGAAGGCGATCGCTGCCGCCTTCGTCTGGTGGTTCCGCGGCGTGCCGCTGCTGGTACAGGTGTTCTTCTGGTACAATATCGCGCTCTTCGTGCCGATGATCGGCTCGGGCCACTACGCGATCTCGGTCAACGATCTGGTTACGCCCGCGGTCGCCGGCTTCCTCGCGCTCGGGCTGCACGAGGCGGCGAACATGTCGGAGATCATCCGTGGCGGGCTGCGCGCGGTCGGCCAGGGGCAGCGGGAGGCGGCGCAGGCGCTGGGCCTCAGCCCGCTGCAGACGCTCCGGACGGTGGTGATGCCGCAGGCGGTGCGCCTCGTCATCCCGCCGACCGGCAACCAGGCGATCGGTATGCTGAAGGCGAGCGCTATCGTCTCGGTGATCGGCATGAAGGATCTGCTGACCATGGCGCAGCAGATCTACGCGGCGAACTTCCTGGTCATCGAACTCTTGTTCGTCGCCTCGATCTGGTACCTCGCGCTGACCACGGTGGCGTCGATCGGCCAGTTTTACCTCGAAAGGCATCTTGCTGCCAAAGACCGCCGTTAAGGGCGGTCGCACTCCGGGAGTCCCTGAATGAAGCTTGGTATCGACGCACAGAAGCTGCCGGAATTCGGCAAGCGGGGGCCGCTCGCGAGCCTCGACCTCGTCCGCGAGCTCGGGCTCGACGGCATCTTCTTCCCCACCGTCCTCGACATGAGCCCCACGCTCGACGCGGGCGAGCTGGGCGAGCTTCGTGCCCGGGCGGACGAGCTCGGGCTCTACCTCGAAAGCGGGCTCGGCAAGATCAATCCGTATTGCAGCGCCGAGGCGCCGGAGCTGCGGGCGGCGGGCGGCGGCGACATCATCGCGGGGCTCGTCCGGATGATGGAGGCGAGCGTCGCGATCGGCTGCCGGGAGCTCTGGGTGTCGCCGGGGAACTTCAAGCCGGCCTATCGCGGGCGGTTGGCGGTGGACCGGTTCCGCACCGACGTGACCTGGGAGGAGCAGCTGGCAGCGACCGAGAAGGTCTTGAAAAAGCTTGCGCCGGCGGCGCGGGCGAATGATGTGCACATGAACATCGAGACCCACGACGAGATCACCTCGTTCGAGATCCTGCGGCTGATCGAGGCCGTGGGCGCGGACTGCGTGGGCGTGGTCTTCGACACCGCCAACATGGTGCAGCGGGGCGAACATCCGGTCTGGGCGGCGCGGCGGCTGGCGCCGCATATTCGGCAGACGCACATGAAGGACGCGCTGGTGGCGCGGGCACCCGGGGGGCTCGACTTCCAGCCGCGGACCTGCGGGACGGGGGTGGTCGACTTCGCGGCGATCCTGCCGATCATTGCCGAGGCGAACCCGGGAGTGAACCTGTCGCTGGAGATCGCGCAGTCGACGGCCGACAAGCCGCGGCAGGCCTGGCCGCGACAGTGCATCGAGATCGACGATCCGGCGTGGCGGGCGGGGCATCAGGACCTGACGCCGGAGGAGCTCGCGGCCTACATGGCGATGGTCGACGCTCTCGAGGCGCGGATCGCGGCGGGCGAGGTCGAGAGCTGGGAGAGCTACGAGGCGAGCCGGTACGGCTGGCCGAGCTACGAGCGGCAGGCCTACGGCTTCGATGCGGCGGTCGACTTCATCCGCGAGTCGGTGCGGCATATCGAGGGGGTCTGCGCCAGCCAGGGCCTTCCGCTCGAGCGGCGGCGGGTGCCGGAGGGCGCGGCGCGCTGAAGGCTCGCTGGGCGGCGCCTCTCTGGGATTTGCGTCTCGTGGGCGGGGCGGTCCGGATGGGGCCGCCCCGCTTTGCGTTTCGCCCGCCGTTGGATGTGGCGGCGATGTGCTCGTCCGGGGGGGGGGCGCTTCGGAGCAAGAAGCGCCGCAAGAACGGCAGGTGCGGCCTCCGGCCGGTCGGTGGCGAGAGGGGCAGACGGGCCGCGTTTTAAGCGCGTGGACCTGCCCAAACGGTACAGAAAGCGGCCAGAAAGCGGCCATACGATTTTGACGTTCGGGTAACGGGATGCAGGCGAATCATCGGGAGACGCGGAGGCCGATCGGGTCCCCGGTGGACGGGCGGCAGCGCCCGGGGCTCTCCCGGCGTGAGCCGACAGCTTCGCCAGTGCCGCTTGATTCGACACGAACGCGCCGATGCTGCCCACGATGCGACCAAACTGGTGCGAATGTATCTTCGAATGTTTTTTCGCATTGATTTTCGCGTCGGCTGCCCGCAATCCTTGTCTGCGACGCAGGCGATGGATGGGCGGGGCAGCGACATGGCCGGGACGGGACTCCAGATCAGCGACGTCAACCACAGCTACGACGGCAAGCAGGTGCTGCACGACGTGAGCTTCGAGGTGCCGGCGGGCCGGGTTGTCGCGTTGCTCGGGCCGAGCGGCTGCGGCAAGTCGACGATCCTCCGGGCGATCGCCGGGCTGATCGTGCCGGACCAGGGGCGCATCCTGCTCGAGGGCCGCGACCTGACCCGGGTTCCGGTGCGCCACCGCAAGCTCGGTATGGTGTTCCAGAACTTCGCGCTCTTCGGGCACCTGACGGTGGCCGAGAACATCGCCTACGGCCTCGCCGGCCTCCCCCGCGCCGAGCGGGGGGCGCGGGTCGAGCGGCTGCTCGACCTGGTGCGGCTCACGGCCTTCGCCAACCGCTTTCCGCCGAGCCTGTCGGGCGGGCAGCAGCAGCGCGTGGCGGTGGCGCGCGCGCTCGCCACCGACCCGGCGGCGCTCCTGATGGACGAGCCCTTTGGCGCCCTCGACCGGGCGCTCCGCGCGGAGCTGCAGGCTGAGCTGGTGCGGATGCAGGAGAACGTCGGGATCACCACGGTCATGGTGACACATGACCAGGAGGAGGCGCAGGCGGTCGCCGAGCAGCTGGTCGTGATGAACGAGGGCCGGGTCGAGCAGGTTGGCTCGCCCGAGGAGATCTACGACAACCCCGCGAGCCTCTTCGTCAACGGCTTCATTGGCCACGCCAACCAGATCGGCGCGACGGTGACCGGAGCCGCGGCGCTCAAGGCACGCGACGGCTCGGAGATCGCCGTCGGACGGCCGCTCGAGCTGCACGCCGGCAGCGAGATCGTCGTCACCTGCCGGCCGGAGGATCTGGCGCTCGCCACCACACCCTCGGCGGGCGCCTTCGCGGCGCGGTTCGACCGGGCGGTGATGATGGGCCGCTTCCTGAGCGTCGAGGCGACGCTGCCCGAGGGCACGCAGTTCAAGGCCCAGGTGCCGCGCGACGACGCCGCCCGTCCCGACCGGGGGCAGACGATCTGGCTCACCCCCGATCCCGCCCGCCTGCAAGTCTTTCCCGCAACCCACGCCTGAGGACCAGCCGATGACCTTCGAGCTCTCCCGCCGTGCCTTCACCCTCTCCGCCCTGTCGGCGCTGGCAGCGCCCGCGCTGATCCGCCCGACGATGGCGCGCGCCGCCACCGGGCAGGTGGTCGCCGCGACCTTTCCCGGGACGTGGGAGGACGCCTACCGCACCATCCTGACGCCGATGGTGAAGGAGGCGGGCTACGACCTGACGATCGCGCCGGCGCTGGCGCAGGACCAGATCGCCAAGCTGATGGCGAGCCCCGGCCAGCCGCCCTACGACGCGCTCCTCGTCTCGCCCGGCCAGTCGGCGGTGCTGATCGACGCGGGGCTGATCGAGAAGATCGACCCCTCGAAGCTGAAGAACTGGGGCAAGCTCACCCCCGCCGCGCAGAACGAGTGGGGCCCCTATGTCACGATCGAGGTGAACGGCATCGCCTACAACCCGGAGGTCGTCGACAAGCCGTCGGGCTACAAGGCGCTGTTCGAGGATCCTCAGTACAAGGGCAACGTGGCGCAGATCGGCTTCGGCTCGAACTCCGCGACGATGGCCTGGACCGAGATCAACAAGCTCTACGGCGGCA
Source organism: Amaricoccus sp. (assembly GCA_046348915.1). Taxonomy (GTDB): domain Bacteria; phylum Pseudomonadota; class Alphaproteobacteria; order Rhodobacterales; family Rhodobacteraceae; genus Amaricoccus. The sequence goes on from JAXMDH010000034.1 coordinate 13,905, forward strand.
CGTACGAGAACATGCAGCCGGTGTTCGACCTGATCAAGGAGCACCTCGGCGACCTCATCATCGCGACCTCGGGGTCGAACCAGATGACCATGTACCAGCAGGGCGAGGTTGCGGTGTTCATGGCCTCGACCGGCAACGTCGCGAAGCTGAAGGAACTCGGGATGGCGGCGGAATTCGCCCATCCCGAGAGCGGCTCGCCGGCGGTGCCGGTGTCGATCCACCTGGTCAAGGGCGCGCAGGACCCGGACGCGGTCTACGCCTACATGGACGCCGCGATCTCGGCAGCGGCGCAGACCGCGCTCGGCGAGGCGCCGACGGCGATGATCCCGACCAATACCGAGGTGCCCTTCTCCTCTGAGGTGGCGCAATTCGTGACGCCCGAGCAGCTGGCGGCGGCGGTCTATCCCGACTGGGTGGCGATCAACAAGCATCGCGCGGAGTGGACCCAGACCTTCGACCGCATCGTCTCGCAGTAGTTGCCGGCCGGGGGAGGACAGCAGCGATGATCCGCAAAGACACGATCCTGGCGTGGCCGATGATCGGCTTCATGCTGCTGTTCTTCCTCTCGCCGCTGCTCCTCCTCCTCGGCATCAGTCTGAGGGGTGCGGACGGGAGCTGGGGGGTGGGCAACTTCGTCGCCTTCCTCGCGGACCCGTTCCAGCGTGACGTGCTGCTCCGGACGCTCTTCCTCGGCTTCAAGGTGACGGGGCTCGTGAGCCTCCTCGCGCTGCCGCTGGTCATGCTCTACTGGCATGCGAACTCGCGGCTGCGCGGAGTGATCCTGATCTGCGCGCTCCTGCCGATGCTGACGGCGAACGTGGTCAGGACCTTCGCCTGGGTGGTGATCCTCGGGCGCAACGGGCCGATCAGCCAGACGGCACTGGCGCTCGGGCTGGTCGAGCGGCCGTTCTCGCTCCTCTACACCGAGTTCGGGCTGGTCATGGCGCTGGCGCAGATCGAGCTGCCGCTGCTGCTCCTGCCGGTCTTCTCGGTGCTGAACCGCGCCGACCGCGCGACCCTCGATGCGGCCGAGGTGCTGGGCGCCGGGCGCTGGCGGGCGTGGTTCAGCGCGATCTTTCCGCAGATCATCCCGGCGGTGCTGGCGGGGTGGGTGCTGGTCTTCGCCTCGGCGACGACCTCCTACGTGACGCAGAGCGTTATCGGCGGGGCGCGGCTGATCTTCCTGCCGCAGTTCGTCTACCGCGAGGTGGGCGTGCTCTTCCAGTGGCCGTCGGCGGCGGCGATCTCGATCCTGCTCCTGGTCTCGACCGGAATCATCATGCTCGGCCTCACCATGCTCGCCCGACACGAAAGGCTCCGCGCCCATGGCTGACACCGCTTATCCAGGCACCGAGCGCGCCCGGGTCGACCTCGGCGCCGTCCTCTACTGGGCCTTCGTCTGGGGGTTCGGGCTGCTGGTCCTCATCTTCCTGATCGGGCCGATCCTCCTGGCGCTGCTGATGTCGTTCAACTCGGGGACGACGCTGGCCTTCCCGCCCAAGGGCCTGTCGCTGCGCTGGTACGCGGCGCTGCTCGACCCGGCGCAGTCGGAGCCGATCCACACCGCCGCGAAGAACTCCTTCGAGACGGCGGCCTGCGTCGTGGTGCTCGTCACGCTGATCACCGCGCCGGCCGCCTGGGCGCTGGCGCGGGCGCCGCGGCGGATGGCGAACGCGGTCGAGCCGATCCTTCTCGCGCCCCTGGTGCTGCCGAGCCTCGTCTATGCGCTGGCCGCCCTCCTCGCCCTCAGCCTGCTCGGCCTCGGGCCGTCGTTCTGGGCGGTGCTGATCGGGCACAGCGCGGTCTTCGCGCCGCTGATGTTCCGTACCGTCCTCGGGTTGGCGCAGCGGATGAATCCGGCGCTCGAGGAGGCCTCGGCGACGCTCGGGGCCTCGCGGGCGCGGACCTTCCTGCGGGTGAGCCTGCCGGGGATAGCACCCGGGATCGTCGCCGGGGCGTTCCTCGTCTTCATGCAGTCGCTCGACAACGTCTCGGTGACGCTGTTCCTCGGTGAGCCCGGGCGGACGATGCTGCCGCTCCGGCTCTTCGCGATGCTTGAGGAGAGCCTCGACGGGCGGGTGGCGGCGGTCTCCGGGCTGCTGATCCTCGCGGCGGCGCTCCTCCTCTTCGTGCTGCAGCGGTTCACCGGCCGCGGGCGCTGACGCTTCAATAAGAAAAGGAAACGCCGATGACGACCCTCACCGCCGACCGGCCGCGCTCGATCGAGCGTCTGCTTGGCGACTTCGCGCCCGACTTCGACTTCGTGCCGGCGCCGCCGATCCCGGTCGGGGAATACGCCGAGCGGATGCGGAAGGTGAAGCGGGAGGGGGTGGCGGCGGGGCTCGACGCGCTCCTCGTGCATACCGACACGGTGGGGTGGTTCCATGCGGGGAACCCGTACCTGCGGTACCTGTGCGACTGGATGCGCGAGGGGGTGCTCGTCGTGCCGATGGACGAGGACAAGGAGCCGGTGCTCGTCTCCTTCTACACCCAGTCGGTGATCCTGCCGCCCGGGGGCGAGCCGGTCGGGGTGGAGCGCATCCTGCAGGTCGGTGCGGTCGGGCGGGAGTATGCCGACGTCCCGGGCGACTCGGGGAAGAAGACGGTCGAGGCGGTGGCCGGGGTGCTGAGCGGCTTCGGCCTCGCCCGCGGCGCCATCGGCGTCATCGGCGACAAGCGGAGCGCGCCGCTGAAGGCGGGGCTCGCGGCGGCGCTGCCCGGGGTTTCCTTCTCCGACCAGCATGCCATTCTCGACCGGATGCAGCGGGTGCGCAGCCCGGCCGAGATAGCGGTGACGCGGACGGCGGCGCAGCTCATCAGCATCGCCACGCAGGCGGCCTATCATGTCGCGCGCCCGGGCGTGACCGACTACGAGGTCTTTGCGGCCTTCACCCTGGCGCAGATGGCGCGCGGCGGCGAGACCGGCGACGGTTACCAGATCGGCGCGAACGAGTGGGGCACGCATTGCGGCAAGCCCTACGGGCGGGTGCTGCGCCGCGGGGACCTGGTCAACCTCTATGTCTCGAACGTGACATACCAGGGGTACACCGCGCAGACGGCGCGGATGATTGCGTTGGGCGCGCTGACCGAGCGGCAGGAACTGGTGCTCGACGCCTGCACCCGCGGCGTGAAGGCGGCGGAGAAGCTGATCCGGCCGGGGACGCTCATCCGCGACCTCAACAACGCGGCCTTCGGCCCCTATGTCGAGGTGGGGCTTCTGAAGGATGCGGAGGCGCGGACCATGCCCTACAACTGGCGCACGGGGGATGATGGTGGGCCGCGGGAGATCCGGCGGGAGTACGTGCCGGACGCCGACTACGAGGCGCAGGGGCGGCGGCTGATGCACGTCTATCCGGCGCTGGCGGGGCCGCACAACCCGAACCTCGGGCATGCGGTCGGGATGGCGGGCGGGCAGAACGCCTACAACATCTCGTCGCACAACTACGACCGTCTGGAGGAGGGGATGATCTTCGTGCTGCACACCCAGTGGCTGGAGCCGCAGTCCGCCGGCTGCAACGTCGGCGACCTCTACCTCGTCACCGCCGACGGCTTCGAGAACCTGAGCCGGCACACGCCGCTCGAGACCTACCACGTCGGCGTCGAGATCGATCTGGCCGGATAGGCCAAGAGCCGGAAGCCTCGCCATGGCCGGTTACGAACCTCGAGCGACGCTCGCTTTTTCGGGCACTCCCTCGCACCGTGGTTTTGGCCGGCCTGATGGGAGCCGGCAAATCGAGTGTGGGCAGGCGCCTGGCATCGCTTCTCGGCGTCCCTTCCACGACTCCGACGCGGAGATCGTCACCGCCGCCGGATTGGATCCCGGAGATCTTCGCCGCTGCCGGCGAACGCGGCTTCCGCGGTGGTGAGCGCTGCGTGGTCGCCCGGCTCCTCGCGGGGCAGACGGCGGTGATCGCCACCGGAGGCGGCGGGCTTCGGGACCCCGATACGCGCGCAACCATCCGCCCCCGAGCGACTTCGGTCTGGCTCCGTGCGGAGGTCGACGTGCTCTGGGAACGGGTGCGCGAACGCCGGGGCCGCCCGCCGCTCGAGGTCGACGACCCTCGCGCCGTCCTCGCCGACCTCCACCGGCGGCGTGCCCCGATCTATGCCGAGGCCGACATCGTTGTGGACAGCCACCGCGACTCCCGTGCCTTGGACGTCGCCCACGCCACCCTGAAGGCCCTCAGCTCAAGCTTCCCTTGCGGCGGCCCCGGTCGTGCTCTCGGCACCTGACGGCAACCGTCTTACGCGACCTCCGCGAGGAGGTGGTCTTCAGTCGGCCTCCGGATGCAATCACCGCTCAACGAGCTGGCAGGGACCTTGAGGCGTGACCGTTGCCGGCCGGGAGGCGCCATGCGGACGGCGCAACGTTAGCGTCCGCTCACCGCCCTTCTCGGCCCTTGCCACGTGGTTCAAGCGCTTTCCCGGTCGACGATCTCGAAGCCGACGCTGGTTATAGTCGGGACAGTCGCGTCGCCGCCGAGTCGGGCCAGCAGTTGCTCGACGGCGCGGCGGCCCATGCCGTAGCGGTCGACCCGAACGGTGGTCAGCGTCGGGGCGAGCTCCGCGGCGAGGTCGATATCGCCGTAGCCGGCGATCGCGAGGCGGTCGGGCACCCTCCAGCCGCGGCGATGGCACTCCTGGATCGCGCCCACCGCCAGCGTGTCGGAGGAGAAGAAGATCGCCTCGGTGTCGGGGTGCCGGTCGGTGAGGAGGCCCACCGCCTCGGCGCCACCGCGCGGCGTGATCGGCACCTCGACCTCCATGTCGGCGTGCGGCAGCCCGAGCTCGGACAGTGCCGAATGATAGCCGGTGCGGCGCTGTCGCAGCCGGTCGTTGCCGTGCACCGGCGTCGAGACGAAGCCGATCCGCCGGTAGCCCTTGCGCGCCAGGTGCATCGTCATCGCGCAGGCGGTCTCGAAGTTCGAGACGCCGACGGCCATGTCGATCGGCGCCCGACCCCGGATCTCGGAGATCTCGACCACCGCGACCCCGCTCGCCGCCAGCAGCGCCCGCGCCGTGTCCGACTGCACGAAGCTCTGCAGGATCATTCCCGCCGGCCGCCAGCCCAGCAGCGTCCGGATCGCCATCTCCTCGTCATCGGCGGTGAACTCGCCCTGGACGAGCAGCATCGACCAGCCCTGCTCGTGGCAGGCGTCGGACATCCCCTGCACCTGCTCGGCGATCCCCGAGTTGATCAGCGGCGGCACCACGGTCCCGAGCATCCGCCCGGTGCCGCGCATGCTCGAGGCGATCCGGTTCGGCACGAATCGGGCCCGCTCGATCGCCTCCATCACCCTGGCCCGCGTCGCCGGCGCGACCAGCTCGGGGTTGCTGAGCGCCCGCGACACCGTCATCGGCGCGAGCCCCAGCTGCCGCGCGATCTCGCGCACGCCGACCCGTCCGCCGCGCCGGCGCGTCCCTCCGCCCGTATCGTCCGCCCCTTGCGTCATCGCGCCCTCGAGCCGGGCCGCAGCCCGTGCCCGGCCTCAGAAGTTCCGCCCGTATCCCGCCGTCCAGCCGCCGTCTACCGCCAGGAACTGCCCGGTCGTGTAGCCGTTCGCCGGGTCGCAGAGGAAGAGGGCGGCCGCCGCCACCTCCGCCACGCTGCCGGCCCGATGGCCGGGCACGTGCCGCAGGAGCCCCGCGTCGCCCGCCACCAGCTCGCCGTCGTCCCCGGTAATCGCGCCCACCCCGAGGGCGTTGACGCGCGCACGGCCGCCGAAAGTCATCGCGAGGCCGCGGAGCCCGGCGAGGATGGCCGCGCCATGAGCCGACTGCTCGGGAAAGCGCCGCGCCGGCAAGCCAGCCACCACCGGCAGCAGGCAGAGAATCCTGCCGCAGCCCGCCTCGGCAGCACGTCGCGCGGCGCCGACCAGGTCGGCCGGCGGCGGTGCGTCTACCTGCAGCACGAGCGGCGCGCTCAGGAGCAGCACGTCCGCCACCGCGCCCGGCGGGGCGGGAAGGAACCCCTCCCCCCTGAGCGCCGCCGCGACCCCGATTGCGACCGGGTTGGGATCCCCCTCTGACAGCAGCGTCCCGGCCATCTTCATCCCATGTAGCCGGCGGTCCAGCCGCCATCCACCGCGAGCACCTGGCCGTTGACGTAGCTCGCCGCCGGCGAGGCAAGAAACAGCACCGCCTCGGCGATCTCCTCCGTCCGACCCGGCCGGTGCATCGGGATATGCTCCATGAACTCGGCGGTGCGGCCGGCGAACTTGCCGTCTTCGCCGTAGAACAGCCGCTCGGTCAGCTCGGTCAGCACCGAGCCGGGAGCCACCGCGTTGGTCATGATCCCCTCCGCTCCGAGCTCGAGCGCCATCGCGCGGGTCAGGTGCGCGACGCCGGCCTTGGCTGCGGCGAAGGCGCACTGCAGCCGAATCGCGGCCAGTCCAACCACCGAGGCGATGTTGACGATCCGCCCGCCCTCGCGCCGGGCCAGCATCGCCGCGGCCACCGACCGGCTCATCAGGTAGACCCCGTCGAGATCGATCGCGGTGATCCGCTCCCATTCGTCGGGCGGGAAGGCGTCGATGTTGACCCGGTGCGCCAGCGTGTTCACCCCGGCATTGTTGACGAGGATGTCGATGCGGCCGGCCCGCGCCAGCGTCGCTGCCACCGCCGCCTCCACCGCGCCGCGGTCGCGGACGTCCACTGCCACGGCGAAGGCGTCGCGGATCTCCGCCGCCACCCGCTCGGTGCGGGCCGCGTCGATGTCGGCGACCGCGACGGTCGCGCCGCAATCGGCCAGCCGTCGCGCGATGCTGCCGCCGATCGCGCCCGCCCCGCCGGTGACGATCGCCACCCTTCCGGTCAGGTCGCAGCGCACCGCTCAGGGCTCGCGGTCGTCAGTCGCGGGTCCCGCGTCGGCCCGCCGCCGCGCGGCGCGGGCGAGCCGCACATCCTCGGCTTGCCGGCTCTCGAGCCAGGCGCCGCAGACGAGCCCGGCCAGGAAGCCGCCGAGGTGGGCCTGCCACGCCAGCAGGCCCTTCAGCCCTACGTAGACGACGACGTTGACCACCGCCAGAACGGCGACCCGGCGCAGCACCGGCGCCACCGATAGCCCGACCGCCCGGTGCCGGCGCCAGTCCCAGGCGATCCAGAGGCCGAAGAAGCCGAAGACAGCGCCCGAAGCGCCCACCATCGGATAGGCGCCGCGGGCGAGCAGCCCGAAGACCGCCCCCCCGGCCACCGCGCTGATCAGAAAGACCGGCAGAATCACGCGCGGCCCGTAGTGGTCGGCGGCGAACCGCCCGAGCGCCAGCAGGATCGTCATGTTCATCACCATGTGCAGCAGCGAGCCGTGCAGGAACGCATGGCTCACGAACATGGTGACCGGCTGGACGGCGTAGAGCGGCGCGTCCCCGTAGAGGAGGCGCGACCAGAAGGCGCCGGCGACGAACACGCGCCCCCTGAGCGACGGGTCGAAGAGGATGCCGTTGTCGGCAAGACTCAGCACCACCTCGATCAGCGCGATCACCCCGACCAGCGCCCAGAGCTCCGCCGGTAGCGGCCGGTAGCTCGACGGCGGGGAGGGCTCGGTCACGCGCTTTCCGCCAGCAGGCTGGCATTGCCGCCGGCCGCCGTCGTGTCGATGCAGAGGTGCCGTTCGACGACGTAGCGCTCGGGTGCAATAACCGCGGTTTCGAGCGGCACGATCGGTCCAGTTCGGCCGGCAAGCGCCTGCCGCAATGCCCGCAGCCACGCCTCGGGCCCGGTCGCCGCCACCAGCGCGAGCTCCGGCAGATCCCCGACACTCGCCGGCTCGATCCGCCCGTCGATCGCCGTGACCGGCATCCGCGACAGTGCCGCCAGCGCCGCCGGCGCCCCGGCCGCGACCGCGAGCACCGCGTTGCCGGCGGCGAGCGCCTGCAGCGCCTGCGCCAGCACCGCCTCGGGCCCTGCGCCAAGGCAGAGCACCTTTCCGCGCGGATGCAGGCTCAGCCGGTTGCTCTCGCCCGTCGGTCCCGGCAGGTCGCGCGGCTCCCAAGGCAGCGCCGCGGCCGCCGCCAGCGCCGCCCCGGCCGGCCCGGTGATCGAACCCACCGCCGCCCGCAGCGCCGCGATCCGGTCGCCGCGCCCGGCCCAGCCGCGCGGGTCGAGCGCCGCGAAGGCCTGCGCCAGCACTTCCGGCGCGACAACCGGTCCCGCCGGCTCGGCCATGGCGGCAGGCTCGGCGCGACGCTGAAGCCGCGGCAGGTAGAACGGCCCGCCCGCCTTGGGCCCGGTCCCGGACAGCCCCTCGCCGCCGAAGGGCTGCGAGCCGACGATCGCCCCGATCTGGTTGCGGTTGACGTAGACGTTCCCGACCTTCAGCCGCGCCGTCACCTTTTCGACCCGGTCGTCGATCCGGCTGTGCAGCCCGCAGGTCAGCCCGAAGCCGCGGGCATTGATCGCGTCGACCACCTTCTCGAGATCGCGCCCGCGGAAGCTCGCGACATGCAGCACGGGCCCGAAGATCTCGCGCCCGACCGCCCCGATGCCGTCGACCTCGATCACCGAGGGCGGCACGAACCGCCCCCGGTCCGGCACCGGCAGCGTCGCCAGCATCGTGCCCTTCGCCGCCTCGTCGGCGAGATAGCCGCGGATCCCCTCTTCCGCCTCGACGTCGATCACCGGCCCGACGTCAGTCGATGCCTCCCAGGGATCGCCCACCCTCAGCGAGGCCATCGCCCCCTCGAGCATCTCCATGACCCGCGGCCGCGCCTCCTCCTGCACGTAGAGGACGCGCAGCGCCGAGCAGCGCTGCCCGGCCGACTGGAACGCCGAGGCGAGCACGTCGCGGACGACCTGCTCGGTCAGCGCCGTGGAATCGACGATCATCGCGTTGAGCCCGCCGGTCTCGGCGATCAGCACCGCATCCGGCGCCGCGTTCTCCGCCATCGCTCGCCCGATCGCCTGCGCCACCTCCGTCGAGCCCGTGAAGCAGACCCCTGCGATCCCCGGCGCCGCCGTCAGCGGCGCGCCGACCGTCGGCCCGTCGCCGGGCAGCAGCTGCAGCGTCGCCGCCGGCACCCCCGCCTCGCGCAGGAGCTCGACCGCCACCGCTGCGATCAGCGGCGTCTGCTCGGCGGGCTTGGCGATCACCGCGTTCCCGGCACCGAGGCAGGCCGCCACCTGTCCGGTGAAGATCGCCAGCGGAAAGTTCCAGGGCGAGATGCAGACGAAGATCCCGCGGGGCTCGCCCGTCGCCACCTCCGCTGCGTCCGCGTAGTAGCGCAGGAAGTCGACCGCCTCGCGCACCTCCGAGATCGCGTCCGCGAGGGTCTTGCCCGCCTCGCGGGTCGCGAGGGCCGTGAGCTCCGCCGCCCGTTCCTCATAGAGATCCGCCGCCCGCCGCAGCACCGCCGCCCGCTCCGGGGCCGGCACCGCCGACCAGACGCGGAACCCGTCCGGCGCCGCCGCGAGCGCTGCGGTGACGTCGCGCGCGGACGCTTCGACCACCTCGCCGACCGTGTCGCCGGGATCGGCCGGGTTCGCCACCGCCCGCGGCTCAAGTCGTTCGCAGACTCCCTCGCCCGGCATCGGTCCGGCGCTCCAGCGGTGGTGCCGCCAGCCCTCGCGCTCCTTTGCCAGCGCCGCGACCGAGGCTGGCTCGTTGACGTTCCATCCCCGCGCGTTCCGCCGCGGCGCGAAGAGCGCCTCCGGCCGGCGGATCCCGGGGTTGGCGACCGCACTGCCGAACCCCTCCACCGCCGCCAGTGGGTCCGCCGCCACCGCCGCGGCCGGCAGCCGCTTGTCGACGATCTGGTTTACGAAGGACGAGTTCGCCCCATTCTCCAGCAGCCGCCGCACCAGGTAAGCAAGCAGATCCCGGTGCGCGCCGACCGGCGCATAGATCCGGCAGCGCGTCCCCTCCCGCGCCCGCACCGCCTCATGCAGCGCCTCGCCCATCCCGTGCAGCCGCTGGAACTCGAATCCCTGCCGGTCGCCGGCGAGCTCCAGCACCGCCGCGACCGTGTGGGCATTGTGCGTGGCGAACTGCGGATAGATCCGCCCGCGCGACTCGAGCAGCCGCCGCGCATTGGCGAGATAGCTCGCATCGGTCGACGGCTTGCGCGTGAAAACCGGAAAGTCCGGCAGCCCCTTCTCCTGCGCCGCCTTGACCTCGGCGTCCCAGTAGGCGCCTTTCACCAGCCGCACCATGATCCGCCGGTCGAGCCGCCGCGCCGTGGCATCGAGCCAGTCGATCACCGCCCCGGCGCGCCGCCCGTAGGCCTGCACCACGATCCCGAACCCGTCCCACCCGGCGAGCTCGCCGTCCTGCAGCAGCGCCTCGATCACGTCGAGCGACAGCTCCAGCCGCTCCGCCTCCTCGGCATCGACGTTGAAGCCGATACCAGCCCTCGCCGCCGCCCGCGCCAGTTCTCGCGCGCGGGGCAGGAGCTCTGTCATCACCGCCTCGCGGTGCGTCCACTCGTAGCGCGGGTGAAGCGCCGACAGCTTGACCGAGATACCCGGGCTTGTGGCGACGTCCCCGGTCGCCCGCGCCCCGATCGCCTGGATCGCCCGGGCATAGGCCGCGGCGTAGCGCAGCGCGTCCTCCTCGGTGCGCGCCGCCTCGCCGAGCATGTCGTAGGAGTGGGTGTACCCCTTCGCCTCGAGACCGCGCGCCCGCTCCATAGCGGCGCCGATCGTCTCGCCGAGGACGAACTGCCGGCCCATCAGCTTCATCGCCTGGCCGACAGCCGTCCGGACCACGGGCTCGCCCACCCGCCGGATCGCCGACCGCAGCAGTGCCGCCGGACCCGGGCTGTCGTCGAGCACCCGCCCGGTCAGCATCAGACCCCAGGTCGCGGCATTCACGAGGCTCGACGTCGACCGCCCGAGGTGCGACCCCCAGTTCGACGGCTCGATCTTGTCGGCGATCAACTCGTCGATCGTCTCGGCGTCCGGCACCCTCAGCAGCGCCTCCGCGAGGCACATCAGCCCGACGCCCTCGTCGGTCGACAGCCCGTATTCCGCGAGGAAGGCCTCCATCACCGTCGGCTGCGCGCTCTCCCGCACCGCCTCGACCAGCCCCGCTGCGGTCACGACGACCGCCCGCCGCCGCGCACCGTCGAGCCCCGCCCGCGCGACGAGCCCTCGCACCAGCGCCCCCTCGTCGGCATAGGTGTTGGCGCGGATCGCGGCACGCAGATCGGTCGGGTCGGGCATGTCGGCCATGGCATCCGATATATCCGCCACCCGCCGCGCCTCCGCAACACCCGCCGCGCCGCAGGCCCGGCCACCAGCTGTTTCCGAAACGCCGCCCGTGCTCTACATGCCCCCGATGCTCTCGCTCGCCGACGTCGCCAAGTCCTATCCCACCGCCCAGGGCCCCCTGCAGGTCCTCGCCGGCGTCTCCCTGACGCTTCCGGCCGGCCGTTCCCTCGCCCTGACCGGCGAATCCGGCAGCGGCAAGTCCACTCTCCTCCACCTCGCCGCCGGCCTCGACCGCCCCGACGGAGGGGCCATCCGCCTCGGCAACGAAGACGTCGCCGTCCTCCCCGACGCCGCCCGCGCCCGGCTCCGCCGCGAGCGGATCGGCCTCGTCTTCCAGCAGTTCAACCTGATCCCGAGCCTCGACGTGGCCTCGAACCTCGCCTTCCAGGCCCGACTCGCCCGCCGCCTCGACCCCCTCTGGCAGGCCGAGCTCACCGACCGGCTCGGCCTCGCCCCGCTTCTCGCGCGCTACCCCGAAGAGCTCTCGGGCGGCCAGCAGCAGCGTGTCGCGATAGGCCGTGCCCTCGCCCCGCGCCCGCCGCTCATTCTCGCCGACGAGCCGACCGGCAGCCTCGACGAGGCGACCGGCGATGCGGCCCTCGCCCTCCTTCTCTCTCTCGTCGCCGACACCGGCGCGAGCCTCCTCCTCGTCACCCACAACCCGCGCCTCGCCGCCCTCTGCGACGCCCGCCTCACCCTGCACGCCGGCCGCCTCGCGTGATCCACGTCCTCGCCGCCCTCCTCGGCCATTGGCGCCGCCACCCGGTCGAGCTCCTGACGCTCCTCGCCGGCCTCGCCGTCGCCACCGCGCTCTGGAGCGGCGTCCAGGCCCTGAACACCGAGGCCCGCGCCAGCTATGCCCGCGCCGAGGCGCTCCTCGGCGGCGGCGCCGTCGCGACCGTCACCGGTCCCGGCGGCAGCGACGTCGCGCTCGCCGACTATGTCGCCCTGCGCCGTGCCGGCTGGAAGGTCTCGCCCGTCCTCGAAGGCGACCTCCGCCGCGGCGACGACGTCCTCCGCATCGTCGGCCTCGATCTCCTGACGCTGCCGCTCGGCGCGGTCGCCCCTGCCGCCGGCCCCGACACCCTGCGTGCCTTCCTGCTGCCGCCGCACCTCGCGCTCGCCGCTCCCGACACCGTTGCGCAGCTCGCCGGCGCCGCCGATCTCCCACCGCGCGAGGCCCGCGAAGACGTCCGCCCGACACCCTCGTCGTCGACATCGCCGTCGCCGCCGCGCTGCTGCATGCCCCCGACCGCCTGACCCGGCTGATCGCTCCCGCGGAGACCGCCGCGCGCCCGCTCCCGGCCCCGCTGGCCGCCCGGCTCGTTGTCGCTCCGCCGAGCCCGCACGGCGACCTCGACCGCCTGACCGCGAGCTTCCACCTCAACCTCACCGCCTTCGGGGCGCTCAGCTTCGTCGTCGGCCTCTTCATTGCCCATGCCGCCGCCGGCCTCGCCTTCGAGCAGCGCCGCCCGACCTTCCGTACCCTGCGCGCGCTCGGCGTTCCCGCCCGCGGTCTCGCAGCGGCACTTCTCGCCGAGACGCTGGTCGTGGCGCTGGCCGCCGGTGTCCTCGGCATGGCCGCCGGCTACGCCATCGCCGCCGCGCTCCTGCCCGACGTCGCCGCGAGCCTGCGCGGCCTCTACGGCGCCCGGGTCCCCGGCACCCTGGCCCTCGGCGCCGGCTGGTGGGCCGCCGGCCTCGCCATGGCCGTCGCCGGCGCATTGTCCGCCGCCGGGGCCGGCCTCTGGCGCGCCGCGATCCTGCCCGTCCTCGCGCCCGCCCAGCCGGAAGCCTGGCGCGCCGCAGAGGCGCGCGCCCGCCGCCGGCGCCTCGCCGCCGCTGCGCTGCTCGCCCTCGCCGCGCTCTCCGCCTTAGCCCTCGGTCGCGGGCTCGCCGCCGGCTTCACCCTCCTGGGCGGGCTGCTTCTCGCCGCCGCCCTTGCGCTGCCCACGTTCCTCGCGGCGATCCTCGCCGCCGGCGCCCGCCGCGCCACCGGCCCGCTCGCGCAATGGTTCTGGGCCGATGCCCGCCAGGCGCTCGGCGGGCTGTCGCTGGCGCTGATGGCGCTGCTGCTCGCCCTCGCCGTCAACATCGGCGTCGGGACGATGGTCGACAGCTTCCGCCGCACCTTCCTCGACTACCTCGACCAGCGGCTCGCACCGGAGCTCTACCTCTCCGGCCAAGACGACGCCGAGGCCGCCGCCATCGCGCGCTGGCTCGAGGCCCGTCCCGAGGTCACGGCGGTCCTTCCGCTCTGGAGCACCCGCACCCGCTTCCGCGACTGGCCGGTCGAGCTCTACGGCTTCCGGGATCACCCGACCTACCGCGACAGCTGGCCGCTCCTCGCCGCCGAGCCCGACGCCTGGGACCGGGTCGCCCGCGGCGAGGAGGTCCTCGTCTCCGAGCAGCTCGCCCGCCGGTTCGATCTCGGGCTCGGCGACGCCCTTGACCTCCCGGCCCCCTCCGGCCCCTGGCGGGTGCCGGTTGCCGCGATCTACCCCGACTACGGCAACGCCGAGGGCCAGGTGATGCTGTCGATCGGCGCCCTCGGCGCCCGCTGGCCCGACCTTGACCGCCGACGCCTCGGCGTGCGCGCGGCCCCCGAGGCCATCCCCCGCCTGGCCGCCGACCTTCGCGCCGCCTTCCCGCTCGAGCCGGCGCAGATCGTCGACCAGCGTGCGCTCAAGCAGGCCTCGCTGCGCGTCTTCGACAAGACGTTCGCCGTCACGCTCGCGCTGAACGCCCTCACCTTCGCGGTCGCCGGCGTTGCCCTCTTCACCAGCCTCCTGACCCTCGCCTCCGCGCGCCTCGCCCAGCTCGCGCCGCTCTGGGCGCTCGGCGTGACCCGCCGCCGTCTCGCCGCCCTCGAATTGGTGAAGGCCGTCGCGCTCGCGGCCCTGACCGCACTAGCCGCGCTGCCCCTCGGCCTCGCGCTCGCATGGGTGCTCACCGACGTCGTCAACGTGCGCGCCTTCGGCTGGCGGCTTCCCATCTACCTCGCGCCCGGCCGATGGGCCGCCCTCTTCCTCCTCGCCCTCGCCGTTGCCGCCCTGGCCGCGGCCTGGCCGGCCATCCGCCTTCGACGCGCGGCGCCCCTCGACCTGCTCCGGAGCTTCAGCAATGAACGTTGACCCGCGCCCCCCGCGGGCAACGCACCTCCTCGCGGCCGCCCTCGTCGCCATCCTCCCGGTCGCCGCGGCGGCCCAGGGCTACGCCGGCCTCGACGCCCCCGCCGCGGGCTTCGCCCCGGTCACCGCCCCCGCCCACCTTGCGTTCCCGCGCGACCACGGGCCGCACCCGGCGTTTCGCCTGGAATGGTGGTATGTGACCGCCAACCTCACCGGTGCTGACGGCACTGCCTACGGCGCGCAGTGGACCCTCTTCCGCCAGGCCACCGCGCCCGGCGCCGAAGCCCCCGGGTGGCAGAGCAACCAGATCTGGATGGGCCATGCTGCCGTCACCTCGGCGACTGCGCACCGCTTCGCCGAGACCTTCGCCCGCGGCGGCATCGGCCAGGCCGGCGTCGCGGCCACCCCCTTCCATGCCTGGATCGACGCCTGGGACCTCACCGCCACGCCGGCGTCCGAAGGCGCCGACGCCCTCGCCCGCCTCCGCCTCACCGCGGCCGGTGAGGGCTTCGCATACGACCTTGCGCTCGCCGCGGACACGCCGCCCGTCCCGCAGGGTGACGCCGGGTTCAGCGTCAAGTCGACCGCGGGCCACGCCTCCTATTACTACAGCCAGCCCGCCTTCGTGGTGACGGGCACCCTCACCCTCGATGGCGAGCGGGTTCCCGTTACCGGCCAGGCATGGCTCGACCGAGAATGGTCGAGCCAGCCGCTCGCCCAGGGCCAGCAGGGCTGGGACTGGTTCGCGCTCCACCTCGACTCGGGCGAGGCGCTGATGGCCTATCGCCTGCGCAGCAGCGACGCGCCGCCCTACCTGGCCGCCACGTGGATCGATCGCGCCGGCTACCCGGAGCCCCTCCCGGCGGGCGCGATCTCGGTTACTCCGGGCGCCACGACCGAGGTCGCCGGGCGCACGCTTCCCGTCCGCTGGCATCTCGCTGTCCCGTCCCGCGGCGTCGCCGTGGACATCCAACCCCTGAACGAGCAGAGTTGGATGGGCACCGCCTTCCCCTACTGGGAGGGTCCGATCCGCGTGACCGGCAGCCATGCCGGCCGCGGCTACCTGGAGATGACCGGCTACTGAGATGCGCACCGAGCTCGAGGAAAGCGTGAACGTGCTGGGCGAGCCGCTGAAGCCCTGCTCGTTCGATCCCGTCACCGGCTTCTTCCGCGACGGCTGCTGCAATACCGGGCCTCAGGACCGCGGCCGCCACACCGTCTGCGTCCGCGTCACCGCCGAATTCCTCGACTTCTCGCGCCGGCGCGGCAACGACCTGAGCACGCCGCGGCCGGAGTTCGGCTTCCCCGGCCTGAACCCCGGGGACCGCTGGTGCCTCTGCGCCGATCGCTGGTCCGAGGCCCTGGCGGCAGGGATCGCACCCAAGGTGATCCTCGCCAGCACCCACCGGTCGGTCCTCGACAGCATCCCACTCGCGGTGCTTCAGGCATACGCCATGCCAGGGCGCACGCCCCTCCGCCACTGACCTGTTTGGACAGGCGCCGCGCATCGCCTCGCGGCCGGGCCCCAGCCCGGCGGCAATCAGACCCCGCGCTGGTCGGCGTAGCGGCGCAAAACCGCGCGGACCCGCGGATCGCCCGCCAGGCGCTCCGGATTCCAGAGCCGAAGGGCGTCCTTCGAGGTGAGCCGCTCCCCGGTCGCTTCCTGGAGGATTTCGGCCAAGCAGGGGCCGCGCATCGGGTCCATACCGCGAGCGATCAGCCGTTCGTTGATCCGGGCATCGGTGGCCAGGACAACGATGGTTCGATCCTGCATCCGGCTCCTCCCAGGGGCTTCTTCGTATCCGAAGCCGAACCATAGCTCAACTTCCGGTTCAGGAACAGGGTTTGGTTGTCGCAGCGATTTCCCCGGCTGAAAGGCGCTGCCGCCGCCCGCGGCGAGGCCTCTTTCGACCGGCCTTTCCCTCCGTCGGGTGCGCGTTGGCGGGCCCAATCCAGACGCCAGCCCGCGCTTGAAGGCTGCAAACCTCGGTCCCTTCGCGAGAATCCCGCGGGCCGCCTGCCTCACCGGCGACGTCAATGATCCGCCGGCGCGCGTTCAATGCCTGGCGAAAGGAACCCGCGACGCCCGGCCAGATGTGCCGAAATCGCCCGGATTGCGACGGCTGCGACCATGCGATATCGAATCACTTCCGTCTGGTTCGATATGCCCGTGCGGCACTACTCGGCAGCAACCGACGCTTCGCGATCTGTCTGCGACATGGCAAACCGCCTTTCGGGGTGGCGGCTCGCTTTTCCGCAAACTCTGGCAACACGCCCATCGAACCGACGGTTGACCGGCGATGCCGCATGCCCACGCGCCGGCAAGCCGCGCCGCTTGGGCCCCGGCCGGACGCCTGCGGGTCTGCGCCTACGTCGCTCTCGACGGCAAGCGCTCTGGGGCCGACAACCGCGCGGCAGCACGATGGTTTCGCTCTCTCCGACGGTTCCGACTTGTCGCGGGGTCGTCGATGCCTGAGAGCCGCCCGCGGCGACGCGCCTGCGCAACTCGCATCGCGAGCATTGGGGACTAGCACCAGCCGCCGCGCAGCCCTCCGAGGTAACGCCTGCCCGCACCGCTCGCGACCATTTTCCGCGCAACCCGTTGCCCGCCGAGCCGCATGTCGACCAGCGTCCGCCCGTAGCGGTCGTGGCCGAGAAAGGCGACTTCGGTCCGGGAAACGTTCCAAACCCATGTCCCGAGGATCCGAGTCGCGCGGACCGCTTGGTCGCGCTCCACCATGCACCGCGGCGAGAAGAGCTCGGGAGCGTCGTAGCCGACGATCCTCGCCCTCACCGCCCGCCGCCCCGGACAGGCGATATCGACGGTGTCGCCGTCGAGCACCCGGACGATCCGGCAGTCCGTCGTCATCGCCCGCTGGCCAGATCGCCAGTCGTCGACGAGCGGCGCGATCGCCGCACAGCCGCCGGCAACCACGAGGAAGCCGAGGAACCAGAAGACGCCGGGCCGCACCTCCGTGCGAAGCCAGCGCCGAAGCCGCCAGCTCGGCCAGCGCGTCCTTCCCTGCAGCGGGCGGCGCCGGTTGTAGGATCTCCGGATCGTCGCATCCTCTCGCCGAGAACGCGCTACGCTGCCCGCGCGGGCCTAACGACGCCCTAACGCGGCCTGCTCGCGGTCCCGGTCAGCCGAAGCGGGCGTCGCCTGCCCGCCACGCCCATCGCCGGCCGTCCGAGGTCAGCGCGGTCGCCGAAAGCGGCGGCACGTCGATGCGCCAGAACGCGTCGAGGGGCGGTCTCAGCACGTGGATGAGCGCGGCGCGGATCACCGCCGCATGCGTGACCGCGACGATCGAGCCGCGCCGCTGCAGAAGCGGGTCGAGCCACCCCCCGGCGCGAGCCACGAGGTCGTCGATCGACTCGCCGCCGTGCGGCCGCGCCGACGGATCGTGCAGGAAAGCCGCCATCGCCTCCGGCTTGCGCTCCGCGACCGCCTCGAGGGCTTGTCCCGCCCAGCGCCCGTAGTCGCAGTCGCGAAGTGCCGGCTCGACGACCGCGTCGATGTTCATGGCCTCGGCCGTCTGCCGCGCCCGCAGCGCCGGGCTGCTGAACGCGATCGCGGCCGCACCTCTTCGGGCGAACGCGCGCGCCGCCGCAAGCGACCGTGGCTCCAGGGGCTCGTCGAGGGGAAAGGTCGCGAGGCGGTTGGCGGCAGTCGCGCCGTGGCAGACAAGGGTCAGCCGCAGCATGCCGACCGGACGCCGCGCATCCGGCCGGCATGCATGTCAGACCACCGCCACGTCGAGCCGGGCGCCGGGCTCGCGCAGCGCGACCCGGTGGCTCAACAGGCCGAACCCGATGCCGATCGTCGACCAGAGGATCGCCTGACCTCCGAGCGAGGCGACGCGGAACGACCAGAGCGTCGCCGCCGGGAAGGCCTCGGGTATCTCGTGGATGCCCGGCAGCAGCACGCCGACAACGAGCATTCCGACGAGATACGTCCCACCGGCGCAGAGCGAGGCGTTCCACCGGCCCTGGCTCGGGACGAGCCGGCCCCTCAGCGCCGCCGCCGCGATCATGCCGGCGAGCGACAGCGCCAGCATCGCCACGTAGAGGCTGGTGCGCATCCCGATGGTGTCCGGGCTTCCGACCGCCGGCGGGTTCGGCGGGTACTTGAAGAACGGCACCAGATAGAGCGCGACGAACCCCGCGGCCGCCAGTAAGGCCGCCGTGCCGCGCGGCCCCAGCGTCTCCCAGCGTCCGTAGACAAGGGCGAACGCCAGCGCGAAAAGTCCGCCGAGGGCAGTGCCGTACACGATCACCGCCGTCAGCAGCCCAAGTCCAGCCTGGGTGGGTCGGCTGACCAGTTCCTCGCCGCCGCCATGGTCGTGGCCGGCCGGCTCGGCGACCGCCTCGTTTCCGGCCGCGGGTGCCGCGTGCTCATGGCCGAAGGCGGGCGCCGTGGCAGCCCCGGCCTCCTCGAAGGCGATCGCACCGCCGATGCTGGGCTCGCCCATGACCCTGAGGAAGACGAAGCAAAGGAGGCCGGCGGCAAGCCCGACCAGCATGCCGCGCAGCAGCAGGTTCCCGACCATGTCCAGACCCTCAGTGACAGGGGAAGCCTAGCAGGTGCCGGCCATCGTGCACGAACTCGTGCACGTACATCCCGCTGATGATCGACGTCGCGCCTTCCTCGGCGCCGACGAAGTAGATGGCAATCAGCAGCAAAAGCCCGCCGAAGACCGCCCAGGGAACGATCTCCTTCATCGGTACCGCCGCAGGTTGCCGAAAGCCTTCGGCGCCTGTCAGAATGTCGGCCATGCACGTCGCTCCTTGGGATCTCGCGTCCCGGTGAGTGGCTCAGCGCGAAGGAAGGTCTGACTTACGACCCGACCCGGGCCGATCACAGCGGCGCGACCGCGCGGATTCTCACCGGCTTCCACCCCTCGCGGATGCGAACGGTGGGCCACCGGGATCGGCAAGTCAAGATGCGCTCTCGAGATCGCTCTCGGGCCGGCGTCGCGGCCGGCGCTCCGGCAGCAACTGCATGACGATCCCGACCAGCAGCAGCCAGATGCTGGCGGCGAGCAACCCTAGCTTCACAGGTGCCGGGGGGTCGAAATAGTCCCAGACCGACCAGGCGCCGAAGATCACCCAGAGCAAGCAGACCGACAGGTTCAGCCGCCGCCAGCGCACCGTGCGGACCGGATGGATGAACTTGAGCCAGGTGAACTGCCCGATCCCGAGCAAAAGGATTAGGCCGCCGGTCGCCCACGGCGGCGGCCCGAAGGTGAGAAAGACCAGGAGCGGCATCTGCCAGACCGCCGGGAAGCCTACGAAGCAGTTGTCCTCGGCCTTCATCCGCACGTCGGCGAAGTAGACGACCCCGGTCAGGGCGATGAAGAGCGCCGCGATGAGGCCCCAGGGCGAGGGCAGCAGCGGCGCATAGATCAGCGCATAGGCCGGGATGAAGACGTAGGTCAGATAGTCGACGACCAGGTCGAGGATCACCCCGTCCCAGTTCGGCGCGTTCTTCTTGATGTCGACCCTCCGCGCCAGCGGCCCGTCGAGCCCGTCGACGATCAGCGCCAGGACGAGCCAGCCGAACATCTGCCGCCAGTTGCCGCGGGTCGCCGCGACCAGCGCCATCAGCGCCAGCGCCGCCCCGGAGCCGGTCAGAAGGTGCACCGAGAACGCCAGGGGCTTGGTCTTCATCATTCCGACATACGGCCAAAGCCCGACGCGCGGAACCCCAATCGTGGGGATTTCCGTGGCTTGCCGGTGTCCGCGGTCCGTGCCAGCATCGCTTGCGATGGACCCCCGGGACGAGGTGCGCTGGAAGCTCTGGGCCGAAGCCTTCCGGCTATGGCTGCCAGTGGTCATCTCGATCTGCGCCATCTCGCTGACGGTCTTCCAGGCGATGTCGACCCGCCGGCACGCGCGGATCAGCGTGCAGCCGCGGCTTGACTGGTCGATCGACGCCGGCCTGAACGGCGAGATCGCCTACGGCCTCGTCAACGACGGCCTCGGCCCGGCGATCCTGAAAAACCTAGACCTCCGCCTCGACGGAACCCAGGTCGGTCCCGACGGACCCGCCACCTGCGTCGAGATCGACAGCCGCCTGGGCCGCGCCCCGGGCCAGTGGCGTACCGCCTGCTTCGACATGGAAGGCGAGTTCGTCATCCGCGCCGGCGACAGGATTACCGTCTACTCGAGCCAACGCCTCCCGGGCGCCGCCGGCCTCGATCATCCACTGAGCCCGCAGGAATACCTTCGGCTGACGGCGGCGGGCACCTACTGCTCGTTCTACGACGAATGCTGGCAGCTCGAGGCGAAGTGACGCCTCGCCGCTTGCCCACACGCCGCCTCACGGCCGGCCCGGGCTACCGGACCGGTACAGCATCCAACCGCCCCCGATCATGGCGACGCCCCAGAGCAGGAATCCCATGTCCCAGTAGATCCACTGATCGTGGGGAACGGTCTCGTTGACATGGTGCAGGCCTAGCAGCTGGTGATCGATGATCCCCTCGACGAAGTTGAGCATCCCGAACCCCATCAGGAGCGTGCCGGCCAGCAGCCGCCACGACCACCTGAGGTGCGACCTGTGGGCGGTTCGCCAAAGCGCGGCCAGGCCCAGCACCACGAAGACATAGGTGCCGGCGTGGAAGAGCCCGTCGAAAAAGGTGTCGACCTCGAGGTTGTGGAGATCCGTCGCGGGATAGCCGGCGCTCGTCAGCATGTGGTGCCACTGGAGGATCTGGTGCAGCACGATGCCGTCGAAGAACCCGCCGAGGCCGACGCCGAGCAGGATGCCGGCCATCGCCGGAAATTCCCGCTGGGGGCGGGACGCCTCAGTCACCCCGCCGGCCTCGACCACGCCGGCACGATCCGGCGGGCGGGATGGCGAGCAAGGTGGGGAGCGGCACATCGGGCCACGGCAGGCTCCTGCGTGCGTCGGCCATCCAACAACTCCGCTCCGGCGTGTTTGTTCGCTCGGCGCTCAGTTATTTCGTAACGCATCGTCGCTGCCGGCTGGTCGACCGGGTCCCCGGTGAACCATTCGGGACGAACACGGTTAGCCAACGAGGCTCGCTGGCGCCGGCGGGTCGCCGCCATCTGCAACCGGGAGTCGCGACCATGATGAAGCAGGAAATTTTGGAAGGCCGGCTGCTCGCGCACCGGCGCATCCTGCAGCTGATTGTCTCCGAGCTCGCGCAAACGCCGGAAGGGCAGAGGGTCGAGGCCCTGCTGCGCGAACGATCGACGCTCAACGACGGCCAGGAGGACCCGGGCGCGGTCGAGACCGCTGGCGTCAGTCTCGAGCTCGCGATCGCGGAGGAGTTCCGCTCCGTGGTCGACGGCGCGCAGCGGACGGGCGCCGGCACGCCCGCCCGGGTGCGCCCGGCTGGCCCCGAGCCGATGCGGGAGCCGCCCG
Source organism: Amaricoccus sp. (assembly GCA_046348915.1). Classification (GTDB taxonomy): domain Bacteria; phylum Pseudomonadota; class Alphaproteobacteria; order Rhodobacterales; family Rhodobacteraceae; genus Amaricoccus. Next base: position 35,631 of record JAXMDH010000034.1, read on the forward strand.
CTGCCTGGGACAAGGTCGACGAGGCGTCGGACGAGTCGTTCCCCGCGAGCGACCCGCCCGCGCGCTGACCGGAGGCATCCGCCGCGGCATCGGGGGGTCCGCCGGCCTGCGAGCGATCCGGCTTGGATCCGGCTTGCCGCCCGAGAGCGGCTGCCGCATCCTGCCGTGGACAGCCCGGAGCCCGCCGATGCGAACTGCCCTCGTCGCCCTCGCCCTTCTCGCGGCCGCGCCGGCCGCGGCAGCCGACTTGCCCGACCTCGGCGGCCGCGAGGTGACGGTCGCGGTCGAGAACGCCTATCCGCCGCTGCAGTTCGTCGACTCCAAGGGCGCCGCCATCGGCTGGGAGTATGATGCCGTGGCCGAGATGGGCAAGCGGCTGAACTTCAGGCCGGTCTTCTCGACCATGAGCTGGGACGCAATGATCCCGGCCATCTCCGAAGGCCAGGCCGACATGGGCATGGACGGCATCACCATCCGCGACGACCGCAAGGAAAAGGTCGATTTCTCGGCCCCCTACATGCGGTCGGAGATGTTCATGCTGGTGCGCGCCGACGAGGACCGCTTCAAGGACGAGGCGAGCTTCCACCAGCACGACGACCTGCTCGTCGGCGCCCAGCCTGGCACGACGCCCTTCTACGTCGCCGTCTACGACCTTCTCGACGGCAACGAGTCGAACCCGCGCGTGAAGCTCTTCGAGACCTTCGGCGCCAGCCTGCAGGCCCTCGCCGCCGGCGACGTCGACGTCGTCCTGACCGACGGCACCTCTGGCAAGGGCTACGTCAAGGCCCATCCCGACCAGTTCAAGCTCGTCGGCGAGGCGATGGGCGCCGAGGACTTCGGCTTCATCTTTCCCAAGGGCTCCGACCTCGTCGCCCCCGTTGATGCCGCCATCGCCGCCATGAAGGCCGACGGCACCCTCGACGCCCTCAACACCCGCTGGTTCCTCGACTACCAGATGAACCAGTAGGCCCGGGCTTGGCCGCCCCGCCCGGCCGCGCGCCCGACCGCGACTTCCCCTGGTGGCTCGTCGCCGCCGGCGTCTTCGGCGTAGGTATCCTCGCGGCGATCCTCCTCGACCCCACCTACGGGAAGATCCTCGCGACCCTCTCGAAGGGCATTGGCGTCACCGTCTACGTCACGGTCGTCGCCTTTGCCCTCGCGACCGCCCTCGGCCTCGGCCTCGCGGTCTGCGTCCTCTCCGGCTCGGTCGTCCTGCGCCAGTCAGCCCGCTTCTACATCGAGATCGTCCGCGGTATCCCGATGCTGGTCCTGCTCTTCTACATCGCCTTCGTGGCGGTTCCGGCGCTGGTCGCCGGGTGGAACGCCCTCGGCCTCGGCACGCTCGCGACCCGCGACGTCCCGCTGATCTGGCGCGCGATCCTCGCCCTCGCCCTCGGCTACGCCGCCTTCGTCGCCGAGGTCTTCCGCGCCGGCATCCAGTCCGTCGCCGCCGGCCAGATCGAGGCCGCGAAATCCCTCGGCCTCACCGCCTGGCAGCGCTTCCGCCTCGTCGTCATGCCCCAGGCGCTCCGGACCATCCTGCCGCCCCTCGGCAACGACTTCATCGCGATGATCAAGGACAGCGCGCTGGTCTCTGTCCTCGGCGTCGCCGACATCACCCAGCTCGGCAAGGTCTACGCAGCCGGCTCCTTCCGCTATTTCGAGACCTACAACGTCGTGACTTTTCTTTACCTCGTCATGACCATCGGCCTCTCCCTAGCCCTCCGCGCCCTCGAGCGCCGCCTGCGGTCGCGCCGCGACGGGTTGTGATGCGCGCTTCCCAACGGTGGCCATTGAACCCTCAGCAGGCCGCGGTCGTCCCGAGCGCCGCCGCGACCCGCCGTAGCGGCCGGGGGCGATAGGTCGGATCGGCCCGCCAACGCGCGACCGCCGCCTCGGCCAGGTCGGCGAGACGCGCGGGGCCGGTCCGGTCGCAGGCATCGAGCTGGAGCAGCCGCCGGAACAACGGCTTGGGCGAGGCGAGCGGGCCGCGGCAGTCGCGCGCCGTCCGCCAGCGATCCAGCGCGCCCTGCTCGAGCGCGAGCCCCGCCGCCGCTGCGCCCTCGGCGACCCAGGTCAGTGCGTCGTCGGAGAGCAGCGCCACCGCACCGCCGCCGCCGACCGAGCCGTGGTCGCCCGGGAACCAGCGCTGGGCGTACGGGGTACCCACGGCCACGGCGTTCATCGCCTCGAGGTTGTCCCAGAGGGTCGGCGGGAAGGTCCGCCGCCGCTCGTCGATCGCCACCGCATGCCGCGCCGCCCGCACCAGCCCGGACAGCGTCGTGTCGTGGAAGGCGAGCCCGCGGTTCAGGAGCCGCGCCGCCGCCAGATGCCCCGGCAGCCCGAGGGCACCGACCGTGTCCCAGACCCCGAGGTAGGCAAGCGCCAGCGGCCGTCCCGCCGGCAGCCCCTGCCCTGTCCTCCATTCGGCCTCGCCGGCACCGGTCGTCACCTGCGCCGAATGCGCCGCGCGAAACGCCCGGGCCGCCGGGCTGTCCGGACCCGAGTCGGCGGTGCGCGCCCGGTAGAGCGCCAGGGCTGCCGGGATCGCCGCCGCGTGCGACCGCTCCAGGATGCCGCAATTGCGGATCAGCCCGGCGAGCGAGCGGGCGGTGAAGGCGCCGCGCGAGAAGCCGAACAGTATGATCTCGTCCCCCGGCGCATAGGCAAAGACGAGGAACCGGTACGCCGCCTCGATCGTCGCCATCAGGCCCTCGCCGAGCAGCCCGCCGAGGACGCGGTCGGTCGCCTGCGCCAGCCGCCCGGTGCCGCGGCCGGTCCCGACCCCGTCGAGGAGGCATACGACCTGCGGCACCCCGTCGGGAGCTTCGGGCAGCACGGCCTGGGCGAGCTTGGCGACATTGGTCGGGAAGCGGGCGTCGAGCCGGCTCCACGTCCCGTCACAGGCGATGACGATGCGTTTCATGATGGCGCTCCGGGTCGCCGCACGCAGCTCTGCCCGGGGCGGGCGACCAGTCAGGGTTGTCTCGGAAAATGGCGGCGGATCATACCCGCGGAGGCTTAACGCCCTCCTGCGGCCGCCGATCCGATACCGACGCGGGGTTTGAACGTACCTCCCCGCTGTGGTTAGAAAAGGGTCGGCCCCTCCGCAGGACCGTTGAAAAGTGGTAAACCTTCCAAAAAGTATGCAAGCAATTTCAGATATTTGCCAATTGACCGAGGGTCCGGCGGCGCGAACGCCCGATGGCTGAGGGCGGGGTCGCCGCCGCAGACACCCGGCTGCTGCGGCACCGGCCGTTCGCGCTCTACTTTCTCGGGCGCGGCTTCTCGCGCTTCGCCGCGCAGATGGCGACCGTGGCGCTCGGCTGGCAGATCTACGCGATGACCGGCAGCGCATTTCACCTCGGGCTGATCGGGCTGGCGCAGTTCCTGCCGGTGCTGCTCCTCGTCTTCATCGCGGGCCATGCGGCCGACCGCTACGACCGGCAGCGCGTGGTCCAGGCCTGCCAGATCGCCCAGGCGCTCGTCGCGGCCTTCCTCTGCTGGGGGAGCTGGCAGGGATGGCTGACGGTCCCGGCGATCTATGCCGCGGTCGGCTGCCTCGGGGTCGCGACCGCCTTCGAGTCACCGGCGACGGCGGCACTCCTGACCGGCGTGGCGCCGAAGGGAGAGTTCCAGCGCGCCGCCGCGCTTAACACCGGGCTTTTCCAGGTGGCGGTGATCTCCGGTCCGGCGCTCGGCGGCTTCGCCTATGCCGCGGGGCCGGCCCTGCCCTACGCCATGATGACCGCCTTCTGGCTGATCGGCAGCATTCTCAACGGCGCGATCCGGCTGGAGGCGCCACCCGGCGACCGGCCGCAGCCGCGGCTCGCCGACCTCTTCGCCGGGATCGCCTTCGTGAGAAGCGACAAGGCGATCCTCGGCACGATCTCGCTCGACTTCTTCGCGGTGCTGCTCGGCGGCGCGACCGCGCTGATGCCGATCTACGCCCGCGACATCCTCCACACTGGCCCCTGGGGGCTTGGCGTCCTTCGAGCGGCGCCGGCCGTCGGCGCGCTGGCAATGACGGCGGTGCTGGCGCGGCGCAGCATCACCAGGCGGGTCGGGATGCGGATGCTGGTCGCCGTCGTGGTCTTCGGCTGCGGCACGCTCGTCTTCGCGCTCTCGAAGAGCATGCCCCTGACCCTGGCGGCGCTGGTGGTGATGGGCGCCGCCGACACCGTCAGCGTGGTGATCCGACACTCGCTGGTGCAACTCCGCACCCCGGACGAGATGCGCGGACGCGTCGGCGCGGTGAACTTCCTCTTCATCAACGCCTCGAACCAGCTCGGCGAGTTCGAGAGCGGCATGACGGCGGCGCTCTTCGGAACGGTCGCGGCCGCCGTTCTGGGTGGGCTCGGGACCATCGCGGTGGCGCTCCTCTGGATGCGGGTCTTCCCAGAGCTCACCCAGGTCGAACGGCTGGAATGACCCGGGCGGTTACTGCATGAACCAGCCGTGGCTGACGACGAGGCTCTGGCCGGTGAAGGCGCCGGTGGTCGCGCCAGCGAAGAAGAGCACCGCGTCGGCCACGTCGGCAGCTGTGGTGAACTGACCGTTCACCGTGTCCTTGAGCATGATCGTCTTCACCACCTGCTCCTCGGTGATGCCGAACCGCGCCGCCTGCTCGGGAATCTGCTTCTCTACGAGCGGCGTCCGCACGAACCCCGGGCAGACGACGTTGGAGGTGACGTTGTGCTCGGCGCCTTCCTTGGCCAGCACCTTGGCGAGGCCGATCAGCCCGTGCTTGGCGGCGACGTAGGGCGCCTTGAGCTTCGAGGCCTCCTTCGAATGCACCGAGCCCGTGTAGATCACCCGGCCGTACTTCGCCGCGTACATGTGCTTCAGGCACGCCTTCGTCGTTAGGAAGGCGCCATCGAGGTGGATCGCGAGTAGCTTCCGCCAGTCGGCGTAGGCGAAGTCGACGATCGGGCTGACGATCTGGATGCCCGCGTTCGACACCAGGATGTCGATCCTGCCGTACCTGGCCGCCACTTCGGCGACGCCCTCGTTCACCTCTGCCTCGTCGGTGACATCCATGCCGACCGCGAAGGCGTCGCCGCCGTGCGCGGCCCGGATTTCCTCGGCTGCCGCGCGCGCGGCATCACGGTTCAGGTCGGCGATCACCGGGGTGGCGCCCTCGGCGGCCAGGCGCAGGGCTATCTCCTTGCCGATGCCGCTGGCGGCGCCGGTGACGATCGCGACCCTTCCATCGAAGCGGGACATGTGCGGATTTCCTTTCTGGCAGGTTGTCGGGCCTCATGCGCCGGGCGGCTTAGCCCGCCGGCCGTTGCCGCGGTACGCCCGGCACGCGGCCCGACCGCGATCCGGGCGCCATGAATGGGTGAACGCCGGCCCGGACGCAAGTCCCCGGCTTCTGCAACTTCACGAGGACGAACCGGTCCCCGCTCCGGGCAGCATTCCGGCAGGTGACGACGAGGCCGCAGGTGGCGGCTTCGTGACTTCACGCTCATTTCGCGGGCGGTCGAGGCCGGCGTCGAGCGGAACGACCGGGTCGTCGGCGGATCACCGGCGCGCGGTGAAGAGGAAATATCCCACCGACCCGAACAGCCGACCTCGCGCGCGGAGCCCGGCGATCCCCGCGCTCCAGGCCGCGAGTTCGTCGCCGCTGATCGCTCCCGCCTCCACCGCGTGCCGCCCCACAGACTGGAAGTAGGTGGCGCCGAGATCCTGCGGGAATACCAGCACCCGGGACGCCCGCGCAACCGCCGTTAACCCCAGGTCGGCCAGGATGTCCGCGAGCGGTCCCGGCAGCCAGCTCTGCACCACCGCGGTGTCGGCCTCATGCGCCAGCGCCCGCCGGAGCATCGGTCGGTCGGGCAGGTTCACCGTCGTGGTGGAGAAGTCGGGCTCGATCAGCGCCAGCCCGCCGCCGGGCCTGAGCACCCGCACCATCTCCCGCACCGCGCGGCCGGGGTCCTTCAGGTAGATCAGCAGCCGCTCCGCCCGCACGCAGTCGAACGCAGCGTCGCCCCAGGGCAGCGCGTCCGCATCCCCTGTCCGGAGGTCGACCGAAAGCCCCGCCGTCGCCGCCCGGCGCTTCGCGTCCGCGATGAAGTCCGCGCTCTTGTCGATCCCGGCGACCCGTCCCGCCGGTCCGACCCGTGCCGCCAGCCGCAGCGTCTCGAGCCCGAAGCCGCAGCCGACGTCGAGCACGCTCCGCCCCGGAGCCACCCCGCCGCGCTCCATCGCCAGCGCCTTCAGCTCCTGCAGCTCGGGAATGCCGTCGAAGGCCTCGAGTGCCGCGAAGTACGGCGTCGGGACCGCGGCCGCGTCGAGGCTGGTAAACCGACTAAGCGTGAGGTCGTCCATCGCCCGAGACTACACCCGCTCAAGCCCGCGGCCGACTCTTCTTTCCCGTGACGCGGCTTTCCTGCAGCAACCGCCCCGCCGTGCGCAAAGTGAGTGAGCCATCTCTGCGCGAAGGATCGGCGCCGATGCGGGCCATCGCCACGCGCAGGACGGCGTCGTTCGCGGGCGCCGCGAGCTGGCCGCGCAGCGATCGGCGATCTAGGGCGGGGCGCGGCGCGCCCCGTCGCACGAAACCGATCGCCTTCCACGACCTCCTCGACGCCGAACGTCGGCCGGCCTGCCCGCCCTCGCGCTGGCCCTCTCGACCCACGCCGTCGCCAACTACGGGGTAGACCTCGGAATCGCCGCCGGTCGCGGCTGGGCGGCATCCTGAGCGGATTGCGCGGCCACGGGAACGGGAGCGGTGCTAATTTACCGCAGGCACCATCCCGCGGTCGGCCGCGAGCTCGCGCATCTTCTTCTGCAGCTTCTCGAAGGCGCGGACCTCGATCTGGCGGATGCGCTCGCGGCTGACGTCGTATTCCTGGCTGAGCTCTTCCAGCGTCACTGGCTCGTCCTTGAGCCGGCGCTCGGTCAGGATGTGGCGCTCGCGCTCGTTGAGCGCGCCCATCGCGGCCAGCAGCAGCTCGTGGCGGTTCTCGAGTTCGTCGCGCTCGGCCAGCGCGGTTGCCTGGTCGGCGTCCTCGTCCTCCAGCCAGTCCTGCCATTCGGCGGTGCCGTCGCCGTCGCCGCGCACCTGCGCGTTGAGGCTCGCGTCTCCGCCGGCCATGCGGCGGTTCATCGAAATCACCTCGTCCTCCGAGACGTTGAGGTCGTGGGCGATCTTGGCCACGTTCTCAGGGCGGAGCTCGCCCTCCTCAATTGCGCCGATCTTGTTCTTGGCCTTGCGCAGGTTGAAGAAGAGCTTCTTCTGCGCCGCGGTGGTGCCCATCTTGACGAGGCTCCACGAGCGCAGGATGTATTCCTGGATCGAGGCGCGGATCCACCACATGGCATAGGTCGCGAGCCGGAACCCCTTGTCGGGGTCGAAGCGCTTCACCGCCTGCATCAGGCCGACGTTGGCCTCGGAAATGACCTCGGCCGTCGGCAGGCCGTAGCCGCGGTAGCCCATGGCGATCTTGGCGGCCAGCCGCAGGTGGCTCGTGACCAGCTTGTGGGCCGCCTCGGTGTCGCCGTGGTCGACCCAGGCCTTGGCGAGCATGTATTCCTGCTCCGGCTCCAGCATCGGGAAACGGCGGATTTCCTGCATGTAGCGCGACAACCCCTGTTCGGGCGAAGGCGCGGGCAATCTTTCGTAAGCCAAGGATAACCTCCTGTCGCGGGGCGCCTCGGGGATGAGCGCGCGCCCGCCTGACCGTCGGGATGTTATAGGACGGTCTGCGTTTCGTGTAGCATCCCTTCCCCGTTACAGCCGCGCAAGCTTTCGAGAAGTCCGGCCATGTCCGCGGGCAGGGGCGCCTCGAAGCGGAGCGCCTCGCCGGTCAACGGGTGGACGAAGCCGAGGCTCGCTGCATGCAGCGCCTGTCGGGGGAAGGAGGCGAGCACGCCGGCGCCGGTACGGCTGCCGTAGACGGCGTCGCCGACCAGCGGGTGGCCGGCAAAGGTCAGGTGCACCCGGATCTGGTGCGTGCGGCCGGTTTCGAGCCGGCACTCGAGGAGCGACGCCTTCGCGCCGTCGGCCGGAAAGCGCTCCAGGACGCGGGCGCGGGTCACGGCGGGCTTGCCGTCGGCGGACAGCACGGCCATCCGCTTGCGGTCGCCCGGATGGCGGCCGATGTTGCCCTCGATCCGCAGCACGCCGCCGAGCTCCCAGGAGGTGCCCGCGAGGTGGGCGAGCCGCGGGTCCGCCGGGTCGGGCGCCCCGTGAGCGACGGCGAGGTAGCGGCGCTCGAGGGTGTGCGCCTTGAACTGCGCCGCGAGGCCCTGATGGGCGGCGTCAGACTTCGCGACAACGATAAGCCCGGAGGTGTCCTTGTCGATGCGGTGGACGATGCCGGGACGGAGCTTGCCGCCGATCCCCGAAAGCGTGCCGCCACAGTGGTGGAGGAGGGCGTTGACCAGCGTGCCGCCGCGCGCGCCCGGCGCGGGATGCACGACGAGCCCCGCGGGCTTGTCGACGACGATGAGATGGGGATCCTCGAAGACGATCGCAAGGGGGATCGCCTCGGCCGCGGTCTCGACCGGCCGCGGGTCCGGAAGCGTCAGGATGACCTCGGTGCCGGGCATCAGCCGCAGGCGGGCGTCGGAGAGGGGCGTCCCGTCGGCGGCAGCGACCCGACCCTCGCCGATCAGCGCTTGCAGGCGGGAGCGGCTCAGGGACAATGCCGCGGGCACTGAGGCGGCGAGCGCCTTGTCGAGGCGGTCGCCGGGCACGCCCAGCATGACGCGAAGCTGACGGATCGGTTCGGACATGGCTGTCGATGGGCCTGAGGATTTCCCGGAGCCGCCGCGGCTCCGCCAGCTGCGCTGGCTGGTGAACGCTCTGACCGCGACGCTGATCGTCGGTGTCATAGCAATCGTGACGCTGCTTGTCATCCGCCTCGGGCCGACCCCGCCGTCGCCGCGGCTGCCGCCGTCGGTGCGGCTGCCGGCGGGCGAGAGCGCCCGGGCCGTGACCTTCGGCAGCGGCTGGATCGCGGTCGTCACCATCGACGGCGATGGGCAGGAGCGAATCCGGGTGATCGACTCGCGCAGCGGCGAAGAGCGGGCGGTGACGGAGATCGCGCCGCCGCCGTGAGGACCAGGCCGGCTAGAACGGGATCTCGTCGTCGATCTGGCCGGCGGGTCCGCGGGTGTCACGCTCGAAGCCGCCGGACCGGTCCTGGTCGTAGCCGGCGCCACCCTCGCCGCGGCCGTCGAGCAGCGTCAGCTCGCCGCGATACGGTCGGAGGGCGATCTCGGTCGTGTAACGGTCCTGGCCCGACTGGTCCTGCCACTTGCGGGTCTCGAGCTGGCCCTCGAGGTAGACCTTGGAGCCCTTGCGCAGGTACTGCTCGGCGATCCGGCCGAGGTTCTCGTTGTAGATCGAGACCGAGTGCCACTCGGTGCGCTCCTTGCGCTCGCCGGTCTGCTTGTCGCGCCAGTTCTCCGAAGTGGCGACACGGAGGCTGACCACCTTGCCGCCGCTGGGGAAGGTCCGGACCTCGGGGTCGCGGCCGAGATTGCCGACCAGAATCACCTTGTTGACGCTTCCCGCCATGCCAATCTCCCGTCGTTTTCGTCCGGCCGCGTGTCCTGCGGGACACGCTCGTCGGGCGTCAGCATCCGCCGCCGACCCTTACCGGAGGATGAAGCGAGATGAAAGCTGACAGCCGATTTCTTTTTTGCCATAGTCCCGGGCAATCCCGGGCCGAAGCCCGGGCGGCGGAGAGGCAGACCGCCGCAAAACGCGCGAGGGACCATGCGGGCCATCCTGATAACGCTCGGCTTGGCGCTGGCAGTGGGCGCACCGGCGTCGGCCGACACCAAGCTCAGCACGCTGCTGCGCAGCCAGTCGAGCCTTTCCCCCGAATACCGCCAGCTGATCCGGCCGCCGGTCCCGGGGGCGCTCGCCGGCCGGCCGCGGCCGCCCACCGGCATCGAGACGGACGAGTGGGCCGGGCTGCCGATCTATTCGGGTGACTCCGGCGTCTACCAGGACATGGCGCGGGCGGCGGCGCGGCGGCACAACGTGCCGGAGGACCTGTTCCTGCGGCTGGTCCGGACGGAGTCGAACTTCCGACCGACGGCGCGGTCGAACAAGGGCGCGATCGGCCTGGCGCAGATCATGCCGTTCACCGCCGACCACCTCGGCATCGACCCGCACAACCCCAAGGAAAACCTCGAGGGCGGTGCGCGTTACCTCAGCCAGCAGTACCGCCGCTTCGGCGACTGGCGGCTGGCGCTGGCGGCCTACAACGCCGGCCCCGCGGCGGTCGAGCAGTACCACGGCGTCCCGCCCTACGCCGAGACCCAGCAGTACGTGCGGGCGATCCTCGGGCGCTGAGGCGGCCCTTCGATGGCGGTCCGGGGCTTGTCCGCACTCGGACAAATCCGTAAGTTATTGATTGAAATTGAAATGAGGTCCGGCCATTAACCCGGACTTCATGATTGTCCGCGGTGCAGGCCCGGGATCCCGATGGGGCGTCGAGGGCGGCCGGGTCCCCGTGCGCCGAGGTATGCGAGGGGGATCGCGGCGCTTTGGCGCCGTCGCCCGCATGCGCGGGCCTCTGGGCCGAAGGCCGGGCGGCATCTCCCCTGCTCCCGGAAGACCGGGTGTTTCCCGGGGCGGCCCAAGGGGCTCGCCGCCCCCCTCGACCCCCCTGGCACTGCCCGATGAGGTAGAAGAAGCGAGGGGGACCCTCGGCTTGCGCGGGCGCGGCGGGGAAGGGTAGCGGCGGACGGACCGCCTCAGGAGCGCAGGGCTTCGGTGAAGAGCTCCGGGGCGACGTTTCCGCCCGAGGCGACGCAGAGGACGGCGTCGCCGGCGAAGGCTTCCGGACGGAAGAGGGCTGCGGCGAGCGCGACGGCACCGCCGGGCTCGAGGACGATGCGCAGGTGGGCGAAGGCCATCGCCATCGCCCGCAGCGCCTCGGCGTCGGTCACGGCGAGGCCGGGGCCGGCAAGCCGGGCGAGGATCGGGAACGTCAGGGCGCCGGGGCGCGGGGTCAGGATCGCGTCGCAGAGCGATCCGGTGGCGCGGGCGTTGCCGAGGTGCTCGCCGGCGGCGAGCGAGCGCGCCATGTCGTCGAAGCCGGCGGGCTCGACCGGGCGGACGCGGAGGCCGGGCGCCTCGGCTTCGAGCGCCAGCGCGATGCCGGCGCTGAGACCGCCGCCGCCGCAGGGGACAAGCACGTCCGCCGCTGTGACTCCTTCGTCGGTCGCCTGCGCCGCCAGCTCGAGCCCGGTCGTGCCCTGGCCGGCGATGACCTCGGGATAGTCGAAGGGCGGGATCAGTTCGAGGCCGCGCACGGCGGCGAGGGTGGCGCCGATCGCGTCGCGGTCCTCGGTCGCGCGGTCGTAGAGGACAACCTCGGCGCCGAGCGCACGGGTGCGCTCGATCTTCACCGCCGGTGCATCGGAGGGCATCAGGATCACGGCCGGGAGGCCGTGACCGGCGGCGGCCCAGGCGATGCCCTGGGCGTGATTGCCCGACGAATAGGCGAGGACGCCGCGCGCGCGTTCCCCGGGAGGGAGGGCCGAGACCGCGGCCCAGGCGCCGCGGGCCTTGAACGAACCCGTCACCTGCAGGCACTCGGCCTTCACCAGCACCCGCCGGCCGGCCATACGGTCGAGGGCGGCCGCGGCGAGGAGCGGGGTGCGGCGGATGCCGGACGCCTGCGCCGCCGCCGCGCGAATGCGCGCGATGTCGGTCAGGCGGCCACCTCGCCGAGCAGAGCGTCGAGCGCGGCCTGCGCCTCGGGCTCGTCCAGGAAGGGAACGTGGCCGCGGTCCGGCACCTCGGCGACGATGAGGCCCGGGTGCCGCTCCCGCATCCGCGCCAGGGTCTCCGGCGTCAGCAGGTCGGAGTTCGCGCCGCGCACCACCGCGACAGGAAGGCCGGCCAGCGCATCGAAGAGCGGCCAGAGGTCGACCGCGGGCTGGGCTTCGACCGCTGCCAGGGCGTCGCGGATGCGGGGGTCGTAGTTGAGCGCGATCCCGTCGGGCGTCACGTCGAACCAGCGGCTCGCGAGGCTCAGCCACTTTTCCGGTGGCAGGCCGGGGAAGGCCGCGCCCATCCGGTGCTCGAGCGCCCCGGCCGCCTCGGCAAGCGTCTGGGCGCGCGGCGCGATTCCGAGGTAGGTCATGATGTTGGCGAGGCCCGCCGGCGCCAGCTCGGGACCGATATCGTTGAGGAGGACGCCCGCCAGCCGGCCCTTCGCCATCGCCGCCAGCACCATCGCGATCAGCCCGCCGCGCGATGTGCCGATGACCGTCACCTTCGGCAGGCCGAGGTGGTCGAGGAACTCCAGGACGTCGCGTGCCTCGACCGGGACGGCGTAGTGGGTCCAGTCCGGGTCGCGGTCCGACGCGCCGCGCCCGCGCAGGGTCAGCCGGATCAGCCGGCAGCGTCCGCCGAGCGCCGCTGCGAGTTCGTCGAAGTCCGCGCCATTGCGGGTGAGCCCGGGGATGCAGAGGACCGGCAGCCCGGACCCTTCCTCCTGCCAGGCGAGCGACAGCCCGTCGGACGTGGTGAAGCGCCTCGTCACTCGAGGTATTCCGGCTGCGCCATCCCGAGCACGTGGAAGCCGCCGTCGACGAAGATCACCTCGCCCGTCGTGCACGCGCCGAGATCGGAGGCAAGGTAGACCGCGGTGCCGCCGACCGCATCGAGCGTGGCATTGGCGCGGAGCGGCGCGTTGAGCTCGGTGGCGCGGTAGACCTTGCGCGATCCTGCAATGGCGGCGCCGGCCAGCGTCCGCATCGGCCCGGGCGATATGGCGTTGACGCGGATCCCGGCGGGGCCGAGGTCGTTGGCGAGGTAGCGGACCGAGCTCTCGAGCGCGGCCTTGGCGACGCCCATGACGTTGTAGTGCGGGGTGACCCGCTGCGCGCCGAGATAAGTGAGCGTCAAAACCGCGCCGCCGCGCTGCATCAGGGGCGCGGCGCGGCGGGTCAGGTCGACGAGGCTGTAGCAGGAGATGTCGAGCGACTTGAGGAAGTTCGCGCGGCTCGTGTCGAGGAAGCGCCCGTCGAGCTCGGCCTTGTCGGAATAGGCGATCGCGTGCACCAGCACGTCGAGGCCGCCCCAGGTCTCGGCGACCTTCTCGAAGACCGCGTCGAGCGAGTCCGGGTCCTGCACGTCGGCCGGCACGACGAAGCGGCCGTCGACGCTTTCGGCGAGCGGCACGACACGGCGCTCGAACCCTTCGCCCTGGTAGGTGAAGCCGAGCTCGGCGCCATGCGCGGCGAACATCCGCGCGATGCCCCAGGCGATCGAATGGTCGTTGGCGACGCCGAGGATCAGCGCGCGCTTGCCGGAGAGGAGCCCCGCCTGCCCCACCACCGTCACCCGTCGAGCCGGCTCAGCAGCAGCGAGGCGTTCGTCCCGCCGAAGCCGAAGCTGTTGGTCATCACCGTGTCGAGCCCCGCCTTGTCGACGCGCCTGGTCGCGATCTCGCCGGGACGGATGTCCGGGTCGAGGGTCTCGACGTTGATCGAGGGGGCGATGAAGTCGTCCCTGAGCATCAGGAGGCAGTAGATGACCTCCTGCGCGCCGGTCGCGCCCTGGCTGTGCCCGGTCATCGATTTCGTCGAGCTGATCGGCGGGGTTGCGCCCTCGCCGAAGACGCGGCGCACGGCCTGGACCTCGCTGACGTCGCCGACCGGGGTCGAGGTGCCGTGGGCGTTGATGTAGCCGACGCGGCGCTCCGCCGGCAGCGTCGACAGCGCGAGCCGCATGGCGCGCTCGCCGCCCGCGCCCGACGGCGCGACCATGTCGTGGCCGTCGGATGTGGCGCCGTAGCCGGTGACCTCGGCGTAGATCCTGGCACCCCGGGCCCTGGCGTGCTCGAGCTCCTCGAGGACGACCATGCCACCGCCGCCCGCGATGACGAAGCCGTCGCGGTCGACATCGAAGGCGCGCGAGGCCTTGTCGGGCTGGTTGTTGTACTTGGTGCTCATGGCGCCCATGGCGTCGAAGAGGCAGCTGAGCGTCCAGTCGAGCTCCTCGCCGCCGCCGGCGAAGACGATGTCCTGCTTGCCCCACTGGATCTGCTCGACGCCGTTGCCGATGCAATGGGCCGAGGTCGAGCAGGCCGAGGTGATCGAGTAGTTGAGGCCGCGGATCTTGAACGGCGTGGCGAGGCAGGCCGAGACCGTCGAGGACATGCAGCGCGTCACCATGAAGGGGCCCATGCGCTTGGGCGAGCCCTTCTCGATCACCGTGCGGTGGGCTTCGAACATGTTGCGGGTCGAGGGGCCGCCGGATCCGGCGATGAGCCCGGTGCGCTCGTTCGAGACGTCGGACTCTTCAAGCCCGGCGTCGGCGATGGCCTGCTGCATCGCGAGGTAGGCGTAGGCGGCGCCGTCGCCCATGAAGCGCAGCTGGCGCTTGTCGATGTGCTCGGTCACGTCGATCTGCGGACGCCCGTGCACCTGGCAGCGGAAGCCGTGCTCGGCGTATTCCGGGGCGAAGCTGATCCCCGAGCGGCCGGCCTTCAGCGAGGCGGCGACGGCGTCGGCATCGTTGCCGATCGACGACACGATGCCGAGGCCGGTGATCACGACACGGCGCATGGCCGGTCCTCCTTCAGTCCGAAAACAGCCCGACCTTCATGTCGGTCGCCGAATAGATGACCTCGCCGTCGGCCCGCATCTCGCCGTTGGCGATGCCGAGCTTGAGCTTGCGGTCGATGACGCGGGTGAAATCGACGGTGTATTCGACGAGCTTGACCCTGGGCGTCACCATGCCGGTGAACTTGACCTCGCCCACCCCGAGGGCACGGCCGCGGCCCTGCATGCCGCGCCAGCCGAGGTTGAAGCCCGTGAGCTGCCAGAGGGCGTCGAGCCCGAGGCAGCCGGGCATCACCGGGTCGCCGAGGAAGTGGCACTGGAAGAACCAGAGGTCGGGCTTCACGTCGAACTCGGCGACCACGTGCCCCTTGCCGGCGCTGCCGCGATCGGCCGAGATGTCGGTGACGCGGTCCATCATCAGCATCGGAGGCGCCGGGAGCTGCGGATTGCCGGGCCCGAACATCTCGCCGCGGGCGCAGGACATGAGCCCGTCGAAGTCGATGCGTGTCGGTCGGCCGGTCATCGCGGTCGCGGGCCTCCCCCTTTTTCCGTCGCGCGACCTCTAGCACCCGGGCCTGCGCTGGCGCAAGGCCCGGCCCCCTCCGGTGCGGGTTGCGGCGGATCACGCGCACACTGGAAAGTCCTTCCGCGATCGGGTTATCTTCGGTTCCCAGCAGGTGGACGGAACAAGGACGTGCACAGGGCCAGGAAACAGGAACGGCATCCCGCGCGGGCTCGCGCGGCGCAATGGCTAGCGGTCGGCCGGCTGCGCCCGACGCGCCAGCGGCTGCTCCTCGCCGAGCTCCTTGTCGGCGACGGCAGGAACCGGCACGTGACCGCAGAGTGGCTGCACGATGCCGCCCGCCACGGCGACGCCCCGGTGTCGCTTGCCACCGTCTATAACACGCTGCGCGCCTTCTGCGACGTCGGGCTCTTGCAGGAGGTCACCGTCGACGGGTCGCGCTCCTACTTCGACACCCGCATCGACGAGCACCCGCACTACTATTGGGAGGAGGACGGCCGGCTGGTCGACGCCCCGGTCGAGGCCGTCGTGCTGGCCGGTCCTCCGCCGGTGCCGCCGGGCGCCGAGCTCGTCCGTGTCGACGTCGTCATCCGGGTGCGCAGCCAGCGGCCCTGACGGGCCGGCAGCCATCCGCCCGATGGCGGACGCCGCCCGGCCGCATCGGCCAAAGCGCCCGACCAAAGTCCGTATCCGGCCGGCCGCCGTGTCGCCTATGTCTCGTGAAACGGCATCCGAGGAGCGACCGCTGACCCGACCCCGCCTTTCCGGATGGCGCGACCTGCCGCTGCTGGTCCAGTTCCTGGCGGCAGGAGCCGCGGTCATGCTCGCCGCGATGCTCGTCATCGGGGCCTGGATCACCGGGCGGATCGAGGATTCGGTCGTCGCGAATACCGCGTCGGCCGGCGCCCTCTACCTTGAGAGCTTCGTCTCGCCGCTGAGCCAGGAGCTGGCGAAGAACGACCGCCTGTCGGAGCCGGCGGTTCGCGCTCTCGACGAGGTCTTCACCTCCACCGGGATCCGCAAGCGGATCGTTTCGTTCAAGATCTGGAAGCCGGGCGGGCTGATCGCGCATGCCTCCGATCCGGAGCTGATCGGCAAGCGCTTCGAGCCGAAGCCCGAGCTCCGCGCAGCCTGGGCGGGCGTCGTCACCGGCACGTTCAACGACCTCGACGACCCGGAGAATGCCCATGAGGCCGCCCTGGGCATCCCGCTCCTCGAGGTCTATTCGCCGCTGCACGAGGTCTGGTCGGGCAACATCATCGCCGTCGCCGAGTTCTACGAGGTGGCGACCGACCTCGAGCATGACCTCGCCGACGCCCGCCGCAAGAGCTGGCTCCTGGTCGCGGGCGTCTTCCTCGCCAGCGGCCTCGCGCTCCTCGGCATCGTCCGCGCCGGCGGCCGGACCATCGCGCGGCAGAAGGCCGAGCTCGAGGCGCAGGTCGGCGAGAGCCGCGAACTCCGCCGCCGCGCCATCGACGCGTCGGCGCGCGCCACCGCCCAGGCCGAGCGCAGCCTGCGCCGGGTCTCGGCCGACCTGCACGACGGCCCGGCGCAGTACGTGGCGCTCGCCGCCATGCGCCTCGACAGCCTGGTACCGGCAACCGAGGCCGGCCGCCGCGAGGCTACGGCGCTCGGTGAGGCGCTGCAGACGGCGCTCGCCGAAATCCGCACGCTGTCGCGCGGCCTGTCCTTGCCCGAGCTCGACCGCCTGCCGCTCGCCGAGGTCGCCCGCCGCGCGGTCGCCGCGCACCTGCGGCCGTCCGGCCCGCCGGTCGAGCTCGCCTGGCAGGGCCCCGAAGACCCGCTGGTAGACGAGTCGTATCGGATTTGCCTCTACCGCTTCCTGCAGGAGGCGCTGTCGAACGCTGCCCGGCATGCGTCCGGCGCCCCGGTCCGCGTCGCGGTCGAGGCGGGCCACGGCCGGTTGTCGGCGACCGTCGCCGACGAGGGCCCGGGCTTCGATCCGGCTGCGCCCCGGGCCGCAGCCGACGGCAGCGGCCTCGGCCTCGCCGGCCTGCGCGACCGGGCCGAGAGCCTTGGCGGCACGCTCCGCATCGACAGCGCGCCCGGCCGAGGCACCACCCTGACCCTGACGCTGGCGCTCGCCAACGGAGACCCGCGATGATCACCACCGTATTGGCCGACGACCATCCGATCTTTCGCGACGGCCTCGCCCGTACCCTCGCCGAGAGCGGCGCCTTTGCGATCCTGGGCGCCGGTGGCAGCGCCGACGAGGCGGTCGCGCTGGTCGAGCGGCACGCGCCCGACCTCGCGCTGCTCGACATCTCGATGCCCGGCGGCGGCATCGACGCGGCGCGCCGCATCCGAGCCGCGGCCCCCCGGACCCGCATCGCAATGCTGACGGTGTCGGAGGCCGACGAGGATGTCGCCGGCGCCCTGCGTGCCGGGGCGATCGGCTACGTCCTGAAGGGCATCTCCGGCTCCGATCTGGTCGCCGTCCTCTCCGGCGTTGCCCGCGGCGAGGCGCACGTCTCGCCGGCGCTTGCCGCCCGCATCCTCGGGGACTTCCAGGCGCCGCCGCGCCGGCGAGCGAAGAATCCGATCGACACGCTCACCCATCGCGAGGAGGAGATCCTGCGCCGCGTCGCGACAGGCATGAGCAACCGCGAAGTCGCCGCGGCGCTCGGAATCCAGGAGAAGACGGTCAAACACTACATGACCGCGATCCTCGAGAAGCTCGAGGCCCGCAACCGCGTCGAGGCCACGCTGATCGCCCGCGAGGCCTGGCGCGAGTGACCGCCCCCCCCCGGGGGGCGGTCGAAGCCTCAGCCGCCGGCGAGCGCCCGCAGCCGACTGACGTCGGCGGCCGTCGCCGGACGCTCGATGACGGTGTTGTTGTTGGGGTCCTTCAGCTGGTAGCGGCCGCCCTCCAGCTCCTCGCGCCAGCCGGTGCCGTAGGTCACCTCGATAGCCCCGGCGCTCGCCTCGACCTTGGTCGGCTGGGTGCGGATCGGCACCGCGACGAGCCCGGAGTTCTTCGTATTCCGCGCGATCCTCTTCAGGTCCGCGTCGGTGACGGGTCGCTCGATCAAGGTCCGCCCGGAGGCGTCCTTCTGCTCGAAGCGGCCGCCCGAGACCTCCTCGCGGAGCCCGTTCGAATAGGTGACCTCGACCCCTTCCGCGGTCCGCTCGAACTTGACCACCCGCAGCCCGCCACGCGCCGACACCGCCCCTTGGGTTCCGCCCGCCGCGCCGGACGCAGCGCGTCCACCGTGGTCGTCGCCGGGCCGGTCGTCCGAGCCGCCGCCATGGTCGTCCCCGCCCGCATCGTCGGCCCCGCCGCGGCCGCTGCCGCCCGACCCGCCATGGTCGTCGCTTCCGCCCGAGCCGCCATGGTCGTCGCTGCCGCGGCTGCTTCCGCTGCCGCTGTTGCTGCTACCGCCGTGGTCGCTGCTGCCGCTGCTTCCGCTGCCGCTATTGCTGCTTCCGCTGTGGCCGCCGCCTCCGCTGCCGCCGCTGCCGCTATTGCCGCTTCCGCTGTGGCTGCCGCCGCCGTCATCGTCGCTTCCACCGTCCTTGGCGAAGGCGAAGCCGTGGCCGTGCAAACCGGCGGTGATCGGGGTCAGCGCGAGGATCGCGCCGAGCGCCGCCGCGCCAAGCATCTGTCGTCTCAGGGTTGCCATGCTGCCGTCCTTTCGAGCCTGCGTGATGGGCTTGAAGGAACCATGCGCGGCGCCGCGGCGCATCGGACCATGGTCGGGCGATCGTCGGGACGTCGGTCCCCCCGACGCTTCCGGCGCTATTCGATGGTCTCGCCGGGCTCCACGCCCCAGATCGCCTGGCGCGGCAGCCAGCCCTCGACGCCGCCGGCGGCGATCTCGCACCAGGCGCCGCTGCAGGCCCGGAGCCGACCGACGACGCCGGGCTCGGCCATCGCCCGGACCGCCGCACCCTCGCTCGGCTTCGCCCGGAGCGGCACCGGGGCGTTGCCCTCGACGAGTGCGGTCCGGACGCCCGAGAGCAGCGCGCTGTGCACCCAGCCGCCAGCCCCGTCCGCGTCGCGGACGCGGCGCCACTGACCGTACTCGGCGGTGATCTCGAGCGGCATTCCGCGCTCCACGAACTCCCAGTCGACCCGCTGGTCGAGGCTCGGGCCGCGCCGGGCGTTGGCGCTGTCGCCGCGCATCGATACGAACCGCGGCACCGGCAGGTTGGTCACCGACCCGCGTGCAACCGCCGCTTCCTCGGCGGAGGCGCCATAGGCCGCCGCCAGCAGGAACGCCGCGGCAACGGCGAGGCGCCACATCTCGATCGTCATCCGGACTCTGCCTCGTGCCTCGAGCCGGGAAGTGCTGGATCTCTCCAGCCTGCCCGTGCAATTGTTCGCCGCAGCATAACGCCAATCCCGGCATCGAGAAACAGGAAAACCGCATGCCGTCAGCCCGCACGCGCGTCGTGGTGACCCGCCGACTCCCCGCCCCCGTCGAGCAGCGGATGCAGGAGCTTTTCGACGTCACCCTCAATGCCGATGACCACCCGATGACGGCCGAGGAACTCGGTCGCGCCATGGCCGAGGCGGACGTGCTGGTCCCGACGATCACCGACCGCATCGACCAGAAGCTGCTCGCCCAGGCCGGCCCGAGCTTGCGGCTCATCGCCAACTACGGCGCGGGGTTCGACCACATCGACGTGGCGACGGCGCTGCAGCGCGGGATCATGGTCTCGAACACGCCCGGCGTGCTGGCGGAGGACACCGCCGACATGGCGATGGCGCTGATCCTCGCGGTCCCGCGACGGCTGCCCGAAGGGGCGGTCATGATGCAGCGCGGCGACTGGGAGGGCTGGAGCCCGAACGCGCTGGTCGGCCACCGGATCGCCGGCAAGAACCTCGGCATCCTCGGCCTCGGCCGCATCGGCCGGGCGATCGCGCGCCGGGCGAAGACCTTCGGGCTCGTGATCCACTACCACAACCGGCGGCGGCTGCACCCCGACATCGAGGCGGAGCTCGGCGCAACCTGGTGGGAGAGCCTCGACCAGATGCTGGCCCGCATCGACATCCTGTCGATCAACGTGCCGCATACCCCCTCGACCTTCCACCTGATGAACGCGCGGCGCTTGAAGCTGATGAAGCCCGATGCCTTCATCGTGAACACCGCGCGCGGCGAGGTCATCGACGAGAACGCGCTCACCCGGATGCTGCGCGCGGGCGAACTCGGCGGCGCCGGCCTCGACGTTTACGAGCATGGCCACGACGTCAACCCGCGGCTGCGCGACCTCCCCAACGTGCTGCTGCTGCCGCACATGGGCTCGGCGACGGTAGAGGGCAGGCTCGAGATGGGCGAGAAAGTCATTATAAACATCAAGACCTTCGCCGACGGCCACCGCCCGCCGGATCAGGTGGTGCCGTCGATGTTGTAGCGGACCGCGGCCGTCCGCACCGGACGCGGAGCCGCGGCCGTTTAGGAAAATTTAACATGTCGGTTGGGGCAATCGCCCAGGCTGTGCTACCCTCGCCCGGGGTGAGGGGGTTCCGGCCATGTGGCGGATTGCGTTCGTTTGTGTGTTGGTGTTCGCCGGCCTTTCCGGGCCAAGCGCCGCCGCCGCGGCGGACGGGCTCTTCCGGCAGTTCGATGCGGCCGCCTTCACCACCTCCGAGCGGCGCCTGCTGCAGGCCGCCATGGCCGAAGCCGGAGACTATCGGGGGCCCCTCGACGGCGCCTGGACCGACCGCAGCCAGTCGGCGATCGAAGGCTATGCGCTCCGCGAGTACGGTGTCGCGGCGCTCAACGCCCATGCCGGCGCGCTGGTCCTGGGCTTCCTCGACGCGGTCGGCCGCGACGGCTGGGACTTCAGCTACCTGCCCGAACTCGGCGTCTCTCTGGCGCTGCCGCTCGACGCACTGACCGCGCCGGAGGCCGAGGAGGGCGGCGAGCGGCGCTGGAGCCGGGACGGCACCCTGACCCTGCTCACCCACCGATTCAATGCGGACGACGCCGCCCGCTGGCACGGCGCCTCCCGCCGTGCGAACAGCCGGGCCGACGCGCTCGTCGTCCTTCGCGATCCCGACCTCATGGTCACGAGCGGCGTCCTGGCCGACGGCCGCGGCTTCTACACCCGTTCGGACCGAACTGCCGGCGGCTGGTCGACCGTCTACGTCGCCGCGGGTCGCGACGAGGCAGGTCGGCTCGACCTCATCGCCAGCAGCATCCGCCCCGGCCGGCCCGAGCCTTGGGACCTGCCGCGGGGCGGCACCCTCGGCCTGCTGGCCCGGGAGACGTCGGCGCTGCTCGACCGCCCCGACGCCCGCGCCGCCGCCCACCCGACCCCGGCGGTCCTGACCCCGCGGGCGGCCGGCCTGCCGGAGGACCAGGCGACGAGCACCGGCACCGGCTTTTACGTCTCCTCGCGCGTCGTGGTCACCGCCGGCCACGTGGTCGAAGGCTGCCCGCGCGTCGCCCTGGCCGACGGCACCGAGCTCAGCGTGGTCGCCTCGGACGCCGACCTCGACGTCGCCGCGCTGATGACGCCCGAACGGTCGCGCAACTGGCTCACGCTCGCCAGCGGCAAGGTGCGCCTCGGACAGCGCGTGCACGCGGCGGGCTTTCCCTACTACAGCATCGCCGGGACATCGCTGAACCTGACCAGCGGCAACGTCAGCGCCCTGGCCGGGGTCGACGACGACCGGCGCTTCTTCAGCTTCACCGCGCCGGTGCAGCCAGGCAACAGCGGCGGGCCGCTGATCGACGCGCGCGGCTCCGTCCTCGGCCTCGTCGTGGCGCGGCTCTCCGAGGACTATATCGTCGAGGCGACCGGCAGCCTGCCGCAGAACATCAACTACGCGCTGCGCGAGGACGAGCTCGCCGACTTCCTCCGCCGCAGCGGCGTCGCAGCCGCCGACGGCGGTCTGGACCGCTTCGACATGGACGACGGCGCACCCGACGGCTTCGAGCAGGCGGTCGTCCCGATCCTCTGCCGATGACGCGCCGGAGGCCGGCCCGTCGCGGCGATGACTTCCCGTTGCTGCCCTGACCACGGGTGCCCGAGCCAAACTTTGCTGACCCCCCTCGCCGCAAATAAAGGGAGCGCGTGGAACCCCGACACTTTGCCCCGCCTGCTCAACGTAGCGTAGATACCCGTAAAGCGAGATGGTGCGGGCGGAGGGACTTGAACCCCCACGCCTTGCGGCGCCAGAACCTAAATCTGGTGCGTCTGCCAGTTCCGCCACGCCCGCCGACCAAGCCCGCGGCGGGCGTCGGTCGACCCGCTCTACCAGAGGCGCACGGCGTCGCGCGAGAAAAATCGGTGGCCCGGGCGCAGCGCGCCGGCTTCGCTGAGTGCCCATTATTTGCGCAGTTTGATCAAATGTCGGGCAGTGCCGGTTGATTCTCCTGCTGCGTCTCCCGGCTCCCGGCGGCGGCGCATTGAAACCGCCGGGGCAAGCTGGTTTGTCGAGCGCCGATCCTGCGAAACCATCGCCGAGCATACCGTCGGGAGCCGCACATGAAGAAGATCGAAGCCGTCATCAAGCCGTTCAAGCTCGATGAGGTGAAGGAAGCGCTCCAGGAGGTCGGCATCCAGGGCCTGAGCGTGATCGAGGCCAAGGGCTTCGGCCGACAGAAGGGCCATACCGAGCTCTACCGCGGCGCCGAGTACGTCGTCGACTTTCTGCCGAAGGTGAAGATCGAGGTGGTGCTCGCCGACGACCAGGTCGACGCGGCCATCGAGGCGATCGTCAACGCCGCCAAGACCGGCAAGATCGGCGACGGCAAGATCTTCGTGCTGCCGGTCGAGCAGGCCATCCGCATCCGCACCGGCGAGGAAGGCAACGACGCGCTCTAGCGCGCGCGATTACCCGTGACTGCAAACAGGGATAGGACATGAGTGACAAGAAATCGGTTCTGAAGTCTCTCAAGGACGACGAGATCTCCTACGTCGACCTGCGCTTCTGCGATCCGAAGGGCAAGCTCCAGCACGTGACGGTGGTCTCGGACCTCGTTGACGAGGATTTCCTCGACGAAGGCTTCATGTTCGACGGCTCGTCCATCGCCGGCTGGAAGTCGATCGAGAAGTCGGACATGAAGCTGATGCCCGATCCGACGTCCGCCTACGTCGACCCGTTCTTCGCCGAAAAGACGCTCTGCCTGCACTGCTCGGTGCTCGAGCCCGACACCAACGAGCCCTACGAGCGTGACCCGCGCGGCACGGCGCAGAAGGCCGAGGCCTTCCTGAAGCAGACCGGCATCGGCGACGTCTCTTATTTCGGCCCGGAGGCGGAGTTCTTCCTGTTCGACGACGTCCGCTTCTCCAACAAGCCGAACAAGGTCTCGTTCGAGCTCGACGCGGTCGACGCCGCCTGGAACACCGATACCCATTACGAGATGGGCAACATGGGCCACCGGGCCGGCGTCAAGGGCGGCTACTTCCCGCTGCCGCCGGTCGACGCCGCCCAGGACATCCGCGGCGAGATGCTCTCGACCATGAAGCGGATGGGGATGAAGGTCGACAAGCACCACCACGAGGTCGCCTCGCCGCAGCACGAGCTCGGGGTGATCTTCGGCTCGCTGACCGAGCAGGCCGACAACATCCTGAAGTACAAGTACGTGATCCAGCAGGTCGCACAGGCCTACGGCAAGACGGCGACCTTCATGCCCAAGCCCTACTACGGCGACAACGGCTCGGGCATGCACGTCAACATGTCGATCTTCAAGGGCGGCAAGCCGGTGTTCGCCGGCGACAAGTACGCCGACCTCTCCTCCGAGGCGCTCTGGTTCATCGGCGGCATCCTGAAGCACGCGAAGACGATCAACGCCTTCTCGAACCCGACGACCAACAGCTACAAGCGGCTGATCCCGGGCTTCGAGGCGCCGGTGCTGCTCGCCTACTCGGCGCGCAACCGCTCGGCGTCGATCCGCATCCCGTGGTCGGAGAGCCCGAAGGCAAAGCGCGTCGAGGCCCGCTTTCCCGACCCCTGCGCCAACCCCTACCTCGCCTTCGCGGCGCTGCTGATGGCCGGCATCGACGGCATCCGCAACAAGATCGACCCGGGCGCCGCGGCGGACAAGGACCTCTACGACCTGCCGCCGGAGGAGCTCGCCGAGATCCCGACCGTCTGCGGCAGCCTGCGCGAGGCGCTCACCACGCTCGAGAACGACCACGAGTTCCTCTTGCACGGCGACGTCTTCACCAGGGACCAGATCGCCGGCTACATCGCGCTCAAGTGGCCCGAGGTCTACATGATGGAGCACACGCCCCATCCGGTCGAATACCAGATGTACTACAGCCTCTAGCGTGACCGAAGACGGCCCGCTCCTCTTCCGGAGCGGGCCGTCCGCGGTTGTCCGCGTGCGGACACCCAATCAACCCATTGAAATGAAACGGCTTCGCTCACGGCGTTAGTGCGGCGTTAACTTCTGCCGAGGCGTTTCAGCGGGCCGGCACTCGACCGCCCAGGCCCGCGCCTGCATCGCGACCGGCCCCGCACCGAGGAGCGCCCGGAGGCGGTCGCGGAGCCTCGTCCGGGCGCCGGCATCGAGGGTCGTGCAATAGCCGGGCGC
The DNA here is from genome assembly GCA_046348915.1 of Amaricoccus sp. Lineage (GTDB taxonomy): Bacteria > Pseudomonadota > Alphaproteobacteria > Rhodobacterales > Rhodobacteraceae > Amaricoccus. The sequence goes on from JAXMDH010000034.1 coordinate 60,216, forward strand.
GGGGCCTGCGCCGAGGGTGAAGGGGCGCCAGTAATCGTCGAAGTCGGCGAACGGGGTCGGGATCGTCAAAGGCACGACTTCAGGGTCGAGACCGGCCGCGACGCAATCGGCGGCGAGGGCGTCGCGGGTGCAGAAGCCGAAGCGGCGGGCCTCGTCGAGGCCGGCGGCGGCCGGGTCGAGTTCCGCGGCAGCCTTCCAGAAGGCATCGACGAACGCGAGCCCGCCGCCCGGGTAGTCCCAGACGTAGAACGCCAGCCGGCCGTCCGGCCGCAGCACGCGGCGCATCTCGCGAAGCGCCGCCGGCCGGTCGGCGACGAAGTTGAGGACCAGCCCCGACACGGCGACGTCGGCAGCCGCGTCGGCCGCCGGCAGCGCCTCGGCGCGGCCGGGCTCAAAGCGCACGCGCGGGTCGGCGACGGACGCACGGGCCCCCGCGAGGAATGCCTCGGACGGCTCGACGGCCAGCACCGATCGCGGCGCCGCGCGCGCCACGATCGCCGCGGTCAGCGCCCCGGTGCCGCAGCCGACCTCGATCCAGTCCGCGCCGGCGGCGACGCCGAGCCGGTCGAGGAACCGGGCAGCGACCTGCCGGCTCCAGCGGCCCATGTAGGCCTCGTAGCTGTCGCCCGCCGTCCAGGCGTCGTGCCTCGCGTCGTCGGTCATCGTCCGTATCCGCAGCGCTCCGTCCTATCATAGCACGCATACGGCCGCTCACGCAGGGCGCGCCTTCGATGCGGCGGGCGGGCCGGAAGGCACGGGGCTTTGCCGCGGGATCGGAACAAGATATAGAAGATGGCGAGCAGTGCCCCGCTATCCAAGGCGGGGCGGACAACGAGGCCCAGCATGGTGCATGCCCCCGACCTCTTCGGCGACGATGCGGCGTCCCGCGCCTACGACGCGAGCGCCATCGAGGTTCTGGAGGGACTCGAGCCGGTCCGGAAGCGGCCCGGGATGTATATCGGCGGCACCGACGAGCGGGCGATGCACCACCTGGTCGCCGAGGTCGTCGACAACGCGATGGACGAGGCGGTGGCCGGGCACGCCAACCGCATCGAGGTCGAGCTGCACGCCGACTTCTCCCTGACCTGCCGTGACAACGGGCGGGGAATGCCGGTCGACCCGCACCCGAAGTTCCCGGGGAAGTCGGCGCTCGAGGTGATCCTCTGCACCCTGCACGCAGGCGGCAAGTTCTCCGGCGATGCCTACCAGACCTCGGGCGGGCTGCACGGGGTCGGCGTCAGCGTCGTCAATGCGCTGTCGGACCGGGTGGCGGTCGAGGTGGCGCGGAACCGGCAACTCTGGCGGCAGGAGTTTTCCCGCGGGCACCCGACCGGGCCGCTCGAGGCGCTGGGACCGGCCCCGAACCGGCGCGGGACGACGGTGACGTTCCACCCCGACCCGGAGATCTTCGGGGCGCAGGCGCACCTCAAGCCGGCGCGGCTGCTGCGGATGGTGCGGTCGAAGGCGTATCTCTTCTCGGGCGTGGAGATCCGCTGGCGCTGCGCGGCGTCGTGCCTCGCGGCGGGGGACGACACGCCGGAGCAGGCGACCTTCCACTTCCCGGGCGGGCTCTCGGACTACCTCGGCGAGCGACTGGAGGGGGCGCAATGCTACGCCGACCGGCCGTTCGCCGGGAAGGTGGACTTCGCCGAGCGCTTCGGCGCGGGGACGGTCGGATCGGTCGAATGGGCGGTGAACTGGACGCCGCAGCGCGACGCCTTCGTCTCGTCCTACTGCAACACCATCCCGACGCCCGAGGGCGGCACGCACGAGCAGGGGTTCTGGGCGGCAATCCTGAAGGGCGTGAAGGCCTATGGCGAGCTCTCGTCGAACCGCAAGGCGGCGCAGATCCAGCGCGAGGACGTGATGGCCGGCGGGTCGGCGATGATCTCGGTCTTCATCCGCGAGCCGGAGTTCGTCGGGCAGACCAAGGACCGGCTCGCGACGCAGGAGGCGGCGCGGCTGGTCGAGAACGCGGTCAGGGACCGGTTCGACCACTGGCTGGCGGCGGATACCCGCACGGCGGGGTCGATCCTCGACTACCTGGTGCTGAAGGCCGAGGAGCGGGCGCGGCGGCGGGCGGAGAAGGAGACGAGCCGCAAGACCGCGGTGAAGAAGCTGCGCCTGCCGGGGAAGCTCGCCGACTGCTCGGGGGCGAGCCGCGAAGGGTCGGAGCTCTTCCTCGTCGAGGGCGACTCGGCCGGCGGCTCGGCGAAGCAGGCGCGCGATCGCAAGACCCAGGCGGTGCTGCCGCTCCGGGGCAAGATCCTCAACGTGCTCGGGGCGTCGTCGTCGAAGATGATGCAGAACCAGGAGCTCGCCGACCTCTGCCAGGCGATGGGCGTGCAGGCCGGGTCGCGGTTCAGCGTCGAGGATCTGCGCTACGAGAAGATCGTCATCATGACCGACGCCGACGTCGACGGGGCGCATATCGCCTCGCTCCTGATGACGTTCTTCTACGCCCAGATGCGGCCGCTGATCTCCAACGGCCACCTCTACCTCGCAGCGCCGCCGCTCTACCGGCTGACCCAGGGGGCGAAGTCGGTCTACGTGCGCGACGACGCCGAGAAGGAGCGGCTGCTGGCGAAGGGGCTCGGCGGGCGCGGCAAGGTCGAGCTGTCGCGGTTCAAGGGCCTCGGCGAGATGATGCCGGCGCAGCTCAAGGAAACCACGATGGATCCGGCGAAGCGGACGCTAATCAAGGTGACGATCGCCGAGGACGAGGGCGAGACCGGCGACCTCGTCGAGCGGCTGATGGGCAAGAAGCCGGAGCTCCGCTTCCAGTACATCCAGGAGAACGCGCGGTTCGTGGATGAGGAGGAGCTCGACGTCTGAAGGCACGGGCCCCGCGGCAGAGGGTATCGGGCGAAAGTCTGGCTATTGTATTTCTTGGATTTTTTCTGCCGCCGTTAAGGTGGCAGCAACCACCCCCGGGCGGGTCAGTCGTCCCGGGCGCATGCAGCGGACGGTCTCGGGCGCAGGCCCAAGGGACGCGAGGGGGCCCTCGGCGCTTTGGCGCCGTCGCCCGCATGCGCGGGCCTCTGGGCCGAAGGCCGGAGCCTGTCTTCCTTGCTCCTGGTGGACGGGGCGGGTCCCGGGGCGGCCCCGAGGGGGGCGCTCGCCGCCCCCCCCCTCGACCCCCCGGGCACTGCCCGATAGGTCGAAGGGGACGGGGCGGCCGCTGCGCCCGGGCCTGAGGCGGAGGGGCAGGACGGCAACCGGGGCGACGGGCCCGCGGTTCACGCCGGCCCGTCTCCACCGCGCCGCAGGACAGGACCCGCGGGCGCCGGGGCGAGGGCGGCGACGGTGCCGGCGCGGGCGAGCATCACCTTCAGGCTCGCCTCGGCGACGCTGCGGAAGAAGGGCTCGGCGAGGACGGTCTCGCGGAAGTCGCGGGCGTGCGGGCCGGCGCGGACGGCGGCGGTCATGCGGTCGGCGGTCAGGGCCGGGTCGAGATGGGCGGCGGCGAAGACGACGGGATCGGCGAAGGCGTCGGGGGCGACCTGCCAGAAGAGGGCGATCGCGTCGTCGCGGGCGCGGCCGGGGTGGGTGAAGTGGAGGGCATGCTCCTGGGCGACCCTCGCCATCTCGGCGGCGACGGCGGCGAGGCCGGTGGTGCCGAGGGCGGCGTCGAGGGACATCTTGCCCGCGGCGATGTCGGCGAGGGACTGCAGCCGGTCGGGGAGGCCCGTGGCCGGCGGCGCGAGCCTGCAGGCGGCCACCACGACGTTGGTGAAGGCGGTGAAGTTCGCGATGGTCAGGACGGGCACGGCGGACCTCCCGTGCCGAAGGTCGCCGGGGCCGGGCGGGCTGTCAACGCCGGCGCCGAGGCGGCGGGCGGCCACGGGTCAGCGCTGGCGGGCGGGCCGAAAGCCGGCGGCCTCCGCTGCGGCGGCGTCGCAGAACCATGCCTCGCCGCGCGCGGGGTCGACCCGGGTGCGGGCGTAGGAGGGGTCGCCGGGCAGGTGGTAGACGCGGCGACCGCCGGCACCGACGTTGCCCTTGATCCGGCATCCGCCGCCGGCGTCGGCGGGCGGGCCGGGCGGCGCCGCCCCGCCGCGGCCGGCGCCGGCGTGGACCGGGTGCCGGAGGCGGCGACGAAGCCGCCGGCGCGGAAGTCCCATGGCGCCTCGGCATCGCCGGCCCAGAGGCCGGCATGGCGGGCGCGGGCGTCGGCCTCGGCCCCGACATAGGCGTCGCTGTAGCGCACGAAGGCCCAGGCGAGGCCCTCGGCGACCAGCCGGCCCCCGAGGTCGACGCCGCCGGCGTCGCAGCTCGCGACCAGCCGGCCGTAGCGGTCGTGCTCGCGGCCGCTGCAGCGGACGCCGCCGGCCGCGAGCTCGCCGAGCCGGCGGGCGGCGGCGGCGCCGCAGGGCCAGAGGGCGGGGGCCGCGCCGCAGGTCTGGTCGTGCTCGGGGGCGTCGACGCCGAAGAGCCGGACGCGCACGGCGCCGACCGCGAGCGTGTCGCCGTCGATCACCCGGGCCGGGCCGGCGACCTCCGTGCCCGGGGCTGCCGCGGCGGGCGTCGGGGTGGCCGGGCCGGCGAAACGCAGCGCGGCCGGGGTGGCGGCGGCGAGCGCCAGCGCCGCGGCGGCCGCCCGCCCCTGCCATGCCTGCCGCGATCCTGCCATCGGAGCCTCCTCGGGCCGCATTGGCGCGGGCGAGCGGATAAGGAGTGGTTAACGCAACACTCTGGCGGCCGCGTCAATCATCCGGCACGGCGGTGCTGGCGCGGCGGGGATCGAGGGCCTATCGTTGCGGGCGAAACTGCCCCGGGGGGCGACATGCGAGCGATCGAAGCCGCGGCGATAGCGCTCGTGGTCCTGACGCTGCCGGCGGCGTCGCAGCTGCCGGCGCCGCCGAAGGGGCCGTCGGGCGACATCCCGGTCGAGGAATGGCGGGCGATGGCGACCGGGCGCACGCTGACCTACCGGATCAACGGTGCGCTCTGGGCGCTCGAGCACTACTACCCGGGCGGCAACCACGTGACGCTGCAGCTCTACGACGGGACCTGCATGGAGGGGACCTGGGACTATTCCGACCCGCTCTACTGCTTCCACTGGGACGGGCAGGGCACCGCCTGCTTCCGGCACGTGCGGGTCGACGACCGGGTGGTGATCATCGAGTCGCACGAGGGCAGCGACACGCCGATGACCCAGGACATGACCGCGGTGACCGACGTGCCGCTCGCGTGCGGCCCGGCGGTGGTGAGCTGAGCGGAGACGGAAGGCTCTCCTCCTGCTCGGCGCGGCCACCGTCTCGGGCCGGCCCGCGACCATCCCTCGGGTGACCCCGGGGGGATCCCCTCGGCGCCGGCCTTCCTCGCCCCCAGGCATCGCCCGATAGGTCGATGGGGGGACAGGAAGACGCCGTTGGCCGACCCATGCGGCAACGGCCGCCTCGCCAAGCTGGCGCTTGCGCCGGGCGCCCGTGTCCCCGGGGCGCCTCCCCGCGCACTTGCAACCGGCTGCGCGTCGCGTGCGGCACCCGCGACAGTGGTTCGGCGACGTGATACTATGGTGAGCCACGTTCGTTCATTGAAGTTATACCGGGGGGGATCGAATGTCCAAGATGGATGGATTTGGCCTCAGCGTTGAATTCGGCAACAAGATATCGTCCGTTCTTGATGCCTGCCTTGCGATGGGATTCGATTTTCGGCTGGCACAAGGGCTGCGAAGCCCGCAGAAGCAGGCCGAGTACTATTGCAAATGGGCGAAGCGTTCACCGGCGGATATCGAGAAGGCCGCGAAGGCGCTGAAGAAGAAGGGGGCGCCGTGGCTGGCGGCGCTGCTCCTGTCGTACAAGGACGTCCCGCGGCAGCAGGGCTGGCTCACCAATGCCCTCCCGGGCGCGGGTTGGCACCAGTGGGGCGAGGCGGTCGACGGCTATTGCTACCGGGACGGGAAGATGGTCGGCGACGGAAGCGACCCTTGCTACAAGGCCTATGCCGACCTTGCGGTCGCGAGGGGCCTGACGGCGGGATACTACTTCAGCTCGCAGGATTCGGGGCACCTGCAGCTCAACGCGCGGGGCGCGGCTTCCGATGTCTACTCCTGGAGCTACATCGACGCGGTGATGCGCGAGCGCTTCGCCGACAAGACCGCCGTGGCGCTCTCGGCAGGCGTCACCCGCTCGATGCTTGCCAAGACCCCGGCCAACACCCTCGGCCCCACGATCGCGGCGGTAGCGCAGGCGGGCTTCCTCAAGGACGACCCGGCGCTGATCGGCGCGCGGCTGACGCCGGCGGCAGCCTTCGTGCTGACCGGAACGTCGGGGACGCTGAAGCGGCTCGCCGCGATCTACAATCGCGTCGGCGGGCTGCTCGAGGTGATGGGCAGCCGGCTCAGCCTCGACCCGGTCGCGGCGCTCGCGGTCTGGTACGTCGAGAGCGGCGGCCGCGACTTCGAGGCTGGCCGGCCGGTGGCGCGCTTCGAGAACCACAAGTTCTTCGCCCACTGGGGCAAGGCGCATCCCGACGACTTCGACCGGCACTTCCGGTTCGGCGGGCGCGGGGGCGTTCGGGGCAAGTCCTGGCAGAACCATGCGTACCGGGTCGCCGAAGCGGGGGACTTCCGGCCATCGCACGTCGACGACCAGGCGGTCGAATACGAAGCCTTCCGGCTCGGGGAGAGGCTCGGCGGGCACGAGGCGGCGTGCCTGTCGGCGAGCTGGGGCGGTCCGCAGATCCTCGGCTCGAACTTCGACGCCTGCGGCTACGCCTCCGGCGCCGAGCTGGTGGCGGCCTTCGCGTCGGACGAGCGCTGGCAGGTGCTGGGCTTCGCCGATTTCTGCCGCGACAAGGCGCTGATCGAGGTGATCCGGGACCGCGACTGGATCCGTTTCGGCGACCGCTACAACGGCGACGGCAAGGTCTACGGCCCGAAGATCGAGGCGGCCTTCGCCCTGAAGGCGGCGCTGCTGGCGCTACCGCGGCAGCCGACGGGCGGCTTTGCGCCGGGGCTCGCCGACTCGGGGCACCCGAGCCAGCGGTCGGTGCAGCTGCCGACGTCCCGGCAGGCGAAGGGATGAGCGCGCACGGGGCGGGCGGTCAGCCGGGCTTGTAGTCGCGCGCCGCCTCGGGGTCGTCGGTGGCGAAGGGAAGGCCGGCCAGCTCCTCCCAGAGCGCATCCGGGATCGGCAGCGCCGCCCAGTCGAGGGTCTCCTGCACCCGCTCGGGGCGGGTGACGCCGCAGATCGTCGTGGTAATGCGCGGGTCGCGCATGGAGAACTGCAGCGCCACGGCGCCCGGCGGCACGCCGTACTTCCCGCAGAGCTCCTCGATGCGCACGATCGGCGCCTTGGTCTCGTCGGTCAGCTCCATGTAGACGTACCGGGTGTTCGCCGCGCCCTTGGCGAGCGCGCCGCCGGCGTAGGGGGCGGCGTTCATCACCGTGATCCCGCGCTCGCGGGCGAGATCGAGCATCGGGGCGGCGTTGCGGTTGACCGGCGTGAAGCGGTTGTGGGTGATCAGGACGTCGAAGTCCCAGTCGCGCAGCAGCGGCATCATCACCTCGACCACGCCGGCGGCGAGGCCGACCGCCGAGGCGAGGCCCTCCTCCTTGATCCGGAAGAGCGCCTCGAGCGCCCCGCCCTTCCGCGCGACCTGCTGCGGGTCGGCGGTATGCTCGGGGTCGTGCAGGTGCAGGATGTCGACGCGGTCGACCGACAAGGCGGCGAGGCTCTCCTCGAAGGAGCGGCGGGCCTGGGCCGCGTCGAAGCGGCCGGTCTCCATGTCGCGGTCGAGCTTGGTCGAGAGCACCCGCCCGGCCGGCCAGCCGCCGAGCTCGCGCACGACCTGGCCGATCCGCTCCTCGCTGCGGCCCGAGCCGTAATTGCGCGAGCTGTCGATCAGCCCGTCCGGCAGTGCGAGCACGGCGCGGATCGTGTCGCGCGCGCGTTCCTCCGACACCGCGTAGCCGTAGGTATCGGGCATGCTGCCGAGCCCCGACGTCCCGAAGCCGATCTTCGGCAGGCGCACGCCGGTGCGGCCGATCTCGCCCATCTTCGTCCTCCCTGGAAGGCTGTTGCGCGACCCTAGTGCGGACGCGCGCCGGCCGGCAACCCCGCGCGTGGGCTCAGTAGAGATAGACCGCCTGCAGGAGCGCCAGCGTCGCCTTGCTGGCGTCGAGAAGCTCGAGCGTCTGGCCGTCGATGCGCCAGCCTGCGGTCTCCTGCAGCGCCTGGGCGAGCTGTTTCTCCCACTGGTCGAGGGGGGCCGGGCAGGTCGAAGCGTCGGTCGAAGTGGCCGCCATCTGCAGCCGGTCCTGGCTGAGGCGATAGCTGCCGGCGATCGGGGCGCAGCCGACGGTGGCGGTGAACCGTTCGTCGCCCTCGCGCAGGATCAGGTTGGGCTCGCGCCTCCCCTCGCCGGGCGCCACTTCGGTCGAGCCCAGTCGGAGAATCTTCCAGTACGTATTGGTCAGCGTCGCGGCGCCCTGCGTGCGGTCGCAGGTCTCTCCCGGCCAGACCCCGACAAAGCGCTCGACGAGGATGCCCGCCTTGTCCTCGGATCCCTTGGGCATCCTGAGGATGCCCCCGTCGAAGCTGGCCATGATCGGGCCTCCCGGCTCGGCGCCGGCGGCGAGGTAGGCGTGCTCAAGGGCCTCGTAGTCGCCGTCCTGGATCAGCGGGTAGTCGCGCCCGGTCAGGCACTCGGTGAAGCGGGCGTCGTCGCCCATGTAAGTCAGCATGCCCCGAAGCGGCAGGTGCGGCTCGAAGGGCTCGAGGGCGGAGGCCGCGGTCAGCAGGTTCCGCTCGACGCTGACGCCGCCGGTGGCGCTGCCGCCGGCGGCGTCGTCGCGCTCGAGCAGCTCCAGCCGATTGGAGCCGAGGATGCGGAAGCTCAGGTCCTCGTCGGCGCCGCGCAGCTCGAGGACGTGCTGGTCGGGATCGACCGACCAGCGGCCGATCGAATCGCGACGCACGTCCTTGCCGACCCAGGTCCGCCGCATGTGGAAGACCTGGTCGGACCAGAGGTTCAGCCGGTAGCGGATGCCGGCGCAGTCCGCACAGGGCAGGTCGCCGTCGAAGGAGGCCGGCAGCATCAGGCCGTGCGCGCCGATGCTTGCCGGAGCGGCGCCGATCTCGGCCGCGGTCTCGCCGACCTTGATCATCCGGATCGCCGTGGTCTGCGGCGCGCCGCGGGTCAGCACCGGATTCATGCTGTCGGAGACGAAGACCAGCTTTCGGCCGACCGAGACCTGCGCCCGGACCGAATAGGCGCGGTCAGGCGCGATGGCGGCGGGATCGTAGGGGATGTCGAAGGCGAAGGGCGGCGAGCCCGGGTCGGGCGATGTGCTGCGACCGAGCTCCCGGGCGGGTGCGTCCGCGTTGGTCACGTCCTCGAGCACGACCTCGAGCACGGCGCCGGGCGGGAGCGTCAGTTCCTCGCTGTAGTCGGCCGTGCCGATCAGGTGCGACGGGGCCGCACGCGCGGCCTCGCCGGCGGTGGCCGCGAGCAGCGTCAGCAGAATCAGGGAAATCCAGCGCATACGCCTCGTGGCACCCGTCACCCGTACCGGGCACCTCTGTGGCAGGAATCCGCCGACAGGCCAAGTGCGCCTTCGGTCGGGGACACGCTTTTTGCGCGTCGATCACCGGCACGTGCAGGCAGCGCGCCGAATTCCGGTCAGAGTTGCGCCATGACCTCGTCGGAAAACTCGACGTTGGCGGTCACGGACTGGACGTCGTCGTCGTCCTCCAGCGCCTCGATCAGCCGGACGAGGGTCTGCGCCGCGTCGAGCTCGAGGGCGGTCGTCGTCTGCGGCCGCCAGACGAGCTTGGCCGACGCGGCCTCGCCGAGGGTCGCCTCCAGCGCCGCGGACACGTCGCCGAGGTCGGTGTCGGCGCACCAGATCACATGGCCGTCGGCATCGCTCTCGACATCCTCGGCCCCGGCGTCGAGCGCCGCGAGCATCACCTCGTCCTCGCTCCCGGCCGACGCGGGGTAGACGATCTCGCCCTTGCGGTCGAACATGAACGATACCGAGCCCGTCTCGCCGAGGTTGCCGCCGCGCTTGGCGAAGGTCGAGCGGATGTTCGAGGCGGTGCGGTTGCGGTTATCGGTCAGCGCCTCGACGATGATGGCGACGCCGTTCGGGCCGTAGCCCTCGTAGCGGACCTCCTCGTAGTTGTCGCCCTCGCCGCCCGTGGCCTTCTTGATCGCCCGGTCGATGTTGTCCTTGGGCATCGAGTTGGCCTTGGCTTCCTTCACGGCCAGGCGCAGGCGCGGGTTCTTGTCGGGATCGGGGTCGCCCATCTTGGCGGCGACGGTGATCTCCTTCGAGAACTTGGAGAAGAGCTTCGAGCGGGCGGCGTCCTGCCGGCCCTTGCGATGCTGGATGTTGGCCCACTTGGAATGCCCGGCCATGGCGAGCTCCGTCTCTTTCGGTCAATTTCGGGTCGATTGGCGGCGTATATATGCCGACCTGCCGGTGCCTCACAACCCCTCGAACCGCAGGCTGCACGCCCTCGCAAGCTCCGTTAAGCGAAGGGTACTGGGCGAGGCCCATATCGTTTGACTTCAATTGGTTACAAAATGTGCGCGGGTCGAGCGGACCTCGCTCAGGCGTCTTCGGCGCCGGCCCGCCCGCGGCGGTCGCCGCGCAGGATGGCGTAGAGCACGTGGTTGCGCCAGCGGCCGTTGATCTGCAGGTAGCTCTGCGCCACCCCCTCGTACTTGAAGCCTGCATGCTCGAGGAGCCCCCGCGACGCCGCGTTCTCGGGCAGGCAGGCGGCCTCGATGCGGCTCAGGTCCATGCTGCCGAAGGCGTGGTGGACGACGGCGGTCAGCGCCTCGCTCATGAAGCCCTGCCGGGCGAACTCGGGTCCGATCCAGTAGCCGACCTGCGCCGACTGCGACGGTCCGCGGCGGATGTTGTCGAGGGTGATCGCTCCCATCAGCCGCCGGTCGGCCCGACGGATCAGGAAGAGCGGCAGCGCGCGGCCGTCCTCGCGCGCGCGCAAGGCCCAGTAGACCCGGTTGCGGAAGGCCTTGCGGGTGAAGTGGTCCGCCGACCAGCTCGGCTCCCAGTCGCGCAGGAAGGCCTCGCCCTCACGGCGGAGGCTCGTCCACGCGGCGTGGTCGCCCATCTCGGGGAGCCGGAGCGTCAGCCGCTGCGTCTCGATCGCGGGCGCGGTCGCCCGCCGGAACACCAGCACGCCTTCAGGCCGCCAGCCGCGCGGCCAGGGCCGCCCGCTCCGGGGCGTCGGCGAGCGGGCCGACCAGCGCCAGAGCAGGGTCGGCCCGCGCCGCGAGCCCCTCGGCGAAGGCGCGTACCCGCTCGGGCGTGACCGCGTCGATCTTGGCGACGATCTCGTCGATCTCGGGGACGCGGCCCCAGATCGCCAGCATGCGCGCCATGCGCTCGGTGCGCGCGGACGGGCTCTCGAGACCCATCAGCATCCCCGCCTTGAGCTGCGCCCGCGCCCGCTCGAGCTCGGCCGGCGAGATGCCGTCGGCGGCGCGCTTGAGCTCGTCGGCGGTCAGCTCGCAGAGCTCGCGGATCTGGTCGGCGCCGGTGCCGGCGTAGAGGGTGATGAGGCCCGTGTCCTCGAAGGCGCCGGCCTGGGCGAAGATCGAGTAGCAGAGCCCGCGCTTCTCGCGCAGTTCCTGGAACAGCCGCGAGGACATGCCGCCGCCGAGGGCGGTGGCGTAGATCTGCGCCGCGTAGGCCGCCTCGTCGCGCACGCCGGGGCTCTCGAAGGCCATCGCGAGGTGCACCTGCTCGAGGTCACGCTCCTCGCGGCGCTCGCCGCCGGCGAAGCGCGCCGCGGTCTCCGGCGGCGACGGGCGGCGGACGAGGCCGCCGAAGAGCGTCTCGGCCGCGGCGCGCAGCCGGTCGGGGTCGACGGCGCCGGCGGCGGCGACGATGATCCGCTCCGGGCCGTAGTGCTCGGCGACGAAGCCCGCGAGGTCGGCGCGGCCGAAGCCCGATACGCGCTCGGCGGGACCGAGGATCGAGCGGCCGAAGGGCTGGCCCGGGTAGGCCGCTTCCTGCAGCCAGTCGAAGATGATGTCGTCCGGGGTGTCGAGCGCCTGGCCGATCTCCTGCAGGATCACCCCGCGCTCGACCTCGATGTCGGGGAGCTCGAAAAGCGGGTTCAGCACGATGTCGGCGAGGATGTCGAGTCCGCGGCCGACGTCGGCCTCGAGGACCCGCGCGTAGTAGGCGGTCATCTCCTTCCCGGTGTAGGCGTTGATGTAGCCGCCGACGTCCTCGATCTCCTCGGCGATCTGGCGGGCGCTGCGGGTCGGCGTGCCCTTGAACGCCATGTGCTCGAGGAAGTGGGCGATGCCGTTCTGCTCGACCCTCTCGTGGCGCCCGCCCGCGGTCAGGAAAACCCCGACGGTGGCCGAGCGGAGTCCGGGCATCGGCTCGACGGCGAGGCGGATCCCGTTCGGCAGCTCGTGGACCTCGACGCTCATCGCACCGCCTCCCGTCCGATCACGTCCTTGATCGCCTCGACCTCGTTCGGCACCCGCGTGATGCGCTCCGGCCCCGTCATCAGCCCGCCGAGCCGCGGAGGCAGTGCCGGGCGGACGCCGGTCGCCGCCTCGACCGCGTCGGGGAACTTGGCCGGATGCGCGGTGGCGAGCACCACCATCGGGACCGCCGGGTCGCCGCGGCGCACGCGGGCGGCGTGAATGCCGACCGCGGTGTGCGGGCAGACGAGCCGCCCGGTGGTGCGGAAGGTCTCGGCGATGGCGGCGCGGGTTTCGTCCTCCGAGGCGCGGGCACTGTCGAAGTCGGCGCGAAGGCGCTGGAGCGCGCCCTGCGGCAGGTCGAAGCCGCCCTGCGCAAGCTCGCGCATCAGGGTGGCGGTCGCCGCGCCCTCGCGGTCGAGGAGCTCGAAGATCAGCCGCTCGAAGTTGGAACTGACCTGGATGTCCATCGACGGGCTGATCGAGGGCCGCACCGCCTCGCGGCGATGCGCCCCGGTCCGGAGCGTACGGTGAAGGATGTCGTTCTGGTTCGTCGCGATGACCAGCCGGTCGATCGGCAGGCCCATGCGCTTCGCCACCCAGCCGGCGAAGACGTCGCCGAAGTTTCCGGTCGGAACGGCGAAGCTGACCGGCCGGTGCGGCGCGCCGAGAGCGACGGCGGCGGTGAAATAATAGACGACCTGCGCCAGCACACGGGCCCAGTTGATCGAGTTGACGCCGGCCAACCCGACGCCGTCGCGAAAGGCGTGGTCGTTGAAGAGGTCCTTGAGCCTCGCTTGCGCGTCGTCGAAGTCGCCGGCGATGGCGAGGGCATGGACGTTGGCCTCGGTGGCCGTGGTCATCTGGCGGCGCTGGACGTCCGAGACGCGGCCGTCGGGGAAGAGGATGAAGACCTCGACGCCGGCCTTGCCGCGGAAGGCCTCGATCGCCGCCGAGCCGGTGTCCCCGGAGGTGGCGCCGACGATCGTGACGTGCCGGCCGCTGCGGGCGAGAGCCGCCTCGAAGAGCCCGCCGATCAGCTGCATCGCCACGTCCTTGAAGGCGAGCGTTGGCCCGTGGAAGAGCTCGAGCAGCCAGTCGTTCGGAGCGGTCTGCACCAGGGGGACGACGGCGGCGTGGTCGAAGGAGCCGTAGGCGCGGCCGATGATCGCCCGGATCTCGTCCTCGGCGAAAGCATCGGCGACGAACGGGCGCATGATGCGGAAGGCGGCGTCGGCATACGGGAGACCGGCGAGGGCGGCGATCTCGGCGGGCGCCATCCGCGGCCAGGCTTCCGGGACATAAAGGCCGCCGTCGCGGGCGAGACCCGCGAGCATCGCCTCCTCGAAACCGAGCCTCGGGGCGGTGCCGCGGGTCGAGACGTAGTGCAAAGGGCTACCCTCTCAATCGAGCCGGCGCTTGATACGATAAAGCAGATAGCCTGTCATCAGCGTCCACGCCACCGCCAGCCCGAACCAGGTGATCGCGTACTGCAGGTGGTTGTTGGGGATGTCGACGGTCTGCGGCAGCGGCAAAGGACCGTTCGGATCGTCGCTGCCGGCGGTGACCAGCATCACCGGCAGGGTGCGGAGGGCCTCGGCCATCAAGGGGACGTCGCGGGCGAACCAGATGTCCTTGGTCCGGTCGGGGTCGGGGGTGAAGCGGTCGGTCTCGTCGGGCCAGGCGAGCGTGCCCTCGACCGCGATCGGTCCCAGGTGCCGCGGCGCGCCCTTGGCCCCGATCGGGACGAACCCGCGGTCGAGGAGGATTTTCCGTCCGTCGTCGAGGACCAGCGGCACGATCATCCGGTAGCCTACGCCGCGGTCGGGGACCGAGGTATAGACATCGAGCTCGCCAGGCTCGATCTCGCCACGGGCGGTCACGTGCAGGTACCGATCGCGCTCGGGGTCGGGTGCTGGCGGGACCGCAACCGGCGCGGCGGCGAGGCGGGCGTCGATCTCGGCGAGGAGTGCGGTCTTCCAGGCGAGGCGCTGCACCTGCCAGACGCCGAGCCAGACGAGGACGGCGACGCCGAAGACGCCGAATAGGAGCGGGGCGATCATCCGCCGGTTCATCGGACGGGCACTCGGGTCGGACCTGCCGTGGTCAGGGCCAAAGGGCGGAGAGCGGAAACCCTGTTGCGTCGAAGGGGACAAGACGTACCTCTTCGTCGCCCTGCGCCGTTCCGGCGAGCACCCAAGCACCGTCCCGGAGAGCGAAGCACTCGAGCAGCCCCGCGGCGGGATCGAGGAGCCAGAGGAAGGCGACGCCTGCGGTCGCATAGCGCGCGCGCTTCTCGGTGAGGTCGAACCGCCGGGTGCCGGCTGAGAGGATCTCGCAGACCCAGTCAGGGGCGAGCTCGATTGCCGGAGCGTCCGGGTACTCCCCCATCCGCTCGCGCCGCCAGCCGGCGAGGTCCGGGACCGGCACGTCGTCGCCAAGGTGCAGCTCGGGCTCGATTGCGAGGAACCAGCCGCCGGGACCGTTGACACCGTTGTCGAAGGGGTCGTCGAGGCGCGCGCCCAGCTTCAGCGAGGCACGCGCGTGGCGCGAGGTGGGGCGGGGGTGAAGGTGAAGGGCCCCGTTCACCAGCTCGGCCACCATGTTCGGCGGGGCGTCGAGGACGTCCTGGTAGGTGGCCGGGCGGCGGGGGGCGGCGGGGTGGTTCAGCTCGAGCCCCAGATGTAGATGACGGCAAAGAGGAAGAGCCAGACCACGTCGACGAAGTGCCAGTACCAGGCGGCCGCCTCGAAGCCGACGTGCTGGGTCGAGGTGAACTGGCCGGCGTAGACGCGCGCGAGGCAGACGGCGAGGAAGATCGTGCCGATGATCACGTGCGCGCCGTGGAAGCCCGTCGCCATGAAGAAGGAGGCGCCGTAGATGTTGCCCGAGAAGGCGAACTCGGCGTGGGCGTACTCGTAGGCCTGGAACGTCGTGAAGAGGACGCCGAGCACGATCGCGAGCCAGAGGCCGTACTTAACCTGCTCGCGGTCGTCCTCGTGGACGAGGGCGTGGTGCGCCCAGGTGGCGGCGCAGCCCGAGCAGAGCAGGATCAGCGTGTTGATCAGCGGCAGGTGCCAGGG
>JAXMDH010000035.1:0-75205 GCA_046348915.1 Amaricoccus sp.
CGGGCAGGAGGTCTCGCTGCGCGACCCCGCCATCCGCGCGCGGATCGGCCTCGGCCCCGACACACGGCCGGCGCGACATCTCGAGCGCTGAGGGTCAGGCGGCCCGCGCGGTCTCGACCAGCCCGCGCTCGAGCGCGTAGAGCGCGGCGCCGGCACGGGTCGAGACGCCGATCTTGGCGTAGAGGTTCTGGATGTGGTTGTCGGCCGTCTTCGGCGAGATCCCGAGGAGCCGCGCCGCCTCCTTCGCCGTGTGGCCGGCGGCGATCAGCCGCAGCACCTCGATCTCGCGCGAGGTCAGCCCGTCGAGCCGGGCCGGCGCTGCCCGGCGCGACCCCTGCCCGGCGGCGGTCAGGACGGCCTCGGCGGCGTTCGAGCAGAGCTTGCCCTCGGCGACCAGCGCCCGCAGAGCAACGGCCGCCGCGCGCGGGGTAGCAGCCGGCCGGTGCGGGCGGGCCTCGATCGCGGTCTGGTAGGCTTCGGCGGCCGCGAGGATGCGCGCCGCCGGCGAGAGGTCGGGCGCGCGGGCGTAGCGGTGATAGCCGCTGCCGTCGAGCCGCTCGTGGTGGCGCAGGACGAGCGCCGCCACGGGCTCGCCGCCCGACCCGAGCGCCGCCAGCGCTCGCTCGCCGTGGTAGGGGTGGAGATGGGCGGCGTCGGCCTCGCGCGCCGAAAACCGAGCCGCCTTCATCCAGGTCGAGGCCGGGACCGCCAGCTCGCCGATGTCGTGGGTGCAGCCGGCCCAGCGGATCGCGCGGATCTCGTCCTCCGGCAGCCCCATGACGGCCCCGGCGGCCGCGGCGAGCCGCGCGACCGCGCGCGAGTGGCCGAAGGTGAAGGGCGTGCGCATGTCGATCATGTCGGCGATCGCCAGGCAGGCCTCCTCGCAGGCGGCCGCGTCGAGCCAGACGTGCGGTGCCGGCTCGAGCGCCAGGATGGAGTCACGGTCGGCCGAGCCGTCGATCCCGGCCAGGAACCGCGCCGGGTCGGCGAGGAGCACGTCGGCGAGCTCCGGTTCGTAGGCGCCGCCGCGGCGCCGGCCGATCGTCTCGACCATCGCGTCGAAGCCGCTCGCGTCGTCGAGTGCGATCGCATCCTGCGCCAGCGTGACCAGGCGGACCGGCAGCCGCACGTCGGGGCCCTTCAGGCCGCGCGGCATCCCATGTCCGTCCCAGCGCTCGTAGAGCTGGCCGAGGTTCTCGATCACCTCGGGGTCGAGCCCGATGCGCTCGCCGATGCGTTGCGCCACCTCGCAGTGGCCGGCGAGGATGGGGATGCTGACCTGAACCGCCTCGGCGAGCCCCTGCTCGATCGCTTGCTTGAGCCGGTCGGGCGGCAGGTCGGCGAAGGCGCGGGTGAAGGCGCGGACGAAGACGGCGCCGAGCTCGGAATGGCTGCCGAGGTCGGTGACCGCGAGGTCCTGCCGGAGCGCGATCTCGTCGCCGAAGGCAGCGGCGAGCAGGTGGGTGTCGGCATTGCAGCCGATGTAGCGCAGGATCGCCTGGTGGTAGACCTTGCGCCGCTCGGCCGTGTCGAGCCCCATCGCGTCGGCGAGCCGCATGGCCAGCACGCAGGCGCGCAGGGCGAAGTCGCGCGACTGCCCGGTCGCGAGGTCGGTGGCGTAGGCCAGCACCATCATGAAGTCGGCACGCCTGACCGCGATCTCGCCCATGGCCCGCTCCCCCAAGCCGGTCGCCGAGCATGACGCCGGATTCACGCGCCGGGCAAGGGGCGGAAAGTCGCGGCGTAGGGAATCCTCCTCATGCGGTGACGGCGGGCGGCCGGCATCTTCTCCCCGTCGACAGGTCATCGGGACCCGACACGAGCAAGGAGACGCAAGATGCTGCTGGCAACGACCAAGGTCGAGGATCTCGACCGCTTCGTCGAAGTCTTCTCGAAGGCGGGCGCCGAGAAGCGCAAGCTGCACGGGTCCAAGGGTGCGACGGTCTTCCGCGACCCGAGCGAGGAAGACCGGGTCTGGGCGCTCTTCGACTGGGACGCCGAGGGCTGGAAGGCCTTCGTGTCCGACCCCGAGGTGCCGGCGATCCTGCAGGCGGCCGGGCACAAGGGCAAGCCGCAGGCGGCGATGCTCGTCGGCGAGTACGAGGCCTGATCCACGGCCGGCGGGCCGGTAGCCCGGCCCGCAGCGCAACCCTCACGAGGAAACGGACATGTCGAATCCGATCAAGATCGGCCTCGTCGCCGAACTCACCGGGCCTCTCGCGTTCCTGGGGACGGCCGACGCCAACATCTCGCGGCTGGTCGTCGACGACATCAACGCCGCCGGCGGCCTGCTGGGCCGGCCGGTCGAGCTGATCGTCGAGGACGGCGCGACCACCGACGGCGTCGCCAAGGCGGCGGCGGCGAAGCTGGTCAATGCAGACGAGGTCGACGTCGTCGTCGGCGGCATCTTCAGCTCCACGCGCCAGGCGATCAAGAGCGAGACCGCGGGCCGGATGCTCTACCTCTATCCCGAGCAGTACGAGGGGCAGGAGAGCGACCCGCTCGTCTTCTGCACCGGCGCGGTGCCGGCGCAGCAGGTGGAGCCGCTGATCCCGTGGCTGATGAAGACGACCGGCGCGCGGAAGTTCTACCTGCCTTCGGCCGACTACATCTGGCCGCACCTGCTCAACAAGGCGGCGGCGCGGGTCGTCCGGGCGAACGGCGGCGAGATCGTCGGCGAGGAATACTTCCCGCTCGACCATACCGACTACGACGCGACGATCGAGCGGATCATCGCCACCGGCACCGACGTCGTGTTCAACACGACCGTTCCGCCGGGCGCGATGGCGTTCTTCGAGCAGCTCTACCATGCGGGCTTCACCCGGCGCGGCGGCCGGATCGTCTGCACCTATTTCGACGACAGCGCGCTCGGGATGGTGCCGCCCGAGCAGGCCGAGGGCATCTACAGTTGCCTCGACTACTACCGGGACGTGAGCGACCCGTTCAGCCGCGACCTCCTCGCGCGCTACGAGGCGCGCTTTCCGGGAAGCCCGCCGTTCACCGCCGGCAGCGGCGCCTCCGGCCACTACCGGGCGATCCGGCTGTGGGAGGCCGCGGTGAAGGAGGCGGGCTCGCTCGACCGCGACGCAGTCGTCCGCGCGCTCGACCACGCCAGCATCGCCGAAGGCCCGGGCGGCCCCGCCGCGATGGTGCCGGGCCAGCGGCACG
Organism: Amaricoccus sp.; assembly: GCA_046348915.1. Classification (GTDB taxonomy): domain Bacteria; phylum Pseudomonadota; class Alphaproteobacteria; order Rhodobacterales; family Rhodobacteraceae; genus Amaricoccus. Next base: position 3,169 of record JAXMDH010000035.1, read on the forward strand.
TGCGGATGAACATGTTCATCGGCCAGGCCCGCGGCGGCCGGTTCGAGGTCGTCCGCAGCCTCGGGACGATCGACCCGAACGAGAGCGCCGCCACCCAGCCCCGCCCGATGGCAGTCGTCTGAAAACCGCAGCGACGCGCATGCCGGAGCATCGTGGCTCCGGCATGCAAGCCGCGCACAAACGCAATATATTGATTTATAACGACTAAAGTTTCCCGCGTTTACTCGATCTTGATAATTCCGCCGGCACCGATGCGCCACCCGAGTGGCAGCGCCCGGATCACGCGGGTGTGCCGCTCGCCGCCTTCTGCACCCAGCGGCCCTGCTCCTGCGCCCAGTAGATCGCGGGGAGCGCGGCGGCGGTGATGCTGCGCCAGTCGGCGCGGGCGGTCTCGACGGCGCGGTCGTCATGGCCGTCGAAGACCAGGCAGGTGCGCGCGTAGCCGGCCATCTCGGCGGTCGCCGCGCGGGCGCCGTCGACCAGCATGAGCACGTCGGCGCGGTTGGGGTTCTCGGTGCCGAGCGTCAGGTAGATCGGCTGCAGCGCGGCGTGGCCCATGGCGGCGGTTCCGTGCGGCAGGAAGGCGTCGGCGCGGTATGTCCAGAGCATCGCGTCGATCGCGGCGAGCCCGGCGTCGGAGCCGCAGCGGAGGACGACGCGCCAGCCGCGCGCCAGGGAGCGCTCGAGGAGGTCGGGGAGCGCCGCCTCGAGCGGGCTGGCGGTCAGGTGGTAGAAGAGGACCTCCGGCAAGGCGTCAGCGCTGGCAGCGGTCCCGGACCAGGCGGTCGAGCGCGCGGACGCCCCAACCGGTCGCGCCCTTCGGGCCGAGATCGCCGTCCTTGGAGACGTAGGCGACACCGGCGATGTCGAGGTGCACCCAAGGCGTGCCGTCCTTGATGAACCGCTGGAGGAACTGCGCCGCGGTCACCGACCCGGCCGGGCGGCCGCCAACGTTGGCGATGTCGGCGATGCGGCTCTTCAGCGCCGCGTCGTAGGCCGGGGCAAGCGGCATCCGCCAGGCGCCCTCGCCCTCGGCCTCGGCGGCGGCGAGGAAGGCGTTGCAGAGGGCGTCGTCGTTGGAGAAGACGCCGGCCTTCTCGTGGCCGAGGGCGATGATGATGGCGCCCGTCAGGGTGGCAAGGTCGACGATGCCGGTCGGCTCGAACCGCTCCTGGGCGTACCAGAGGACGTCGGCGAGGACGAGCCGGCCCTCGGCGTCGGTGTTGATGATCTCGACGGTGTCGCCCTTCATCGAGCGGACAACGTCGCCGGGGCGGGTGGCGTTCGGGCCGGGCATGTTCTCGACCAGGCCGACGAGGCCCACGACGTTGGCGGGCGCCTTGCGCAGCGCCAGCGTCTTCATCACGCCGGCGACGACGCCGGCGCCGCCCATGTCCATGGTCATCTCTTCCATGCCCGCGGCGGGCTTGATCGAGATGCCGCCGGTGTCGAAGACGACCCCCTTGCCGACGAGGGCGAAGGGCGCCTCGTCGCCGCCGCCCTTCCACTGCATGACAACGACCTTGGACGGGCTGTCGGACCCCTGCCCCACGGCCAGCAGCGTCCGCATGCCGAGCTTCTCGAGCTCGGGCTCTTCCAGCACCTCGACCTCGACGCCGAGGTCGCGCAGGTCCACGAGCCGGCGGGCGAACTCGGTGGTGGTCAGCACGTTCGCGGGCTCGCTCACGAGGTCGCGGGCGAAGTAGACGCCGGCCGCCTCGGCGGCGAGCGGTGCGAAGGCCTCGTCGGCCGCGGCGGTGTCCTTGACCTGGAAGGCGACGGCGCGGTTGGGCGCGGGGGCGTCTTCCTTGCGGGCACGGTAGTCGGTGAACTCGTAGGCGCGGAGGCTCAGCCCCTGCGCCACCTCGGCGACGCGCGCCTGGGGGCCGGCGAGCACCGTCAGCGGCACAGACTCGTTGAAGCCGGCGATCGCGGCGCCGGCGAGCCGCGCCTCGGCCGGCGTCGGCCGGCGCGGGAGCTTGACGACCAGGACCGCCTCGGCGGCGAGCCCGGCCGGGTGGGCGAGGACGTGCCCGGACCCGGCCTTGGCCCTGGCGAAGGCCGGGCTCGCCACCAGCCGGTCGACCGCGCCGCGGCTCAGCCGGTTCACCTGCCGCGCCAAGGGGTCGAGCGGGCTGGCGCCGTCCGCGAATACCGCGATCCTTCCCTCGATACCGGCGATTTTGCCCGGGTCGACGGCGACGAAGGCGGTTTGCAGTGGCGCGGTCACGTCGCTCTCCATAGATTGCGGTCAGGCGGAAGCCCTAGCCGCTTTCCCGGGCTTTGGCCAGAAGGCGGCACGAGACCGCGTGAGCGAGGCACGAGACGGTGAAGCGACTGGACCGCTATATCCTGCGCCAGCTTGTCGCCGCCTTCGGCTTTTTCGTGCTGATCTTCACTGGCGTCATCTGGCTGACCCAGTCGGTGCGCCTGATCGACACCGTCGTCGCGAGCGGGCAGAGCGCCCTCGTCTTCGCCGAGTTCTCGGGCCTCGTCCTGCCGCAGGTCTTCGTCATCGTGCTGCCGCTGTCGGGCCTCGGCGCCTCGCTCTACGCCCTCGACAAGCTCTATGCCGAGAGCGAGCTCATCGTGATGATGAGCGCGGGCGTGGCGCCGGCCGCGATGCTGCGGCCGGTCGCGGCCTTCGGCGCGCTGATCGCGGCGGCGACCGCGTTCGTGATGATCGTGCTGGTGCCGCAGTCGGGCGCGATCCTCGCCGACCGCACCAAGGAGATCCGCTCGGACCTCGCCAATGCGCTGATCGTCGAGCGGCAGTTCCTGCACCCGATCGACGGGCTTACGCTCTTCATCACCGACACCGACCGCAAGGGCGAGATGGCGGGCATCTTTCTCAACGACGCCCGCGACCCGACGCGGCCGGTCACCTATTCGGCGCGGCACGCCCAGCTGGTGCGCGAGGGCGACGAGGCGCGGCTCGTGATGCTCGACGGCGTCGCGCTCACCTCCGGCGCGGCCGGCGACCAGTTGACCGCGGTGCGCTTCGACCAGTTCGTGTTCGACCTGAGCGACCTCCTGAACGACGAGGGCGAGCGCGTGCCGCGGCCGTCGGAATACCCGGTGCTGTCGCTCCTGTCCCCGACCGAGGCGATGCTGGCGGGCGGACGCTACAGCCGCGCCGACTTCGTTTCGGAGGGCCACTACAAGCTGTCGCTGCCCCTGCTCGCCATGGTCTTCCCGATGATCGCGCTGGTGACGCTGCTGGCTGGCGGCTACCGCCGGAGCGGCTTCGCGCGGCGGGTGATCGTCGCGATCGGGGTTGCGGCGGCGCTGCAGATCCTGCTCTTCGCGATCAAGTCGCGGGTGCAGGCGGAGGCCGGGCTCTGGCCGCTGATGTACCTGCCGGCCGCGCTCGGGGCGGCCTATGTCGCCGCGCTGCTGCTGCGGCTCGCCCGGCCGCGGCGCGCGGTGCCGGCATGACGCTCTGGCGCTACATCCTGCGCGGCTTCCTCCGGGCGGTGCTCGGTGTCTTTCTGGTGATCGCGCTCGTCATCGTCCTCTTCACATCGGTCGAGAACATGCGCCGGTTCGACGGGTCGGGAGCGGGCGCGACCGACGTGATCCAGGTGACGCTGCTGCAGGCGCCCGAGGTGCTCTACCAGGTTTTCCCGCTGGCGCTGATGCTGGCGAGCCTGCTGACCTTCCTGCGCTTCGCGCGCAACAGCGAGCTCGTGGTGATGCGCGCGGCGGGCGTCTCGGCGCTTCGCCTGATCTCGGTTCCGGTGATCGCGGCGATGGTGCTCGGGATGATCTTCGTTGCCGTCGTGAACCCCTTCGTCGCGGCGTCGATCAAGCGCGGCGAAGCGTTGGCGAACGACTTTACCAACCAGGGATCGAGCCTGCTGTCGTTTTCCGCCGAGGGGGTCTGGCTGCGGCAGGCGGACCCCGAAGGCCAGACGGTGATCCAGGCGGCTCGGACCAACGCCGACGGGACGATCCTGACCCGCGTGCGCATGCACCGCTTCAACAAGGAGGGGACGCTCTACGCCCGCATCGACGCGCCCGCTGCCCGGCTGACCCCCGGCGCCTGGCTGCTCGAGGACGCGACCGAGTGGCAGCTCGCCGAGGACGGCGGTTTCGACCGGACCTTTACCGGCGGGCGGATGAACCTGCCGAGCACGCTGACGAGCGCAGAGATCCTCGAGAGCTTCGCGCCGCCCGAGGAGGTCGGGTTCTGGGATCTCGGGCGCTTCATCAACCAGATGGAGGAATCGGGCTTTTCCGGCCAGCGCCACCGACTCTACCTGCAAAGCGAACTCGCGAAGCCGGCGCTCTTCGCCGCGATGGTGCTGATCGGCTCGGCCTTCGCGCTGCGGCCGACCCGCTTCGGCCAGACCGGGATCATGATCCTGCTCGCGGTCATGGCCGGGTTCGCGCTCTATTTCCTCAAGGACTTCGCCGAGTCGCTCGGTGGCCGTGGGCAGATCCCGCTGATGGTGGCCGCCTGGGCGCCGCCGATCGCGGCGATCCTGCTGGCGACGAGCCTCCTCCTCCACCTCGAGGACGGATGAGGCCGCCCTCCCGCCCCAGACGCCGGCCGTTCCTCGCGCTGGTGCTCGCCGCCGCAGTTGGGCCGGGGGCCGCAGCGGCCCAGCAGGCGCCGGTTGCAACCGCCCCGGCGCCGGCCGCGGCGCCGATGCCGGCGAGCCTCGTGGCCGACCAGGTCACCTACGATCGCGACAAGAAGCTGCTGGTCGCCACCGGCAACGTCGAGGTGCTGTACCAGGGGCGCGTGCTGCGCGCGACCGAGATCACCTACGACGAAGGCCGGCAGGAGATCCGCGCGGTCGGGCCGCTGCTGCTGACCGACCCTGCCGGCGGGGTGGTGATGGCCGAGTCGGCGTCGCTGACTCCCGACCTCAAGGCCGGGCTCATCTCGAGCGCGCAGCTGTTGATTGCCGGCAAGCTGCAGCTCGCCGCCACCGAGGTGCGCCGCAAGGACGAGCGGTTCACCACGCTCTACCGCACAGTCGCGAGCTCCTGCACGATCTGCGCCGAGAACCCGACGCCGACCTGGGCGATCCGCGCGTCGCGGGTGACGCAGGACGCCGTCGCGCAGCGCATCTACTTCGAGGACGCGCGGCTCGAGCTCTTCGGCTTCCCGGTCGGCTATGCGCCGCGGCTCAGCATCCCCGCGCCGGGCGTGACGCGGGCGAGCGGCGTGCTGGTGCCGCAGTTCCTGCAGTCCGGCATCTACGGCTTCGGCTTCAAGCTGCCCTACTTCCACGTGATCAGCCCGTCGGCCGACTACACGATCACCCCGTTCCTGACCACGAGCGGCGCCAAGCTCGTCGAGGGGCAGTACCGGCGGCGGTTCGACGATGGCGGCTTCGACGTCGGCGGCGTTATCGCCTTCGACGACGGGCTCGGCAACAACAAGCAGGCGCTGCGCGGCAGCCTCGCCGCCACCGGCAACTTCGCGCTCGGCCAGGGCTTTGTCGCGTCGTTCGATCTTGCCGCGGCCAGCGACAACAGCTTCCTCGCCCAGTTCGACTATTCCGACGCCGACCGGCTGACGAGCATCGCCGGCATCCACCGGACGCTCGGCGACGAATACTTCTCCGTTTCGACGATCGCCTTCCAGAGCCTCAACGAGGACGAGGCGACCGACACGATCCCCTTCGTCTTCCCCGCCCTCTACTACCGCCGGCTGTTCGACGCGCCGGTGGTCGGCGGGCGGGTCGGGATCGACGCCAACTCGCTCGGCATCGCGCGCGACGTCGGCGGCGACATGATCCGTGCCGGCGGCGGTGTCGACTGGCAGAACGGCTGGACGCTGGCGAACGGCGTCCTCGCCTCCTCGACGGCCTCGGCGGTCGTCGACCTCTACCGCACCTGGGACTACGTCGACATCCCGGACGGCACCGACGCCCGGGCGATGCCGCTGGTCTCGGGCGAGCTGCGCTGGCCGCTCATCCGCTCCACCGCCGCCGCGCAGCACGTGATCGAGCCGATCGCGCAGGTGATCTGGTCGCAGACCGTCGGCGACGACGACGTGCCGAACGAGGACAGCCAGCTGCCCGAATTCGACGACCTGAACCTTTTCTCGCTGAACCGCTTCCCCGGCGAGGACCGGCTGGAGACCGGCCTGCGCGCCAACCTCGGGATCAACTACACGCGGCAGGACCCCTCGGGCTGGTCGCTCGGGGCGACGCTCGGGCGGGTCTTCCGGGTGAACGACAAGGACCAGTTCTCCGAGGGCACCGGGCTCGACGGCACCTGGTCCGACTACGTCGGCGCGCTGTCGCTGGACTTCGCGAGCGGGCTGACGCTGGTGAACCGCGCGCTGTTCAGCGACACCCTCGACTTCCAGCGCAACGAGTTCGCCATGGCCTATGACAGCGAGCGGGCCGGCCTGCGGGCCGCCTACATCTACCTGGCGCAGGACGATTCCGACCCGGTGATCGGCGACCAGCCTGAGACGAGCGAGTTCGCGTTCAACGCCCGTTACCGGCTGCGTCCGAACTGGGAGGTGCGCGGAATCTGGCGCTACGACGTCGCCGCGCACGCCAACCTGCGCGCCGGGGCGGGGATAACGTACGGCAACGAATGCACCGAGTTCGACCTCTCGATCCAGCGCCGCTATACATCCTCGGAGAATCTGCCGCCAACGACCTCGATCGGCTTCAGCCTGAAGCTGGCGGGGGTCGGAGATTCCGGCGACAACAAGTGGCCGGCCAGGGTCTGCACCGCGCGGGGAGCTTGAGGAGCGTTGAGAGAGACGATGCGTAAGCTGATCACCGCCGTCGGCGTTTCCTGGCTGCTTGCTGCCGGCAGCCCGGCGCTGGCGGCCAATGTCTTCGAGCCCGCGCTCACCGTGAACACGGGGGTGATCACCCACTACGACATCGAGCAGCGGATGAAGCTGCTCTCGGCGCTCGGCGCAACCGGCGACCTGCAGAAGCTCGCGATCCAGCAGCTGACCGAGGACCGGATCAAGGTGCAGGCGGCGCGCGAGCTCAAGATCGAGCTGCCCGAGGGTGCCCTCGATTCCGGGCTGGACGAGTTCGCGAGCAGCCGCGGCCTCAAGGTCGAGGACGTGCTGCGCGTTCTCGACTCGCGCGAGATCGATCGGCAGGCGATGGACGACTTCGTGGAGTCGGGCCTGCTGTGGCGCGAGGTCGTCACCGCCCGCTTCCGCGGCCGGGCCATGCCGAGCGAGGCCGACCTCGATGCGGCGATGCAGCTGCAGGCCACCATGCCGGTCGAGATGCTGACGATGGCCGAGATCGCGCTGCCCTTCGCCGAGCGTGGCGAGGCCGAGACGACCGACCTTGCCGACAAGATCTACCGCGCCGTCCTTGCGGGCAACGACTTCGGCGCGCTCGCGCGCCAGTACAGCCGTTCCGCCTCGGCGGCGAACGGCGGTCGCCTCGACCCCGTTCCCGCCGCCCGGGTGCCACCGACCTTCCGCAGCCAGGTCCTGCTGCTGAGCCCCGGGCAGATCACCAAGCCGGTGCCGATCGCGGGCGGGGTTGCCATCATCAAGCTGCTCGGGATCTCGCAGCAGAAGCCGCAGCCGATCAAGCCCGAGGACATGGCCGCCGCGCGCGATGCGATGCGCCAGCAGCTCTTCACCCAGCGGATCAGCAGCCTCGGAGAGGGCTACCTGCAGGAGCTCCTCGGCGACGCCCTGATCACGCAGCGATGACGCTGCCAGTCGCGCTGACCCTCGGCGATCCGGCGGGGATCGGCGGCGAGATCGCGCTCGCGGCCTGGCGGGAGCTGCGCGGGCGCCTGGCCTTCTTCCTAGTCGCCGACCCGGCGCACCTGCGCGAAGCCGCGGCCCGGCTTGCCGTGCCGCTCCGCACGGTTGCCGCACCCAGCGATGCGGTGGCGGTCGCGGCTGAGGCCCTGCCGGTGCTCGCGCACCCGCTGCCGCGCGCGCCGGTGCCCGGGCAGCCCGACGCGGCGAACGCGGCGGCCACGGTCGCGATCATAGCGCGCGGGGTCGAGCTCGTGCGCAGCGGCGCCGCGCTCGCGCTCTGCACCAACCCGATCAACAAGAAGGTTCTGATCGACGGCGCCGGCTTTGCCTTCCCGGGGCACACCGAGTTCCTCGCGCACCTGAGCGGCGCGGCGCTGCCGGTGATGATGCTGGCGGCACCCGGCCTCCGGGTGGTGCCGGTCACGATCCACATCCCGCTGGCGGCGGTGCCGCAGGCGCTGACCCCCGCCCTTCTCGAGGCGACGCTGCGCATCACTCACCGCGCGCTCGCCACCGACTTCGGGATCGCCGATCCGCGGATCGCGGTCGCCGGGCTGAACCCGCACGCCGGCGAGGGCGGCGCCATGGGTCGCGAGGAGATCGAGGTGATCGGGCCCGTGTTGGCGCGGCTCGCCGCCGAAGGGATGCGGCTCGCCGGGCCGCGCTCGGCCGACACGATGTTCCATCCGGCGGCGCGCGCAGGCTACGACGCTGCGGTCTGCATGTACCACGACCAGGCACTGATCCCGATCAAGACCGTGGATTTCGAGCGCGGGGTGAACGTGACGCTGGGCCTCGACTTCGTGCGCACCTCGCCCGACCACGGCACCGCCTACGACATCGCCGGCCGCGGCGTCGCGAGCCCCGCGAGCCTGGTCGCCGCGCTGGAACTCGCCCGGGACCTTGGCGTCACCCGCGCGGGCCGGCGGTGAGCACCGCGCCCGACGGCTTGCCGCCGCTGCGCGAGGTCATCGCCGCGCACGGGCTCGCCGCCCGCAAGTCCCTGGGCCAGCATTTCCTCCTCGACCTGAACCTGACTGCCAAGATCGCCCGGCGCGCCGGGGACCTCGCCGCTGCCGACGTCCTCGAGGTCGGACCCGGTCCGGGCGGGCTGACCCGGGCACTCCTCGCCGAGGGCGCCCGCCACGTGGTCGCGATCGAGCGCGACCCGCGCTGCCTGCCGGCGCTGGACGAGATCGCCGCCGCATGGCCGGGGCGCCTCACCGTGCTGCCCGGGGACGCCCTCGCCGTCGACCCGATGCCGCATCTGACGCCGCCCGTGCGCGTGGTGGCGAACCTGCCCTACAACGTCGGCACCGAGCTCCTGGTGCGCTGGCTGACCCCGGCGGCCTGGCCGCCGTTCTGGACCAGCCTGACGCTCATGTTCCAGAAGGAGGTCGCCGAACGGCTGGTGGCGACACCCGGCTCGCGCGCGTACGGGAGGCTGGCGATCCTCGCCCAGTGGCGCAGCACTCCCCGCATCGCGTTCGAGCTGCCAGCCCGCGCCTTCACCCCGCCGCCCAAGGTGGACAGTGCGGTGGTCCAGATCGAGCGGCTGGAGGCGCCGCGCTTCCCGGCCGACCCCGGCGTCCTGTCGCGCGTGGTGGCGCTCGCCTTCGGCCAGCGGCGCAAGATGCTGCGCGCCAGCCTGCGCTCGCTCGGCCCAGATGCCGAGGCGCTGATAGTCGAGGCGGGGATTGCGCCGACGGCGCGCGCCGAGCAGGTGCCGCTCGAGGCTTTCTGCCGGCTGGCACGGCTGGTGGCGGCATCCTGCCGATAGTTTGGATCTGTACCTTCCGGCTGTACAATTGGACAGGTTCCCTAGCCTACACGTTACCGGATTAGAGTCGTCACAAATCAATCAACCACGGGGCGGGAATCGACCATGGCGACGACGGCGAACGAGGTTGACGCGCACGTGGGTCAGCGAATGCGGAAGCGCCGCGAGTCGCTGGGCATGAGCCAGGGCCAGCTCGGCCGGCACCTGGGACTGACCTTCAGCCAGGTACAGAAGTACGAGAAGGGCGCGAACCGCATCGGCGCCGGGCGGCTCTACCTGCTCGCCAGCGTGCTGAGCGTTCCGGTCCATTACTTCTTCGAAGGGGTTCCGGACGGCCATGAGGCCGTGCGGTCCGGCCGGAACGACGAACTCGCGACCCTCGACGACGCCTTCCTTTCGATCGACGACCCCGAGACCCGGCAATCCGTGCTGGCGCTGGTCTGCTCGCTGTCGGCGGCTAAGCAGGCGGGCCGGCCGCGCCGTCGCGCGAGCTGAGACGCGGGACGCAACGACCTGCCGCTGTCGCGAGCCATCGGGCTAGCGTCGTCCGTCCCGGCCGGCCGCCGCTCGAACTGGTAGGCTAGCGACCTGGCGGCGCGACCGCTTCTAGGAAGCGGTCGCCGAGCCTTCCTTGCGGTCGGCGTAGATCAGCAGCGGATCGCCCTTCCGGAGGATGCATTCCTCGTTGACGACCACTTCCTCGACGCCGCGCATCGAGGGCAGCTCGAACATGGTGTCGAGCAGCACCTCCTCGAGGATCGAGCGCAGGCCGCGCGCGCCGGTCTTGCGATCGATGGCGCGCTTGGCGACGGCCTTGAGTGCGTCGTCGGTGAAGGTGAGCTGCACATCCTCCATCTCGAAGAGCCGCTGGTACTGCTTGATCAGCGCGTTCTTCGGCTCGGTGAGGATGGTGATCAGCGCCGCCTCGTCGAGGTCGGTCAGGGTCGCGAGCACCGGCAGGCGGCCGACGAACTCGGGGATCAGGCCGAACTTCAGGAGATCCTCGGGCTCGAGCTCCTGGAAGAGCTCGCCAACGCGCCGGTCGTCGGTGTCCTTGACGTCGGCGCCGAAGCCGATCGCCGACCCCCGGCCCCGTTGCGCGATGATCTTGTCCAGCCCGGCAAAGGCGCCGCCGCAGATGAAGAGGATGTTCGTGGTGTCGACCTGCAGGAACTCCTGCTGCGGATGCTTGCGCCCGCCCTGCGGCGGCACGGAGGCGACGGTGCCCTCCATGATCTTCAGCAGCGCCTGCTGCACGCCCTCGCCCGAGACGTCGCGGGTGATCGAGGGGTTGTCTGACTTGCGGCTGATCTTGTCGACCTCGTCGATGTAGACGATGCCGCGCTGCGCCCGCTCGACGTTGTATTCGGCGGCCTGCAAGAGCTTCAGGATGATGTTCTCGACATCCTCGCCGACGTACCCGGCCTCGGTAAGCGTCGTCGCGTCCGCCATGGTGAAGGGCACGTCGAGGATGCGGGCGAGCGTCTGGGCAAGCAGCGTCTTGCCGCAGCCGGTCGGGCCGATCAGCATGATGTTCGACTTCTGCAGCTCGACGTCGGTGTTCTTCTGCGCGTGGTTGAGCCGCTTGTAGTGGTTGTGGACGGCCACCGAGAGCACGCGCTTCGCGACCTGCTGGCCGATCACATAATCGTCAAGAACTTTGCATATCTCATGGGGCGTGGGCACGCCGTCCGACGACTTGACCAGACTGCTCTTGGTCTCCTCGCGGATGATGTCCATGCAAAGCTCGACGCACTCGTCGCAGATGAACACGGTCGGGCCCGCGATAAGCTTGCGGACCTCGTGCTGGCTCTTGCCGCAGAACGAGCAATAGAGGGTGTTCTTGGCGTCGCCGCCGCTCGTCTTGCTCATGGCTGGCCTCCGGCTTTCGCCAATCCTTCCTGCACCTTCAACATGGTCTTCCCACGTGGGCGGGGAAGCATGTCCCCCATTGGACATGCTTGGGCCGGCAAATACAAGCCAAAAGGGCGGCCAGCGCCGGCGGGCGCCGCGGGCCTCACGAGGCCTTCATCGCCTCGAGCTCGCGCTGGGTGACGATCTCGTCGATCAGCCCCCAGTCCTTGGCGTCCTGCGCCGTCATGAAGCGGTCGCGCTCGAGCGCCGCCTCCACCGCCTCCACCGGCTGGCCGGTGTGGTGGTGGTAGATCTCGTTCAGCCGGTCCTTGAGCGCCTGGGTCTCGCGAGCATGGATCATGATGTCGGTCGCCTGGCCCTGGAAGCCGCCCGAGGGCTGGTGGACCATGATCCGGCTGTTCGGCAGCGAGAAGCGCATGCCGGTGGCGCCGGCGGTCAGCAGCAGCGATCCCATGCTCGCAGCCTGGCCGACGCAGAGGGTCGAGACTGGCGGGCGGATGTACTGCATCGTGTCGTAGATCGACAGGCCGGAGGTGACGACCCCGCCCGGGCTGTTGATATACATGGAGATCTCCTTCTTGGGATTCTCCGCCTCCAGGAACAGCAGCTGCGCGACGATCAGCGTCGACATCTGGTCGTGCACGGGACCGGCTACGAAGATGATCCGCTCCTTCAGGAGCCGCGAGTATATGTCGTAGGCCCGCTCGCCGCGCGCGGTCTGCTCGACCACCATCGGCACCAGCGTCATGTAGGTCTCGACCGGATCGTTCATTTCGAATTGCCTTTCGCTGCCCCGTCCCGCGGTCGCGCCCCTGGTTGCCGCAGAGGAATAGTGTTCCGGCGGACCCTCCGCAAGGCCCCCCGGCCAGAGGGACAGGTACCCCGAGGGGCGGTAACCTTTCGTTCGCCAATCGCGCCGATGATCGACTTCCGGAGGTCGCCGGGACGGTCCGCCGACCGCTGGCCGAAGGCTCCCGCCCATGACCGACATGACTCCGCTAGCGCACCGATTCTACCTCAGGGAGATCGAAGCGCGCGCCAACCGGCGCCGATCACCCTCGTTGCGATCAATGCGCATTCCGCTCCAGCTTGCCGTCGCAGCGCTAGTCGCAGGGAACCTCGCGGCGGTCCTGCTGGCCTGAAGCTCCCCCGAAAGGTTCTCGCGCCCGCATCACGGACGCTTGACGCGCCGCTGACGGCGCACGTCCAGGGTGCCGCCCGAGCCGCGATGCGGAAATCGGGGGACGGCATGGGGGACTGGTGGATGCTCGCCGCGCTCGCGGCCGCGAACGCGGTCAATTCGGCGCTTCCGGGGCCGTGCATCGCACTGACGCTGGCGCGAACCGGGCGCGGGGGGCTGGCCTCGGGGCTGGCGGTCAGCGCCGGCATCCTGGCCGCCAACCTCTGCCTGATCGCGGTCAGCTTCGCGGTGCTGCTCGGACTCTTCCAGCTGTCGTCCGACCTCGTTTCGGCGCTGCGCTGGCCTGGGGCGATCGTGATGATCGCGCTCGGGGTCCGGACGCTGGCCACGGCGCTGCGGCGTGACCCGTCGGCGGCGGGACCCGGCACCACGGCGGGCGGAAACGTCGCCGCCGGGCTCGCCGTCGGCCTATCGAGCCCGTACAATCTGGTCTTCTTCCTGGCGCTGGTGCCGATCTACGTCCCGGCCGAACGGCTGACGGGGCCGATGGCGCCCGTCATCGTCGCAGCACTCCTGGCCGGCGGCGCGATCGCCTACCTCGGGGCGATCGGCGTAGGCATGGGGTCGCGCCGCCTGGCCGTCCGCGGCGGCACGTGGCTCGAAGGCGCGGCCGCCGCCGGGCTGGTGGGCTTCGGCGTGCTGGCGCTGTTCGCGCCCGAGCCCTAGCGGCTCAGCTCAGGACGCCGGCTCCACTGCCGGCACCACCGCGTCCTCGTCGAGCGCCTCGATCGCCTTCTGCAGCTCGTCCTTGCTCACCGGCTTCTCGGTCACCTGGGCGAGCTCCAGGATGAAGTCGACGACCTTGTCCTCGAAGAGCGGCGCGCGGATCTGCTGCAGGGCTTGCGGGTTCTTCTGCACGAACTCGAGGAACTGCCGCTCCTGGCCGCGGTACTGCCGCGCCTGCGCGAAGAGCGCGCGCTGCAGCTCCTGGTCGGGAACCGTGATGTCGTGCTTGTTGCCGATCTCGGCCAGCAGCAGCCCGAGGCGAACCCGACGCTCGGCGAGCTTCCTGTGCTCGTCGGTTGGCTCGATCTCGCCGTGCTCGTGGCCGTGGTGGTCGTGGTGCTCCTCGTGCCAGAGCTGGTGCGCGATCTGGCCCGCCTCGACGTCGACGAGGGTCGGGGGAACCTCGAAGCCGACCTTTGCGTCGAGCGCGTCCATCAGCCGCCGCTTCAGGATTTGCCGGCTCGCCGACGCGTACTCCTCGCCGAGCCGCGCGCGGATCTGCGTCTTGAGGCCGTCGAGGTTCTCCGCGCCGAACCGCTCGGCAAGCGCGTCGTCGATCTCAGCCGGCTTCGGCTCCTTCACCGCCTTTACCGTTACGGCGAAGCTCGCCTCCCGGCCTGCGAGGTGCTTGGCGCCGTACTCCTCCGGGAAGGTGACGACGACGTCCTTCTCGTCCCCGACCTTCACCCCTTCGAGCTGGTCCTCGAAGCCGGGGATGAAGCCGCCCGAGCCGAGGACGAGGGGGAAGTCTTCGGCCGCGCCGCCCTCGAAGGGTTCGCCGCCGACGCTGCCCTTGAAGTCGATCGTGACCTGGTCGCCGCTCTTGGCCTTGGCGCCCTTCTTGCGGTCCTCGAACGTGTTCGCCGAGGTCGCGAGGTTCTTCAGCGCCTCGTCGACGGCGGCGTCGTCGATCTCGGCGACGAGCTTCTCGAGCTTGACATCCTTGAACGCCACCTCGGGTACCTGCGGCAGCGCCTCGTAGCTCATCGAGACCTCGACGTCCTGGCCTTCCTGCCAGTCCTCGCTTGCGACCTTCACCTGCGGCTGCAGCGCCGGGCGGTCGCCCGAGGCTTCGAAGTGGTCGCGCATCGCCTGGTCGATCGACTCCTGCATCGCCTCGCCGAGGACCGACTTGCCGAACATCTTCTTCATCAGCGCCGCCGGGGCCTTGCCCTTGCGGAAGCCCTTCATCTGGAAGTCCTTGCGGGCCGCCTCGAGCTTCTCGCTGACCTTCGCCTCCAGCTCCGCCGCGGGCACCCGGATCGCGTATTCCCGCTTGAGGCCTTCGTTCAGGGTCTCGGTGACCTGCATCCTGTCGTCCCTCGTCTCTTCCCTATCGTCGGGCCAGACCGGGCCCGCGCCGCTGCATGGCGGGCCTCGTCCTCGGTTGCGGGAAGCTTCCTGCAATGGCAGCCCGACGGCGCCGCCGCCACGGCCGCGACCCTATCCTGCAGGCCGCCCGGCTTGTCAACGCCCGAACCGGCGTGGGCTAGGTCACGTCGACGGGCTTGCTCCGCAGCCGGCTCGCTACTGCCGGGTCGGCCCGGCGGCAGAGCTGGGGTGGCAGGCCGCGCATGACGAGCTCGGCGTCCGCGACAGTGAGCCGGCCGATCTCGAGGAGCGCCTCACGGGTGCCGCCGGTGCGGTGCGCCGAGAGCAAGAGGCCCTCGAGCTTGCGGACGGCGGCGCCGGCCGGCACGGGTTCTTCGGGGAAGACGTCGGTGGCGGCGCGGATGCGGCCGGAGCGGACGGCGTCGAGAAACGCCGGGAAGTCGACGACCGCGGCGCGGCTCATCAGCAGGAATGCGGTACCCGGCTGCATCAGCGCGAACTCGCGCGGGCCGAGGAAGCCCTGGTTCTCGCTGGTGACGCCGGCGAACACGAAGACGACGCGTGACGTGGCGAGGAGGTCGTCGAGGGTTGCGGGGGTGCAGCCGCGGGCGCGGATCAGCTCGGGCGGCAGCCACGGGTCGTGGACGGCGACCGGGTTGCGGAACGGCACGAGAAGGTCGCGGAGCGTGCGGCCGAGGTCGCCGAAGCCGATGATCCCGACTGGGGATCCTGCGAAGACGAAGGTGTCGCGGTTGGCCTCGAGCCCGTAGGTCTCGCGGCCGGCGCGAAAATCGCGGTCGGCGCGGGTGATGCCCCGGGCCAGGTCGATCGCCATCGCGAGGCTCGCCTCGGCGACCGACTGGGCGAAGGCCGAACCCGGGGCCAGCACGGGGATGCCGCGCTCCTGGCAGCGCCGGTAGTCGACGTTCGGGAGGAAGTTGGTCTCGACGTTGAAGATCGCTCGGAGTTTCGCCGCGCGGTCGATGCGCTCGCGCGGCAGGTCGGTCTGGCCGATGATCAGCTCGGCTTCCGGGAGGAGCCGGTCGATCGTCTCCGCCGGCATCGGCCGGTCCTCGGAGATCACGAGCTCGCCCAGCCGCTCGAGTCGGGCCCGCGTTTCCGGATCGCAGATCAGGTCGAGCGTCCGCGGCAGCGGATCGACGAGGATCAGGCCCAAGGCGTTCCTCCCGGCAGGTCGCCTTCGGCTGTAGCCCCCGGGAGGGCGACCGGCAAGGCGCCGCGCGATCCTGTTGCAAAACCGTCGCAAACCGCCGCAAGGTAAGGCCGGCGGGTCCATTTTGCCCTCGAGGCCGCCACCGAGCCGAGGAGTCAGCATGGCCAGCCCCGCATCGCTCGTGCCGGAACGGTCGCCGGCCCCGCTCGACGACCTCGCCAAGCAGCCGGTCGCGGCAGTGCTGGCGCACCTGGACGTCAAGCCCGATCAGGGGCTGAGCGCGGCGGAGGCGGCCGAACGGCTGGCAAAGGACGGGCCGAACGCGATCGTCGCCAAGGAGGAGAGCGTCGCCGAGAAGATGGTGGCCTACTTCCGCAGCCCGATCGCGTTGATGATCGAGGCGGCGGCGGTGGTCTCGGCGCTGCTCGGGCACTGGGACGATTTCGCGATCATCGCCGCGCTTCTGCTGTTCAACGCCGGGCTCGACTTCTGGCAGGACCGCAAGGCGGCGAGCGCTCTGGCCGCGCTGAAGAAGGGCCTCGCCCCGCAGGCGACGGCGCTCCGTGACGGCAAGTGGGCCACGATCCCGGCGTCCGGGCTCGTGCCGGGCGACATCGTCGAGATCCGTCTCGGGGGGATCGTGCCGGCCGACGTGCGGCTGGTCGCCGGCGACTATGCCTCGATCGACCAGTCGGCGCTGACCGGCGAGTCGCTGCCCGTGGCGAAGAAGGTCGGCGACGAGGCCTTCTCGGGAAGCATCGTCAAGGAAGGCGAGATGACCGGCGTCGTCATCGCCACCGGCGGCCAGACCTTCTTCGGGCGCACGGCAAAGCTCGTCGCCGGCGCCGGCGCGCGCAGCCACGCGCAGCAGGCGATGTTCGAGATCGGCAACTTCCTGATCGCGCTGGCGCTGGTCCTTGCCGCCGTCATGGTGGCCGCACAGGTCTGGCGCGACATCGTCGTCGCCTCGGACTGGCGCTGGGACGATGCGCTCGGGATCCTGCAGTTCGTGCTGATCCTGCTTGTCGCCTCGATCCCGGTCGCCATGCCGGCGGTCTTCTCGATAACCATGGCGCTCGGGGCATTCGACCTGTCGCGGCAGAAGGCGATCGTGTCGCGGCTCGAGGCGATCGAGGAGATGGCTGGGGTCGACATCCTCTGCACCGACAAGACCGGGACCCTTACCAAGAACCAGCTGAAGCTCGGCGATGCGATCCTGGTCGATGCCAGGGACGCGGCCGACGTCGTTCTGGCGGGCGCGCTGGCATCGCGGCTGCAGGACCACGATCCGATCGACACCGCCGTCATCGATGGGCTGGGCGACCCGAACGCCACCAAGGGATATTCCCAGACCGCCTTCGTCCCCTTCGATCCGGTCACCAAGCGCACCGAGGCGACCGTTACCGACCCCGCCGGCAAGGTCCTGACCGTCGCCAAGGGCGCCCCGCAGGCGATCGTCGACCTGGCGAAGCCGCCGGCCGATGTCGCCGCCAAGGTCGCGACCACGGTCGCCGCGCTCGCCGCAAAGGGCAATCGGGCGCTGGCGGTCGCGCGCTCCGAGGACGGGGGCAAGACTTGGGTGCTCCTCGGGATCCTGCCTATGTTCGACCCCCCGCGCGACGATTCCCGGGCGACGATCGCGGCCGTCGAGGGCAAGGGCGTCGGGGTGAAGATGATCACCGGGGACGATACGGCGATTGCCGTCGAGACGGCCCGCCAGCTCGGGATGGGAACGAACATCCTTGCGGCGTCGGACGTCTTTCCCAAGGGCATGGACCCCGACCACGTCCCCGCCGCCATCGTCGCGACCATCGACAGGGCCGACGGCTTCGCCCGCGTCTTCCCCGAGCACAAGTACGCCATCGTCAAGGCGCTGCAGTCGCAAGGCCACATCGTCGCGATGACCGGCGACGGGGTGAACGACGCCCCCGCGCTGAAGCAGGCCGACTGCGGGACGGCCGTCTCGGGCGCCACCGACGCCGCGCGAGGCGCGGCGGCGCTGATCCTGACGGCGCCCGGCCTTTCGGTGATCGATAGCGCCATCGACGAGGCGCGGCGTATCTTCGGGCGGATCACGACCTACGCGATCTACCGAGTCGCACTGACCATCGACATCATGTTCCTGGTGGTGCTGAGCTCGGTCTTCCTCGGCTTCCAGCCGCTGACCGCGGCGATGATCGTGATCATGTCGCTGCTCGACGACATCCCGATCATGACGATCGCCTACGACAACACTCCGGTCGCCGCGAAGCCGATCCGCTGGCGGATGCCGCGGCTGCTCGGCGTCGCCGGCACCCTCGGCTTCTTCTCGGTGGTGCAGTCGTTCGGGCTGCTCCTGATCGGCCTCGAGGTTCTGTCCGATCCGCGCTGGGCGAGGTTCGGGCTCGGCGACCGCGAGCACCTGCAGACCGTGATGTTCCTGCAGCTCGTCGCCGGCGGGCATCTCCTCCTCTTCGTCACCCGCGCGGACGGCTGGTTCATGAAGCCGCCCTACCCTGCCCTGCCGCTCTTCGGCGCAATCGTCGCAACCCAGCTGCTGGCGGCGCTGATGTGCGGCTTCGGCTGGCTCGTCCCCGCGATCCCCTGGCGGCTGGTGCTCTGGGTCTGGGTCTACAACCTGGTCTGGATGATCCTGCTCGGCGGCGTGCGAGTGGCGGCCGATCGGCTGATAGATCACCGCACCGCCGCCCGGACGCGGAGCGGGACCATTGTGACGAACCCGCTGAAACCCGCGCAATAGGAGGAGACCGTTGGACCTTCGCGAGAAGCTGATTGTCGAGCCGGGCAAGCGGGTCCGACTGAAGGACATCGACCCGAACTTTAGCGGCAATCACACCAGCGAAATCGAGGCACGCAGCGACCTCGAGAAGAACGTCGCGCGGCTGACACGGCTGCAGGAGGCGCTCTACGCCGAAAAGAAGCACGCGGTCCTGATCGTGCTGCAGGGGATCGACGCCGCCGGCAAGGACGGGACCTGCTGGCACGTGATGACCGCGATGAACCCGCAGGGAACGACGGTGACGCCGTTCAAGCAGCCGACCGAGACGGAACTCGCCCATGATTTCCTGTGGCGCGTGCATCCGCACGCGCCGGGCCGCGGGCAGATCGCCGTCTTCAACCGTTCGCACTACGAGGACGTCCTGGTCGTCCGGGTGCACGGCCTGGTGAAGAAGTCGGTCTGGTCCAAGCGCTACGACCAGATCAACGCCTTCGAGGATCTGCTCGTCGCCAGCGGAACCACGATCCTGAAGTTCTTCCTGCTGATCTCGGCCGAGGAGCAGCTCGCGCGCTTCAAGGAGCGGCTCGACGATCCGGCCAAGCAGTGGAAGATCAGCGACGGCGACTACAGCGAGCGGGAGCGCTGGGACGAGTACACCAAGGCCTACGAGGCCATGCTGGAGAATTGCTCGACCAAGCGCGCCCCCTGGTTCGTGATCCCGTCGAACCGGAAGTGGTTCCGCAACCTGGCGATCTCGACGATCCTGGCCGACACCATGGAGGGGCTGAAGATGAAGCTGCCCGCACCCACCGTCGACCTCGCCGACATCCGCAAGCAGTACGAAGCGGCCGCTGAGGCAGCCAAGCGCGGAAAGACTCGCTAGGTTAGCCCGCCGCGACGAGGGCGTGCCAGCGCGCCGCATAGCCCGCGAGCGTTGCATCCGGGGGAACCCGCGCGCCGTCGACCCGCGGCCGGCGTGACGGCGCGGCGAGAAGCGCGGCACCGACGCTCGTCCCAGTGCCGCCTGGCGTCGCGGCGACCGGCCGGCCGGTCGCCGCGGCGAGCATGGCAGTGAAGTCGCCGTTGGTGGCGAAGGGGCCCTCGACGACCGTCGGGCCCTGCGCCCCGATCTCGGCGAGCCCGACCGAGGTCATCATCGCCAGGTACCAGGAGACCGCGATCGCCCGCTCGCCAACGCCGACGTCGCGCTCGGGAACCGACCAGCCGGCAGTGCGGCCGGCGAAGGGGCCCGATCCCGGCTCGACGGCCGGGAGCAGGCAGATGCCGCGCGCCAGCACCGCGGCCCGGTCGGCCGGCGCGGCAGCGCCCGGGCGGCCGTCCATCACGATCGCCCGCTCGCGCCCGCCCATGAAGCGCGCCGAGGGGACCGGGTCGCCGTCGGCGTTGACGTTGAGCAGCGTGTCACGGGCAGGATCGAGCGGCTTCGCCGCGGCGCCGACCGCCATCGAAACCACCCACGTGCCGGTCGAGACCACCGCGAAGGGCGCCGGACGCGCACGCAGGTGCGGCAGCAAGGAGGCATTGGAGTCGTGGATCCCGCAAAGGACCGGGGTGTCCGGTGGCAGGCCTGTCGCGGCCGCGACCGCCGCCGTCACCGGCCCGAGCACGTCGCCGGCGAGCCGAACCGTCGGCATCAGCCTGCGCCAACCCTGCCGCTCGACCAGGGCCGAGAAGTCGCGACGCCGCGGATCCCAGAGGTCGGTATGGCAGCCGAGCGAGGTAGGCTCGACGGCGAGGACGCCCGAAAGGCGGGACGCCCAGTACTGCGGATAGGTCAGGATCGCCGCCGTGCGCGCAGCCTCCGGGAAGCGGGCGAATTGCCAGAAAAGCTGCGCCCCGAGGTTGAGGCCCGCCGGCAGCCGCGGCGACCCGGTCGCGGCGAAGCCCGGCCGCACGGCGTCGTAGGCGGCGGCGAGCTCGTCCGGTCCCGGATGCTCGTAGTCGAGAACCGGAAGCGCCAGCCCGCCGTCCGCATCGACGAGCGCCCCGGTCGCGCCGTGGGTCGTCACGACAAGGGCGTCGACCCGGTGGCGCCGGTGCAATTCGCCGATGCCGCCGAGCATGAAGTCCCAGAGCCCCTCCACGTCCGCGTGTGGGTAGGGCGGCCCCGGCAGGACCGGGTTCGGCCGGGTCATCACCTCGACCTCGGCGAGCGCCTCCGTATCGACCAGCGCGAGCTTGGCGTTGGTCTTGCCGACGTCGACGACAAGCACGTGGCGCGCCGTCATGCCTCCCTCCCCGGTGCCCCGGCGGCGGCGCCATACGCCCTGGCCGTGCGCACGCACGGCCTGCGCCTGCCTGCCCCCCGGCAGGCGCACCTGGCAGTTCCGCCTGGCGCCACGGTCCGCACTATAGACGGACGCCTTGGATGCGGGACAGTTCGGCCGAGCTGCGCCCGCCGAGGCAAGCGCAGGCCGTGCTCATCGAGAGCGTTGCGGTGCAAGTAAGAAGCCGAAGCGAGCATCCGCCTTACATCTAAACGATCCCGCCACCGCCTCCGGCGACCGCGGGGCGCTCGGCGGCGACGCGCGCGCGGTAGCCCGAGCGGCGATAAACGGAGACGGGGTCGATCGCCGCTCCCTTGTCGGACCGGGCGCGCGCGAGGATCGGCTCGACGTCGGTGCGGAAGGCGGCCTTGAGCGCCTGGCTCGCCATCAGCGCGTCGTTCGCCTCCTGGAAGCCGTCGAGCGCGGCCCGGTCGACCAGGAGCGCCTGGACGTAGGCGCGCTCGATCTCCATCGCGCTCACCATCAGGCTCTCGATCGGGTCGGTGACGTTGTGGCTCTGGTCGATCATATGCGCCGGGTGGAAATCCGCAGCCCGCCGCTCGGCATCCACGAGTTCGTTGAAGACGAGGAACAGCCGGTAGGGGTCGATGGAGCCGGCGTCGAGGTCGTCGTCGCCGTACTTGGAATCGTTGAAGTGGAAGCCACCGAGCTTGCCGAACTGGATCAGCCGCGCGACGATCATCTCGATGTTGACGTTGGGTGCATGGTGCCCGAGGTCGACCAGGCAGAAGGCCTTCGGCCCCAACTCCTGGGCGATCAGGTAGTTGGTGCCCCAGTCCTGCACCACCGTCGAATAGAATGCCGGCTCGAACATCTTGTGCTCGGAGTAGATCCGCCAATCCTCCGGCAGCGCCGCATAGACCTCGCGCATCGCATCGAGATAGCGCTCGAAGGCTCGGGTGAAATTCGATTGTCCGGGGAAGTTCGAGCCGTCGCCGATCCAGACCGTCAGCGCTTTCGACCCGATCGCATTGCCGATCTCGATGCACTCGAGGTTGTGCTTGATCGCCTGCGCCCGCACC
This sequence comes from Amaricoccus sp., assembly GCA_046348915.1. GTDB lineage: Bacteria > Pseudomonadota > Alphaproteobacteria > Rhodobacterales > Rhodobacteraceae > Amaricoccus. The sequence continues at coordinate 25,033 of JAXMDH010000035.1, forward strand.
GCCGGGTCTGTATGGCTGAGTGAGCCGAACTTGTAGCTGAGCGCCTGGCCGGGGGCGTCCGAGAAGGTGTTCGAGTTCATCGCGTCGAACCCGAGCCCAAGCTCCTCGGCCTTCTGCGACAGCGCCCGCGGATCGGCCTTGTCCCACGGGATATGCAGCGAGACGGTGGGCGTCGCCCCGGTCAGCCGCGCGATGACGGCGCAGTCGTCGAGCTTGTCGAAGATATTGCGCGGCTCTCCCGGCCCCGGGAAGCGCGCGAACCGCGTTCCGCCGGTCCCGACCCCCCAGGACGGCACCGCCACGCCGAAGGCCGCGGCGCGGGCGGTGACCGCGTCGATGTCGATGCCGCGGCGCGACAGCCGCTCGCCGAGGCTCGCGTAGTCGCGGTCAAGGGCCGCCGCCTCGCCCTTCGCCGGGCTCGCGTCGATCTCGCTCATCGGGTGAATGCCTGGACGTTGCCGGCGTCGACATTGACGATGTTGCCGGTCGACTTGGCCGAGGCGTCCGAGGCGAGGAAGTAGGCGGCCTCGGCGATGTCCTCCGGGAAGACCGAGCGCTTCAGCATCGACCGCTGGCGGTACATCTCCTCGAGCCCCTCCTTGTCGGTCTTGTAGGTCCCGGCCCGTTGCTCCAGCCACTCGCCCTGCCAGATCCGCGATCCGCGCAAGACGGCGTCGGGATTGACGACGTTGACCCGGATGCCGGCCTCGGCACCTTCCAGCGCCAGGCAGCGCGCGAGGTGGATTTCAGCGGCCTTCGCCGTGCAGTAGGCCGAGGCGTTCGGCGACGCCGCGAGGCCGTTCTTCGAGGCGACGAAGACCAGCGCGCCGCCGATCCCCTGCGCGCGCAGCATCCGGAACGCCTCGCGCGAGACGAGGAAATAGCCGGTCGAAAGGATCGACATGTTCTTGTCCCAGAGCGCCAGCGTCGTCTCCTCGACCGGCGCCGACGAGGCGATGCCGGCGTTCGAGACGACGATGTCGACGCCGCCGAGCTCGACCGCCGTCTCGGCGTAGGCGCGGGCGACGGCGGCCTCGTCGGTCACGTTCATCTCGACCGTGCGGACGACATCCTTGCCGTGCCGGGTCGCGAAGCCGTCGCCGACCTCCTTCAAGGCCGCGGGGTCGATGTCGGCCAGTACCACGCAGGCGCCCTCGCGCAGGAAGCGCTCGGCCGTCGCCGCGCCGATCCCGCCGGCGCCGCCGGTGATGAAGGCGATCCGCCCGGCGAGGCTCTTCGGCTTCGGCATCCGCTGCAGCTTGGCCTCCTCGAGAAGCCAGTACTCGATGTCGAAGGCCTCCTGCTCAGGCAGCCCGCGGTATTCGGAGACCGCCGACGCCCCGCGCATCACGTTGATCGCGTTGACGTAGAACTCGCCCGAGATCCGGGCCGTCGCCTTGTCCCTGGCGAAGGTGATCATGCCGACGCCGGGGACGAGGTAGACGACCGCGTTCGGGTCGCGCAGCGCCGGGCTGTCCGGGTGCTTCGAGCGCTCGTAGTACCCGCGGTAGTCCTCGCGGTACGCCTCGACCGCCGCCGGCAGCCCCGCGAGCGTCGCCTCGACGTCGGGCTTCGATGGATCGAAGTCGACGACCAGCGGGCGGATCTTCGTGCGCAGGAAGTGGTCGGGGCAGCTCGTCCCGAGGGCGGCCAGCGGCATCAGCTCATTGGAGCCGACGAACTCCAGCACCGCCGGCTGGTCGTCGAAGTGCCCGACCATGCGGACCTCCTTCGAAACCATCCCGCGGATCGCCGGCATCAGCCGCGCCGCCACCGCCCGCCGTTCGGCCGCCGGCAACGCCGCTACCTTCTCGCCGCCGAACGCGGGCTTGCCGTCGGTTCGCTCGGCCAGCCAGCCGATCGCCCGGTTGATGACGTCGAGCGTCGTCTGGTAGCATTCCTTCGCGGTGTCGCCCCAGGTGAAGAGCCCGTGGCTCTCGAGCACCGCGCCCCTCGCGTCGGGGTTCTCGCGGGCGAACTTCTCCAGCCACAGCCCGAGCTCGAACCCCGGCCGCTTCCACGGCAGCCAGCCGATCTCGTCGCCGAAGATCTCCCACGTCAGTGCCTTCGAGTCCTTCGACGCCGCGATCGCGATGATCGCGTCCGCATGCATGTGGTCGACGTGCCGCCGTGGCACGTAGGCGTGCAGCGGCGTGTCGATCGACGCCGCCCGCGGGTTCAGGTCGAAGGTGCAGTGCGGCAGGTACCCCACCATCTCGTCCTCGTGCGCGAGCCCGCGGTAGAGCCCCTTCAGCGCATCGAGCTTCTCGATGTAGAGCGTCGCGAAGCCGTCGAGCTTCATCGTGCCGACGTCGCCGCCCGAGCCCTTGACCCAGAGGACCTCGACCTCCTCCCCGGTCAGCGGGTCCTTTTCCATCACCTTTGCCGAGGTATTCCCCCCGCCGAAGTTGGTGATCCGCTTGTCCGCTCCTAGCAGGTTCGAGCGGTAGAGCAGCCGCTCCGGCTCGCTCATCCCGGCAGCCCTCGCGTCGTCCCACTGGCTGGCGAGCAGGTCGCGCGCTTCGACCTCGAGCATACGTTCCTCCCGGCGCGGTCCGATCGCGACGGGTCCCCGAGCATGCTCCGGGACCGGCTTCGGCCCTCGCTTCCCCATTCGCGCGACCGGTGCCCCTGCGGACCGGTCGGCGGCGGCTTCCCCTATCCCACCATCTCTCCCGCGGCCGACCGCCCCGTCAAGCGCTCGCCGGGCGGATCCTGCGGCGGCGGTCAAGCCAAGCGATCCGGCGCCATGTCCCGGAACCGGCCGCCGGCTGAGCGCCAAACCGCCGACCGGAGCGACCCTTTTGCCACAGTCGTCGCCGACCGATTCCGGCCCCGGTTGCGCGCACCCCGTCCGTCCGCTTGGTGGCTGGCACAACGGACAGGGTCAGACACGATGAGTTGGTGGGACCGCCCCGACGAGGTCGAGGGCGAAGGGTACAGGTACGACGATCCGCTCTCTTGGGCGATCACTCTGGCGATTGCCGGCGTGGTCGGCGGCCTCCTGCTGATGCTGGCGGGTTGAGGACCGCCGTCGTGCGGATCAGAAGTCGCCGAGCGCCTTGAAGTCCATCGTCTCGAGCGCGGCGGTCTTGGCCTCGATCGGGGCGCTGCCGGTCACCGCTACCATCACCCGCTTGTTCACGACGCCCTGCAGGCCGTCGTCGTTCTCGGTGAACTCGACGCGCTGGATGCGCAGCGGTTTGCCGCCTGCCATTCCTGCCATGCCCGTGATCATCGCGCCGATGCCGTTGACGACGCCCGAGTCGGCAACGAGGCGGATGGTGAAGTCCTGGTCGTCCTTCTTGTAGGTCGCGGCCGCCGTCGTCCCGCCCCCGAACATGCCCATGAACCCGCCGGCCGCTGCCGAATCCTCGTCGGAGGCCGCCTCCTTGGTCCAGCCGGCCGGCGCCGCGGGCAGGAACTTCGCGAGCGCCTCGGCCTTCATCGCGTTCAGGAGCTTGCCAGCGTAGTCGAGATCCTCGCGCGCGCCGGTAACGTCGCCCTCGTTGTAGGCCTTGAGCGCGCTCGCGACGGTGTCGGTGAACTCGTCGGCGCAGGCCGGCATCCCCGAGAGCGCTAGGGCGACGGCGATGGCTGTCGGGTGGTATCGGACCATGCTCATCCTCTCAATCTTGTTCAGCGCCCGCCCCCGGGCCCCGGCCGCCGCATCCTACTCCCCGGTCCCGCTCGCGGTCCATACGCTATGCGCGCAGCGAGCGCGCCGGAACCCTCGGGAAGGCAACCGCCCGCCGCGGGACGGCGCGGACCGTTGACCACCCCGGCGCGCTCCTGCATTCCACGAAGCGTGCCCGAATGTTGGTCATCGAGGTCGCGGATGACAGCGAGCAGCTTTGAAGCCGGCAGGCTGATCTGGTCGGACGAGTTCGACGGTCCGGCGGGATCGCCTCCCGAACCTACCCGGTGGCTGCACGAAACCGGCGGCGGCGGGTGGGGTAACCGCGAGGTGCAGACCTACACCGCCGATCCGGCGAATGCGTCCCTTGACGGGCGCAGCAGCCTCGTGATCCGGGCGGCGAGACGCGGCGGCGATGTAACGTCGGCACGCCTGATCACCAAGGGCCGCTACGAGTTCGAACATGGCCGGATCGAGGCTCGTGTGCAGGCACCCTCCGGGCATGGGCTTTGGTCGGCGATCTGGATGCTCGGGTCCGACATCGACGCGGCAAGCTGGCCCGCCTGCGGAGAGATTGACGTAATGGAGGTGCTAGGGTCGGAGCCCCATCGCGTGTTCGGCACCGTACATTGCCCCGGCCACTCCGGCAAGGGCGGCGTCAGCGGAGCGCATATCTCGCAGCGGCCGCTTTCGGATGGGTTCAGGACCTACGCGGTCGACTGGGGTCCGCAAGCCATCACCTGGAGCATCGACGGGCGGGCGTATCACTCGGTCTCCGCCGGCGAGATCGGCGCATCCTGGGTCTTCGACCATCCCTTCTACCTGCTCGTGAACCTGGCAGTGGGCGGCTCGCTGGGAGGGCCGGTGGACGACGGCACGGCGCTCCCCGCCGAGCTGAAGCTCGACTACCTCCGGGTGTACGAACCTCGGCGCTGACCGCACGGCCCGGGGAATGGCGGATCATTCGCTCCGGAGGCGCGCGAGAGCGGCGGCCAATTCGGCATGCAGCGACTCCCGCTCCCACGGGCTGAGGAAGGCGCCGAGTTCGATCTCGCGGGCGTTGCCCTGCAGGGTCAGGTACTTCTCGATCCGAGCATCCTCCTGCAGCCTGAGGCGAACCCAGAAGGGGTTCGCGTGCCAGCGGCGCACTTTCCCGCCGGGCTCGTGGCGGACGACCGTGACGAGGTCGCGCCAGAGGCGAAGCTCCTCGTGCAGCCGGCCGTCGGCGTAGCTGCGACGTAGCGCGAACCAGAGCGCCACGAAGGCGGCAAGCAGGAAAGGCAGCATTCCCCAGGCGGCGCGGCTGCCGGCGAGCCCGAAGAGCGGCAGCGCGAAGCCAGCGGCGGCAATGCCGAGGAGCCAGGAAGCGCCGTTGCGCGAAAGCGAGCGGTTGGGGCGGAGCGTCAGCGACAGGATCGGCGGTTCGGTGCGCGCGAAGGGATCCGCGGTTGGCTCCGCGGGATTCCCGATCGCGCCGCCGTCCACCGCGGCCTCAGTGGGCCGCCCGATGATCCCAAATATCGGGCGTCGGCAGGGTCTCGAAGGTATGCGCCGGCGGCGGGTTCGACAGCGTCCACTCGAGCGTCGCGTCGGGCTGGGGCCCCCAGTAGGCGGGCTCGGTGACGCGCTGGCCGTAGCGCAGCGTGTAGAAGACGATCCAGAAGAAGAAGAGGAACGAGAGGCCTGACAGGAAGGCGCCCATGGAGGACACGTAGTTCCAGAGCGCGAAGGCGTCCGGGTAGTCCATGTAGCGGCGCGGCATTCCCTGCCGCCCGAGGAAGTGCTGCGGGAAGAAGGTGACGTTGGCGCCGATGAACATCATCCAGAAGTGGATCTTGCCGGCCCACTCCGGATATTGCCGCCCGGTGATCTTGCCGATCCAGTAGTAGCAGCCGGCGAAGAGGCAGAAGACAGCGCCGAGGCTCATCACGTAGTGGAAGTGGGCGACGACGTAGTAGGTGTCCTGATACGCGCGGTCGATCGCCGCCTGCGAGAGGACGACGCCGGTGACGCCGCCGACGGTGAAGAGAAAGAGGAAGCCCATCGCGAAGAGCATCGGCGTCTTGAACTCGACCGATCCCCCCCACATCGTCGCGATCCAGGAGAAGACCTTGATGCCGGTCGGCACCGCGATGACCATCGTCGCGAGCATGAAGTAGCTCTGCTGCGTCACCGACATGCCGACCGTGTACATGTGGTGTGCCCACACGACGAAGCCGAGCGCCGCGATCGCGATCATCGCGTAGACCATCGGCAGGTAGCCGAAGATCGGCTTGCGGCTGAAGGTCGAGATGACGTGGCTGACGATGCCGAAGCCCGGCACGATGATGATGTAGACCTCGGGATGGCCGAAGAACCAGAGGATGTGCTGGTAGAGGATCGTCGCTGCCGCCCGAGGGGTCGAAGAAGGTGGTGCCGAAGTTTCGGTCGGTGAGCAGCATGGTGATCGCGCCCGCGAGCACTGGCAGCGGGCTACAGCAGGATCATGAACGCCGTGACCATGATCGACCAGGGGAAGAGCGGCACCTTGTGCAGCGTCATGCCGCGCGCGCATGTTCATGAAGGTCGCGATCATGTTGATGGCGCCCAGGATCGACGAGGCGCTCGAGAGATGGACGGCGAAGATCGCGAGGTCCATCGACATGCCGGACTCCGTGGTCGAGAGCGCGCGTAGAGCACCCAGCCGACGCCCGTCCCGCAGCTCGTCGCCGCCGGGCGCGAGGATCGAGAGGACGGCCATGGTCGAGCCGGCGACATGAGCCAGTAGCTGAGGTTGTTGAGCCGCGGAAACGCCATGTCCGGTGCGCCGATCATCAGCGGCATGAAATAGTTGCCGAAGCCGCCGAAGAGTGCGGGAATGATGACGAAAACATCATCAGGATGCCGTGGCCGGTGACGAGCACGTTCCAGAGGCCTGGGTTGGGTTGCCGTCGACCAGCATGTACTGGACGCCCGGGTGCATCAGCTCGAGCCGCATGTACATCGAAGGCGGACCGAGACGACGCCGAGGGTCGCCGCGGTCACGATGTAGAGAATGCCGATGTCCTTGTGGTTCGTCGACATGAACCATCGGGTGAAGAACCCCGGTGGTCGTGATCGGCGTGCCCGTGGGCGGCGGCGTCGGCCATTGGGTATCTCCCGACAGGCGTAGGCCTGAGTCCGCTCGCGTCCGGCCCTTGTCCGTTCTTGGCCCGCACGGCCCGCTGCGTTCAAGGGGCCGCGGCACGGCGCGAGGGGCGCGATCGGTCGCTGCGCGCCGGGCGGCTCGGCAGCTCCAGCCTTGGCGGAAGCCGCTTGGCGGCAGGCAGCGCGCGCTGTCGGGCCGGCAAGCGCGAACGCCGACCAGCGCGAAGAGGTACCAGAAGATATCAATGCCGACCTGGCGGAACCGGGAAGGGTGGCAGGGTTGACCCCCGGCTCCGGCGGCGCGCAAGACGGCGTGCATGTCGGACGTGGTCATGCCGGGCCAGCGGCCTGCGCGGCGTCAGCCGTTGCTCAGGGGCGCTATCGACTTTGCGCCGCTCACCGAGTTCGTCCCCGCGCCGGGTCTCCGGGTCGACGTCGTCGCGGTCGGCCCGCGCGGCGAGAGATCTGATCGTCGAGTGCAAGTCGAGCCGGCCGGACTTCGTGTCGGACGGAAGTGGGGCGGCTATCTGCCCTTCTGCGACCGCTTCTGGGCGTCGACCTTGCGTTCCTGACCGACCTCCTGCCTGCCGACGCCGGGCTCATCGTCGCCGACGCCTACGACGGCGAGATCCAGCGCTGGCCCGCGCCTTCGCTGCCGGCGCCCGCCGCCGCGCCCTGACCCAAAGGATCGCGCGCACCGCCGCCGCCTGGCCGCAGGCGCTGGCCGACCGGGGCCGGCGCGCACGCCGCTCGCCTGAGCGTCAGCGCCGCCGCGACCCCTGGCCCGCCTTCATGGCGCGCGCCTTCTGCGCCGCCGCCCGCAGCTCGTCGGCGATCTCCTCCGCCTCGTCGGGGTCGAAGTCGAGCGGCAGCTCGACGCTACCGGTCGCGACGTAGAGCCGGACCATCCCAAGGCTGGTCGGTCCGATCTGCAGGTCCGCCCCGACGTCGCTCTGCCGGTTGATCTCATGTCCCGCGCCTCCGTCCGCATCTCTCGCCATAGTGCCGGGGCGGGCCGCACCGCCGCAAGTTTGTCTTGCAACGGCGGATGCCGCTCTGTACTGCCGTCCGCGTGCCGCCTTAGCTCAGCTGGTTAGAGCACCAGATTGTGGATCTGGGGGTCCCCCGTTCGAGCCGGGGAGGCGGTACCATCCAATCAGTCGTCGCGACGGGCAGGCTACCTCCTGCTTCGGCGCGCGAAATGCGTGGCGGGGAGCTGCAGCCGCGACGGTGCGCGAGACCGCCCGACCCACGTAAGGCATGCCACAGCGTGGATTCCAGGAGCCACTCTGCGGTGGTGCCGGTGAAGGGACTCGAACCCCCGACCCCATCATTACGAATGACGTGCTCACCAGCTGAGCTACACCGGTTACCTCGCGCCTGCGCGCTGGCAGGGCGCGCTCGGCTTAGCAATGGCTGCGGGGCGCGTCCAGCGTCACGTTTCGAGAAAGTCTCGACCGCCTCCAGGAACGGGCTGGGCGCCTCGGCATGCAGCCAGTGGCCGGCGTCGGCGAGTTCCACGTGGCGGGCGGCCGGGAAGAGGGCGCGGATCTGCGGCCAGGCGGCCGGGCGGACGTAGTCGGAGCGCGCACCCGTCAGAACAGGAAGGGTCGGGCCCTCGAAGCGGGCGCGCAGGTCAGGAAGCCCGTGGCGATCCGGGCATCTGTTCGCCGAGGACGGGAAGGTTGAGCTTCCAGGCGGGGCGGGGCCTCGTCGAAGGCGAGGTTCTGCAGCAGGAAGGCGCGCAGCCCCGGTTCGGGAACCTCGGTGGCCAGCGCGGCCTCGGCGTCGGCGCGGCGGGCGACCGTGGCGAGATCGACCGCCTGTATCGCGCGAACGTAGCTGATCTGGTTGTGGCCGTAGGCGGCTGGGGCCATGCGTCGCGACGATCAGCCGGCGCACGCACGCAGGTTCGGTCAGCGCCGGCACCATCGCGGCCTTGCCGCCCATCGAGTGCCCGAGCAGGTCGGCGGTTCCGCCGTGCGCCGCGATCGTGGCGGCGAGGTCGCCGGCCAGCGCGCCATAGCCATGATCGGGCTGCGCGGGCTGTCCCTGTGGTTGCGCATGTCGACGACGATCACCCGGCGGTGCAGCGCGAGCCGCCGGCGACGGCGCCCCAGTTGCGGGCCGATCCGAAGAGGCCGTGCGCGATCACCAGCGGCGGGCGGCGGTGGCCGGACCATGGACGACGGCGGCGAGTTGCACGGCGGTTCCTTCGGCCGGACGGGCGAGCGGCATGTGACAGGATTCCGCAAGCGAATGGAAAGCCGGTCCGGCGCCGGTTGCGCTGGCGCGGCACCATCGACTGCGGTGACGAATTCCTCCTGGTGGTTGCAAGCGCGACAGTTTTGCCGCATGGGAGCAGGCGGATCGACATCCGGCAAGCCGCTTGCGCGAAGTTGCGATAAACTCCAGCGAAAGCGGAACCCAGGGTGTTCGCTCTCTTCCCGCGTCCCCGCGCCTGTTCTTCTGGTCGGCTATCGTCTGGGCCGTGCTCTGGGTCGCGGGCTGGTACCTCGGCGGCGCGGCGATCGGCGACATGATCGGGCTCGCCGGCCCCGCGGACGGGCAACTGCCGATCGGCATCGAGCGCTTCTGGTCCGGGCCGTTCCTCTGGTTCTACGTCTACTATACGGTGGCGGTGCTGACCCTCGCGCTGGCCTGGCGGGTGCTCGCGCCGCACCCTGGTGGGTCTGGTCGATCCTGGGTCGGCGCCGATCCTCTTCACCACCTACTTCCAGGTCGAGGTCAGCGTCGCGGTCAACGACTGGTACGGTCCGTTCTACGACATTATCCAGGCGGCCCTCGGCAAGACCTGGGTGGTGACGGTGGCGGAATACTACGGCTCGCTCCTGGACTTCCTGGGCATCGTGGTGGTGGCGGTCATCGTCCTGTCGCTCTTCTTCGTCAGCCACTACGTCTTCCGCTGGCGGGCGGCGATGAACGACTATTACATGGCGCACTGGCCGCGGCTTCGGCACATCGAGGGCGCCGCAGCGCGTGCAGGAAGACACGATGCGCTTCTCGCAGACGACCGAGATCTGGGACCAGCCTTCTCGGACTCGATCATGACGCTGATCGCCTTCCTGCCGGTGCTGGTGTTGTCGAGGGCATCACCGAGGTGCCGTTCCTCGGCGGAATCCTATCCGCTGGTGGTGGCGGCGATGCTCTGGTCGGCGTTCGACGGCGTTCCTGGCGCTCGTCGGCGTCGTTGCCGGGGCTGCAGTTCAGGAACAGCGGGTCGAGGCGGCCTACCGCAGCGAACTCGTCTACGGCGAGGACGACGTGACCCGGGGCTGACCCATCACCACGCGCGAGCTCTTCGAGAACGTCCGGCGGAACTACCTGACTCTACTTCCACTACATGTATTTCAACGTCGCCCGCATCACCTACCTGCAGGTCGACAACGTGTTCGGCTACGTGATCCTGGCGCTTCGCGATCATCGCCGGGGCGATCACGCTCGGGTTGATGAACCAGATCCTGAACGCGCCTCGGGCAAGTCCGACCTCGTTCCAGCACCGGTGAACTCCCGGACGACGGTCGTCGAGCTCCTCTGTCGATCTACAAGCGCCTGCGCGTTCGAGGCGATGATCCACGGGGTGACCTGCCGACGATCGACCAGGAGTTCCTCGCCACCGGTGGCCAGGAGGACGGGCCGGTCAGCGCCTTGAAGGGCCCGCGACTGGCGGTCGCCGCCGGGAGGCGAACTGGTCGTAACGTCAGAGACTTGCGCGGCCCGAACGCGTATGGAAAACGGGCAGAAAGCGGCTATACGACGGCCGCCCCCGGGGGCGCGGCGCGAGCCGTTGCGCGGCGGCCGAAACCGCCTAGAGGCGGCCAGCAGCAGGGAACAGCATGGCGGCACCGAAGAAGGTCGTCCTCGCCTATTCGGCGGGCTCGACACCTCGATCATCCTGAAATGGCTCGGTACCGAGTACGGCTGCGAGGTCGTGACCTTCACCGCCGACCTCGGGCAGGGCGAGGAGCTCGAGTCGGCGCGGCAGAAGGCGGAGCTTCTCGGGTGAAGCCCGCGAACATCTCGACGAGGACCTGCGCGAGGCGTTCGTGCGCGACTTCGTGTTTCCGATGTTCCGCGCCAACGCGCAGTACGAGGGCTGTACCTGCTCGACCTCGATCGCGCGGCCGCTGATCGCCAAGCGGCTCGTCGAGATCGCGGCGGCGACCGGGGCGTGGACGCGCATCGCGCACGGTGCGACCGGCAAGGGCAACGACCAGTGCGCTTCGAGCTGGTGGCCTATGCGCTGAACCCGTCGATCCGGGGTGATCGCGCCCTGGCGCGAGTGGAGCTCGACTTCGCGCACGAAGCTCGAGTTCGCCGAGGCGCACCAGATCCCGATCGCCCGGGACAAGCGCGGCGAGGTTCTTCTCGGTCGACGCGAACCTGCTGCACACCTCGTCGGAGGGGAAGGTGCTGGAGAACCCTGCCGAGGAGGCGCCGGGCTACGTACCAGCGGACGGTCGATCCGGAGGAGGCGCCGGACACGCCTGAATACGCGGAGATCGGCTTCGAGCGCGGCGACGCCGTCAGCGTGAACGGCGAGAAGCTGTCGCCGGCGGCGCCGCGCGGGCGCGGCTGAACGAGATCGGGGGCGGAACGGCGTCGGGCGGCTCGACCTGGTCGAGAACCGCTTCGTGGGGATGAAGTCGCGCGGACCTACGAGACGCCCGGCGGCACCGTGCTGCTGGCGGCGCACCGGGGATCGAGCAGATCACGCTGGACCGGGGGGCGGCGCGCATCTCAAGGACGAGCTGATGCCCAAGTATGCCGAACCTGCCCGCAACGGCTTCTGGTTCAGTCCCGAGCGGGAGATGCTGCAGGCACTGGTCGACAGGAGCCAGGAGCACGTCACGGGCACGGTGCGGGTGAAGCTCTACAAGGGGTCGGCGAGCGTGGTCGGGCGGTCGTCGCCGCAGTCGCTCTATTCCGAGAGCCACGTGACCTTCGAGGACGATGCCGGCGCCTACGACCAGAAGGACGCGGCGGGCTTCATCAAGATCAACGCGCGCTGCGGCTGCGGCTGCTCGGGATGCGCGGAAGGGGCTGAGCGAGGGCGGAGGCCCAGGGGCGGGGCGGTTCGTCCGGGGGTTTGTCCGGCTCGGACAAGTGTTCAACCCTTTGGTAATCAATACAAACACGTCCCGGACGTTAACCGGAGTCCAACCGTTGTCCGGGGGACGGCGGGGTTTTCGTGCGGTGCCCTCGTTCTGGACAATTGTCGGGGCGCCTTTGCGCCCCGGAGTCGTTCTCCCCAGGCGCGCAAGCGCGCCCGGGGCCCCTGCGCGCCGTTGCGCGCGTCTCCCCACTCCCCCTTCCCCCTCGCCCCCAGGGGCGAGGGGAACCTGCCCGATAGCGGTGGGGAGAAAGGGTAGGCAGGGGAGCCGGCAAGGCGGGGACGGGCCGGCGCTCGGGCGTCGATGGTCGACGCGGACGTCATACCATCGGGGGCGCGGCGAGAGTGGCGCGGCGCTCGCGGTGCAGCACGTAGAGGCCGGCGGAGATGGTCACGAGGATGCCGACGGCGGCGAGGCCGTTCGGCAACGCGCCGAAGACGGCGAAGCCGATCAGCGTCGCGAAGGGGATCTCGAGGTACTGGATCGGCGCGAGCGTCGCCGACGGCGCGAAGCGCAGCGCCCAGGTCATCACCAGGTGAGCGCTGGTGCCGAGGACGCCGAGGACGAGGAGGAGCGCGAGCTCGCGCGGCCCGACCGCGACCGGCGCGAGCTCGCTCCAGCCGAGGACGGCGCCGAGGAGGACGAGGGGCACGAGGAAGGCGGTGGCGACGAGGCCGCTCGCGGCCTGCAGCAGCACCGGGTCGGTGTCGCGGGCGAGCTGGCGCGTCACCAGCATGAAGAAGGCAAAGAAGAGCGCCGCGACGAGCGGCAGCAGCGCCGGGGCGCCGACCGCCGCGAAGCTCGGCTGCACCACGAGGAGCGTGCCGACGAAACCGACGGCGCAGGCGGCGAGCCGGTGCCGTCCGACCTCCTCGCCGAGGAGGAGGCGGCCGAGCAGCAGCTGGATGAACGGCAGCACGTAGATGATCGCGATGGCGTCGGCGAGCGGCAGGAAGCGCAGCGAGGCGACGAAGGCGGTGAAGGAGAGGACGTGCAGCAGGGTGCGGAGCGCCGTCAGCCGCCAGAGCCGCGGCGTGAGGTCGAGGCGGCCGCCACCGAGGCGCACGGCCGGCACGAGGAGCGCGGCCTGCACCCCGTAGCGGCCGAGCATGATCTCGGCGAGCGGCAACGCACCGAGGAGCTTGGCGGCGGCGTCGCCGAGCGGGGCGAGCAGGCAGAAGGCGACCATCAGCAGCGCACCGAGCAGTGGCCGGTCGGCCGGGGCCGACAGGGTCCCGGGAGTGGCGGAGGTGGTCATGCGGGGGTCATCATGCTCGGTGGATGCGGCGTTCAGCCATTTGCGCCCGCCGCGATCCGGGCCGCCCTGGCGCTGAGGTGCCCGATCGTGTTCTTTGCCTGCCGGATCGGCTCATCGATGCGCGGGCCGTCGATAGTGCCAGGATGGTTCCAGTACTCGCCGTAGTGGATCCCGAAGCTTTCGTGCCGGGGGATGGAGGCAAGCTTCGGATCGAAGAGTATGTCGGCCGACCCGAAGAACCGCTGCGAGTAGAAGCGCAGCACCTCGATGCGTTCGGGCAGGGCGCCGAGGCCGTTCGAGTCGATCACGGCATCCATCTCGCCGCGGACCTCGTCGAGCGCTTCGGTGAAGGCGGTGAGATAGCGTCCCATGTCGGCCGCGACGTCGCGAAAGAGGCTGGGCGTGAGGGTGACGCGGCCCTCGGCGACGTCGGCGCCGATCGCATCGACGGAGATCGTGGCAAAGACACCGATGCCGAGCAGGAACTCCGGCAGGCAGCGCCGCAGCAGCGGGCGGTTGCCGGCGAGGTGGTTCATACACCAGAAGAAGGTGTCGTTGGACGCGCCGAGGCTTTCGCGCAGGAAGGCGCGGTAGGCGTCCTGCTTCGGCCAGGAGAGATGGCGCGCACCGACGCTCGGGAGGGGTGGGGGCGGGTTCACCAGGTCGGAGAGCTTGGCGCGGATCGCGTCCAGCTTCGCCGCGGCGCCCGGGGTACTCAGGTCGTAGTTGCCCGCCTTCCAGGTGTAGTAGGTGTCGCGATCGTCGGCGGTGAAGACGGACGTGGCGAGGAGTGCCTCGGTGAAGTTCTGGCGGTGATCCGCGAGCTCGTCCGCCGTGGTGACGAGGGTCGTGGCCATGACCGCCGCATCGCGGTCGTCCATGATCGCCTGCATCCGTTGCCCGATCGCGTCCACGTCGAGGGTGGCGTTCTGGCTCGGTTGGGCGGTGAGGCTGTTCATCAGGCCACCCGAGAGGACCAGCGCACCGGCAACGACACCCGTCACCGGTCCGGCGGCGGCGAGAAACGTCGAAGCGCCGCCGATCAGGATGTTGGCGACTTCGAGCAGCACGGCTTCGGGATCGACGGTCTGGTTGGGGTCGGGTGCCCCCGCCGCGACGAAGTCCTTGCGGATGCGTCCCGCGTATTGCGCCTCGGCGCCGCGCAGGATGCCGTCGATCCCGTGCAGGATTCCGGAGTCGCCGCCGACCCCGATCACGAGGCGGCTCTCCTCTGGGCGGTAGACGGCGTGCCCGGGAGCGCTCGGGATCGGTGTCAGCCACCAGGGCCCGACGAGCATCGCCCCGCGAAGCCACAGGAGCGCGCCCGCGGCCGGAATGGAGAAGGTGCAGGTGTCTCCGTCGGCCAGATCACGGTGAAAAGTGGTCGTCACTCGAAAGCCGTCCTGCCCCGAGAACTGCGGGGTGCTCGGCTTGCCGAAGAGATAGCTTCCGTCGCGGACCAGATAGCCGGCGTCCCGGATCGTGGCCCGGTCGCGCTCGGCCCCCGGCAGGGCGCAGACGAAGATGTGCATCGTCTTGCCCCGGCGATTCACGATTTTCACATCCATGGCTTTTCGTGCCCCCGAACGCGCCAGCGCGGCCGACGGCCGCGACCCCGCCCGCCTTCGGCGGGCGCGCGGAGGATAGCGGGGCCGGTCGGCAGCGGATAGGTCCCCGCTTGCGCCGGGCGCGCGGGGGAGGAAGGTCAGGCGCGCTCGACGTATTCCATCGTCTCGGTCGAGACGATGACCGCCTCGCCCTCGCCGACGAAGGGCGGGATCATGATGCGGACGCCGTTGTCGAGGATCGCCGGCTTGAACGAATTGGCGGCGGTCTGGCCCTTCACCGCCGGCTCGGTCTCGACGACGGTGCAGGTGACCTTGTCGGGGAGCTGGGCGTTCAGCGCCTCGTCCTCGTAGTATTCGACCTGGATCGTCATGCCGTCCTGCAGGAACGGGCGGCGGTCGCCGAAGATGTCGGCGGGGATCGTCACCTGCTCGAAGGTGTCGGCGTCCATGAAGTGCAGGAGGCCGTCGGACTCGTAGAGGAACTGCTGGTCCTTCTGGTCGAGGCGGACGCGCTCGACCTTGTCGGCGGAGCGGAAGCGCTCGTTGAGCTTGCGGCCATCGCGGATGTTCTTGAGCTCGACCTGGGCGAAGGCGCCGCCCTTGCCGGGCTTGACGTGGTTGGTCTTGACCGCGACCCAGAGGCCGCCGTCGTGCTCGATGATGTAGCCGGGGCGGATTTCGTTGCCGTTGATCTTGGGCATCGGGGGACGGGTCCGTTCATCACTTGGAAAGCGCGCGGGTGCTATAGAAGCAAGTTCGGGCGCTGGCAAGTTGTCGGCGGCGCTCCTCCGTGCCCCGTTGCGGGACGCGGGCGATGCGGAACTACGACGGCCCGCGCCGGGCCGGCCGCCCGTTCTCCAAATACCGGGACACGAGTTCATGTTTACCTGTCAGGGGCGCCTGCCGAAGGCGCTCGCGCGTACACTTTCCGCCCGCGGCTACCGCCGGCTCACGCCGGTGCAGCGGGCCGTGCTTCGGGTCGGGCCCGCCGATGCCGACCTCCTGGTCTCGGCCCGGACCGGATCGGGCAAGACCGTGACCTACGGACTGGCGCTGGCGCGGCGGCTGTTCGAGGACGGCGCGAGCGGAGCGCCTGCGACGGGGCCGCGGGCGCTCGTCGTGACTCCGACGCGGGAGCTGGCGACGCAGGTCCGTGGCGAGCTCGACTGGCTGATGGCCGACGCCGGGGTGCGGATCGGCTGCTGCACCGGCGGCGCCGACCTGCGCGGCGAGCGCGCCGCGCTCGACGCGGGCCTCGACCTCGTGGTGGGCACGCCCGGCCGGCTCCGCGACCACCTGCGCCAGGGCGGGCTCGTCGCGGACGGTGTACGGGCGGTGGTGCTGGACGAGGCGGACGACATGCTGCTGCCGGACTTCGGCGCCGACCTCGAGGCGCTGCTCGGGGCGCTGCCGGCGCAGCGGCAGATGCTGCTCTTCTCGGCGACGATCGGGCCGCGGGCCGAGGCGCTGGCGCGACGGTTCCAGGTGGGGGCGCTGCGGCTCGATCTCGGCGCGCCGAAGTCGGCCGACACCTCGCTGCAGGCGGTCGCGGTCGCCGCGGCCGAGCGCGAGGCGGTGATCGTGAGCCTGCTCCGGCTGCACGAGTCGCGGGGGGCGATGGTGTTCTGCAACCGCCGCGAGGAGGTCGACCGGCTGGCGCGCTGCCTCGGCGAGCGGGGGTTCCGGGTGGCGGCACTTTCGGGCGCCCTGAGCCAGCCGCGGCGGGCGGCGGCGCTGGCGGCGATGCGGGACGGGCGCGCGCAGGTCTGCGTCGCGACCGACGTCGCTGCGCGCGGCATCGACCTGCCGGGGCTCGGGCTGGTGCTGCACGCCGACCTGCCGGTCAACGCCGAGATGCTGCTGCACCGCTCGGGGCGCACCGGCCGGGCGGGGCGCGCCGGGCTCGCGATCCTCGTCGTATCGCAGGCCGAGCGGCGGCGGGCGCGGGCCCTGGCCGGCCTGGCCGGGCTCGCCATCGCCTGGGTGCCGCCGCCGAGCGTCGACGCGCTGCGCGCCGAGGAGTTCCGGCAGATGCTGGCCGGGTTGCCGCTGGCGGACGTGCTCGACGGGGCCGACCGCGCGCTTGCGGACGGGCTCGCCGGCGCGCATCCGCCCGAGCGGCTGGCCGCCGCGCTGGTGCGGATGTGGCGCGGCGAGCGGGAGCGGCTCGGGGAGCGGGTTCCGGTCGGGCTGCAGCGCCGCGGCGCCGGCACCTGGTTCGCGGTCGCCCTGCCCCCCGGCGACCGGCCCGGCGACGACGAGCTCCTCGCGCGCATCGCGCGGCTGGGGCGGATCGCGCTCAGGGAGATCCGCCGGATCCGGGTGGTCGGCGCCGAAGTCCAGGTCGAGATCGCGCGGCTGGCGACCGAGGCCTTCGCCGCGGCGGCCGGGAGCGCGGCACGACGGCTGCCGGCGCGCTAGCCCCCGCCCCTTGCGTCCGGCGCGCAGAGCCGCTTTGCTCGCGCTTGCCGGCGGGAGGAGGCCGGCGCGCGTGCGCTATTCGGCCTGGGCGATCCTTCGGAACGCGGTGAGCGGCGGCAAGGGCTGGCGGCCGGTCTGGCGCGACCCGGCGCCGAAACCGGCCTACGAAGTGGTGATCGTCGGCGGCGGCGGGCACGGGCTGGCGACGGCCTACTATCTGGCGAAGAACCACGGGATCACCGACGTCGCCGTGCTCGAGCGCGGCGGCCTCGGGCTCGGCAACACCGGGCGCAACACGACGATCGTGCGGGCGAACTACCTGCTGCCAGGGAACTCGGAGTTCTACTCGCATTCGCTGAAGCTCTGGGAGGGGCTGGAGCGGGAGCTGAACTTCAACGTGATGATGTCGCAGCGGGGCGTCTTGAACCTCTGCCATTCGGACGGGCAGTTCGACGCCTTCGCGCGCCGCGGGAACGCGATGCGTCTGCAGGGCGACGATGCGGAGCTCCTGACCCGCGAGGAGGTACGGGCGGGGTGGCCGTACCTGAACTTCGACGACGCGCGCTTTCCGATCCGCGGCGGGTTGTTGCACCGGCGCGGCGGGACGGCGCGGCACGACGCCGTCGCCTGGGGGTTCGCGCGCGGCGCCGACGCCCGCGGGGTCGACGTGATCCAGAACTGCGAGGTGACGGGCTTTCGCATCGAAGGCGGGCGGGTGCGCGGCGTCGAGACCTCGCGCGGCTACATCGGCGCGGGGCGCGTGGGGATGGCGGTGGCGGGGCGGACGAGCCAGGTGGGCGCGATGGCGGGGCTCCGGCTGCCGATCGAGAGCCAGGTGCTGCAGGCCTTCGTGACCGAGGGGCTTAAGCCGGTGCTCCCCGGGGTCGTGACCTTCGGGATGGGGCATTTCTATATCAGCCAGTCGGATAAAGGCGGGCTCGTCTTCGGCGGCGACCTCGACTTCTACAACTCCTATGCGGCGCGGGGGAACCTGCCGACCGTCGAGCACGTGATGGAAGCCGGAATGGCGCTGATGCCGATGATCGGCAAGGCGCGGGTGTTGCGATCGTGGGGCGGGATCGCCGACATGACGATGGACGGCTCGCCGATCGTCGACCGGACTCCGGTCGAGGGCCTGTTCCTGAACGGCGGCTGGTGCTACGGCGGATTCAAGGCCACGCCCGGCTCGGGCTCGTGCTTTGCGCACCTGATCGCCACGGGTCGGCCGCACGCGGCAGCGGCGCGCTTCCGGCTCGACCGCTTCGCGCTTGGGGCGGTGATCGACGAGGAGGGGACCGGTGCCCGGCCCAACCTCCACTGAGCTACTTGTGGGCGGTGGCGGCGCCGACCGTGGCGCCACCGACAGCGCCGGCTGCCGTGCCGATTCCCGGGCCTCCGAGGACGGTGCCCGCGACGGCGCCCCCGACGCCGCCCGTCGCAGCACGGGTTGTGGCGCTACTGCCGCAGCCCGCGATGGCCAGCAGGGCGAGGAGGCTGGCCGACAGGGCGAGGATGCGCATCTGATGTCTCCAAGGATCGCACGCACTGGCGTTGCAACGCGCAAGGCCGGGATTGGCTCCCGATGCGGCTGACCTGCCCGCAATGCGGCGAGCGCGACCTGCGCGAGTTCCACTATCTCGGCTCGGCGAAGCTGCTGGCACGGCCTGCGGCCGACGCGGGGGCGGCGGCGTTCGACGACTACCTGAACCTGCGCGACAACCCGGCCGGTCCTAACCCCGAACTCTGGCATCACGCGGGGGGTTGCGGCGTCTGGCTGCGGGTCGTCCGCGACACCCGCAGCCACGCGGTGCTCGAGGTCGAGCTCGCGCGGGAGGCGGCGCGGTGAGGCGGCTTCCCGAGGGCGGGCGAATCGACCGGACCCGGCGGCTGCGCGTCGGCTTCGACGGGCGCGAGGTCGCCGCCTATCCGGGCGACACGCTGGCGTCGGCGATGCTGGCGGACGGGGTGCGGGTCGTCGGGCGGAGCTTCAAGTACCACCGCCCGCGCGGGGTCTTAGCGGCGGGCGTCGAGGAGACGAACGCGCTGGTGACCGTCGTCGAGGTCGCCGCGGCGACGCCCAACACCCGCGCGACCACCGTCGAGGCCTTCGACGGGCTGGTCGCGGCGAGCCAGAACCGCTGGCCGTCGCTGCGCTTCGACCTCATGGCGGCGAACGACTTCCTCGCGCCGCTGATCGGCGCCGGGTTCTACTACAAGACGTTCATGTGGCCTCCCCGCTTCTGGGAACGGGTTTACGAGCCGGCGATCCGGCGCGCGGCCGGGCTCGGGCGGCTGTCGGGCGCACCGGATCCCGACCCCTGCGAGAAGGCTTTCGCCTTCTGCGACCTCTTGGTGATCGGGGCCGGGCCGGCCGGGCTGATGGCGGCCCTGACCGCCGGCCGGGCCGGGGCCCGCGTCATCCTCGCCGACGAGGACTTCCTGCCGGGCGGCCGCCTCAACGCCGAGCGGATCGAGGTCGACGGCCACCCCGGCGCCGACTGGGCCGCGGCGGCGGCGGCGGAGCTCGCCGCGATGCCGCGGGTGCGCCTGATGCCGCGGACGAGCGTCACCGGCGCCTACGACGGCGGCAGCTGGGGCGCGCTCGAGCGGGTGGCCGAGCATGTCGCGCGGCCGGAGGGCGCGCCGCTGCAGTGCTTCTGGCGGATCGCGGCAAAGCGGGCCGTGCTGGCGAGCGGCGCCGTCGAGCGGTCGATCGCCTTCCCAATGAACGACCGTCCGGGCGTGATGCTCTCCGGCGCCGTCCGGGCCTACCTGAACCGCTGGGCGGTGGCGCCGCGACGCGCGGTCGTCTTCACCGCCTGCGACGACGGATGGCGGACGGCGGCCGACCTCGCCGCCGCCGGGGTCGAGGTCGTGGCGCTCGTCGACGCCCGTCCCGACGCGGCCGTGCCGGCGGGGCCGTGGCGCAGCTTCGCCGGCGGCGCGGTCGTCGACACCCGCGGCAGGACCGGGCTCCGCGCGATCGTCGTCCGCCACCGCGGCCGCACCGAGACGATCGCCTGCGACCTGCTGGCGGTCGCCGGCGGCTGGAACCCGGCGCTGGCGCTGACCTGCCACCTGGGCGGTTCGCCGGCCTGGGACGCCGGCCGCGCCTGCTTCGTGCCGGTCGAGGGAGCCGTGCCCGGCCTGCGGGCCGCGGGGGCCGCGGCCGCGGATTTTTCCACCCACACCGCCCTTCTCGGTGGTGCGGCGGCGGCGCAAGCGGCGCTGGCCGACCTCGGGATCGCGGCGGTGGCGGGGCCCCAGCCACGGGCCGAGGATGCGCCGGCGAACGCGGCGCCCTTCTGGCAGGTTCGCGGAGCCGGCGGGCGGGCGTGGCTCGATCTGCAGAACGACGTGACGGTCAAGGACGTCGCGCTGGCGGTGCGGGAGAACTACGCCTCGCCCGAGCACATGAAGCGCTACACCACCCTCGGGATGGCGACCGACCAGGGCAAGTCCGGCGGCGTCACGGCGCTGGCGGTACTGTCCGATCTCACCGGGCTGCCGATGGACGCGGTGCCGCCGACGACCTTCCGGCCGCCTTGGACGCCGGTGCCGATCGCGGCCCTGGGGGCGGGCGGAGCCGGCGAGGGCTTCGCGCCGGTGCGCCAGCCACCCGCACACGCCGAGATCCTCTCGCGCGGCGCCGGGCTGGTCGAGGCCGGGCTCTGGCTGCGGCCGACGGTATTTCCCGAGCCCGGCGAGACCGACTGGCGGATGTCCTGCGATCGCGAGGTGCGCATGGTGCGCGGGACGGTGGGGGTCTGCGACGTCTCGACGCTCGGCAAGATCGAGGTCGCGGGTCCGGACGCGGGGCGCTTCCTCGACCGGATCTACGCGAACACCGTCTCGACGCTGCCGGTCGGCCGCGTCCGCTATGCGATCATGCTGCGCGAGGACGGGTTCGTCATGGACGACGGCACGGTCGCGCACGCGGGCGAGGACCGATTCCTGCTGACGACGACCACCGCGGCGGCCGAGGAGGTGGTGGCGCACCTCGAGTTCGCGCTGCAATGCCTCTGGCCTGACCTCGACGCGCGTTCGGTCCCAGTTACCGAGCAGTGGGCGCAGGTGGCGGTCGCGGGACCACGGACGCAGGAGTTGCTCGACCGGGTGCTCGAATCGCCGGCCGACGCCGCCCTGCCGTTCATGGCCTGGGGCGAGGCGCGGATCGGCGGGGTCGCGGCGCGGCTCTTCCGCATCTCCTTCTCGGGCGAGCTAGGCTACGAGCTGGCGGTCCCCGCCCGCTTCGGCGCGGCGCTCTTCACGCGCCTCTCCGAGGAGGCGCGGGCGCTCGGCGGCGGGCCCTACGGGCTCGAGGCGCTGAACGTGCTGCGGATCGAGAAGGGGTTCCTGACCCATGCCGAGATGCACGGCCGGACCACCGCCGGCGATCTCGGGCTCGGGCGGATGGTCGCGGCCTGCAAGGACTGCATCGGCAAGGCGGGCGCCGCGCGACCGGCGCTGGCGGCGGCAGGACGCGAGGAGCTGGTCGGGATCCGGCCGGTCGAGCCGGGGGCGCGGCTCGTCGCCGGCGCGCACGTGCTGGCGCCGGGCGCCGCGGCGGTCGCTGCGAACGACCTCGGCTACCTGAGCTCGGCCTGCTGGTCGCCGACGCTCGGCCACGACATCGCGCTCGGCTTCGTGCAGGACGGGCGGGCGCGGATCGGCCAGCGGCTGCGGGCAGTCTGCGGCCTGCGCGGGATCGACACCGCCTGCGAGCTCGTCCCGCCGGCCTTCGTCGACCCTGACGGAGGGCGGATGCGTGGCTGAGCTCGCGCCTCGCTACCCCTTCGACGGGCTCGGCCTCCCGCGCTCCGCCGGGGCCGCGACCCTCGAGGCTGCCGACCCGGTGAAGTGGACCGCCGTCGCGCCCTTCGTCGGGCGCGCCGCGGCGGTCGCGGCCGCGCTCGAAGCACCGCTGCCGCCGCCGGGGGCGAGCGGCGCCTGGCACGGCGGGCGAATTCTCTGGATCGGGCTCGACCTCTGGCTGGTGGAAGGCGATGCGCCGCAGGGACTCGCCGGGCTCGCGGCGGTCTGCGACCAGAGCGACGCCTGGGCCGGGCTGCGGCTTACCGGCACCCACGCCGACGCGGTGCTGGCGCGGCTGGTGCCGCTCGACCTCGACCGCGCCGCCTTCCCGCCCGGCGCGGTGGCACGCAGCCTGCTCCGGCACGTGCCGCTGATCCTCGTGGCCGGCGATCCCGGCTTCGAGCTCCTCGTGCCGCGGTCCTACGCCGGAACCGCGGTCACGGAGCTCGCGGCCGCGATGCGGTCGGTTGCCGCGCGCGCGGTCCTCGCGCGTTCCTCGGAATAAGGCGCCCCCGATCGGTCGGCGCCAGGTCCGGAATGTGCCGAGATCGTTAGAGGGCGCCCAGTCGTCCCCGCACGCGACTTGCGGCGAGATCCAGGAAGACGCGCATCTTCGTGGCACGACGACAGCGGTAACTGGGTCCGATCCTACGGCAACGAGAATTGGGAGTTCGACGAAGCCGGCCTGATGCGTCGGCGCCTCGCCAGCATCAACGATGCGCCGATCCGCGAGGGCGACCGGAAATTCCACTGGCCGCTCGGGCGACGACCGGACAATCATCCGTCTTTGAGTGCCCTCGGGCTGAGAGGCCTCCGGGCAGATCCCGTCGCTTCCGCGGCCCGCGGCCGGCGCGACCGCGCGAAGGCACCTACACGATGCCCCAGAGGTCGGCCTCGTGCAACCGGGCGCCGGTGGCGATCCCGGCTGCCGGGTCGTCGAGGTCGACGAAGACGTAGTGTTCGATCGACCGGGTCGTCACGCCGATGGCGTCGAGCCGCTGCGAGGATCCGCCGTGCAGCTCCGCCTCGACCAGCGCCCGGGTGGCACCGTCTACGGCCAGGTACAGCGTGTCCGCGCCGCTGCCGCCGATGAAGCGGCCGCCGTCGTCGGGGTTCGAGCCACCGAGCGACGCGGCCTCGATGTAGAGGAAGGCGTCGCGGCCCGCGCCGCCGGCCATGAGGTCGTGCCCGAGCCCGTCGACCAGCAGGTCGCGCCCGGCGCCGCCGGTCGCGATGTCGTTGCCGTCCGACCCAGCGACGACGTCGTCGCCCGCGCCGCCGTGCATCCGGTCGTCCCCGGCGCCGCCGGCAAGGATGTCGCGGCCCGATCCGCCGAACACCCGGTCGTTGCCGATCCCGGCCAGAACCGTGTCGCCGCCGCCTTGCGAAAAGATCCGGTCGTTGCCGGCGCCGGCGAGCACGAGGTCGGCGCGCGGCCCGGTACGGCGGACGTCGTCTCCGTCCCCGAGGAAGACCTGGTTGTCGCTGACGCTCGCCGCCGCGAAGGCGCCGAGGACGCCGTGGGTCGCCGAGCTCGGATGCAGGAAGTCCGTGAAGGCGATCCGGTCGGGGGCGACCCCGGCGACCGCCGGGTTGGCCGGGACCACCCAGTTCTGCGCCACCGGGTCCCAGGTAGGCTGGCTGCCGACACCGAGCAGCATCGGCTGCTTCATGTAGGCCGGGTTCAGCCCGAAGGTGCGCGGGTCGGCAGTGATCTCGCCGGTGATGCGGTTCATGTCGACGATCTCGGCGTCGATCCCCAGGCTCGCCAGCCCCGCCACGCCTTGTGCCAGCGCGGCGTTGTGCAAGGCGACCACCTGCGCGAAGGCGGGCGGCAGCG
Organism: Amaricoccus sp.; assembly: GCA_046348915.1. Lineage (GTDB taxonomy): Bacteria > Pseudomonadota > Alphaproteobacteria > Rhodobacterales > Rhodobacteraceae > Amaricoccus. Next base: position 48,833 of record JAXMDH010000035.1, read on the forward strand.
TCAGCGGCAGGAAGTCCGGCCCCGGGAGGTTGTAGAGCAGGATGTGCTCGACCCCGGTCGCCGCGATCGCACCCGCCGCCGCCACCGTGTTGGTCACGACCGCCGTGATCGTCTGCGCGACCTGCTCGGGCGTCGCGTCCGGCGGCAGGCCGTTGTAATCGTTGGCGCCGATCCAGATCGCCGCCATCGTTCCCTCGCTCGGCGGGTGCAGGAGGGTGTCGGCGACGTAGCGCTTGACCTGCCCTCCGAGGTAGGTGTCCGTGGCGAGCGCCGTCGCGTCGGGGTTCGGCAGCATGATCTCCGGCGTGTCGTAGCCGTTGTCGACGAGGTACTGCTCGACGGTGCGCGACCCCACGGCGCGCGCGCCGCCTACCGCATAGCCCTCGGCATCGAGCCCGAGCAGGTCGGCGGTCACCCCCGACTGGATCACGCCGTTCGAAAACCACCCGTTGTAGCCCGCCGAACTCGGCGGGATCGGGACCTTGATCACCTCGCCCGAGAGCTCGTAGGCGGCGCCGAGATCGCTCAGGCTGTCGCCGAACACCAGCAACGTGTCGCGCTTGCTCATGACATTCCCCAAATCGTCGCGATCCCCGTGGACGCGACCCGATCAGACCACGGAAGCCAGTGGGCGGCATCCTCCATTCGGATGACGAAGACCGCCGCTCGACGGCCCGTGCCGAACCGGGCGCCCGAGCCGCCCTTCTCACGCGGGCAAGGGCCGTGGGGGCGCATGCCGTCGGCATCGAGCGGACGGACGCCGAGCCATCCCGACATTACCCATAAAAGAGGCGCGGTCCGGCTGCCGCCGGCCGCGCCCAGTACGAGCCCCCGTCAGATCAGGCCTGAGGCAGACTTACAACGCCCGAGTCCGCCGCCGCATTAACCTTTGTGTTCGGGAGGCCTTGGCGCGGGATTCCGAAGGTGCCAAGCCGGGATCCCGCAGGCGGGTCCCGTCACCGGCAGTAGGGTCCCGAGCGGCGGCTCTCGACGTCGAGGTGCAGATGGTCGGCGTGCAGCGCGTTGGCCGCGGGTCCGAGCACCGTCGCGAACGGCCCGCACCCGGCGTCGTGGATCCGCCGGAGCACCGGATCCCAGAAGCCGGTGCCCCAACCGTCGCGCACGCTCACCAGCGTGCCGTCTCCGAGGCGGAAGCCCGATACGTCGATCGCCCGCCCGAAGGCGTGCTCGGAGAGCTTGCCGTCGGCCGCGCGGTTGCGGTTGCGGCACGAATAGGCGTCGGCGACCGTCAGCGCCCGGAGCTCGCGGCCGAGCGCGGTGAAGCTCGCGTCGGGTCCGACCCGCAGCCAGACCGCGAGGGCGTGCGCCGTGGCGCAGTCGAGGGTCGCGGGCGGCTCCAGGGCGACGCCGTGGACGGACGCGAGCGAGACCGGCTCCGGTATGCCGCAGGCATCGTCGACGACCGGCGCCAGCGGCACGCCGACGAGCGCGGGATCGCCGCAGACGGCCCCGGGCGGCGTCGGGCGGGGCGGCGGCGGGGCCGAGACGGCCAAGGTGGCGGCCAGGAGAAGGATGGGCGTCATCCGCCGGCAACGCCGGCCCCCCTGCCCCGTTCCGTCAGCGGAGCTTGGCCTCCGGCAGGTAGCGCAGCGCCCCGTCGTGCAGCGGCGCCGTCAGGCCTTCCGAGAACATCCGCTCCTTGTTGATGTCGGCGAAGGCCGGATGCGCCGCGCGGAAGGCATCGAAGTTCTGGAAGAGCGCCTTCGTCACCTCGTAGACCACCGCCGGCGAGGTGCGCGACGAGGTCACGAGCGTGGCGGTAACGGCGAAGCTCGGGACGCTGGTCGCCTGCCCGTCGTAGGTGCCGGCCGAGACTTCGCCGGGAGCGTAGAAGGTGTTCTCGGCCATCATCCGCTCGATCTCGGGCCCCGTGACCGGCACCAGCACCGCGTTGCATGAGGTCATCATGTCCTCGACGCTCTGGTTCGGGTGCGCGACGATGAAGACAGCCGCGTCGATCTCGCCGGCGCAGAGCGCGCGCGGGACGTCGGCCATGGCCAGGTCGTCGACGTAGGCGAAGCTCTCGTCGGTCCAGCCCATTGCCTCCATGACCAAGCGCATGGTTGCCCGCCCGCCCGACCCGTTCGGCCCGAGATTTAAGCGCTTGCCCTTGAGGTCCCCGATCCCGCCGATGCTCGCATCGGGCCGCGCCACCACGGTAAAGGGTTCGCGGAACAGGCTCACGACCGAGCGCAGGTCGCGGTCGGGCCCGGCCTGCCGGAAGACGTCGGTGCCGTAGAAGGCGTGGTGCTGCCAGTCCGACTGGACGATACCGAAGGTTCGGGCGCCGCTCCGCACCTCGCGGAGGTTCTCGATCGACCCGTCCGAGCTCTCGGCGAGGCAGCGCAGCCCGGTCGTCCATCGCTCGGCGTCGACGAAGCCGCAGATGGCGCCTCCGGCCAGGTAGTATACCCCGGACTTGTCGCCGGTGCCGATCGACGCCAGCACCGGCTCGACGCCGGCGGCAGGCGCCGCCGCGAGCAACGCCACCGCGGCCCAGGCAGCGGCCAGCAGGCCGCGCCAGCGCCTTTCCTTCGCTTCTTGCACCGCGCCTCCATCCTCGGCGCGCCGGGGTAGTTGTTTGCCCGACTCCCGGCTGGGATACTGAGGTTAGCGCAGCCGAGGGCCCCCGACGATGGAAAGCTACCAGCGACTGGTCGACATGATCGCGATCGAGAACCTGCAGATGCGGCTCGAGCACTGGACGCTCACCCAGGTGCTCGTCCTGCCGACCCTCGGCCAGGCCGCCGCGATCATCGCCGCGCTCGTCCTCGCCCGGCTGCTCGCCCGGCCGGTCCGCCACCGGCTCGCGCGGTTCGTCGCCCGGCCGGACGTGACCGTCCCCGCGCGCGAGGTCGCAGCCGCCGGGTACTCGGTCGCCCGCGCCGTCGCGGCGCTCGTTCTTATCGCAATCGGCGCCGGCATCGCCGCCCAGCTCGGCTGGCCGAGCCTGCTGCTGACGACCGCCCTCAACCTCCTCGCCGCCTGGGTGGTGATCCGACTGATCGCCCGGCTGATCCGGAACGACTTCTGGTCGCGGGTGGTCGCGATCGCCGCCTTCGCCGTCGCGACGCTCAATATCCTCGGGCTGCTCGCCCCGACCCTGGTCTGGCTCGACCATATCGGCTTCCGGGTCGGCCAGGGCCGCGTCTCGGCCCTCGACATCCTGCGGTCCACCGTCGAGATCGCCGCGCTGCTCTGGGCGGCGGTCTTCGTCTCTCGGCTCCTGGAGCAGCGGGTCCAGCGGGCGCCGAGCCTGACACCGTCGCTGCGCGTGCTGACGAGCAAGCTCATCCGCTTCTCGCTGGTCGGGACCGCCCTCGTGGTCGCGCTGACCGCGACCGGCATCGACCTCTCCGCCTTCGCTCTCTTCACCGGCGCTCTCGGCGTCGGCATCGGCTTCGGGCTGCAGAAGCCGATCTCGAACCTGATCAGCGGGCTCATCCTGCTCTTCGACCGCTCGATCAAGCCCGGCGACGTTGTGGAGCTCACCGACCCCGGCGACCACCACAAGCAGCTCTTCGGCTGGGTGACCGCGCTCAATGCCCGCTACGTCTCGCTGACGACCCGTGACGGCACCGAGTGGCTGGTGCCGAACGAGGACCTGATCTCGCGACGCGTGATCAACTGGTCCTACACCCACAACCGCCTGCGGCTGCTCACGCCCATCGGGGTCTCGTTCGACAGCGACGTGCGCCTCGCGATGCAGCTCGCCGAGGAGGCCGCCCGCGAGATGCCGCGCGTCCTCGCCAACCCCCCGCCGGTCTGCCGGCTGATGGGCTTCGGCGACAGCGCGGTGAACCTCGAGATGCGCTTCTGGATCGAGGACCCGGCCAACGGCGTCATCAACGTCCGGAGCGCCGTGCTGCTGGCGCTCTGGGACAAGTTCCGCGCCAACGGCATCCGCACGCCCTCGGGCCACCGCGACCTGACGATCCGGCCCGACTCGACCCTCGCCGTGCACCTCGACCGCGCCTCCCCGACCATGGCGTGAGGGAATGGATGCCCTCACCCTCTTCGGCCTCTTCGCCGTCACGCTGATGCTGGTCTGCTACGCGCTGGAGGCGCGCGGTCCGGGCTACGTCCTCGGCTTCGCCGCCGCCTGCGCCCTCGGCTCGGCCTACGGCTTCCTGCAGGGCGCGTGGCCGTTCGGGCTCGTCGAGGCCGTGTGGTCGGCGGTCGCGTTCCGCCGCTGGCGCGCCCGGCGGTGACCCCGACGTCTCCCGCCGCGGGACAGGAGCCTCAACCGCGCGGCGAGGGCAGGCACTCGACGATCTCCACCGAGTCGCCGGGAAAGATCGTGAAGTGCGGGTGCCGCTCGAACATCTGCGCCGCGGCCGCGGCCGAATCGGCCTCGACGAGGACATAGGCGGTCAGCGCGTTGTGGGAGTCGGCGATCCCGTCGCCGGAGACGCGCTTGGTCCGGCCGAGACGGCTGCCGGGATCGACGATCGCCTCGCGATGGGCGAGCACCCAGTCCCCCCAGGCTTGAACTCCCCGCGCCGTCCGCGCGCCGCGCTCGGCATCGGTCAGAGCGTCCCAGCCGGAGCGGGCGCGTGCCTCGTCCGACCCGAGGTAGACCGCGAGAAACCTAGGCATCGCCTTCTCCGTAGTCTTCGTCCGAGACCGGCTCGAGCCAGTCGACGTGCTTGCCCTCGAGCGCCTCGTGGATGGCGAGGTGGACGAGCGCCACTCCGGGCGCCGCCCCGTGCCAGTGCTTCTCGTCCGGGGGGATCCAGACCACGTCGCCGGGGCGGAGCTCCTCGATCGGCCCGCCCCAGCGACGGCAGCGGCCGAAGCCCTGGGTGACGACCAGCGTCTGCCCGAGCGGATGGGTGTGCCAGTTGGTCCGCGCCCCCGGCTCGAAGGTCACGAAGACCGCGCGGACCCTCGCCGGGGGCGGCGCCTGGACCACCGGATCCTGCCGGACGCGCCCGGTGAAATACTCGGCCTTGCCGCTGCCGGACTGCCGCGTGCCCCCGCGCATGATCTCCATCGCCCGCCTCCCGTTCGCGTCACCCTGCCTAGCATGGACCGCGCCCGCCCGTCTCGGCTGGCGCATACGTGAGCGCGCCCCCCCGTGCATCCCGGTCCGCAACATCCTATACCGGCTGCATGGATCGCCGCAGCCTGCTCCTCGGCCTCGCCCTCCTGCCCTTCGCGCGTGCCGCGGCGGCGGCCGTCGACGTCAGCGCCGTCGAGCGCTACCTGGCGGGGCTCCGCAGCGCCCAGGGGGGCTTCCGGCAGACCAACCCGAACGGAGGCGTCCAGACCGGACGCTTCTACCTGCAGAAGCCGGGCCGCATCCGTTTCGAATACGACGCCCCGAAGGGCGCGATGGTGATCGCAGACGGCACCTGGGTCGGCGTCTTCGACCCCAAGTCTAACCGCAACCCGACCCGCTACCCGCTCGACAAGACCCCGCTCGGCCTCCTCCTGCGCGACCGGCTCAGCCTGACCGAGCCCGGGCTGGTCCTCGGCGCCACCCAGGACGCGGCCGGCATCGACATCACGGTCGTCGACCCGCGCGCACCTGATGCCGGCCGCATGGTGATGACCTTTGCTGCTTCGCCGGTCGCACTCCGTCAGTGGGAGATCACGACCAAGGCCGGGCAGAAGACCCGCGTCGTCCTCACCGACATGACGACGAACATCTCGCTCGACCCGAGCCTCTTCAACATCGAGCTCGCAGCCACCCGCTACCGCTGAACTCTCGCGAAGTCGAGCAGCACCTCCCCGAGCGGCTCCGACGTGACGTGCACGGTCCCGCCGAACGGATGGTCGATCGCGATGATGATGAGCAGCCCCGCGAAGATCAGCAGCGACAGTCCCCCGGTCATCAGCGTCTGCGCCTTCAGGTTCTCGGCGCCGAAGAAGTAGGTGAAGCCGACGGTGACGAAGGCGCCGGCGAAGAGCACCAGCCACACGATGTCCGGCACGATCCCGCTCGCCAGGACGATCCGCGCCCGCCGCGCCTGGGTGATCTGGTCGAGCTGGTCGAGGATCGCGGCCAGCGCTGCCGATGCCCGCGCGTCGGCAGGCACCCCGGCGAGTACAACGCCGTAGGCCGCGTTCAACGCACCGTTGGTGGTCGGATCCTCGCCGCCCGCGGCCATCGCCGGCCAGTCGTACTGGATGGCCGCGTCGAGGTAGTCCGTCATCGACTTCGTGACCGCCGATGCCGAGGTCACGCCGAGCCCCGGCGACAGCCGGTAGACCGTCGCGACCGCACCCGCTTCCATTGCCACGGTGTTCTCGGCGTCGCTGAATTTTTCCCATACCACGATGACCACGAAGGCCAGCAGCACGGCGTAGAGCACGCCGACGACGGCGAACTTGAAGCCCGCGACCTCGTTGTTGGCCTGGAGCCAGGCCAGCCCCACCCAGCGCCGCACCATGAACGGCCCGACCATCGAGAGCGCCGGCAGGATCACGCCGAAGATCAGGCCCGAGACCCAGAGCGGCGAGGTGGTAAGAAAGTTCATCGCCTGCCCCCGTCACGCTTGCGGCACCACTAATCGTCAGGCGCAGGCGTCTGTCCAGTCGCCTCATGCCAGGCCGACCAGGCCTCGGGCGTGTCGAGGTCGACGATGGCCCCTTGCCCGGGCGTCGCCACTTCCACGACCGCCAAATCCCGCAGGAGAGCGCGCGCACCGCGGTCGCCGGTCAGTGCGGACAGCGCCGGGAAGTGCCGGCTGCCGAACAGCACCGGGTGGCCCGGAACGCCGGCCTCGCTGTCTGCCCGGCAGATCTCGGCCCCCGCCGCGGGGTCGAAGGCGGCGATCACGCGGTCGATAGCCGCCGCGTCGACCTCCGGCATGTCGGCGAGGAGGACGACGATCGCATCCGCGCGCGCCTCGACGGCGGCCAGGCCCACCCGCAGCGAGGCGGCCATCCCCTCCGCCGGATCCGCTGCCTCGACCAGGCAAACCGGCAGCCCGCCCAAGGCCGCGCGGCGCGCGGTCGCGCCGCGCGGAAGCACGACGACGACCTCGGCGGCACGGCTCGCCAGCGCCGCCTCGGCGACCGCGCGCAGCACCGGCCGCCCGGCAACGGGCTCGAGCAGCTTGTCTGACCCGCGCATGCGGCGCCCCGCGCCCGCGGCGAGGACAATCGCCGCCACGTGCGGCATCAGGGGCGGGTCTCCGGACGGCGCAGCCGCTCGGTGATCTGGGCGAGGATCGCGACCGCGATCTCGGCCGGCGACTTCGCCCCGATGTCGGCTCCGACCGGCGCGTGCAGCCGCGCGATCTCGGCAGCCTCGAGCCCCGCCGCCCGCAGCCGCTCGACCCTCTTCGCGTGCGTCCGGGCCGAGCCGAGCGCACCGACGTAGAAGGCCGGCGAGCGCAGTGCCACCCCAAGAGCCGGGTCGTCGAGCCGCGCCTCGTGGGTCAGCGTCACCACCGCTGTCCGGCCGTCCAGCCCGAAGGCCGCGAGCGCCGCGTCCGGCCAATCCGCCGACAGCAGGGTGTCGGGAAAGCGCGAAGTACTGGCGAAGGCGTCGCGCGGGTCGACGACGAGGACGTCGTAACCCGCGATCCGCGCCATCGGCACCAGCGCCTGCGCGATGTGCACGCCCCCGACGACGGCGATGCGCAGCGGCGGATTATGCACGCCGAGGAACCAGTCGCCGGCGAACCCCGAGCGATCGGCGATCATCGCCGTCGCGGCCTCCGGCCAGAGGGGATCGCCGGGGACCACGACGAGCCGCCGCTGCCAGCCCTCGGGCCGCACCGCATAGATGACCGGGGTCCGCGCCGCGCGCGCCGCCGCCAGCCGCTCGATAAGCTCGTCCTCGGGGCCATGTCCCATGCCCACCGGCTCGACCATGACCCGGATCCGCCCGCCGCAGGCGAGACCGGCAGCGAAGGCGTCGGCGTCGCTGACCCCGTAGTCGACGAGCCGCGGCCGCCCATCGGCGAGAGCCGCCAGCCCCTCGGCCACCACCGCGCCCTCGACACAGCCCCCCGAGACCGAGCCCGCCATCTCGACCTCGGGCGCGATCGCGAGCTGCGCTCCCGCCGGCCGCGGCGCCGATCCCCAGGTCTCGACGACAGTCGCGATCGCCACCGGCCGCCCCTCGCGCCGCCAGGCCAGCGCCACCTCGGGGATCCGGTCGTGCTCGCCCGCCATTGCCACCCTCCTACCGCACGCCCTCGCGCCCGCGTGCTACCCGGTAATAGGCCCAGAGCAGCCGCGCAGCCACGGACCGCCAGGGCGACCAGGCGAGGCTCATCGCGCGCAGCTCCTTCTCGCCCGGCCGCGCTTCGAGCGCGAAAAGCCGGTGCGCCGCGTCGCGCAAGGCGAGGTCGCCGGGCGCGAACACGTCGGCGCGCCCGAGCGAGAACATCGCGTAGACCTCGGCCGTCCAGACGCCGATCCCCTTGATCCGGGTCAGCGCCGCCACGACCTCCGCGTCGGGCAGCCCGCGCAGCCCTGCGAAGTCGAGCCCGCCGCCGGCGATCGCCCGCCCGTAGGCGATCTTTTGCCGCGACAGCCCGGCCGCGCGCAGCGCCTCGTCGCTCGCCGCGAGCAGACCTTCCGGCGCGTTGGCGCCCATCGCCGCCAGCCGGCCCCAGATGGCACTCGCGGCAGCCGTCGACACCTGCTGGCTGACGATGGCCGAGAGCAGGGTCTCGAACCCGTCGGGCCGCCGGCGCAGCGGCAGGGGCCCGGTCAGCGCCAGCGCCTCGGCGAAGCGCGGCTCGATCGCGGCAAGGTGCGCCGCGCCCTCGGCCACGTCCGCATCCGTCTCGATGATCCGCCCGACCATGCCCGCGTCTAGCACGGCGCGCCCGGCGACGGTAGGATCGCGGGATGTCCGACGCCTCCGCCCTCGCCCGCTCCCGCCGCAACCTCCGGGTGCTGGTGGCCGCGCAGGTCGTGCTCGGATCGCAGCTGCCCGTCACCTTCATTCTCGGCGGCCTCGCGGGGCAGCTCCTGTCCCCCAGCAAGTGCCTCGCGACGCTGCCCATCACCTTCATCCTCACCGGCAGCATGCTGTCGGCGCCGTTCCTCTCCAACCTGATGCAGCGCAGGGGGCGGACCCTCGGCTTCGTGCTCGGCGCCGTCGGCGGAGGCGTCGGCTCGGGGCTCTGCGCGCTCGCCCTGCTGCACGGCTCCTTCCTCCTTTTCCTGCTCGGTTCGTTCCTCACCGGCCTCTACCAGTCGGCGCAGGGCTTCTTCCGCTTCGCCGCCACCGACGGCGCGCCCGAGGAAATCCGGCCGCGGGCGATCTCCTACGTGATGGGCGCCGGGCTCGCCTCGGCGATCATCGGGCCGCAGCTCGTCACGCTCACCACCGATGCCCTCGCGCCCACGCCCTTCGCCGGCGCCTACGCCGCCGCCGCGGCCCTGAACGTCGTCGGCGTCTGGCTCTTCGTCCTTCTCGACAGCCCGCGGCCGAAGCCGCCCTCTGCCGACGGCCCGCGTGCCCGCTCGCGCCTCGAGCTCCTGCGCACGCCGCGCATCGCCGTCGCCATGATCTGCGCCATGGTCAGCTACGCGCTGATGAACCTCGTCATGACCTCGACGCCCCTCGCCGTCGTCGGCTGCGGCTTCGGCACGGCCGCCGCCGCCAACGTCGTCTCGGGGCACGTCATCGCCATGTTCGCCCCCTCCTTCTTCACCGGCACGCTGATCGCGCGCTTCGGGGTGGAGCGGGTGATCGCGGCGGGCCTCCTCCTCCTCGCCGCCGCCGGGGTCGCCGGATACACCGGCGCGACCCTTCCCCATTTCGCGCTGGCGCTGATCCTGCTCGGGCTCGGCTGGAATTTCGGCTTCATCGGCGCGACCGCGATGCTGACCGACGCCCACACCGCCGAGGAGCGCGGCCGCGTCCAGGGGATGAACGACTTCGCGGTCTTCGGCCTGGTGGCGCTGGCCTCGCTTGCGTCGGGCGGGCTGATGAACTGCACCGGTGGCGACCCGGTCGACGGCTGGACCGCCGTCAACCTCGCGACCGCCCCCTTCCTCGCCGCCGCCGGCGGCGCGCTCCTCTGGCTCACGCTCCGCCGGCGACCTGTCGGCGCGCGCTAACCGCGACCGCTCACGACTCGAGCCGGCTGATCCTCACCGCAGCCACTGGCTTGCGGCCGAGGCCTGCGCGCAGGCGCCGCGTACCGCTCGTCGAGTGCGGCGGTGCGGCGGCGGCGACTGCCTTCTTCGCCCTCGCCAGCAGCCGGCCGAGCTCGGCCTCGATGGCGCCCTCTAGCCATTGCGCATTTGGGATAGTCGGGAAGCCCGGTCGCCTCGCCCCAGACGTCGCCGAGCGGACGGCCCGACTGGTCGATTGCGACGACATACCCGCAGCCCCAATATGCGGACGACCCCGTCTTCGCGTCGATCAGCGTAGAGCGGGTGCGTGGACCGCTCGAGGTCGGTGAGCGCGCAGGATGCGGTCGCGGCGAACCGGTCGGCGCCCCGCCTCGCTGAGCTCTGGGGAGGCGAGCGGCGTCCCACCGAGGTCGCCGCGTTTGGTAAAGCGCCGCGCACAAGCCAGAACTCTTCCGCGACGTCGACGCCCCACCCGCTCAGGTCAGGAGGTTGTCGATGCGGGCTACGCTTAGCTCATAGGTTCCGGTGTCACCCAGGTCTCCTGCATCTATGTAGTAGTAACCTGTTCTGTCGCCGTGTACTCGATGCAGTCAAGGCTGTTCAATCGTCGTTATCGGTGATGTAGTCGCCGTTTCTGGCACGGAGGATCAGATAGGATCACCCAGCGTCCCTGAGCCGCTGTCCGCACCTTGAGGTCTATCGCGTAGGTTCGACCTTCCACCAAGCTAATGCGGAACCAGTCCCGGTCGCCCGAGTACTCGACGTCTCCGGTAACCGTCTGGCCTACCGCCACGCGGCCTGTCGTGCCGCTATCGCCGGCAAAGTCATCCTCGATCTCGGTCATCGCGAGACGATATGTTCCGGTCGCCCCCCAATCCCCCACTTCAATGTAATAAGTCCCGGCCTGCTCCGCGTAGAACGACACGCTCCTCATAGCCGTCGGTCAAGCAGTTGCCCTCGGCGTCATGCACCGCAACCCCGGCCTCCGGCAGGGTCCCCCGCCCGTCCTGTGCGTCCTGCACATCGAATCGATACACATGCCCTTGCTGAAGCGTGGTCCGGAACCAATCCGTGTCCGGAGCCACTTCGATATTGCCGGCCGCAGCTTGACTTAGTGAAACTCGGCCGCTGGTGCTTGTATTCGCCGTATAGTCATCCTGATACCAACGGATCTGGCTGTACGGGTCCCCGGTGAAGCCCCTCAGCTCGACGTCGTGGAAGGCGCCAAAGGTGTTCCAGGTCACGTAGGTGCTGCCGCTCGCCTGCCAGATGCTGAACGCGCCACGCGGCGGCGAGTGATCTCCGTAACCCCGGAACTCCAGGACGTCGACCGCCATGAGGTCAAGCACGTCGCCCGGACCGAAGTCGTAGATCACGTCGGACAGTGGACCCGCCGTCGCGTCGCCGGCGTCACGGTCGTCGAAAGCGAAGGTGTCGTTGCCTGCGCCGCCATACATCAGGTCGCGCCCCAGGCCGCCGATCAGGAGGTCCCGTCCCCCGTCCCCGCGAAGCGTGTCCCCGCCGTTCCCGCCTTCGAGCCGGTCGTTGCCCGCAAGGCCGTGCATTAGGTCGTTTCCGCCGAAACCGCGGATGCGGTCGGCGCTTCCCGTCCCCGTCAACGTGTTGTTGCGGTCGTCACCGTCAATGTTTGCCATAGTCCCCTCCAGATCGCGGCCGACCACGGCCCGCGATGTCCGGCCGTTCTAAGACGAACCCAGCCTATCGTCGTACTTATCCAATACCCGATCGACTGCGCACGCGGCTGTTCGATCGGTTTTGCAGAGACTCTTGCGAGTGTAACAAAAAATTTCACCGAACCGACTACGACTCAACCAGCCGATTCCCTATTAGTTGGGGAATCTGCGCCTCGATCACGCTACCGTCAATAGTATTGCTGTGCTCACGACTCGAGCCGGCTGATCATCACCGCAACCACGGGCTTGCGGCCGATGGCCGTGTCGCAGACGCGGGCGCAGGTGCGGCGGGCGACTTCGTCCAAGGCGTCGTCGTCGGCGAGCTCGGCCTTCTTCGCCCGCGCAAGTACCCGGCCGAGCTCGGCCTCGATGGCGCCCTCGAGGCCGTCGCGCATCTTCGGATTGTCGGCTAGGCCGGTCGCCTCGACCCAGACGTCGCCGAGCGGGCGACCCGACTCGTCGATGATGATCGAGACCGCGACGTGGCCGCGCAGCGCCATGCGAATGCGATCGCGCACGACCCCGTCCATCGCTCCGATCAGCACGGTGCCGTCGAGATAGACCCGGCCGGTCTCGATGTGCTCGGCGATCCGCGGGGCGTCGCCGGTCAGGTCGACCAGCGTCCCGTTCGGCGCGATCACCGCCGGGATCCCGCGCTCGCGCCCGAGCGCGGCATGGGTCGAGAGGTGGCGGTGCTCGCCGTGCATCGGCACCAGCATGTGCGGCCGAAGCAGCTCCTGCAGCGTCACCAGGTCCGGCCGGTTCGGGTGGCCCGACACGTGGTAGCGTCCGTCGGCGTCGTCGATGACGGTCACGCCCTTCTCCGACAGCCCGTTCAGTACGCGCGAAACGGCCGTCTCGTTGCCGGGAATGGTCTTAGACGAGAAGAGGAAGGTGTCGCCCTCGCCGAGGTCGAAGCCGAGGTAGCGGCCCTGCGCCAGCTGCGCCGCCGCCGCGCGGCGCTCGCCCTGGCTGCCGGTGACGAGCAGCAGCAGGTTGCGCCGGGGTATGCCGCCGACATCGAGCGGATCGAGCAGCACTGGGAAGTCGTCGAGCACCTCGGCCGCGTGCGCGGTCTTGAGCATCGTGTTCATCGCCCGGCCGAGCACCACGACCTGCCGGCCCGAGTCGCGCCCGGCGCGGGCCAGGGTGCGCAGGCGGGCGACGTTCGAGGCGAAGGTGGTCGCGACGACGAGTCCCGGCGCCGCCTCCATCAGCGCGCCGATCGGGCCGATCAGCGATGCCTCGGAACGCCCCGGGTGGGCGTTGAAGACGTTGGTCGAGTCGCAGGCGAGCACCTTGACGCCCTTGTCGCCGATCGCCTTCAGGGCCTCGGGGTCGAAGGGTTCGCCCACCAGGGGCGTCGGGTCGGTCTTGAAATCGGCGCTGTGGAAGACGCGACCGGCCGGCGTGTCGATGACGAGGGCGGAGCTTTCCGGAATCGAGTGGGCGATAGGCAGGAAGCCGACGGCGAAGGGGCCGGCATGGACGACGTGCGGCAGCGGGTCGACCTGCCGGACGGCGTCGGTCGGCTGGCCGGCGCGCTCCATCTTGCTCTTGGCGAGGGCCGCGGTGAAGCGCCGCGCGTAGACCGGCGCCTGCAGCCGGTGCCAGAGGAGGCCGAGCGCCCCGACGTGGTCCTCGTGCCCATGCGTGATGAAGATGCCCTCGAGCCGATCGGCGCGGGCCTGGATCCACGCGGGGTCGGCCATGATAAGATCGACGCCGGGCGTCGACTCCATCGTCGGAAAGGAGACGCCCATGTCGACGAGGATGAAGCGCTCGGCCCCCTCCGGCCCGAAGCCGTAGAGGTACATATTCATGCCGATCTCGCCCGCCCCGCCGAGGGGCAGGTAGATCAGCCGGTCCGGTCTGGCCATTCGGTCTCGGTCACTCCCTGTTCAGGCGATCGATCAGGACCAGTCCGTGGATGGTCAGGTCGGCGTCGATCTTCTGCAAGACGTCTGTCCCTTGTGCGAAGAGGGTGGACAGTCCCCCGGTCCCGACGACCGTCATCGGGCGGGCGCGCTCGGCGCGGATGCGCGCGCACATGCCCTCGACGAGGCCGATGTATCCCCAGTAGACGCCCGACTGCATGCAGGCGACGGTATTGGTGCCGACGACACGCTCGGGCTTGCTCACGTCGATGAAGGGCAAGGCCGCCGCGGCATCGTGCAATGCCTTTAGAGAGAGGTTGACGCCGGGCGCGATCACGCCGCCGACGTAGGCGCCGTCGTCGTCCACGACGTCGAAGGTGGTCGCGGTGCCAAAGTCGACGACGATGAGGTTGCCGCCATAGCGGTCGTGCGCGCCGACGGTGTTGACCAGGCGGTCGGCGCCGACCGGCGCGGCCGGATCGACACGGGGCGCCACCGGCAGCCGGACGTCGGGCCGGCCGACCACCTTGGCGCGCGTGCCGAAGTAGCGGTCGGAGAGGACCCGCAGGTTGAACAGGACCTGCGGAACGACCGAGGAGACGATGACCGAGTCGATCCTTCCGGCGATGTGGTTGAACTCCATCAGCTGCTGCAGCCAGACGAAGTATTCGTCGGCGGTACGCTGGCGCTCGGTGCGACAGCGGAACTCGCCGAGGGTCTTGTCGCCGTCGTGGATGGCGAAGACGGCGTTGGTGTTCCCAACGTCAATGGCGAGCAGCATCGAGCGCCCCAGCGAAATGCACCTCGGCCGCCGGCAGCACCAGTCGGCCGGCGTCGGTGGCCAGCACCAGCGCTCCGGTCTCGTCCACCGACTCGAACCTCCCGACATGGCTGCGCCCCGGCAGCCGCGCCGTCACCTCCTCGCCGAGGCCCTTCGCGCGCGAAAGCCAGGCGGCGCGGAGCGGGGCGAAGCCTTCCGCCCGCAGCCGCGCCTCCCAGTGCGCGACGGCCGGCGCCAGGATGTCGAGGAGTTCCTCCGGCGTCACCGCGATGCCCGTCGCCTCGCGCAGGCCGACCGGCGTGACCGCTCCCGGCTCGAGCGTCGACGGGTCAGGCGCTTCGGCGAGATTGACTCCCACCCCGAGCGCCAGCGCCCCGGCGGGTCCCGACTCGAGCAGGATGCCGGCGAGCTTGCCCCCCGCGAGCAGGACGTCGTTCGGCCACTTAAGCGCGAAGATCTCGGGCCGACCGCTAACGGCGACCATCGTGTCGAAGAGGCCGAGAGCGGCGACGAACGAGCGGAGCGCGAGGGCGCCGGGCGGCCGGTCGAGCAGGGTGGCCGCGAAGTTGCCGGCGGCCATCGCCCACGGGCGCCCACGCCGACCGCGGGCGGCGGTCTGACGGCCGGCGAGGATCCATACCGGACCGAAGTCGCCTGCGGCGGCGCGGCGCAACGCCTCGGCGTTGGTGCTGTCGGTCTCGGCGAGGATCTCGCGCCCTACTCCGGGGGGCCAGGCGTCCATGCCTCAGGGGACGAGGGTGGCGGCGGCGGAAGCCGCGATCGCCTCGACCCCGAAGAGGTTGATGACGCCGACGACCATCGCGATCGCCGAGACCGCGAGCAACGCCCCGTGCAGCATCGGCATCCGGCCGTCGAGCGGCTCGGAGGCGGTGCCGAAGTACATCAGGTAGACGATCCGGAGGTAGTAGTAGGCGCCGATGACGCTGGCGATCACGCCGAGGACGGCAAGCCAGTAGAGATGGGCGTCGACCGCGGCCTTGAGCACGTAGAACTTCCCGAAGAAGCCGACCAGCGGCGGCACGCCGGCCAGGCTGAATAGGAGGACCGCGAGGGCGAGCGCCTGCGCCGGCTTCTGCTTCGAGTAGAGGCCGAGCGCGTAGATGTCGGTGACAGGCTTGCCGTCGCGCTCCATGTTCAGGATGAAGGCGAAGACGCCGATGTTCATCGTGACGTAGATCGCGAGGTAGATTAGCAGCGACTGCGCCCCCTGCTGGGTGCCGGCGGCGAGACCCATCAGCGCATAGCCCATGTGGCCGATCGAGGAATAGGCCATCAGCCGCTTGATGTCGCGCTGGCCGATGGCGGCGACCGCCCCGAGGAACATGGAGGCGACGGAGAGGAGCCACAGGATCTGCTGCCACTCGGCGACGGCGCCGCCGAAGGCGTCGAGGAGGAGCCGCGCGAACATCGCCGCGGCCGCGACCTTGGGGGCGGTGGCGAAGTAGGCGGTCACCGGGGTCGGCGAGCCCTCGTAGACGTCGGGCGTCCACATGTGGAACGGCACGGCCGAGACCTTGAAGGCGATGCCGGCGGCGAGGAAGACGAGGCCGAAGACGAGGCCGAGCGGCAGCTCGGCCTCGCCGATCGCCTGGGCGATGCCCTCGAAGGAGGTGGTGCCGGAGAAGCCGTAGGTCAGGCTCGCGCCGTAGAGGAGGAGGCCCGAGGAGAGCGAGCCGAGGACGAAGTACTTCAGCCCAGCCTCGGTCGAGCGGAGCGAGTCGCGGCGGAAGGCGGCGACGACGTAGAGCGCGAGCGACTGCAGCTCGAGCCCAAGGTAGAGGACGATGAGGTCGCGCGCCGAGACCATCGTCATCATGCCGACGGTGGCGAGGATGACGAGGACCGGGTACTCGAACTTCAGGAGGTCGTTCTTCTCGAGGTACTCGCGCGAGAGCGCCAGCGTGGCGGCGGCGCCGAAGAGGATCATCACCTTGGAGAAGCGCGCGAAGCCGTCATTGACGAAGGTGCCGTCGAAGGCGGTGCGGGTGCCGGCGGGCTGGAAGCCGACCCAGAGGCCGACGGCGACCAGGACGACGACCGAGAGCCACAGGACGGCCCGCCCGACCTCGCGGCCGGCGTAGGCGCCCCACATCAGCGCCAGCATCGCGTAGAGGGCGAGGACGACCTCGGGGAGGACGACGTTCAGGTTCGCGGTATCCATGTCGCGCCCCTCAGTTCGCGGCGAGCGCGGTGGCGGCATGGGCCGCCGCGAGCGCGGTTTGCGTGTGGTCGATCAGGGCGCCGACGGAGGCGCCGATGGTGTCGAGGACGTAGGCCGGGTAGACGCCGAGCAGGATCATCGCGGCGATCAGCGGCACGAAGAGCGCCTTCTCGCGTCGGGACATGTCCTGGATCGTCTTGAGGCTTTCCTTGACGAGTTCCCCGAACACGACCCGGCGATAGAGCCAGAGAGCGTAGCATGCGGAAAAGATCACCCCGGTCGCCGCGAAGAAGGCTACCCAGGTCGAGACCTGGAAGGCGCCGGCCAGCGTCAGGAACTCGCCTACGAAACCCGATGTCCCCGGCAGGCCCACGTTGCCCATCGTGAAGAGCATGAAGACCAGCGCATAGACCGGCATCCGCACCACCAGCCCGCCGTAGGCGGCGATCTCGCGGGTGTGCATCCGGTCGTAGATTACCCCGACGATGAGAAAGAGCGCCCCGGAGATGAAGCCGTGCGACAGCATCTGGAAGATCGCGCCGTCGATGCCCTGCCGGTTCAAGGCGAAGATGCCCATCGTCACGAAGCCCATGTGGGCGACCGACGAATAGGCGATCAGCTTCTTCATGTCCTCCTGCATCATCGCGACGAGGCTCGTGTAGACGATCGCGATGACGCTGAGGGTGAAGACGAAGCTCGCCATCAGCTCGGACGCGACCGGGAACATCGGCACCGAGAAGCGCAGGAAGCCGTAGCCGCCCATCTTCAGGAGGATCGCCGCCAGGATCACCGAACCGGCCGTCGGCGCCTGCACGTGCGCATCGGGCAGCCAGGTGTGCACCGGCCACATCGGCATCTTGACCGCGAAGCTCGCGAAGAACGCGAGCCAGAGCAGCGTCTGCACGCCGCCGACGACCGTGAAGCCGAGGACGCGGATCGGCTCGGAGGCGAAGGGGAAGGTGAGCAGCGTCGGGATGTCGGTGGTGCCGGCCTGCCAGTACATCGCGATCATCGCGACCAGCATCAGCACCGAGCCGAGGAAGGTGTAGAGGAAGAACTTGAAGGCGGCGTAGATGCGGTCCTTCCCGCCCCAGATCCCGATGATCAGGAACATCGGGATCAGCCCGCCCTCGAAGAAGATGTAGAAGAGGACGAGGTCGAGCGCGCAGAAGACGCCTAGCATCAGCGTCTCGAGCACCAGGAAGGCGACCATGTACTCCTTGACCCGGTCCTGCACTCCCCAGGTCGACAGGATGGTGATCGGCATCAGGAAGGTCGTCAGCATCACGAACAGGACCGAGATGCCGTCGACGCCCATCTTGTAGTTCAGCCCGCCGATCCAGGCGCGCTCCTCGACGAGCTGGAACCCCGGGTTCGAGGCGTCATAGCCCGCCAGGATGAACAGCGAGATCAGGAAGGTCGCGGTCGTGGTCACGAGCGCGAGCATCTTCGCGTTCCGCTGCGACGCCTCGTCGTCGCCGCCGAGGAAGAGGAGCAGGACGACGGCGCCGATCAGCGGCAGGAAGGTGACGAGCGAGAGCAGGCTGCCCATCTCAGTGCCCCCCGATCCCGAGGCCGAGCCAGAGCGTCAGGACGACGAGCCCGATCACCATCGCGAAGGCGTAATGGAAGAGGTATCCCGACTGCCACCGCCCGGCGAGCCGGGTGAACCAGGGCACGATCCCCATCGCGACCCCGTTCAGCGTGCCGTCGATCGCCCCCTGGTCGCCCGCCTTCCAGAGCAGGGTCCCGAGCCAGCGTGCCGGCCGCACGAAGACGAAGTCGTAGATCTCGTCGAAATACCACTTGTTGAGCAGGAAGCGGTAAAGGACCGGCTGGGTCTCGGCGAGCCGCCGCGGCAGCGACGGGTTCACGATGTAGAACCAGTAGGCGACCAGAAACCCGATCAGCATTGCGAAGAAGGGCGCCGTCTTCACCAGCGCCGGGCTCTCGTGCGCCCGCTCGATGGTGTCGTTGTTCGGCCCGAAGAACACCGCCCCGATCGGCCCGCCGACCTCGGCCACGTGCCCCTCGGCCGTCGCCGCGGCATGGTCCGCCGGCGCCGCCTCGGTATGGGCCGCCTCGGTTCCGGTCGCCGGCGCCGCCTCGGTGTGCGCCGCTTCGGTCCCGGCCGCCGGCGCGTTCTCCGCGGCGGGCTCCACCGCGCCCGCGACCTCGTGCGCCGGGATGCCGAACCAGGCGTTCATCTTCTCGTGGTTGCCGAAGAAGACGCCGTACCAGAGCATCCCGGCGAAGATCGACCCGAGCGCCAGCACCCCCAAGGGGATCAGCATGGTGTTCGGGCTCTCGTGCGCATGGTCGTAGTGGTGATGGTCGTGCGGCTTGCCGAAGAAGGTCATGAAGATCAGCCGCCACGAGTAGAAGCTGGTGAAGAGCGCCGATATGACCAGCATGAAGAAGGCGTAGCGCGCCGCGCCGTTCTGCCCGGCCCAGGCGCTCTCGATGATCGCGTCCTTGGACAGGAAGCCCGCGAAGCCGATATGCGTCAGCGGGATGCCGACGCCGGTGATCGCCAGCGTCCCGATCATCATCGCCCAGTAGGTCTTGGGGATCTTGTGCCTGAGCCCGCCGTAGTGGCGCATGTCCTGTTCGTGGTGCATCGCGGTGATGACCGAGCCCGCCCCGAGGAAGAGCATCGCCTTGAAGAAGGCGTGGGTGAAGAGGTGGAACATCGCCGCCGGATAGGCGCCGACCCCTGCCGCCACGAACATGTAGCCGAGCTGCGAGCAGGTCGAATACGCGATGACGCGCTTGATGTCGTTCTGCACCAGCCCGACCGTCGCCGCGAAGAACGCGGTCGAGGCGCCGATGAAGGTGATGAAGGTCAGCGTGTAGGGCGCCCACTCCAGGACCGGCGACATGCGGCAGACAAGGAAGACGCCCGCCGTCACCATGGTAGCGGCATGGATGAGGGCGGAGACCGGGGTCGGGCCCTCCATCGCGTCCGGCAGCCAGGTGTGCAGGAAGAGCTGCGCCGACTTGCCCATCGCGCCGATGAAGAGGAGGAAGGAGGCGATCTCGGCCGCGTTCCACTCCCGCCAGAGGAAGGTCATCTGCGTCTGCGCGAGCTCCGGCGCCTTGGCGAAGATGTCGTCGAGCGAGATAGAGTCGACGAGCACGTAGAGCGCGAAGATGCCGAGGAGGAAGCCGAAGTCGCCAACCCGGTTGACGATGAAGGCCTTCATCGCCGCGGCGCCCGCCGACTGCTTGCGGTAGTAGAAGCCGATCAGCAGGTACGAGGCGACGCCGACGCCCTCCCAGCCGAAGAAGAGCTGGAGGAGGTTGTCCGCGGTGACGAGCGCCAGCATCGCGAAGGTGAAGAACGACAGGTAGGCGAAGAAGCGCGGCTTGTAGCTCTCGCCCGGCTTGAAGTTCTCGTCGTGCGCCATGTAGCCGATCGAGTAGAGGTGGACGAGCGACGATACCGTCGTCACCACGACGAGCATGATCGCCGTCAGCCGGTCGACCCGCACGCCCCAGTCGGCGGCCAGCGTCCCCGAGACGATCCAGCGGAACAGCGGATGGTGCTGGGTCAAGCCGTCGAAGGTGAAGAACACGATCCACGACAGGAGGCAGGCGAAGAAGAGGAGGCCGGTCGCGGTGTACATCCCCCCGCGCTCGGTGAGCCACTTGTAGCCGAAGCCGCAGAGGATGGCGCCGAGGAGCGGCGCCAGGACGATGATCGTGACCACGGCGTCAGCCCTTCATGACGTTGATGTCCTCGACCGCGATCGTCCCGGTGTTGCGGAAGAAGCAGACCAGGATCGCGAGCCCGATCGCCGCCTCGGCGGCGGCGACGGTGAGGACGAAGAGGGTGAAGATCTGCCCGACCAGGTCGCCGAGGAAGGCCGAGAAGGCGACGAGGTTGATGTTGACCGCGAGCAGCATCAGCTCGATCGACATCAGGATGATGATGACGTTCTTGCGGTTGACGAAGATGCCGAAGATGCCGGTGACGAACAGGATCGCCGCCACCGTCAGATAATGCGCGAGCCCGATCATGCCCCCTGCCCCGGCTTGATGTCGACGAGGTTCACCGCGGCCTTCGGGTCGCGGTACATCTGCTTCAGCACGTCCTGCCGCTTCACGTACTGCCGCTTCCTGAGCGTCAGCACGATCGCCCCGATCATCGCGACCAGGAGCACGAGGCCGGCCGCCTGGAACAGGAAGACGTACTTGGTATAGATCAGCATCCCCAGCGCCTGGGTGTTGTCGATCTGCCCCGGCGCCGGTGTCACCGCGTGGCGCAGGTCCATCGCCTGGTCGCTGACCTGCCACGCGCCGAAGGCGAAGCCGAGCTGCACCAGCAGCACGACCGCGATCAGCAGTCCGACCGGCAGGAGCTTCGCCATCCCCTCGCGCAGCTCGGCGAAGTCGACGTCGAGCATCATGACGACGAAGAGGAACAGCACCGCCACCGCGCCGACGTAGACGATGAGCATCAGCATCGCCACGAACTCGGCCCCGAGCAGCACGAAGAGGCCGGAGGCGGAGAAGAAGGCGAGGATCAGCCACAGCACCGAATGCACCGGGCTCCGCGCGAAGACGACGAGGATGCCCGAGGCCACCGCGACGATGGCGAAGAAATAGAAGGCTACGGCCGCGAACGGCATTGGCGGGTCCCCCTCAGCGGTACGGCGCGTCGAGCTCGAGGTTGCGGGCGATCTCCGGCTCCCAGCGGTCGCCGTTGGCGAGGAGCTTGGCCTTGTCGTAGAACAGCTCCTCGCGCGTCTCGGTGGCGAACTCGAAGTTCGGCCCCTCGACGATCGCGTCCACCGGGCAGGCCTCCTGGCAGAAGCCGCAGTAGATGCACTTGGTCATGTCGATGTCGTAGCGCGTCGTCCGCCGCGACCCGTCCTCGCGCGGCTCGGCGTCGATGGTGATCGCCTGTGCGGGACAGATCGCCTCGCAGAGCTTGCAGGCGATGCACCGCTCCTCGCCGTTGGCATACCGCCTGAGCGCATGCTCGCCGCGGAACCGCGGGCTGAGCGGGCCTTTCTCGTGCGGATAGTTCAGCGTCGCCTTCGGCTTGAAGAAGTACTTCATGCCGACCCCGAACCCCTTCAGGAAGTCCGTCATCAGGAAATAGGACGCCGCGCGCCCGAGCGGAAAAGCCATCCTCAGCCCCCGATCCAGCGCTGGTAGGCGCCCCAGAACCACCCGTATTGCGCCGCGAGCCCGACCAGCACCACCCAGCCGAGCGACAAGGGCAGGAACACCTTCCACCCGATCCGCATCAGCTGGTCGTAGCGGTAGCGCGGCACGATCGCCTTCACCATCGCGAACATGAAGAACCAGGCGAGCATCTTCAGGAACAGCCAGATCGCCCCGTCCGGCAGCCCCGGGATCGGCGACAGCCACCCCCCGAAGAACAGGATCGAGATGAGCGCGCACATGAAGAACACGCTCATCAGCTCGCCGATCATGAAGAGCAGGAACGGCGTCGAGGAATATTCGACCTGGTACCCGGCCACGAGCTCGGACTCCGCCTCCGGCAGGTCGAACGGCGGCCGGTTGGTCTCGGCCAGCGCCGAGATGAAGAACAGCACCACCATCGGCAGGTGCGGCAGCCAGTACCAGCTGAACAGCCCCCACGACCCCGCCTGCGCCATCACGATGTGGCTGAGGTTCAGCGAGCCGGTCGAGATCAGCACGCCCACGATGATGAACCCGAGCGACACCTCGTAGGAGATCATCTGCGCCGCCGAGCGCAGGCACCCGAGGAACGGATACTTCGAGTTCGAAGCCCACCCCCCCATGATGATCGCATAGACGTGCAGCGACGAGATCGCGAAGATGAACAGGATCCCGACGTTCATGTCGGAGATCACCCACCCCGGCGCCCAGGGGATCACCACCCAGACGATCGCCGGCAGCACGAACGAAATCATCGGCGCCAGCATGAAGACCGTCTTGTCGGCTCCCGCCGGCACCACGATCTCCTTGACGATGTACTTCAGGAAGTCGGCGAACGACTGCAGCAGCCCCCAGGGCCCGACCACGTTCGGCCCCTTCCGGAGCTGCACCGCCGCCCAGATCTTGCGGTCGGCGTACATCAGGAAGGCGAGGCTGATCAGCACCACCAGCGTCACCGCCAGGCACTGCGCCAGGATCAGGATGAAGAGGCCGAAGCCGTGGGTGAAGAACGCCATCCGCCTACTCCGCCGCCATCGGCCGCACCCGCGCGTCGGCGAGCCGCGTCAGCTCCGCCATCACCCCGCTCGCCCGCATGATCGGATTCGCGAGGAAATGCTGCGCGACGCCGCTCCGGAAATCGCCCGACCCGAGGCTGCCGCCCTCGAGCGCCACCACCTCGTTCGCCGGCACCACGTCGATCGCGGCGAGATGCGGCACCGCCGCGAACATCCTCGCCCGCAACTCCGCCAGCGAGTCGAACGGCAGCGTCTTCCCCAGCGCGGCGGACAGCGCCCTGAGGATCGCCCAGTTCTCCCGCGCCTCCCCCGGCGGGAAGCCCGCCCGGTTCGCCATCTGCGGCCGCCCCTCGGTGTTCACGAAGATGCCCGGCTCCTCGACCCAGGCCGCTCCCGGCAGCACCACGTCCGCCCGATGCGCGCCGCGATCCCCGTGGCTCCCCTGGTAGACCACGAAGGCGCCCGCCGGCACGTCGACCTCGTCCGCCCCGAGATTGTAGACCACCCCCGCGCCATCGAGCGCCGCGGCAAGCCCGCCCTCGGTCACGCACCCGAGGTCCATCGCGCCGACGCGCGACGCCGCCGTGTGCAGCACCAGCAGCTTCGATCCCGACGCCGCGCAGAACGCCTGCACCGCCGCCAGCACCGCGGCGCCGTCTTCACCGGTCAACGCGCCTTGCCCGACGATCGCAAGCGTCGGCGCTTCCTTGACGCCCTCGTCCCGATCCTCGCCGACCAGCCGCTGCAGCGTGTCGCGCCCGGTCCCGAGATGATCGTAGGGATAGGTCAGATCGACCGCCTCCCCCACCAGCCCGACCGTCGCGCCGTTGGTCCACGCCTTGCGGATCCGCGCGTTCAGGACCGGGGCCTCGACCCGCGGGTTCGTCCCGATCAGGATGATCCCCTTCGCCCCGTCGATATCCGCGATCGATGCCGTCCCGGCATAGGCGCCGCGGTTCACCGCCGGCAGCGCCGCCCCGTCGGTCCGGCACTCGACCGTCCCGCCCAGGCTCTCGACCAGGAGCTTCAGCGCGAAGGCCGCCTCGGTCGGCACCAGGTCGCCAACCAGCCCTGCGACCTTCTTCCCCTTCACCGCCGCGACGATCGCTTCGAACGCCTCGCCCCAGGTCGCCGGCGCCAGCTTCCCGCCCTTGCGCACGAAGGGCCGGTCCAGCCGCTGCCTTCGCAAGCCGTCCCAGATGAACCGCGACCGGTCGGCCAGCCACTCCTCGTTCACCCCGTCGTGGTTCCGCGGGATGATCCGCATCACCTCGCGGCCCTTGGCGTCGACCCGCACGTTGGAGCCGAGTGCGTCCATCACGTCGATCGACTCGGTCTTCTTCAGCTCCCACGGCCGCGCCGTGAAGGCATAGGGCTTCGAGGTCAGCGCCCCGACCGGGCAGAGGTCGATGACATTCCCCTGCAGCTCCGAGGTCAGCATCGCGCCGAGATACGAGGTGATCTCGCTGTCCTCGCCGCGCCCGGTCTGCCCCATCTCCGGCACCCCGGCGACCTCGGTGATGAACCGCACGCAACGCGTGCAGGAGATGCACCGCGTCATGCAGGTCGCGACCAGCGGCCCCAGATCCATGTCGACCGCCGCCCGCTTCGGCTCGCGGTAGCGCGAGAAGTCGACCCCGTAGGCCATCGCCTGGTCCTGCAGGTCGCACTCGCCCCCCTGATCGCAGATCGGGCAGTCGAGCGGGTGGTTGATGAGCAGGAACTCCATCACCCCCTCGCGCGCCTTCTTCACCATCGGCGAGCGGGTCTTGATCACCGACGGCTGCCCCTCCGGCCCCGGCCGCAGATCCTTCACCTGCATCGCGCAGGACGCCGCCGGCTTCGGCGGCCCGCCGACCACCTCGATCAGGCACATCCGGCAGTTGCCGGCAATCGACAGCCGCTCGTGGTAGCAGAACCGCGGGATCTCCACGCCCGCCTGCTCGCAGGCCTGCAGCAGCGTCAGCCGCGGGTCGACGTCGATCTCGATGTCGTCGATGATCAGCTTGCGCAGGTCCATCGTCGTCTCCTCACCGGCCCCGCAGCGCCGGCCATTCCTTGAACGCCAGCACCCAGAGCGAGATGATGTTGGCGAGCGGGATCAGCATCAGCAGCGCCCAGGCGCCCGAATGCCCGGTGCGCTGCCAGATCTTCCAGTAGGGCACCACCAGCAGCACGAGCAGGATCAGGATCGGGACGACCCCGATCGGTCCGGTCCAATAGTGGCTGACGGTCGTCTCGGTCGCTTCCATCGCTCTCTCCTACTCCGCCGCCACCGCGCTGCACGCGCGTTCCCGCCAGAGGCGCGCCTCCTTGGCCCAGGCCCAGCCGAAGGCGTGGTCGCTGTCGCCGTTGGCCCGCAGGTGCTCGAGCCGCGCCAGCGCCTCGTCGAGCGTCGGCCGGTGCCCGGCCTCCACCCACCACAGCACCAGGTGCCGGTCGCCCAGCAGCTCGAACCACTCCCGCCGCCGCTCGTAGAACTGCCGGTGCACGGTGTTCCAGACGAAATGCTCGAGCGCCTCGACGCTCTCCCAGACGGTCAGGTTCGAGACGTACCGCGGATCGCCGCCGATCTTGGTCTCGGTGTTCCCGGTCCCGGGCTCGCCCGAGCCCTCCATCATCCAGACGAACCCCGGCATCCGCTTGCCGAGGCCGTTGACCCGGTCGAGCGCCGCCATGAACTCCGCGACGCGCGGATCGTCGGTGTCGGCGACCAGCCGTCCGACGTTGAGCTGGGCGAGATGCCTGGCGCCGTCCGTCATCAATCCGCCCCGTTAACGCTTCGCGCCGACCCGCACGGCAGGTACCCGGGATGTACATGCGATGTACATGAGATGTACATCCAGGTTTCCGCCGTTAATCCCTGTTTCCGCGGCATTTTCCTACTCCGCCGCCACCGCGCTGATCCGCCCCGTCTTCCGCGCCTTGATCCGGTCCTCGATCTCGCCGCGGAAGTGCCGGATCAGCCCCTGGATCGGCCAGGCCGCCGCGTCGCCGAGCGCGCAGATCGTGTGCCCCTCGACCTGCTTGGTCACGTCCTGCAGCATGTCGATCTCTTCGATCTCGGCGTCGCCCGTCACCAGCCGGTCCATGACCCGCATCATCCAGCCCGTGCCCTCGCGGCAGGGCGTGCATTGCCCACAGCTCTCGTGCTTGTAGAACTTCGACAGCCGCCAGATCGCCTTGATGACGTCGGTCGACTGGTCCATCACGATGACCGCCGCCGTGCCGAGCCCCGACCGCTGCTCGCGCAGCCAGTCGAAGTCCATTATCGCGTCTTCGCAGACACTTGCGGGCAGGAGCGGTACGGAGGCCCCGCCAGGGATCACCGCCTTGAGGTTCTTCCAGCCGCCGCGGACGCCGCCGCAGTGCACATCGATCAGCTCCTTGAGCGTAATCGACATCGCGTCCTCGACCACGCACGGGTGGTTCACGTGCCCGCTGACCGCGAAGACCTTGGTCCCGGCGTTGTTCGGCCGCCCGAAGCTCGCGAACCACCCCGGCCCGCGCCGCAGGATCGTCGGCGCCACCGCGATCGATTCCACGTTGTTGACCGTGGTCGGGCAGCCGTAGAGCCCGGTGTTGGCCG
>JAXMDH010000036.1:0-68538 GCA_046348915.1 Amaricoccus sp.
AGGCGCGTGCCGACGATGCCGGGATCGGCGCGCCGGTCCATTTCGACCGCGACCTAGCGCAGGGCGTAGCTGCGATTGAGCTCGTCCATCCAGCGGATGACGTCGGCGAAGGCGGCGTCGCCGAGCTCCAACCGCACGCCGTCGCCCTCGGCTTCGATGAGCCGTATGTCGAGGTTGTACTGCGGCGCGGTCTCGGTCAGCACCGCCGTCACCGGCCGGCCCGCCTGGGCCTGCGGGTCGCCGGCCGGTGCCGCCGCCAGCCGCGCCAGGTCGGCGTCGTAGCGGATGATTTCGGCGGCCGCGTCCGCGCGCGCGGCCAGGAGCGGCCGGGCGCCCAGCGCGACGCCGGCGTAGAGGGCTAGAGCGCCCGCCGCCACGGCGAGGAGAAGCTGTTCGCGCGGGCTTCGCTGCGCCCAGAACCGGGTGAGCGCGAGCCGGACCGGGAGCGTCAGCCGCTTCATCCGTTGCTTCCCCGGACCACGAGGCTCGTTTCGGCGACCCCGTCCGCGATGGTGGCGGCACCCGAGGTCACCGCGAGCGACGCATCCTGGAGCGACGCCTCGATCCGCTGCAGCGTGGCGAGGTCGGGCGCCTGGATGGCCAGCGACAGGCCGTCGTCGGCCCGGTATCCGAGGCGGGTGACGGTCACGCCGTCCGACATCGGCGCTAGGACGCGCGACACCTCGGCGAGGAGGGGCAGGAAGCCGCCGGCATCCGCCGCCGGGCGCTGCGGCAGCGCCCGCTGCAGCGCGACCTCGATCGGCAGGCCCGCCGGCAGCGCCGGGACGCGCGCGGCGATGGCGCTGCGCACGGCGGCCTCGCGGGCGGCCGCCGTGCGCTCGAGCGCGACCGTGTCGGCGCCAAGGATCGCCACGTGCGCCGCGAGCGCGGCAAGGACGACGGCGGCGAGCCGGATCCCCCACGCGCGCGGCGCCGGGCCGCGCCGGGCGTGGATGCCCTGCAGCAGGTCGAACTGCCCGGCCGCCCCGGGGGCGCCGGGCGGCAGCAGGCCCGGGACGCCGACCGGAATCGAATCGGGCAGCTCGCCCCCGTAGAGCACGACCTGCGGCGCGCCGTCCGCGCGCCAGAAGGCCTCGAGCATCGCGGCGCGGGTGGCATAGCCGGTGCCGTCGGCGCGGCGCACCAGGACGCGGCCGTCCGCCTCGCGCACCGAGCAGCAGCCCTTGGCCGGGATCGGCAGCCCCAGCACGTCGGGCACCAGCCGGCGCCCCGGCGGCGTCTGGGCCGCCCAGCCCTCCATGTCGCGGTGGGAGACGGCGACCACGAGATATTCGCCCGGCGCGACCTCGGGCCCGAGCGCTACATGGGTTTCCTCGAGCGGTTCCGCGATCAGGTCCTCGATCGCGAAGCCGGCCGCGGCCAGGCGCTGGCGGTGCGAGGGGAGCGGTAGCGCGGCGCGCAGCACGTGGACGAACTCGGTGGGCAACGCGACGGCATCGGACCCGAGATCGAGGCTCGGAACGGCGGACCGCCGGAGATCGTCTCGCACAATCGCGGTCGGCGACTTGGCCGCTCCTGAACGACTGGACATGACAGACTGGTCCCCCGACTTCCGATCACATAATACGGTGACGAACTTGCCCCTCGACCGGCATCGTATCAGCATTGGTCGCGTTGGTGTATATCCGAGTGGATAGGTATGGCACGGAAGACACGGCCGGCGGGAAGACGCCCGCGGCGCGCGCCGGACAGCGGCGTGACCCTGATCGAGATGATGGTGGTGCTGGTGATCATCGCCATCGTCGCGGCGCTGGTCGTCCCGAACGTGATCGGCCGCCCGGACGAGGCGCGGGTGACCGCGGCGCGCACCGACGTGAAGACGATCGCCGCGACCCTCGAGATGTACCGGCTCGACAATCACAGCTATCCGACGACCGCGCAGGGCCTGCAGGCGCTGGTCACGCGTCCCACCTCGCCGCCTCTCCCGCCGAACTGGGCCGCCAGCGGTTACCTGCCGCAGGTTCCGTCGGATCCCTGGGGGCGCCCCTACGTCTATCGTTCGCCGGGGCAGGGCAAGCCCTACGACCTCGTCTCGCTCGGGGCCGACGGCAAGCCAGGGGGTGAGGGCGTCGATGCCGACATCGGCGACTAGCCCCTTACGCGAACCCGATGCCGGGCTGACCCTGGTCGAGATGCTTGCGGCGCTGGCGATCCTCGCGGTGATGGCCGCCGCCACCATGCTTTCGCTCGGCTCGCTCGCGCGGGGGGCGTCGGGCGAGGCGGAGGCGCACCGGCTGGCGACCCGGCTGCAGTTCGCGGCCGACGAGGTACTGGTGACTTCGACGCCGATGGCGCTGCGCTGGGACCCCGCCGGCTACCAGTTCCTGTCCTGGGACGCGAACGGCGGCGGCTGGCGCCGGAGCGGCGAGAGCGACCTCGGCAGCCGGCACGCCCTGCCCGGGGCGCTGCAGCTCGCCCGCGACGACAGCCGCGACGCCGGACCGATCCGCATCGAGCCCGACCGGCCCGAGACGGCGATCCTTCGCATCGAGGCTGCCGCCGGTGCCTGGCGGGTGGCCTTCGACGGGCTCGGCGCGACAGTCAGCACCGCGGGCGACTGACATGGACCGTCGCCCGGATGCGGGTTTCACGCTGATCGAGTCCCTCGTCGCGCTCGCGGTGCTCGCGGTCGGGTCGGTGTCGCTGCTCGTTGCCTCGCAGGCCTACGTGCGGCGGACCGCGGGCCTCGAGGACCGGGCGCTGGCGCAGGTGGCCGCCGAGAACGAGCTCGCGGAACTGGAACTCGGCGGTGCCCCCGCGACGAGCACCGTGGTCCTGCTCGGCCGCCGGTTCGGCCTCGAGGCACTCGCTACCCCGACCGCAGATCCGGACCTGCAGCGGATCGAGATCGCAGTGACCGACCTCGATACCCGCGAGCGCTTCGGCGGGTTCGTGGGCTTCCTCGGGAAGGGGACCGCGCCGTGATCGCCATGCCGCGCACCTACCTGGTCTGGGGCGCCGCGGCCGCGGCGGTCACCTCGATCGCCCTCGCCGCGCTTCCGCTCGCGCGGCACCTGACCGGCGGAGAGCGCGCGTTGCCTTCGGTTTCGACCGGCGCGCCTGCCCCACCAGAGGGCTCGCTGGCCGACCCGATCCTCTCATGGGCACCCTTCGGGCGGCCGGACCCGCCGGCCGTGCCGGAGGCGACGCCGGAAGCCCCGCCCGAGTTCACGCTCAACGGCGTGGTCATCGCGACCGGAGCGGCGCCTTCGCGCGCTTCGCTTTCCGCGAGCGGGATGCCGCAGCAATCTTTTGCGGTCGGCGAGGAAGTCCTGCCCGGCATCACCCTGGCGGAGGTCCACCCCGACCACGTGGTGCTGACCGTGGACGGTCAAGCCGAAATCCTGGGCTTCCCGAACGCCAGCACCCCGCCTGCCGACGACTCCACAGTCCGGCCAGAGCAGGGGGAGCCCGTCGGTAATTAGGCAACAGGTGGAAATTATATGATGACTCCTGAGCTTATTTGGTGACATTACAGCGACCGGCCGTGGCAGGCTGTCGCTGGTGCCGGGGAGCGGACCGACGTCGGTCGCGCTCCCGCTGAAATGATCGGGTCGGGATTGGGCGTTCGCGCGTCGCTCCTCGCTGTCTTCCTGCTCTCGGGCGTGCTCTGGTCGGCAGCGCCCGCGCAGGAAGCTGGCGGGCAGGGCCAGGCGCCCGCGGCCGGCCAGGAACTGTCCAACGCGGGCGAGACCTTCGTCATCAACCTCCGCGACACCGACATCCGCGTCCTTTCCGAGCAGGTCTCCCAGATCACCGGCCGTTCGCTGATCCTCGAGCCGTCGGTGACCGGGTCGGTGACGGTGATCTCGGCCCAGCCGCTGACCCAGGCCGGGGTATGGGACCTCTACCAGTCCGTACTGCGCGTGCAGGGCTTCGCGGCGGTGCGGGCGGGCGACATCTGGCGCGTGATCCCGCAGCCGCAGGTGCGCGAGGCAGGCGGCAAGCTCGGTGACGGCACCGGCACCGGGCGCTTCGACGTGGTGACGCGGATCGTGAAGCTGCAGAACTTCCCCGCAGCCACCGCCGTCGCGGCGCTCGGCCCCCTGGTCGCGAGCTTCGGCTACATCGAGGCGCTGCCGGAGACCAACTCCTTCGTGATTACCGACACCGCCGAGAACGCCGACCGGATCGAGGCGATCGCGAGCAATCTCGACGAGGGCGACGGCAGCCAGCTTTCCACCATTCCGGTGCGCAACGGCGACGCCCAGACGATCGCTGCCTCGCTCAACAAGGTGCTCGGCGGCGAGACGGGAGGGCTGGCGATGCGGGTCGCGATCGACGCCGGCAACGGCGTCATCCTCGTCCGCGGCACCCCGGAAATGACCGACCGGGTCCGGCTCCTGGTCGAGGACCTCGACCAGCCCGGGCGGCAGCCGCCGCAGCTCGTCCAGGTCACCCGCGTCTATCGCCTGCGCTACGCCGACGCGGTGCGGATGGCGAGCGTGCTGCGCGGCGTTCTCGGGCTCCGCGGCGAGGCGACGGTGACGAGCCCCGTCGCCGGCGCGCTGACGCAGACGACCGACACCTTCGGCAACCGTGCCGACAACGGCACCGACCAGACCACGCAGACGACGACCGAGCTCGTCAACGCCGACAACCAGGTGACCTTCGATCCATCGGCGGTGTCGGCGCTCACCGGCGAGAATATCAGCATCCAGCCCGCGATCGAGCTCAACGCCGTCGTCATCCGGGCACGCGCCCAGGTGCAGGACGACATGGCGCGGCTGGTCGCCGAACTCGACCAACGCCGGCCGCAGGTGCTGATCGAGGCCGCGATCGCCGAGATCTCCGGCGACATCGCCGAGCAGCTCGGGGTCCAGCTCGGCTTCGGCGACGCCGCCACCAACCAGACCTTCGCCGCCACCTCCTTCCCCGAGGGCGGGCTTGCGATGAAGAACATCCTGACGCTGCTCGGCGTGCCCATCGCGCCCGCCGTCGCCCAGACCGGCCTGTCGATCGGGCTCTCGACCGCCGACGAGTACGGCCTCCTGATCCAGGCGCTGTCGCAGTCCACCAAGGCCAACCTCCTGTCGACCCCGAGCATCACCACCCTCGACAACCAGGAGGCCCGCATCCTCGTCGGCCAGAACGTCCCCTTCCGGACCGGCAGCTACTCGCTCGACGGGAACGCGCAGAATCCCTTCGACACCATCGAGCGGCAGGACATCGGCGTGATCCTGAAGGTGATCCCGCAGGTCAGCCAGGGCGACACCGTGCAGCTCAACGTGAGCCAGGAGGTGTCGTCGATCAGCAACCAGCCGGTTCCCGACGCCGCCGACATCATCACCAACCGGCGGCTGATCCAGACGACGGTCGTCGCCGACAACGCCGGGACGATCGTGCTCGGCGGCCTCATCACCGACGACCGGACCTCCAACAAGAGCGGCATCCCCGGGCTCGGCGACATCCCCTTCCTCGGGCATTTCTTCAGCTCGACCGCCGAGGGGGCGAACAGGCGGGTGCTTTTCGTGTTCCTGAGACCGACCATCCTCCGGACCCGCAACGAGGTGGGCCGGGTCGCCGAGCAGCGCTTCCAGCGCCTGCGCAGCATCGAGGCCAAGCCCTCCACGACTACCGACCTGATCGCCGAGCCGCAGCCGATCCGCAAACTCCCGATCGAGATCAACGGCCTCTACTGAGGGGCTCCGGGGCCGCGGCGGCCGCATCAAAGCTGTCGAGTGTCCGCCGGGTCGCGGGGGACCGCGGCGCTTTGGCGCCGTCGCCCGCCTGCGCGGGCCTCTGGGGCCGAGGGCCGGGCGGGGTCTCCCTGGCTCCCGGAGGACCCGGGCGGGTCCCGGGACGGCTCGAGGGGTGCTCGCCGCCCCCCTCGACCCCCCAGGCACTGCTCGATTGGGAAGGTGGAGGTGGAGCGGCCGCGGACTTCGGGCCCGGCGGGGAGGAGCGGTGTACGGGGCGCTGCCCGGCGGGCGGTCCCATCGCCAGCCGCGCGGCGTGTCATCCGGCATCTCCGCACGCTCGCGGGTATGTCCCCGGAAGCGCTGCCGCCGTTGCCTGCCGCGGGGAATCGTGCGATCACGGCGCGCCGCCACAGCCGCCACGAGGGTGCCATGTTCGACTATGCCGCCGCCCGCGAAGCCATGGTGGACCGGCAGGTCCGCACCGCCGACGTGACGCGATACCCGATCATAGCCGCCATGCTCGCGGTCCCGCGCGAGGACTTCGTGCCCGAGCCGCTGCGGCCGGTCGCCTATCTCGGCGAGCATGTGCCGCTGGCGCCCGGTCGGGTGCTGCTCGACCCGCGGGTCTTCGCCAAGCTGCTCGACGCGATAGCGGTCGGGCCGACCGACCTCGTGCTCGACGTGGGCTGCGGCCTCGGCTACTCGACCGCCGTCCTCGCGGCGATGGCCGAGGCGGTGGTTGCGGTCGAGGAGGACCCGGCCATGGCGGCCGAGGCCGAGCGGCGGCTCTCCGGGCATTCGGTCGACAACGCCGTGGTGCAGGCGGGGCCGCTCGCCGCCGGCGTGGCCGCGCACGGGCCCTTCGACTCGATCGTCGTCGAGGGCGGCATCGAGGTGCTGCCGCGGGCGCTCGTCGACCAGCTGAAGCCCGGCGGCCGCATCGCGGCAATCTTCGTCGAGGGCAGCCGGGGCCAGGCGAAACTCGGGCTGCGTGCCGGTGACGGCATCGCGTGGCGCCGTATCTTCGATGCAACGGCGCCGTTGCTTCCGGGCTTCGCTGCAACGAAAGCGTTTGAGTTTTGACCCGTTCCCCGGAATAGTCGGTCCGGGAGCCCGGGAAACGGGCCTCAGGCGCTGAGGCAGCGCTCAGGAAACGGGATGAACAGGCAGGCCATGAAATCGCTTATTATGTCCGGCGCGCTCTCCGCAGCGCTGGCCCTGGCCGGCGGAGCCGGGCCGGCCGGCGCCGAGACGTTGGCGGACGCGCTCGTGAAAGCCTACCAGACCAGTCCGCTGCTCGAATCGAACCGCGCCGCCCTGCGCAGCCAGAACGAGGCGGTGCCCCAGGCCAGGGCCAACCTGCGGCCGCAGGTGGACCTGAACCTCCAGGCCAACACCCAAAGCACGGTCGAGGATATCGCCGACCAGTTGAACCAGACCCAGGCGGCGCTCAACGTGTCGCTGACGCTGTTCGACAACGGCCAGACCAAGGCGGCGATCGAGTCGGCGCGCAACACCGTCGCGGCGGGACGCGCCGACCTCACGAGCGTCGAGCAGACCGTGCTCTTCAACGCGGTCCAGGCTTATGTCGACGTGCGCCGCGGCCAGGAATTCGTTCGGCTCGGGCAGAACGACGTGCAGCGTCTGAACGAAACCCTCGATGCCACCAGGAACCGCTTCGAGGTCGGCGAGGTCACCCGCACCGACGTGAGCCAGAGCGAGTCCCGCCTCGCGGCCTCGCGCTCGTCGCTGTCGGATGCCCAAGGGGCGCTCGAGACCGCGCGCCAGGCCTATCTCGCCGCCGTCGGCACCCTGCCGGTCAACCTGCAGCCGCCGCCGCCGCTGCCCCAACTGCCGAAGACGCTCGCGGAAGCCACCCAGATCGGCATCCAGCGCAATCCGGCGATCGTCTCGGCGCAGTTCCGCGAACGGTCGGCGGTCTACGACTTCGACCGGGCGCTGGCGGCGAAGGGACCGACCATCGGTGTCAGCGCCCAGGGCGGGTTCGAGCGCGGTCAGCAGTTCGTCGGCGGGCCCTACGACGGCAATACCTACGGCCAGGCCGGGATCGGGCTCAGCATGCCGCTCTACAGCGGCGGCCGCAACGACAGCCTGGTGCGGCAGGCGCAGGCCGTGCTCAACCAGCGGCGCTACGAATTGCAGGACACCGGCCGGCAGGTGACGCAGGGGGTGGCGGTGGCCTGGAGCCAGCTCGACGTCTCGCGCTCCAACATCGTCGCCCGCCGCGAGCAGGCGGAGGCCGCGCGCATCGCCGCCGAGGGCGTAGCCGAGGAAGCCCGGCTCGGCGCCCGCTCGACCCTTGACGTGCTCGACGCCGACCAGGAGCGGCTGCAGGCGGAGGCCGAGATCGTGCAGGCGCTCCGCGACGAGTATGTCGCCGGCTACAGCCTGCTGCAGGCGATGGGGCTGCTGACGGTGGCGCACCTGAAGCTCGGGATCGAAACCTACGACCCGGACGTGGACTACCGCAAGGTCCGCAACGGCCCGATCGGCGGCTACGACACCTCGGCGGTCAACCGCATCCGGCAGCGCTGGGAGCATTGAGCGGTGGCGGCGGGGGATGGCGACCAGCCCGGAGGCAGCGGCCCGCGCAGCCCGGCTGACGCCGAGTCGCTGGCCGAGGTCCTCGCCTCGATCCGGGCGCTGGTCTCCGCGGAGACGGCCGCGCGGGCGGGGGGCGGCCCCGGCGGCGGTACCGTGCTGATGCTGACCCCCGAAATGCGCCGCGACCGCCCCCACCGCGGCGTTGCCCTCGCCGAGGGGCTCGGCGCGGGGATGTCCGGCAGCGCCGCGCCGATCCTCGACGAGGAGTCGCTGCGCGAGCTGATCAACGGCATCGTGCGCGAGGAGCTGCAGGGCGAGCTCGGCGACCGGATCAACCGCAACCTGCGCAAGCTGATCCGGCGCGAGATCACCCAGATCCTCGAAGAACAGCGCAAAGAGCCCTGAGCGCGCCGCTCCCCGGGCCGCCGCGGCGCGCCCTCGTCCTCGCCAATCCCGGCGCGCGGCGTGGCGGGGAGCCGCTCGACGACGCCCTCGACCGGCTGCGCGCCCGCGGCATCGAGATCGACGAGGCTCCGCGCGAGGCCGCCTCCGACTTGGCGGAAACGCTCCGCGGGGCGGAGGGCCGCTTCGACTGCGCGATCGTCTGCGGCGGCGACGGAACGCTCTGCCACGCGGCCCCCGGCCTGCTCGAGTCCGGCCTCGCCCTCGCCATCCTGCCGATGGGCACCGCCAACGACCTCGCGCGTACCCTGGGCATCCCGACCGATCTCGTCGCAGCCGCGGACCTCATCGTCGCCGGCCACCGCCGGAGGATCGACGTCGGTACGGTCAACGGGCATCCCTTCTTCAACGTCGCCTCGATCGGGCTCAGCACCGAGCTCGCCCGCGAGCTCTCGCCCGAGCTCAAGCGCCGCTGGGGCCGGCTCGGCTACGCGCTGGCCGCGTTCCGTGTCCTGCTGCGCGCCCGCCGCTTTGCCGCCTGGATCGGCGAGGATGGCGCCGGAACCAAGGTCCGCACCATGCAGATCGGGGTCGGCAACGGCGTCTTCTACGGCGGCGGAACCGTCGTCGCAGCCGATGCCGCTATCGACGACGGCCACCTCGACCTCTACAGCCTGGAGATGCGCCAGGTCTGGAAGCTGGCGCTGATGCTGCCGGTTTTCCGCCGCGGCACCCACGGCGCCTGGTCCGAGGTGCGCACCGCCCGCGGCGTAGAATTCGAGATCCGCACCCGTCGCCCGCGCGCGGTCAACGCCGACGGGGAACTGCTCACCCGCACCCCGGCGGTGTTCGGCGTGCGGCCCGCCGCGATCGAGGTCTTCGTGCCCCCGCCCGCGCCATAGCCGCGGCTCAGCTGTACCGCTCGTCCCCGACGGGCGTCCCCTGGAACGCCTCGCGCAGCCAGCGGCCGCCCTTGCGGATCCAGACCTGGGTGAAGCGGATCGTGAGGTCACGCGGGTCGTCGGACGCCCGGACGCCGCCCCCGCCGAAGACGCTGACGCCGGTGACGACGGCGACGTCACCGTGCCGGCGGACGGCGAGGTCGCGGTAGACGATCGTGGTGCGACGGCCCGCACGGCCGCGCACGTAGGCGAGCCAGGCCTCGCGGCCGAAGAATGCCCCGGCCGGGTCCACGTGCGTGTAGTCGAGCGCGGTCATCGCCGCGAGCTCCGCGGCATCGCCGGCCGCCCACGCCTTGCCGAGGCGTTGCAGCGCCCCCTCCAGTTCGTCGATCGCCAGAATCTCCATCCGCACCCCCATCCGTTTCCGGCCCCCCGGTCTGGTGTAGCACCCGCATACCGAATGGAGAAGCGCCGCGCCTCGCGCGAGGTCATCCGCGCGCAACCCGGCTCGCCCAGACCGCGCCGATGATGATGGCGCCGACCAGTACCTCGCGGACATAGGAATCGACGCTGAGCTGGGTCAGCCCGTTGTCGAGGACGCCGAGCACGATCACGCCGCCCAGGGTCGCCAGCACCCGCGGCGTGCCGTCGGCGGTCATCGTCTGGCCGAGGAAGACCGCCGCGATCGCCGGCAGCATCAGCCCCGCGCCCTGCGTCGGGTTGGCCGAGGCCACCCGCGAGGCGTACATCAGCCCGGCGATGGCACCGCCCGCGCCGGTGCAGGCGAAGGCCGCGAGGCGCATCCGCCGCACCGGAATGCCGGCGAGGCGCGCGGCCTCGACATTGTCGCCGATCGCGTAGAGCCAGCGCCCGAACCGCCGGCGCTCGAGCGCCACCCAGGCGAGCGCGAGGACGGTGGCGGCCACGATCGTCAGGTTCGGCACCACGGCCCCGCCGATGGACAGGCCGCCGCGCGCGAAACCGCCGAAGGCAGCGGGGATGTCGCGGCCGAAGATCGTCTTGCCGCCGGCGGCGGTGAACGCGAGGCCCGAGTAGGACGTCAGCGTCCCCAGCGTCACGACGAAGGGCAGGAGGCCTGCGTAGGCGACGAGCCCACCGTTGACGAGCCCGCCGACGAGCCCGAGGGCGAGCGCGGCGGCGACGCCGGCCCAGACCGGCCAGCCGTGCACGAAGAGGACCGCGGCCGCGACGCCCGCGAGCGACGCCATCGAGCCCACCGAAAGGTCGAAGTCCCCGCCGGCCATCGCGATCGTCATCGTGGCGGCGACCACGAGGAGCATGCTGGCCTGCTGGCTGATGTTGAGCCAGTTCCGCGCGGTCAGGAACGTCCCCGGCAGCGCCAGCGCGAAGAAGGCGACGAGCGCCAGGATCGCGAGGGGCGCCGCCAGCCGGCGCAGCCGCGTCACTCCTTCGCGTTGTCCTTGGTCACGAAGACCGTCGGGACGTAGATGACGCTCGCGACCTCGCCGCCCTTCAGCTTCGTCGCGACGGCGTCGGCGGTCGCCGTGCCGATGCCCTCGAAGTCCTGCGCGATCGAGGCCTCGAACGGACCGCCCGCCGCTATCGCGTCGCGCGCCTGCGGGTTCGCGTCCATGCCGGTGATCACGATGCCCTCGCCCTGCCGGCCCGCCGCCTCGATCGCCTGCAGGGCGCCGAGCGCTGGCTGATCCCAGGCGGCCCAGACCGCGCCTATCGAGCCGGGGTCGGGGTTGGCGGTCAGGATCGCCTCCATCTTCGCCCGGCTGTCGGCGATGCCGCCGTCCTGCACGTCTGGGGTGACCCGGTCGACGACCTCGATGCCAGGGGAGTTCTTGAAGATGGCGTCCGCGACGACGCCGCGCGCCTGCACCGGCGGGAAGGCGTCGAAGACGAACATCACCACCCGCCCCTTGCCGTTCAGCCGGTTGACGACATAGGCCGCCGTCTCCGCCGCCATGGCATAGCCGTTCGAGGTGACGTTGGTCACGAGCAGAGGGTCGGCGCCCGCGTCCATTCCGAAGACCGGGATCCCGGCGGCCTTCGCGGCCTCGAGCCCGGCGCCCACCTGCGCGGGATCGACGTTGACGACGATGGCGTCCACCTTCTGCGTCACCGCGTCCTCGATACGCGAGATCACGGCAGCCACGTCGCCCGCCGTGTCGACCACGTTGACGGTGAAGCCGAGCTCCCCCGCCTTCGCCTTGAAGGCGTCGACGTAGAACTGCGTTCCGGGCTGCGCGAGGTAGGGGGTGACGACGGCCACCGTCTGCGCCAGCACTGCCGAGGGCGCCAGCAGCGCCGCGGCGGCCGCGAGGACGCGAAATCTCTTTCCGATCATGGCGCTGGCCCTCCCCGACGGCCCTTGTTCCCGCTTGATCGGCCATCAATGGCAGGCCAGTTTCCTGCCGTCCAGTCCCCTTCCCGGGCGCATCCATGCCGGCCGAGACGCTGATCGGAATCGACATAGGGACGACCGCGGTCAAGGCCGTGATGGTCGAGACCGGCGGCCGCGTCGTCGCCGAATATGCTGCCCCCTACCGGACCGCCCGCCCGCGGCCAGGGCAGGTCGAGCAGGATCCGGAGGACTGGCTGCGCCTCGCGCTCCGCGCCCTCGACACCTTCGCCGCCTTGGACCTCGCCGGCGTTCGCGGCATCGGCCTGACCGGCCAGGTCAACACTCACGTCTTCCTCGACGCGGCACTCAGGCCAGTGCGGCCGGCGATCGTATGGCAGGACGCGCGGGCGGCGGCCGAGGCGGCGGCGCTCGACGCGACCGTGTCCGCGGACGAGAAGCTCGCCTGGTTCGGCGCTCCGATGCCGCTCGACGCGAGCCATGCCCTCTCGCGCATGGCCTGGGTTGCGGCGCATGAGCCCGACGCCTGGGCAACGACGGCGCACGTTCTGGCTCCGAAGGATTTCCTCCTGGCCCGGCTGACCGGGGTCGTCGCCGCCGACCCCATCGCCTCGGTCGGCCTGGTCGGGGGAGACCTAGGCTATGTCGCGCCGCTCCTCGCCCGCGTAGACGGCGCGGCGCGGCGGCTCGCGCCGCTCGCCGACCCGCTCGCGGCGGTCGGGCGGGTGCGGGACGGGCTCCCCTGCGCCGGGGTGCCGGTGACGCTCGGGACGATGGATGCCTGGGCCGGGATGTTCGGCGTCGGCGTCGCGAGCCCGGGCGAGGCGATGTACCTCTCCGGCACCAGCGAGGTCCTGGGGCTGATCGCGCCCGTGCGCGCGCCGACGCCGGGCGTCATCGTCTTCCCCGCGTGGCGCGGGCTCGTGGTGCAGATGGCGCCGACCCAGGCGGGGGGCGCGTCGCTCGAGTGGCTGGCGCAGCTCCTCGGCCGCTCCCCGGCGGAGCTCGCCGCCGCGGCGACGGGCGAGATCGGGGCGGCCAGCCCGCTCTTCCTGCCGCACCTCGAGGGCGAGCGCGCGCCCCTCTGGGACGCCGGCGCCCGCGGCGCCTTCGCAGGGCTCACCACCGGCTCGGACGACGTCGCCCTCTGCCTTGCGGTGATGGAAGGCGTGGCCTTCTCCGCGCGCCTGGCCTTTGAAGCGCTCGAAGCTTCGGCGGACCTCCGCGCTCCGCTGCTGCGTGCGGGCGGGGGAGGGATGCAGTCCGACCGCTGGTGCCGCCTGCGCGCCGACGTCTTCGGCCGCCCGCACCGCCGCATGGCCTCCCGCTACGCCGCCGCCCTCGGCGCCGCGGTCTGTGCGGGCGTCGGCAGCGGCGCAACGGGGTCCCTCGCCGAGGCCGCCGGCCTCGTCCGCCCCGACGCGACCTTCGATCCCGGCCCGGGCGCGGCGCTCGCCGACGAGCGCTTCGCAACCTGGCGCGAGTTCTACGCGCAGATCCGCCCGATCAATGCCCGCCTGGGTGGAGTGCCCGGCCGCACCTCGGAGCCACTAACGCCCGGTTAACAGCCGAGGATTTAACCTAGCACAATCAATCACTTGACTTTTGACCGATACCCTCGCCGCGGCTACCCGTCCCTCCCGAGCAGCGCCAGCGTCCGGGAATCCTCCGCGCCGTCGAAGAAGGCGTCGAGGGCGCGGCCGAACAGCGGCTCGTCGGGCGCGGCCAGCCGGAACAGCGTCATCGACGAGCGGAACTTCATTGCGTCGACACCGCCGAGGATCGCCTCGGCCGACATCCCGGCATGGCCGAGCATCAGCCCGGTCGCCTCGCGCAGCCGCGGCCCGACCACCCGGTGCGCCAGGTAGCCCGAGGCCTCGATCACCGACCCGAGAGCGTAACGCACCGCCATCGGGCTCGACCCGAGCCCGGCGAGCTGCGGGAACACGAACCACATCCAGTGGCTGCGCTTCCGGCCGGCCTCGAGCTCGGACACGACGTCGCGCCAGACCGGGTTCTGCGCCTCGACGAAGCGCTCGAAGTCGAGGATCATCGCGCCGGCCCTCTCCCGAACCACGGCCCGCGGGCGAGGCTAGCGGCAGGCCGCCCACCGATCAAGCGAAGCCCGGCCCCTCCTGGTCAGTCGGCAGGTCTCTGACCATAAGTATCCAAGCAGACCCTTCGCCGTCCCAGCCATCCTTGACCATCGGCAGTGAAGCGAGCGGGACGAACCCGGCGCGTGCGTAGAGCCGGCGTGCGCCTGCATTGCTGTCGGCCACGGTCAGGCTCAGGCGCGGGCGGCCCTCGGCGCGGGCGATGTCGTCGGCAACCCGCAGCAGGCTGGTGCCGAACCCCCGCCCGCGCGCCTCTGCGAGGGTCGCCAGGGTGTTGATGAAGAGGCCGTCGGGCACCAGCGCCTCCAGCTCGACGACCGGGCGGAAGATCGCGGCGAGATCGGGAGCCGGCGGCACGACCAGCGTGGGCCAGGCCAACAGCCCCGCCACGGGCCCGGCGCCCTCGTCGACCACGACCCAGCGGCGGTCGCGGACCCGCGCCGCGTGACGCCCGACCCCGACCGACCAGGGATCGCCGCCGGGGCCGGCCATCTGCCGCCAGGCATGGAAGGCCAGCCCGCGCGAGGCTTCGCTGTTCAGGACGGCCAGCGCCGGCAGGTCCGCCTCCGTCGCGAGCCGCAGCGGCGGCCGGAGCTGGACCATCGACGCCGGCGAGCGTCAGATCAGCTTGCCGAAGGCGACCGCGGTGTCGGCCATGCGGCTCGAGAAGCCCCACTCGTTGTCGTACCAGGACATCACCCGGACGAAGGTCCCGTCCATCACCTTGGTCTGGTCCATGTGGAAGACCGAGGAGTGCGGGTCGTGGTTGAAGTCGGACGACACGAGCTTCTCCTCGGTGTAGCCGAGGATGTTCTTCAGCTCGCCGTCGGCCGCCGCCTTGATCGCGGCGTTGATCTCGTCCTTCGACGTCGCCTTCTTCGCGATGAACTTGAAGTCGACGACCGAGACGTTCGGCGTCGGGACGCGGATCGAGACGCCGTCGAGCTTGCCGTTGAGGTCGGGCAGCACCAGCCCGACCGCCTTGGCGGCGCCGGTCGTGGTCAGGGATCATCGAGAGCGCGGCGGCGCGGGCGCGGTAGAGGTCCTTGTGCAGCGTGTCGAGCGTCGGCTGGTCGCCGGTGTAGCTGTGGATCGTGGTCATGAAGCCCTTGTCGATCCCGATGGCGTTGTTCAGCACGTAGGCGACCGGCGCCAGGCAGTTCGTGGTGCAGGAGGCGTTGGAGATGACCATGTCTTCCTTGGTCAGCGCCTTGTCGTTGACGCCGAAGACGATGGTCTTGTCCGCCCCGGTGCAGGGCGCCGAGACGATCACCCGCTTCGACCCGTTCTCGAGGTGCATCGCCGCCTTCGCCCGGTCGGTGAAGATGCCGGTGCACTCGAGCGCGATGTCCACGTCCTTCCACGGCAGCGCCTTGGGGTCGCGCTCCGCCGTCACCTTGATCGGCCCGCGGCCGACGTCGATGGTGTCGCCCTTGACCGTCACGGTGCCGGGGAAGCGGCCGTGCACGCTGTCGTAGCGCATCAGGTGGGCGTTGGTCTCGACCGGCCCGAGGTCGTTCAGCGCGACGACCTCGATATCGTCGCGCCCCGATTCCACGATCGCCCTGAGCACGTTCCGCCCGATGCGGCCGAATCCGTTGATCGCAACCTTAACCGCCATGGTGTCCCCTCCGCAATCACCCCGGCCGGTTCAGCCGGCGTTTCCCGCCGCTCCACGCTGCACGCAAATTGGCCGCAGAGGGATAGCGCCCCGTGCCGACCGCCGCAAGCCGCGTCAGTCCTGCTCCGTCAGCGTCCGCCGCACGGCGTCCTTCCAGCCGGCGTAGCGCTCCTCGCGGAGCTCGATCGGCATCGCGGGCTCGAAGCGGCGGTCGAGGGCCCAGGTGCGGGCGAACTCCTCCGGGCCGGGGCAGATCCCGGCGCGCATTCCGGCGAGCCAGGCGGCGCCGAGCGCCGTCGTCTCGAGGACGCGCGGCCGGTCGACGGGCGCGCCGAGGATGTCGGCGAGGTCCTGCAGCACCCAGTCGTTCGCGGTCATCCCGCCATCGACGCGCAGCACGGTGTCGCCCGCCTCGGGCCAGTCGGCGCGCATCGCATCGACGAGGTCGCGGGTCTGGTACGCGACCGACTCGAGCGCCGCGCGGGCGAACTCGGCCGGCCCCGAGCCGCGCGTCAGCCCGAAGATCGCGCCGCGGCAATCCGGGTCCCAGTAGGGCGCGCCGAGGCCGGTGAAGGCCGGCACCAGGTAGAGGCGCTGCGCTGGGTCGGCCGCCTCGGCCAGCGCCTGGGTCTCGGCCGCCGAGCGGATGACCTTCAGCCCGTCGCGCAGCCACTGGACGACGGCGCCGGCGACAAAGATCGACCCCTCGAGCGCGTAGCTCGGCTTGCCGTCGAGCTGGTAGGCCAGCGTCGTCAGCAGCCGGTTATGGCTCCGGACCGGCATGTTTCCGG
This sequence comes from Amaricoccus sp., assembly GCA_046348915.1. Taxonomy (GTDB): domain Bacteria; phylum Pseudomonadota; class Alphaproteobacteria; order Rhodobacterales; family Rhodobacteraceae; genus Amaricoccus. The sequence continues at coordinate 16,412 of JAXMDH010000036.1, forward strand.
TATTGAGGACGGCGAAGCAGCCGGTGCCGTAGGTCGCCTTCAGCATTCCCGGCGCGAAGCAGGCCTGCCCGACCGTCGCAGCCTGCTGGTCGCCGGCCACGCCCAGGATCGGGATCGCCCGGCCGAAGAGGTCGGGGCGGGTGACGCCGAAGTCGTCGGCGCAGTCGCGCACCTCGGGCAGCATCTCGAGCGGCACGCCGAGCAGGTCGCAGATCTCGGGATCCCAGGCGCCGAGGTGGATGTTGTAGAGCAGCGTCCGCGCGGCGTTGGTCGCGTCGGTGACATGCGCCTGCCCGCCGGTCAGCTTCCAGATCAGAAAGCTGTCGACCGTTCCGAACATCAGCTCCCCGCGCCGCGCCCGTTCGCGCGCACCCTCGTGGGCGTCGAGCAGCCACTTGAGCTTTGTCCCGGAGAAATAGGGGTCGAGCAGCAGCCCGGTCCGCTCGGCCACCATCGCCTCGTGCCCTGCGGCGCGCAGCTCGGCGCAGAGCCCCGACGTCCGCCGGTCCTGCCAGACGATCGCGCGGCCGAGCGGGCGGCCGGTTGCGCGCTCCCAGACCAGCGTCGTCTCGCGTTGATTGGTGATGCCGATGGCCGCGACGTCGGCGGCGGTGATCCCGGCGCGCTCGATGGCGCCGCGGCAGACGGCGGCGACGGTGGACCAGATGTCGTCGGGATCGTGCTCGACCCAGCCAGACTGCGGGAAGTGCTGCGGGAACTCCTCCTGCGCGCTGGCCACGACCTCGAGCCGCGCGTCGAAGACGATCGCCCGGCTCGAGGTCGTTCCTTGGTCGATGGCGAGGATGTGGTGCATCGGTTCCTCCCGCGCCCGCTCGTGCCGGCGGGTTCCGCAAAGGGGCAGCAGGCCGGCCCCGCCTGTCAAGCGCCCCTCCGCTTGCCCCCACCCGCGATAGCACTTAGGGTCCGCGGCGTTTTCCGGAGACCCCGCCGATGTTCAAAGGCTCGATCCCTGCGCTCATCACCCCGTTCCGCGACGGCGAAGTTGACGAGGAGGCGCTGGTCGGCCTGGTCAAATGGCACATCGCCGAAGGGAGCCACGGCATCGTCGCCGTCGGCACCACCGGCGAGACCCCGACGCTGACCCACGAGGAGCACGAGCACGTGGTCGAGGTCGTGGTGAAGACCGCCGCCGGCCGCATCCCGGTGATCGCCGGCGCCGGCTCCAACAACACCGAGGAATCGATCCGGCTGATGCGCTTCGCGGCCCGGGTCGGCGCCGACGCGGCGCTCGTCGTGACCCCCTACTACAACAAGCCCAGCCAGCGGGGGCTCTACCATCACTTCCGCACGCTGCACGACGCCGTCGACCTGCCGATCATCATCTACAACATCCCGGGCCGGTCGGTTGTCGACATGACGCCCGCGACCATGGGCGAGCTCGCGAAGCTGCCGCGGATCATCGGCGTCAAGGACGCCACCGGCGACGTCTCCCGCGTCTCGGACCAGCGGATCGCCTGCGGCAAGGACTTCCTGCAGCTTTCAGGGGAGGATGCGAGCGCCTTGGGCTTCAACGCCCACGGCGGTCGGGGCTGCATCAGCGTCGTCGCCAACGTGGCACCACGCCTCTCGGCCGAGTTCCAGGAGGCGATGCTCGCTGGCGACTACGCCCGCGCCCTGAGCTACCAGGACCGGCTCATGCCGCTCCACCGCGCCTGCTTCGCCGAGCCGAATCCGGCCCCGACCAAGTTCGCCCTGTCGCTCCTCGGCAAATGCACCGAGGAGCTGCGCTCGCCGATGCTTCCCGTCGAGGAGCCCACGCGGGACAAGGTCCGCGCCGCGATGCGGCACGCCGGGCTCTTGAACTAGCGGATCGTCACGGCGACACCACGCGTCCTGTCACCGTCACCACTGCGGCGGGGCTGCGGAAGGCGTAGCCCTCGGTGGAATAGTCGGCAGTGGCCCCGCCGTCGCCGTAGACGTAGCTCGACAGCATCACCGTCATCGTGAAGATCACCGTCCGGGTGGCCGGGATCAGCAGGTCGGCCATGCCGAGGGCGGCGCCGCCCTGGGTCGCCTCGGCCGCCTCCCAGTAGCCCGACCAGAGCCCGCGGTTCTGCTGGCTGGCGGCGAAGACCGGCCAGGTGGCCTCGGTCGTCCAAGCCGCCTGGGGTTCCCAGACCGGCAGCACCTCGAGTTCGGCGCTGACGTAGAGGCCGGCGGTATCCTCGTTGAAGAGGCCACCGTCCAGGTAGACGTCGCAGGCGCCGTTCCAGTCGCCGATCGAGGCGAGGCTGACGAAGACCGGATCGGGGTAGGGGTTGGTCCAGTAGTAGTAGAAGCGGACGTGGCCGGCGTCGTCGCCGTCGATGTCGGTATAGACGCGGAAGCGGGCGTAGCTCTGCAGGTCGACCGTCTGGGAATCGTCGAGGACGATCCCGGTCGGCCAGATCAGGAACGGACGCTGGATCACGAACCAGCGCGGGACGACGTCCGGTGCGAGCGCGGCCCGGGCGAGCGCCGCCTCGACCCGCCGCGCCGACCCTGCGAGCACCGCCTGCCGCGCCGTCGCCGCGCCGGCGGCAGCGGCCTCCGCCCGCGCCTTGCGCGCCGACGCGTGCTCGGCGGCCACCCGCTGCTGCAACTCGGCGACCTTTGCCGCCGCGCCGGGATCGGCAAGCGCCGGCAGCACCAGCTCGCCCAGCGCGCGCGCCGCGCCCGACCGGCGCCGGCGGGGCGGCGCACCGCGCGCCGCCCGCAGCCTCCCGCCGGCAGCGCCGTCCTTTACCGCCTCGATGAAGGCCTGGATCGCGTCGGGGATCATGGCGAGCCTCCCTCGCATCGGCGCCGGCGGCAACGCCGGCCGAGTCGCGAGCTTACCCGCCGCTGCAGTCCGGCGGCGACCGCCGCCGCTGCGGCGATCGGTCGCGGGGCTCGCTGCCTGCGGCTTGCGGCTGACGGTTCGACCGGAGGGTCAGGCGTTCTCGACGATCCGTTCCGCAGCGGCGAGGTCGACCGAGACGAGCTGGCTGACGCCCTGCTCGGCCATGGTTACGCCGAACAGCCGGTCCATGCGGGCCATCGTCACAGCATGGTGGGTGATGACCAGGAAGCGGGTCGAAGTGCGTTCGGTCATCTCGTCGAGGAGGTCGCAAAACCGCCCGACGTTGGCGTCGTCGAGCGGTGCATCGACCTCGTCGAGCACGCAGATCGGCGAGGGGTTGGCAAGGAAGACCGCGAAGATCAGGCTGAGCGCGGTCAGCGTCTGCTCGCCGCCCGAGAGCAGCGACAGCGTCGAGAGCTTCTTGCCCGGCGGCTGGCACATGATCTCGAGCCCGGCTTCCAGCGGGTCGTCGTTCTCGACCAGCACCAGGTTCGCCTCGCCACCGCCGAACAAATGCTTGAAGAGCTCCCCGAAGTTGCGGTTGACCTCCTCGAAGGCCGCAACCAGCCGCCCGCGTCCCTCGCGGTTCAGGGTGGCGATGCCGTGGCGGAGCTTGCGGATCGCCTCCTCCAGGTCGTCGCGCTCGCGGGACAGCGTCGCGGCTTCGGTACGGAGGTCCGCCGCGTCCTCCTCGGCGCGCAGGTTGACCGCGCCGAGGGAATCGCGCGCGCGCCGGAGCCGCTCGGCCTCGGCGTCGAGCGCCGGGGCACCGGGCACGTCCTCCGGCCCGACGCCGGTCCGGGCGAGCAGGTCAGGGGGCTCGGCTCCGGACTCGGCCTGCATCCGTTCGGTGGCGGCAAGCGCCTGCGCCGCCGCCGCCTCCGCCACCGCCTCGGCGCGGGCGCGCGCCTCGCGCGCCTCGCCGGCCGCGCGCTCGCTGGTTCGGGCCGCGGCGTCGCGCGCGCGGAACTCGGTCTCGGCTGCGGCCAGCGCGTCGGCGGGCGGCGACGGCGCGCCTCGGCCTCGGCGGCGGCGGTGTCGAGCTCGGCCCGTCGCGCGCGCAGCGTCGGCGGCCGAGTCGCCGCTGCGGCGGCGGCATCCTCGGCACGCGCGGTACGGCGGTCGAGGTCGGCGAGCCGGCCGGTGGCGGAGGCGCGGCGGTTTCGCCAGCCCTCGGCCTCGCGGTCGATCTCGGCGAGCCTTCGGGTGCGGGCGGCACCGCTTCGGTCGACCTCGTCCGCGGCGGCGCGGCGGGTCAGCATGGTGATGCGGGCGGCTTCGAGCCGCACCCTCTCCGCCTCGACCGCGGCACGCGCCTCCGCCGGATCGGCGAGCCCGGCGACCGCGGCCTCCGCCGCCGCCACAGCGGCGCGGGCGGCGGCGAGCTCGTCGGCGCGGCGGGCGACCCCGCCGGCGAGCGCGGCGGCCTTCGCTTCCAGCGCTTCGAGCGCCGACTCGGCGCGCGCCCTGGCGCGGGCGCTATCGGCCGCGGCGGTCTCGGCCGCGCGGCGCGCCGCACGGGCGGCGGCCTCGGCGGCGCTTCCGGCCGCGAGCCGACGGGCCGCCTCGGCCTCGGCGGCGGCAGCGTCGTGGCGCGCTGCGGCGGCTTCGGCGAGGTTCGCCCGGACCTCGTCGAGGCGGTTGCGCTGCTGCAGCCGCAGCGTCGCGGCCGACCCAGCGGTGCCGGCGGCGACCACCAGCCCGTCCCAGCGCCAGAGGTCGCCCTCGCGACTGACCAGCCGCTGGCCGGGAGCAAGGCCGGCCTGCAGGCCCGGCCCTTCGGCGCGCCCGACGACGCCGATCGCGGCGAGCCGCCGGGCGAGCGCCGGCGGCGCCTCGACCCGGGTCCCGAGCGACACGCCCGGAAGCGGCGCCGCGGAAACCGGCGGCAGCGTCCGCCAGCCGGTGCCATCGGCCACCTGCGGCAGGGTCAGGTCGTCGGCGAGGGCCGCGCCGAGCGCGGCCTCGTAGCCCCGAGCCACCTTCACCGCGTCGAGCACCGGGCTGCCGCTGCCGGCTCCCTTCGCCAGCAGCCGTTCGAGCCCGCCGGCCTCGGCTTCGAGCGCCCGCGCCGCGCCGTCGGCCTCGGCGAGCCGGCCGCGGGCGGCCTCGGCGGCGGATCGGGCGGCGGCGGCCTCGCCCTCGGCTTCGGCGAGCATGCCCTCGGCCGCCTCGGCGGCGGCCGCGGCGATCTCGGCGGCCTCGGTTGCGGTCGCGCGCGCCTCGGCGGCGGCCGCGAGGTCGCGGACGACGCCGGCGCGGGCGATCTCGGCGGCCTCGTGGCCGCGGGCGCTCTCGGCGGCGCGACGCCGGGCGTCTTCCAGCGTGCGTGCGGCGGCGGCATGTTCGGCGACCAGCCGTGCCGCGCTCTCGGTGCGGGCGTCGAAGGCCGCCTCCACCACCGCCAGCGCCTCGGCCGCCGCTTCGGCTGCGGCACGGGCGAGCTCCAGCCGTTCCGCGTGCCCCTCGCCCTCGACTTCGAGCCCGGCGCGTTCGTCGGCGAGCGCGCCGGCCACGGCCTCGGCGTCGCGGTCGAGCGCCGCCTCGCGCTCGCGGTCGGCCGCGAGCTGGGCGATCTGCGCCGCCAGCGCCGCCACCTCGCGCTCGGCGGCCTCGGTCTCGGAGTCCAGCCGGTTGCGCTCCAAGGTGACGCGCTGCAGCACCGCGCCGGCGATCGCGTCCTCGTCGCGCAGGGCGGGCATCGCCTCGTCGGCCTCGGCTCTCAGGCGGGCAGTGGTGGCGGCTTCGGCCTGGGCAGCGCCGGCCGCGCGGACTGCTGCGGTCAGCGCGGCGTCGGCGGCGGCGCGGGCGGCGTCCGCATCGTGCCAGTGGCGCCAGAGCAGCAGCGCCTCGGTCCGGCGCAGCGCCTCGGCGATCTCGCGGTAGCGCGCCGCCTGCCGTGCCTGGCGGGCCAGGCTAGCGAGCTGGGTTTCGAGCCCCTCGATGACGTCGGCGACCCGGCCCAGGTTTGCCTCTGTGGCGCGCAGCTTCAGCTCCGCCTCGTGCCGGCGCTGGTAGAGGCCCGAGATCCCGGCCGCCTCCTCCAGCACCCGCCGCCGCGCCCGCGGTCGCGCGTTGATCAGCTCGGAAATCTGCCCCTGCCGGACAAGCGCCGGCGACTGGGCCCCGGTCGAGGCGTCGGCGAAGAGCATCGCCACGTCGCGGGCGCGGGCCTCCTTGCCGTTGGCGCGGTAGGCAGAGCCCGCCTCGCGAGTGATCCGGCGGACGATCTCGAGCGCGTCGTCCTCGTTGAAGGCGGTCGGTGCGGTCCGGTCGCGGTTGTCCAGCGTCAGCGTGACCTCGGCGTGGTTGCGCGCCGGCCGCGCCTTGGACCCGTTGAAGATCACGTCGTCCATGCCGTCGCCGCGCATGACGCTCGGACGGTTCTCGCCCATCACCCAGCGCAGCGCCTCGAGCAGGTTCGACTTCCCGCAGCCGTTCGGCCCGACCACGCCGGTCAGGCCCGGCTGGATCACCAGCTCGGTCGGATCAACGAAGCTCTTGAACCCGACGAGGCGGAGGCGGGTGAAGTGCACCGGTTTCGGCCGCTGTTGCTGCTCGGGCCCGAGCGTGGGGGAATGCGGCCGTCCCTGTCAATGGGATTCACCGGATCTGGGAGAGGCCGTGACCCGGAACCCCAGATGTCGCGTGCCGCGCTCCGGCTCGGCTGCGGGCGGTCGCCCATTCGCGGTTGCGCATGCGGCACCGGAGCACACAATCGCTTCGAGGTGGCCTTCTGGCGTGGACATGGGCGAGGGCCGGATGCGAACCTGACGAAGCGGGTCTCACAGGTTCAACCGTGGCGGAGCGGACCGGGTCGAAGAAGCACTTGCGGCCGACGAGGCCGCGGGGAGGTGCAGGGGCTTACCCTCCGTTGCTGACTGGGCCGAATTCCAGGGAGATCTGTCTCTCCCCATTACCCGGAATCACTTGATCTGGGAGATGCCGGCGTCGGGAATGGCAAGATATCGCGTCGGCTCGGGGCTTGACGCAGCCCGGCGATTGCCGCTGGATCCGCGGAGCAAAGGGAGGGGGCGATGGGCTACGATTACGATGACCAGAACGTCTTCGCGCGCATCCTGCGGGGCGAGATCCCGAACAACACCGTGCTGGAGACCGAGCACACGCTCGCATTCCGCGACATCCGGGCCCAGACGCCGGTGCACGTGCTGGTGATACCGAAGGGACCCTATGTCACTTACGACCACTTCGCGGCGACGGCGAGCCCGGAGGAGATCCTCGACTTCACCCGCGCGGTCGGACGCATCTGCGCCGAGCTCGAGCTCGCCCCGGGCGATGGCGGCGCCGGCTACCGCCTGATCGGCAATGCCGGCGCCTCGGGGATGCAGGAGGTCCCGCACATGCATCTCCACATCCTCGCCGGCCGGGCCCTCGGGCGAATGCTTCCCGGCTGAGGCGGCGCCACGGCTGGTGACCGCACCCATTGCTCCCGGTCGGCCCCGCGGCTAGATCAGAGGCGGGACCCCGAACCACGGAGCATCGCGATGCCGTCCACGCCCGCCCCGGAAGTGATCGAGGTGACTTCGAGCCGCGTCGCCTGCGACGGCGGCGACGGCGCGGCGGGGCACCCGAGGGTCTGGCTGCAGATCGACCCGGAGAAGGGCTTCGTCGAATGCGGCTACTGCGACAGGCGCTACGTCCTGAAGCCCGGCGCGCAGGCGAACCAGCATTGACGGACGTCGCCGCCGCGATCGTCCCGGAGCAACGGCAGATGGCTGCGGACGCGATCCTCGCCGCCTTCGAGACTCCGGTGCGCTGCCACTCGCGGCACTGACCATCGCTGGCGCCCGGCGGGAGGAGCCGGTGCCGCGGTTCCTCGGCCGCATCGCCACACTCGCCGCCGCTTGCGAGGACGTCTCTCTCGCCTTGATCTATCGCCTGCTGGCGGAGTGGCGCGAGACGCTTGCCCACCGCCCGATGCTGCAGGTGATATGCGGCGGCCGGGGATCCGTTGATGCGTTGATCGGTGATGGGACCAACCGAATGAGCCGCCCGCCGCAACGATCCCTGCGCCTGCGGCAGAGGCCAGAAAGACAAGCAGGGCCGCTTGCCCAGAACCGGCCCAACCCCGTCGGGCCGCCGCGCATTGCCCATCGGCCCCCGGGCGACTACATCGGAGCCTTGCGAGGGAGGCAGCGGATGCGGGCAATGAAACGGGGCGGAGGACCGCGGTGAGCTTCGGCCCCGGCAGCCACCTGCACCTGATCGACGGCTCGGGCTTCATCTTCCGCGCCTACCACGCGCTGCCGCCCTTGACGCGGAAGTCGGACGGCCTGCCGATCGGCGCGGTCGCGGGCTTCTGCAACATGGTCTGGAAGATGCTGCAGGAGACCAAGGGTGCCGACCAGCCCACCCACGTCGCCGTCGTCTTCGACAAGTCCGAGGTCACCTTCCGCAACGAGCTCTACCCGCTCTACAAGGCGCAGCGCCCGCCCGCGCCCGAGGACCTCGTCCCGCAGTTCGGCCTGATCCGCGAGGCGACCCGTGCCTTCAACCTCCCCTGCATCGAGCAGGCGGGCTACGAGGCCGACGACATCATCGCCACCTATGCAACCCGGGCGGTGCAGGCCGGCGGCCGCGTCACCATCGTCTCCGCCGACAAGGACCTGATGCAGCTGGTCTCGCCCGGCATCGTCATGTTCGACACCCTGAAGAACAAGCCCATCGGCCCCGACGAGGTGTTCGAGAAGTTCGGTGTCGGCCCCGACCGCGTCATCGACGTGCAGGCCCTCGCCGGCGACTCCGTCGACAACGTCCCCGGTGCCCCCGGCATCGGCATCAAGACCGCCGCCCAGCTCATCCAGGAATATGGCGACCTCGACACCCTCCTCGCCCGCGCCGGCGAGATCCGACAGCCGAAGCGCCGCGAGACCCTCCTCGGCCACGCCGACCAGATCCGCATCTCCCGCGACCTCGTCACCCTGAAGCACGACGTCCCGCTCGAGGACGACCTCGAAGCCCTCGAGGTGCGCGACCCCGACGCCGACACCTTGCTCAGCTTCCTCGGCGTCATGGAGTTCCGGGCCCTCTCCGGCCGCGTCGCTGCCACCCTCGGCGCCGACGCGCCGGTGATCGCCCCCAAGGCCGCCGCCGAGCAGGGCCCCGCGTCCCTCGCTGCCCGCGAGCCGGTGGCGCTGCCTCCCATCGACCCCGCCCGCACCGCCATTCTCCGCGACGCCGCCGCCGTCGCCGCCTGGACCGACCTGATCCGCGAGCGCGGCGCCGTGGCGCTCGCGATCGAGACCGACACGCCCGACGAGATGCGCGGCGAGCCCGTCGGCATCGGCATGGCAACCGGTCCGGGTGAGCTCGCCTACCTGCCGCTCGCCCACGTCACCGGCTCGGGCGGCCTCTTCGGCGAGCGCGCCGAGGGTCAGCTCGCTGCCGAGGAGGCGATGACCCTCCTCCGCCCGATCCTCGAGGACCGGGCCATCATGAAGATCGGCCAGAACGTCAAGGGCGCCGTCAAGCTCGCCGAGCGCCACGGCATCGCGATGGCACCCGTCGACGACCCGATGCTGATGTCCTTCGCCCTCCACTCCGGGCTCCACCAGCACGGCCTCGACTATCTCGCCGACAGCTATCTCAACCACAGCCTCGGCACGATCAAGGCGCTTACCGGCAGCGGCAAGGCCGCCCTCGCGTTCGCCCAGGTCGGCGTCGAGGAGGCGGGCCGGTGCCTCGCCGAGCGCGCCGAGGTTGCCTGGCGGCTGCACTGGACGCTGAAGCCGCGCCTCCCCTTCGCCCGCGTCACCCGCGTTTACGAGACGATGGAGCGCCCGCTCGTCCCAGTGCTGGCCGAGATGGAGCGCCACGGCGTCCGCGTCGACCGCCAGGCGCTGTCGCGGCTCTCCGGCGACTTCGCCCAGCGCATGGCGGGGTTGGAGGAAGAGGCCTACCGCCTCGCCGGCGACCGCTTCAATATCGGCTCACCGAAGCAGCTCGGCGAGATCCTCTTCGACCGGATGGGTCTCGGCGGCGGCCGCAAGGGCAAGACCGGCGCCTATTCGACCGGCGCCGACGTGCTGGAAGAGCTCGCGGCTCAGGGCCACGAGCTCCCGGCGCGCGTCCTCGACTGGCGCATGCTCTCGAAGCTCAAGTCGACCTACACCGACACGCTGCAGGACGCGATCAACCCGGAGACCGGCCGCGTCCACACCTCCTACATGATCGCCGGTGCGGCCACCGGCCGGCTGGCGTCGCAGGACCCGAACCTGCAGAACATCCCGGTCCGTACCGAGGAAGGCCGCCGCATCCGCGAGGCCTTCGTTGCCGAGGCGGGCAACGTGATCCTCAGCCTCGACTACAGCCAGATTGAGCTCAGGCTGCTCGCCCACATCGCCGACATCCCCGCCCTGAAGCAGGCCTTCACCGACGGCCTCGACATCCACGCGATGACCGCCTCCGAGATGTTCGGCGTCCCGATCGAGGGGATGCCCGCATCGATCCGCCGCCAGGCCAAGGCGATCAACTTCGGCGTCATCTACGGCATCTCCGCCTTCGGACTCGCCAACAACCTGCGCATCCCGCGCGAGGACGCGAAGCGGTTCATCGACACCTACTTCGAGCGCTTCCCCGGCATCCGCGAATACATGAACCGCACGATTGCGTTCGGAAAGGAGCACGGCCACGTCGAGACGCTGTTCGGCCGCCGCATCCACACGCCCGAGATCAACGCCCGCGGGCCCCACGCTGCCCCCGCGCAGCGGCAGGCGATCAACGCCCCGATCCAGGGCTCGGCTGCCGACATCATCCGCCGCGCGATGATCCGCGTCCCCGACGCGATCCGGGGCCTCCCTGCCCGCATGCTGCTGCAGGTGCACGACGAGCTCCTGTTCGAGGTCGCCGAGGACGCCGCCGACGAGACCGCCGCCCGCGTCCGCGCGGTGATGGCCGAAGCCGCGCTTCCCGCCGTCGACCTTGCCGTCCCCCTCGTCGTCGACGCCGGCGCCGGCCCCACCTGGGCGGCCGCGCACTGAGTCGACCCGCTCCGCACCTTCTGCCTTCGACTCCGTCAGGTGCGCCAAGCCCCGCGCGCCGGCGCCGAAGTCCCAGTGCCGCCACCAGACCCGCCGCCGACTTCGAGGTTTCCCCCGAACCGGGAGCGACTATATACGGGGCCTGGATAACATGGGGATGGGGCATGGAGCTGCACGGCAACCTGATCGACGGCGAATGGGTCGAGGGCGAGGCGGCGCCGAACGTCAACCCGGCGAACACCGCCGATGTGGTCGGGCAGTATGTCCGCGGCACCGCCGCCGACGCCGAGCGCGCGATCGCCGCCGCCAAGGCGGCATTTCCGGCCTGGAGCCGGTCGGGCGTGCTGCAGCGGCACGAGATCCTGAAGAAGACCGCCGCCGAGATCGTGGCCCGCAAGGACGAGATCGGCCGGCTCCTCTCCCGTGAGGAGGGCAAGACCCTGGCCGAGGGCGTCGGCGAGACGTTGCGCGCCGCGCAGATCTTCGAGTTCTTCGCCGGCGAGTGCCTGCGCCTCTCGGGCGAACTCCTCCCCTCGGTTCGCCCCGGCGTCGGCGTCGAGATCACCCGCGAACCGCTTGGCCCGGTCGGGATCATAACCCCTTGGAACTTCCCGATTGCGATCCCGGCGTGGAAGATCGCGCCCGCCCTCGCGTGGGGCAACACCGTCGTGATCAAGCCCGCCGACCTCGTCCCCGGCTGCACCTGGGCGATCGTCGACATCCTGCATCGCAACGGCCTGCCGAAGGGCGTGCTGAATCTCGTTATGGGCCGTGGCTCGACCGTCGGCCAGGCGATCCTCGACTCCCGCGACATCAAGGCGATCAGCTTCACCGGCTCCGTCGGGACCGGCCGTCGCGTCGCCGAGGCCTCGATCAAGGTGATGCGCAAGTTCCAGCTCGAGATGGGCGGCAAGAACCCGATGGTGGTGCTCGACGACGCCGACCTCGAGGTCGCCGTCGACGCCTGCCTCAACGGCGCCTTCTTCTCCACCGGCCAGCGCTGCACCGCGAGCTCGCGACTGATCGTGACCGACGGCATCCACGACCGTTTCGTCGCGCGCCTCTCCGAAAAGATGCAGGCCCTGAACGTCGGCGATCCTCTAGACCCGAAGGTCCAGATCGGCCCCGTCGTCGACCAGGGCCAGCTCGACCAGGACGAGAGCTACATCCGGATCGGCAAGGAGGAGGGCGCGGAGCTCGTGGGCGGCGACCGCATCAAGCGCTCCACCGAGGGCTTCTTCCTCGCCCCGGCGCTCTTCGTCGGCGCCTCCAACGCCATGCGGATCAGCCGCGAGGAGATCTTCGGCCCGGTGGCAAGCGTCATTCGCGTCAAGGACTACGACGAGGCGCTCGCGGTCGCCAACGACACCGAGTTCGGCCTTTCGGCCGGCATCTGCACGACCTCGCTGAAGCACGCGACCCACTTCAAGCGCAATGCCGAGGCCGGCATGGTGATGGTGAACCTGCCGACCGCCGGGGTGGACTTCCACGTGCCCTTCGGCGGTGCCAAGGGCTCGAGCTTCGGCCCGCGCGAGCAGGGGCGCTACGCGCAGGAGTTCTACAGCACGGTGAAGACCGCCTACACCTACGCCTGACGACGTGGGGGCCGCGGCCCCGGGCGGCCGGCCGCACCCATTTCATGCCGCGCGCAGCACCTCGGCCAGCGCGCCGTCCACCCGGCGGTCGTAGTCGTCGGCGAGTGCCCGCAGCGCCCCGGCGCCGTCGCCCGCGAACGACGGCCCGTGCATCAGCGCCAGCGTCCGGGGCGCGAGCGCCGCCAGGCTGCGCAGCGTCGCCCCCATGCCCGGGTTCAGGCTCGAGTAGCGGAACAGCTCCTCGCCGGCGATCGCCGGTCCGACGATGTCGCCGGAGGTCAGCGCGGGTCCGTCGCCGAGCTGGGTGAAGAGGTCGCCGCAGAGCAGCGTCCCCGTCGTCTCCTCGTAGAGGACGCCGGCGTCCCAGCCATGCGGCGTGTGCGGCGTATCGATGAAGCGCACCCGCTTTCCGCCCAGGTCGATCACCTCCCCGTCGGCGAGGATGCGCGGGGCCCGGTCGGCGAAGTCGTTGAGCGATACCATGCAGCCGGTGGCGCCGTGGGCGGCGGTCGCCTCGGGCGCCGCCGTCAGCCACTCGTTCATGGCGCCGCACTCGTCGGCCTCGAAGTGCCCATAGGCGATCCAGCGCAGCCGCTCGGGAGCAATGATCCGGCCGAGAGCATCGCGATTGCCCGCAAACATCTTGCGCAATCCCGTGTGGAACATGAGCGGCTCGTCCCCGAGGACGAGGAACTGGTTGAAGGTGAAGCCGGCCGGCGGCGCGATGCCGGGCACGAAGGTGGAAAGCCGGTAGATGCCATCGGCGACCTCGCTGACTCTGGTTTCCATGGAGCGCTCCTGTCGGGCTGTGGACGGTGATGCAATTTCGTCGTACATTTGTGTGTAGCAGAATCGGCGGAGCCGGTCAACAATGATTGCACATTATTGTGCACTGGAAATGCGATGGCACGAAAATACACCCTGAAGCGGCGGGCCGAGGGACAGGCCGGGACCCGGGCGCGCATCATCGAGGCGGCGGTTGCCCTGCACGGCACGATTGGGCCGGCGCGAACCACGGTCAGCATGGTGGCCGAGAAGGCGGGCGTGCAGCGGCATACCCTCTACGCCCACTTCCCCGACGAGCGGAGCCTGCTTATGGCCTGTTCCGGGCACCACCTGGAGGTTTCGCCGCCGCCCGACCCGGGGCCCTGGGCGGCGATCGCCGACCCGCGCGAGCGACTGGGCGCCGGGCTCGGGGAAATCTACGGCTGGTTCGAGCGCAACGCCGCGCTGATCGCCTGCGTGCTGGCTGACGCCGAGCACCACCCGCTGGTGCGCGAGGTCTCGCACCTGCGCTTCGGGCCGCATTTCGAGGGCTGGGGCGCCGCGCTGGCAGACGGAGCCGACGGGCCCATGCTGCGGCTGGCCCTGAGCTTTCACACCTGGCGCACGCTGGTCGGCGATGCCGGCCTCGACTCGGCCGGCGCGGCCGCCGCGATGGCGTCGGCCGTCGCCGAGGCAGGCCGGGCCCAGCCGCGCGTGGCGGCCGCGGAGTAGCGGTCAGCCGAGCCGCGTGCCGGTCGGGACGGGCCGGCCGCGCAGGAAGGCCGCGGCGCTCGCTGCCCCGCGCCCGGCGCGTTGCAGCGACCGCAGCCGGACGGCGCCCGTGCCGCAGGCGACCGTGAGCCCGGCATCGAGCACGGTTCCCGGCGGGCCTTCACCGGTCGCGAGCTCGCTCAGCAGCAGCTTGACCCTTTCGCCGCCGATCTCGGTCCAGGCGCCCGGGAACGGGGCGAGGCCGCGGATCAGCCGGTCGACCTCGACGGCTGGCCGGGTCCAGTCGACCCGCGCCTCGGCCTTCTCGATCTTGGCGGCATAGGTCACGCCCTCGGCCGGCTGCGGCACGGGCACCAGCCGGTCGAGGCCGGCGAGCGCCGCGACGATCAGCCGGGCGCCGAGCGCCGCAAGCCGCGGCTCGAGCGCGCCGGCCGTATCCTGCGGGCCGATCGCCTCCGGCTCGGCCAACAGCACCGGCCCGGTGTCGAGCCCCTTCTCCATCGCCATGATCGAGATGCCGGTGATGACGTCCCCGGCCATGATCGCCCGCTGGATCGGCGCCGCCCCACGCCAGCGCGGCAAGAGCGACGCGTGCACGTTCAGGCACCCGCGCGCCGGCGCGGCCAGCACCGCCGGCGGCAGGATCAGCCCGTAGGCGGCGACCACCGCGACGTCGGCACCGAGGCTTGCCAGCGCCGCCGCCTCGGCCGGATCGCGCAGGCTCGCCGGCGTCGCGACCGGCAGCCCGAGCGCCGCCGCCTTCGCCGCGACCGGGCTCGGCCGCGGCTGCTGCCCCCGCCCCGCCGGCCGCGGCGGCTGCGTCAGCACGCGAAGGATGTCATGCCCGGCGGCGTGCAGCGCCTCGAGCGAAGGCACGGCGAAAGCCGGGGTTCCCATGAAGATCAGGCGCACCGGGGCCTCCCGCGAGCGGTCAGGCGCGGGCCTTCTCGCGCTTCAGCTTCTTCATTCGGGCCGTGATCATCGCCCGCTTCACGGCGCCGAGATGGTCGATGAAGAGGCGGCCGTCGAGGTGGTCGAGCTCGTGCTGGGCGCAGATCGCCCAGCGGTCGGCGAACTCGGCCTCCTGCTCGGCGCCGTCGAGGCCGGTCCAGTGCAGCCGCACGCGGGCGGCGCGCGTCACGTCCTCGTAGACGTCGGGGATCGACAGGCAGCCTTCCTCGCTGGTCTCGGTCTCGTCCGAGCGCCAGACGATCTCGGGGTTCACCAGGACAAGCGGCGCCGGCGGGTCGTCCTTGGCGCCGGCGTCCATCACGAAGACCCGCTTCATCACTCCGAGCTGCGTTGCCGCGAGCCCGATCCCCGGCGCCTCGTACATCGTCGCCAGCATGTCCTCGGCCAGCGCCCGCACCTCGACGTCGATAGCTGCAACGGGCGCCGCAGGCTTGCGCAGCCGCGGGTCGGGATGGATCAGGATCGGTCGGATCGCCATTGGCGCGAGATAGGCGATGGTCTTGGTCTTGGCAAGACGGGGAAGACCGCGCAGGGGGTCGACCCGCGCCCGGCGGACCCGCGGGGCAGGGTATCGTGCAAAAGACAAGACATTGATAAATATCATGAATATCTTCTGGCCTTAACTTCTAGGCAACCACTTCGCGCGCAAGTCGCGCGCGTCCGACGGCCTGCCGGCGCGAGCGCTTGGCCGGACGAATCTTTCCCGCGTCGGTCCGAAGTGAGCTATGCTCGGAACGCGCGCATCACGAGGGGGGCCGTCGATGTCGTTCCTGGCCAAGTACCCGAAGGGACTGCCGGCACTCTTCCTCGTCGAGATGTGGGAGCGCTTCTCCTACTACGGGATGCGCGCCATCCTGATCCTGTTCCTGGTCGACCAGGTGCAGAACGGCGGCCTCGGCCTCGACAAGGCCGACGCCGCGGCGATTTATGGCCTCTATACCGCCTCGGCCTACATCCTGGCGCTGCCCGGCGGCTGGATCGCCGACCGCTTCTGGGGCTCGAAGCGCGCGATCATCGTCGGCGGCGTCGTGATCATGATCGGGCACATCCTGCTCGCCTTCTCCGGGCATACCGCCGCGATCTTCTTCGTCGGCCTCGTCTGCATCGCGATCGGCACCGGGCTCCTGAAGCCCAACATCTCGACCATCGTCGGGCAGCTCTACGACAAGAACGACATCGGCGGCCGCGACGCCGGCTTCTCCTTCTTCTACATGGGCATCAACATCGGCGCGATCCTCGGCGGCCTCGTCGCCGGCTACCTCGGCGAGGCCTGGGGCTGGCACTGGGGCTTCGGCGCCGCTGCCGTCGCCATGTTCTTCGGGCTCGTGAACTTCCTCCATGCCGCCCGGACGTCGCTGAGCGACAAGGGCGAGCGGCCGCCGGTCCACCACCACCCCGACGCCGCCACCGGCAAGCGCGACCACGTCTTCACCGGCCTCATCGGGGGCGCGATAGTGGTGCTGATCGCCGCGGCGGCCGTCACCGGCCAGATCAACCTGACCTCGGCCCAGGGCCTCGCCCAGGCGATGGGCATGGTGATCATCACCGTCGCGATCGGCTTCTTCCTCAACATCTACCTCGCCGGCGACCTCAGCGGGCCGGAGAAGCGGCGGATGATCGTCCTCGCCATCCTCTTCGTCGCGGCGGCGCTCTTCTGGTCGGGGTTCGAGCAGGCCGGATCGTCGCTCAGCCTCTTCGCCAGCGACCTGACCCAGCGCCAGTTCGGCAGCTTCCTCGTTCCGGCGTCCTGGTTCCAGAACCTCAACGCCCTCTTCATCATCCTCCTGACGCCCGCCTTCGCCTCCTTCTGGATCTATGCCGAGAAGCGCTGGGAGATCCCGGTCTTCGTCAAGTTCGGCGCCGCCCTCGTCTTCATGGGCCTCGGCTACCTGATCCTGGTCCCGGCCGCCGGCACCGCCGCCACCGGCGTCAAGGTAACGGCGCTGTTCCTGGTTGGCACCTACCTCCTGCACACCATCGGCGAGCTGATGCTGAGCCCGGTCGGCCTCTCGACCTTCTCCCGCCTCGCGCCCGAGCGCTTCACCAGCCAGATGATGGGCTTCTGGTTCGTCGCCTCCTCGCTCGGCAACCTGATGGCGGGGCTGCTCGCCGCCGGCATGGACACCGAGCACGCCGCGGGGCTGCCGGAGGCCTTCATGCGCATCTTCATGACCAGCGCCGCCTTCGGCATCGTGCTGATCCTGCTCGCCCGCCCGCTGACCCGCTGGGCGCTCGGCGGCAGCGAGCGGCTTGAAGAGCCGGCCGCCGCGCACTAGCCCTTAGGGCGTCGCCCGGGCTCCCGGCTGACCAGCCGGGAGCTCCCCCATGTTCGACTTCGACGAGATCATCGACCGCCGCGGCACCCACTGTTCGAAGTGGGACATGATGCAGCCGCTCTACGGCGTCTCGCCCGACGACGGCCTCGCGATGTGGGTCGCCGACATGGACTTCCGGCCACCCCCCGAGGTCGCCGCGGCGGTGCAGGGCGAGCTCGACCACGGCGTCTTCGGCTACTTCGGCGACGACCGCGCCTACCGCGAGGCGATCCGCGGATGGATGTCCCGTCGCCACGGATGGGACATCGACCCCGCCGCGATCCACACCACCCACGGCATCGTCAATGGCCTCGCCATCGTGCTCGACGCCTTCACCGAACCCGGCGACGGCGTCGTCCTCTTCACCCCGGTCTACCACGCCTTCCACCGCATCCTGAACGCCAACCACCGGCCGATCCTCGAGTCGCCCCTGGTGCTGCGCGAGGACGGCCGCTACGCCATGGACCTCGAGGCGCTCGCCGCCGCGCTGACCGGCCGCGAGCGCATGGTCGTGCTCTGCTCGCCGCACAACCCCGGCGGCCGGGTCTGGAGCCGCGACGAGCTCCGGGCGCTCGCCGACTTCTGCCGGGCGCACGACCTCCTGCTCGTCGCCGACGAGATCCACCACGACCTCGTCCTGCCCGGCAGCCGGCACGTCCCGATGCCGCTCGCGGCCCCCGAATGCCTCGACCGGCTGGTGATGCTGACCGCCACCACCAAGACCTTCAACATCGCCGGGACCCTGACCGGCAACGTCATCATCCCCGACCCCGAGCTCCGCAAGCCTTTCGCTGCCGCCCACCTCGCCTCGGGGACCTCGCCCAACCGCTTCGGCGCCGTGATGGCGACCGCCGCCTACACCCACGGCGACGCCTGGGTCGACGCCCTCCGTCGCTACCTCGCCGGCAATGCCGAGGTGCTCGCGGGCGGCATCGCCGCCATCCCCGGCCTCCGGATGATGCCCCTCGACGCCACCTACCTCGCCTGGGTCGATTTCTCGGGCACCGGCATGAGCCCCGAGGAATTCACCGCCCGCGTAGAGAAGGACGCCCGCATCGCCCCGAGCCACGGCCCCGCCTTCGGCAAGGGCGGGGAGAGCTGGCTGCGCTTCAACATCGGCACGCCGCGCGCCCGGGTCGAGGAGGCGGCACGCCGGCTGCAGGGCGCGTTCGGCGACCTGCAGTAACCCGGCCCTCCGCCCGGCAGGCGCCTGCGACGGCCCTCACTCCTGCCCGGAGGCGTAGGCGTAGCCCTCGAGCCCGCGGGCATCGAGGACCCGGACCGCGCGGTAGCCGGGCTCGACCCAGCCCCGCGCCGAGAAGCGGCCGAGGGCGAAGTTGACCTGCTTGCGCGTGGCGCAGGCCAGGTCGCCGATCTCGGCCTGGGCGAGCGGGATCGTCCCGCCGCCCACCCCGATCCGGAGCAGCACCGCGGCGATGCGGCGGTCGGGATCCTTGATCAGCAGGTCGTGGATCATCCGCAGCAACAGCGCGATGTTGATCAGCGGGATCTGCCCGAAGGTGCGCGCCGCCCGGGGATCGGCCGCCGTCATCGCCTCCATGGCGTCGAGCGGCAGGTGCAGCGCGCGACACTCGCTGACGGCCCGGAGCGAGATCATCCGCGGGCCGCCGATCATGTAGGGCGCCTCGCCGGTCCACATCCCGGGTGCCGCGAGATGGATCAGCCGCGGCATGTCCGACCCGGGCGCGGAGGTCACCGTCAGCATCCCCCAGATCAGCCCGTAGATGCCGCCCGGCGGGTCGCCGATATGGTAGAAGGCCTCGCCGGCGGCGAAGACCTCGACCCGCGCCCGGCGCAGGACCTCGGCACGAAACGGCTCGGGCTGGCGGGAGAGCCAGCCGTCCCGAGCCACCACTGCGGCGTCCTGTTCGGTCATGGGCCAGGTTCGCATGTCCTATGGTGGCACTCTGTTCCCGCGGGAACAATCACGTCCTCGCGTTTGCGTTAGCCGGAAAGGGGCGCCGCGCGTGCGGGCCGTCCCATCGGGGGAGGAAGACAATGCTCAAGGCACTCGGTGCCGCGCTCTTGCTGTCGGCGTCGATCTACGGCGCAGCGCGGGCGCAGGACGCACCGCCAAAGCCGAACATCCTGGTGATCTTCGGCGACGACATCGGGCAGACGAACCTGTCGATCTACTCGCAGGGCCTGATGGGCTACCACACGCCCAACATCGACCGGATCGGCAAGGAGGGCGCGGCCTTCACCGACTATTACGCCGAGCAGAGCTGCACCGCCGGCCGCTCGACCTTCATCACCGGCCAGGTGACGCTCCGGACCGGCCTCTCCAAGGTCGGCCTGCCCGGCGCCGACCTGGGGCTGCAGGCCAGCGACGCGACGATGGCCTCGGCGCTCAAGGACCTCGGCTACGCCACCGGCCAGTTCGGCAAGAACCACCTCGGCGACAGGGACGAGTTCCTGCCGACCGCGCATGGGTTCGACGAGTTCTTCGGCAACCTCTACCACCTCAACGCCGAGGAGGAGCCGGAGGACCGCAACTACCCGCAGGATCCGGCGTTCCGCAAGCAGTTCGGCCCCCGCGGGGTCATTCATTCCTGGGCCAACGCCGACGGCACCCAGAAGATCGAGGACACCGGGCCGCTGACCCGCAAGCGGATGGAGACCGTCGACGACGAGACCTCGGCCGCGGCGATCGACTTCATCAACCGCCAGGCGGACGCCAAGACGCCGTTCTTCGTCTGGATGAACACGACCCGGATGCACGCCCGCACGCATGTGCAGGAAGCGCACCGCAGCCCGCCGGGGCTGACGGCACCCACTGAATACGCCGACGGCATGGTCGAGACCGACAAGGTCATCGGCACGATCCTCGACGACCTCGACGCCAAGGGCCTCGCCGACAACACCATCGTCATCTACACGACCGACAACGGCCCGCACCAGAACACCTGGCCCGACGCCGGCACAACGCCGTTCCGCTCCGAAAAGAACACCAACTGGGAAGGCGCCTACCGGGTGCCGGCGCTGATCCGCTGGCCCGGCCACGTCCAGCCCGGCACCTGGTTCAACGGGATTTATTCCGGGCTCGACTGGTTCCCGACGCTCGTGGCCGCCGCCGGCAACCCGAACATCACCAAGCAGCTGCTCGACGGCACGACGATCCAGGGCAAGGGGTACAAGAACCACCTTGATGGCTTCAACCAGCTCGACTACCTGACCGGCAAGTCGGACAAGAGTGCCCGCAACAGCTTCGTCTACTTCAACGACGACAACGACATCGTCGGCTTCCGCTACGAGAACTGGAAGCTCGTCTTCGAGGAGCAGCGCGAGACCGGCACGCTGGCGATCTGGGCCGAGCCCTTCACCAAGCTGCGCGTGCCGAAGATGTTCGACCTGCGCTCCGACCCCTACGAGCGCGCCGACATCACCTCGAACACCTACTACGACTGGCTGTTCGAGCACGCCTACCTAGTAGTCCCGGCTCAGGCCTACGTCGCGGACTTCCTCTCGACCTTCAAGGACTACCAGCCAGCACAGCGCGCTGCGAGCTTCTCGATCGACCAGATCCAGGCTGGGGTGATGGAGCAGCTCAACAGAGCCGCCGGCGGCCAGTAGCCGCTTGCCACACCGGAGCGCGCGCCCTGGCGCGCGCTCCGGATCGTGAACCTGCGCGCTCCAGTCCTGCAGCGCTGAATTCTGTCTCCGGGTGAACGCGAATCTCCCGCCTGCGGCCGAGCAGACAGTGTCAACCGGATTCGACTGCAGATTTTACCGCATCGGCGGGAAATTGCCGTTGCATGATTCGCGACATGCGATTATGGTTAATGCCAATCAATAAATGTGGAGTGAGGGCCATGCGTATCGCTTGTATCGCGTCTCTGATCGTCGCTGTTGGTTTGGCTGTTCCAGCCGAGTCGGCGGTTCTTCTTCAGGTAAAGGAGCGGATCGACCCGGGTGTAGTCGTAAAGGTCAGCGGGTCGCTCGATCTGACCGGGTTGGGTACTCCGACCGTTCAAAAGCTGGATTCCCGGACCGCGCCTCTGATCAGCGCCGGCAAGGGCTATATCGGCGCCGGCTTGCCGGGGCTCGATGATTCGAACCTCTTCGCCGACGTCTACAAGGACGTCTTCACCAATCCCGTCGCCTCCTTCGGCAGCGGCGGTCAGGCCGACCACTGGTCCGACGCGACGACCTGGGGATTCTTCGCGGTGGCGATGGCCGACAACGCCCTGATGCTGCCGGCCGGCTACGAGTCGAATTCGCCGATTCATGCCTTCACCGACTTCATCGGCGCGCCGGGCTTCACGTTCGCCTCCCTCGGCATCACCGAAGGCAGCTACGACTTCGCCCTCGTCAACGGGGAGCACGTCACGGTCGAGATCGCGCCCGTCCCGCTGCCCGACACCGCCTGGCTGCTCGCCGGCGGCCTCCTCGCCCTCGCGGCGGTCGGCCTCGGCAGCCGGCGGTCGGCCATCCCCGGGATCGCCTGACCCGGGCGGCTCCGGCACTGGCGGCAGGAGCCTCGGCCAGGTCGGACGAGGCTCCCGTCTGCGTCCCCGCGGCAATTCGCGCCAGCCTGTCGATTCCGCGCTCCCCGGCTTGCGCCGGCAGCCGCCGCGGGCAGAATGGCGCGCCGCGCTGCAGGGACCAGAGATGGACATCCGACGCCATGGCCGCTTCCTGATCGCGATCGCCGCCGGCGTCGCGGTCTTCATCGCGTCGGCCCCGCTCGGGCCCTGGGAGCTCGGCTTCCTCGTCGCGGGAAGCCTGTTCTTCCTCGTCTACCTCGTCCTGACCGCGCGCTTTCTCGCCCGCGCCACCGCCGAGCACCTGCGCCGGCGCGCCGCAGCGGCCGACGAGGGCCTGCCGCTGATCCTGCTGGTGACCGCCGGCGCGGTGCTGCTGAGCTTCATCGCCATCTACCTGCTCCTGGCCGAGCCGGGGCCGATGCAGCACGAGGCCGCCCTCGTGGCGGTGGCTTCGATCCCGCTCGGCTGGCTGACCCTGCACACGCTCGCCTCCTTCCACTACGCCAACCTCTTCTACGCCCCGCGCGACGGCCGCGATTCCGGCGGGCTCGACTTCCCCGGCACCGCCGAGCCGGGCCCCTGGGACTTTCTCTACTTCGCCTTCGTGATCGGGATGACCGCCCAGGTGTCGGACGTCGCGGTGCGGACTCCCGTGCTGCGCCGGACGGTCCTCGCCCACGGCGTCGCCTCCTTCTTCTACAACACCGTGATCCTCGCCTTCGCGGTCAATGCCGCGGTCGCGATCGCGAGCGGCTGAGAGATCGCGCGAGATGCGGCTTTCATCGGCGGCAGAATCGGCTAAGTTCGGCCGCAAAGCAGGATGCGGGCAGAATGCCGAAATCGATCAACTACCGGCAGCTGATGAAGAAGGCGATGCACGGCTTCGTCGCGGACGTGCTCGCGCAGGTCGCCCGTGACGGATTGCCGGGCAAGCACTATTTCTTCATCACCTTCGACACCACCCATCCCGGCGTAGACATGAACGCGGCTCTCCGGGCGCGCTACCCGACCGAGATGACCATCGTGCTGCAGGAGTGGTTCGCCGATCTCGCGGTGATGAAGGACCGCTTCACCGTGACGCTCAACTTCGGCAACGTGCCCGAGCCGATCGTGGTGCCCTTCGAGGCGATCAAGACCTTCGTCGACCCAAGCGTCGAGTTCGGCGTCAAGTTCGACGCCCACGACGAGGACGGCCCCCCGGAGCCCGCCGCCGAGCCCGAAACCGTCGTCGCCCTCGAGGAGGCCCCCGCCCCCGCGCCCGCGGCGAAGTCCGGCGAGGCCGAGGTCGTCCGCCTCGACAAGTTCCGCAAGCACGAGCCGAGCCGCCCCTAGCGCGGGGCGCCCACGGCAGACCCGCCGCCACCGGACGATCCCGCCCGCCTGGACGTCGCTCCAGTCTAGCGCCGGCTCATCTCCATCACCCCGAGCTCGCGCAGGAGCTTGCGCCGCATCGCCGTCTCGAAGTCCGTGTAATCCTCCGCCCGCTCGACGAACGACCCCGGTCCCTGGATCACGAACTCCTGGTAGTAGCGCCCGAGCGTCGCCATGTTCGACCCGACCACCAGCCCGTTCACCGTGATCCCTTCGAGCGGGAACTCGCGCCGCACCAGCTCCGGCGACGCCCCGTCGTTGTTGGTCCCGTCCCCCGACACGTCGAGCGTCCGCTGCGCGCAGTCCGCTTGCCCCTTGAGCGCGTGCCCGCCGTAGAGGAGCGCCAGCCCCAGCGCCGTCGGGAACTGGTCGAAGCTCCGCCCCTGCCGCCGCAGCCGCTCGGCGACGTCGGCGACGTCGTCCGCCGTCGCGATCGTCGCCCAGTCCTGCCGCACCACCTGCTGCTGCGCGCCGCTCCACTCGTAGACCATCAGCCGCACCGGCGCCTCGGGCTCCGCCAGGAACGCCGCGCGCACCTCGGGGGCGACAAGCGCCGCCGCCAGCCCGTCGCGCATCAAGGCATACTCGCGCGCATCGACCGACGACGACACATCCAGCGCCAGCGCCAGCGCCAGCCGGCAGTCCGCCGCCGCCGGCCCCGCCGCCAGCAGCGCCAGCGCGAGGGCGAGCCTCACCAACTCCCGGTATTCTCCATGCTCTTCCACGGCTCCGCCGGCGCCAGCGACCCGCCCGCCTGCAGGAGTTCGATCGACACGTTGTCGGGCGAGCGCACGAAGGCCATGTGCCCGTCCCGCGGCGGCCGGTTGATCACCACCCCCGCCTTCTGCAGCCTGTCGCACATGGCGTAGATGTCCTCGACCTCGTAGGCCAGGTGCCCGAAGTGCCGGCTGTCCGACGGCAGCCCCTCGTCGCCGTCCCAGTTGTGCGTGAGCTCGACCGGCGCCTCCTCCTGCCCCTCGGGCGCCATGAAGACCAGCGTGAACCGCCCGCCCTCGTTGGTGATCCGCCGGATCTCCTTGAGCCCCAGGAGCTCGTAGAAGGCCATCGACTTCTCGAGATCCTTCACCCGCACCATGGTGTGCAGATATTTCGTCTTCATATTGTGGCTCCCCTGCGCTCTAATCCCATA
The DNA here is from genome assembly GCA_046348915.1 of Amaricoccus sp. Classification (GTDB taxonomy): domain Bacteria; phylum Pseudomonadota; class Alphaproteobacteria; order Rhodobacterales; family Rhodobacteraceae; genus Amaricoccus. Next base: position 40,662 of record JAXMDH010000036.1, read on the forward strand.
TCTAGCCGCGCCCGATTCCCTCCCCGGGCCGCCCGCCGACGAGGTTACCCATGACGATCACCGCGGAACAACCGCCCGCTGCGACCCGCACCGCCCGCGCCACCGTCCCCGCGCTTGAGGCCCGCCTCGGGCGCCCGATCCCGGTCCTCGACCACGGCTTCATCCGCGTCGTCGACTACATGGGCGACGACGCCGCCATCGTGCAGGCGGCGAGGGTCTCCTACGGCGCCGGCACCAGGACCGCCCGCGACGACGCCGGCCTCATCCGCTACTTGATGCGCCACTGGCACTCGACCCCCTTCGAGATGTGCGAGCTGAAGCTGCACGTGAAGCTGCCGGTCTTCGTTGCCCGCCAGTGGATCCGCCACCGCACCGCCAACGTGAACGAATACTCCGCCCGCTACTCGATCCTCGACCGCGAGTTCTACATCCCCGACCCCGCCCACCTCGCCGCCCAGTCGACCTCCAACAACCAGGGCCGCGGCGCCACCCTCGAAGGCCCCGAAGCCGCCCGCGTCCTCGCGACGCTCCGCGCCGACGCCGCCACCGCCTACGACCACTACGAGGCGATGCTGTCGCAGGACGGCCAGCAGGGGTTGGCGAGGGAGCTCGCCCGCATGAACCTGCCGGCCAGCGTCTACACGCAATGGTACTGGAAGACCGACCTCCACAACCTCTTCCACTTCCTCCGCCTCCGCGCCGACCCCCACGCCCAGTACGAGATCCGCGCCTACGCCGAGGCCCTCTGCGAGGTCGTCAAGGACTGGGTCCCGGCCGCCTGGGATGCCTTCGAGGACTACCGCCTGAACGCCGTCACCTTCTCGGGGAAGGGGGTTGCCGCTTTGAAGCGGATGCTCGCGGGCAAGACGGTCACACGCGAGGACGTCGGGATGAGCGCGGGGGAGTGGCGGGAGTTTGAGGGCAGTCTTCTTCGTGACTAGCGCCGAATTTGAGCAGTTGGTTCAGCGTGTCTTTCTGGCACTTGAGGCAACCGCGAATAAAGTAACGTGGAATCCGCCTTTCGTCGATCCGGACACGGGCCAGACGAGACAGATAGACGTTGAGATTCTACGCCCGGATGGCGCAACGGTTCATGTTGAGTGTCGCTTTCGAGGGAGATCCCAAGATGTCCAGTGGGTCGAAGAGTTGATTGGCCGTCGGCATTCGCTTCAAGTGGACGGAATGATGGCCGTATCCGCAAATGGGTTTACGGAGCCGGCATACGAGAAGGCCAAAGCATACGGGATACAGACTTGGGATTTGCCAACTCTATTTGAGATCGGAATTGATTCGATTGCCAATCCGCCGCCCCTGCTTTTTCCTGTCTTTAGGATGGCGAGGGTTGATGTCGAGTACAAAATGGACGGTAAAGATGGGGATTCTGCATGGGAGATAGCCAACATAGTGACGCCGCGCCATATGTCGGAGTTGCGTCTATTCGATATCTTGGCGCCTACTATGACACCGGTGGTATCGGCGGGTCAGGATAGGAGTGTATCCGAGCGGGTATTTGACACTGTGATTGTGCGAGGAAATGCGGTTGAGAGGATTACAACGGTCAGGTCAGAATTAGCATGGACCGAGGTGATCCCCGACGCATTTAGATGGATGAGGAAAGGTCGGCCGGAGGAGAACGCTCTGGAAGCAGCCATATATATAGCAGAATTTTCTGGCGTTGAAGCTGAAGTCATCTTCTCAAAAGAAGATATTAGGATTTCTATTGATCTAAAGAATTTGTCCTGCCCCAAGGGGGGTTTTATCGGAAATCATATTCACATCCCGACAGGCAACATACCAGGCAAGCGCGTGTGGATCCGTATGAGGCTTCCGGATCATTACCAAATCGACTTCGCTTACAGGTATTGTTTTAGGGAAGAGGAGGAATAGGGGCAGCAAGCGTGGGGTGGGTCATCGACCCACCTATTGCCGCCTTCCCGCCGGCTTACCGGTGCGGTATCCTCTCCCCATGAACAAGCCCGCGCGCACCCCCAGGCAGCAAGCGGTGGATGGGTGATCGCACCCACCGCTACTTTCCCACCACCAGCACCGTTGCCGGATACCCCGCGAGCACCGGGTCAGCCGTCAGCAGCCTGACCCCTTCGACCTGCGCCTGGGCAACCAGCATCCGGTCGAACGGATCGCGATGGACCGGCGGCAGCCCCGCCGCCGCGGCGGCGTGCTGGGAGGTGACCGCCAGCTCGAGGTAGCCATTGTCGGTCAGCCCGCGGCGAAGGAACCCCGCGTCGACCTGGAAGTCGGGGCGCCCGAGGCCGGCCTTGATCGCCACCTCCCAGATGCTGGCTGCACTGAAGATGAGCGCGTTTCGCCTCGTCCTCGATCAGCGCCGCCGCCTCGGCAGCCGGTCCGGCTCGCCCGCGGCCCAGAGCAGGATGTGCGTGTCGAGGAGAACCTCACTCCTTCGTGCCGAACATCGCCTCGATCTCGCTCGCGCCCATCCGGTCGAAGTCGTCGGGGACGCTGATCTGCCCGGCGAAGAAATCCGAAAGCCGCCGCCGCTCGGCCCCGGCCAGGGCGTCGATCGGCACCACCCTGACCAGCGGCCGCCCCGCACTTGGCGATGACGAAGCTTTTCGCCCCTCGCCGCCGCGTCGACCAGCCGCGAGAGCTGGGTCTTGGCTTCGTGGATGTTGACGGTCCGCATGCTGGGCTCCTGACTAGACCAAGTGAACTTAGTCCACGCCGGACCCCATCGCAAGCCGTGGCGCGGGCCGGATTCCGGTGTAGGCTCCGGCCCGAACCCGGAGGAGGACCCGCATGCCCTGGCGAACCGCCCGAACAGCGCCGATAGCGCTCGCCGCCGTGCTCGGCCTGACGGCCGGGGTGGCGCTCGGAGCGCACGACCTATCCGCCGCTCGACGTGCTGCTGAAGACCAGCACGTCGGTCCTCGGCCAGCCGCTCGAATACCCGAAGGGCACCCCGAGGAGTCACCGCGGCGATCGTGACGCTCGAGCCGAGGAGCGAGAGCAAGCTGGCACCGCCACGACGTGCCGCTCGTCGGCTACATCCTCGAGGGCACGCTGACCGTCGACTACGGCCCGGCCGGCAGCCCTCGGCATATGCGCCCGGCGAAGCCTTCGTCGAGGCCTTCGGCACCGACCACGACGGCCGCAACGACGGAGCCGTCCCGGTGCGGCTCCTCGCCGTCTACATGGGCGCCCAGGGCATCCCGAACAGCGTCATGCGGGGCGCGCAGCCGCCCGCGGACTGAGCCGTGGGTGCGGACAATTGCTAACGCCGCACTAACGGCGTGGAAAAAGTATCGGTAAATCAGATGCTTGAAAATTGTCCGCACGCGGACGGCCGCTGCGTCCGCACCCCGCGGTCCGGATCATGTGACCTGGACACCTCCCGGCGATGGCTGAAAGTGCCCGCATGCGCATCGCCGTCGCCTCTGTCTTCTCGTCGCCGCCTGCGGCCCCGCCTACGAGGTGCCGGGCGGCGGGGCAGGGCCCCGGCGCCGGCCGCCGAGGCGCCGGCGGGCCGGCTCCCGCACCGCCGCCGACTTCGGCGCGTCGCCGCCCGGGTCGGCCCCGAGGGCGAGCGCCTCTGCCGCGAGGAGGACCCCGGCGCCCCCGGCAACTGGTGCCTGTTCCGCATCGCGCTCGATCGCGACCCCCGCATGCCCCGAACCTTCGAGACCGAGGCCGAGGACGGCAGTGCGGTCATCGTCGTCGGCGCCAGCCTGCTCGACCAGATGCGCTCCGACGACGAGATCGCCTTCGTGCTCAGCCACGAGATGAGCCACCACATCGCCGGCCACATCCCCAAGCAGCAGGCGCAGGCCGCCTACGGCGCCGCGCTCTTCGGCGGCCTCGCCGCCCTCGCCGCCAACGCCTACGGCATCGAGGGCCTCGCCCGACTCGATCGAGCAGGCGATGAACCTCGGCGCCGCCCTCGGCAGCCGCGTCTATTCCCAGGCCTACGAGCTCGAGGCCGACACCCTCGGCGCCTACGTCGCCGCCCGCGCCAGCTACGATCCCTCGACCGGCGCCCAGCTCTTCGAGCGCCCCGGCATCCGCAGCGAGGCGGCAACTGGCTCCTCACCACCCACCCCGGCTCCACGGAGCGCGAGGCCAACATCGCCCGCGTCGAGGCCGACATCCGCGCCGCGGGAGGCCCGCGGCCTCTCCCCGACGCCGCCGCGCGGCTCTGAAGAATTTTCGCGAGCCCGGTTTTTGGGCTTGCGCCCCGCCCCGCGCCCCCCTAGATAGCCGCTCACCGCGACGGACGGGGCCGGTTGGCTCGAAACGCGGCCAAAACCAGGCACCACGATGCGGGACGCGTCAGAACAAAAGACGCAGACCGCTGAATGTTGTCCACGCTCTTTGACATTATGATGATGATGAAGGGATATGCGGGCGGTCTGGTTTCGTTTCGACGGACGGACGTCTGGATATCGGCTCGCTAGGTTTCGGCCGATGATGCAGTGTCCCAGCTTACCGTTTGTTGGGTGTCTGTTCCTTATGGGACGGATGCACGACGAACGATGACGTTTGGGCTCCGGCAGCGATGTCGGGGCGATGTGCAGAGGTTCGGCTGTCCAGAAGGGTTTCGCGTCCGCGGCGCTCGAGTAGCGAAGCGGTAGCGCGAGCAAGACTCCTTTCAACCCGAGAGTTTGATCCTGGCTCAGAACGAACGCTGGCGGCAGGCTTAACGCATGCAAGTCGAGCGAGGACTTCGGTCCTAGGCGGCGGACAGGTGAGTAACGCGTGGGAACGTGCCCCTTTCGCTCGGAATAGCCCTGGGAAACTGGGAGTAATGCCGGATACGCCCCGCAAGGGGAAAGATTTATCGGAGAGGGATCGGCCCGCGTTGGATTAGGTAGTTGGTGGGGTAATGGCCTACCAAGCCGACGATCCATATGGTTTGAGAGGATGATCAGCCACACTGGGACTGAGACACGGCCCAGACTTTCCTACAGGAGGAGCAGCAGTGGGAATCTTGGACAATGGGGGCAACCCTGATCCAGCCATGCCGCGTGATCGATGAAGGCCTTAGGGTTGGCAAAGATCTTTCAGCTGGGAAGATAATGACGGTACCAGCAGAAGAAGCCCCGGCTAACTCCGTGCCAGCAGCCGCGGTAATACGGAGGGGCTAGCGTTGTTCGGAATTACTGGGCGTAAAGCGCACGTAGGCGGATCAGTTAGTCGGGGGTGAAATCCCGGGGCTCAACCCCGGAACTGCCTTCGATACTGCTGGTCTGGAGTCCGAGAGAGGTGAGTGAATTCCGAGTGTAGAGGTGAAATTCGTAGATATTCGGAGGAACACCAGTGGCGAAGGCGGCTCACTGGCTCGGTACTGACGCTGAGGTGCGAAAGCGTGGGGAGCAAACGAGTTAGATACCCTGGTAGTCCACGCCGTAAACTATGAGAGCTAGACGTCGGGCGGCTTGCCGTTCGGTGTCGCAGCCGCTGCAACCAAGCTCTCCGCCTGGGGAGTACGGCCGCAAAGGTTAAAACTCAAAGGAATTGACGGGGGCCCGCACAAGCGGTGGAGCATGTGGTTTAATTCGAAGCAACGCGCAGAACCTTACCATCCTTGACTTGGACGTCGCGGGCCGGGAGACCGGTCTTTCAGTTCGGCTGGACGTCACACAGGTGCTGCATGGCTGTCGTCAGCTCGTGTCGTGAGTGTTGGGTTAAGTCCCGCAACGAGCGCAACCCTCGCCTTCAGTTGCCAGCATTCAGTTGGGCACTCTGGAGGAGGAACCGCCGGTGATAAGCCGGAGGAAGGTGGGGATGACGTCAAGTCCTCATGGCCCTTACGGGATGGGCTACACACGTGCTACAATGGTGGTGACAATGGGCTAATCCCCAAAAACCATCTCAGTTCGGATCGGGGTCTGCAACTCGACCCCGTGAAGTTGGAATCGCTAGTAATCGCGTAACAGCATGACGCGGTGAATACGTTCCCGGGCCTTGTACACACCGCCCGTCACACCATGGGAATTGGATCTACCCGAAGGTGGTGCGCCAACAAGGGAGGCAGCCAACCACGGTAGGTTCAGTGACTGGGTGAAGTCGTAACAAGGTAGCCGTAGGGGAACCTGCGGCTGGATCACCTCCTTTCTAAGGATGCTTCTGGCAGACGCTCCGTCCTCGGACGGAAGTCTCGTGAGGCTACTTGGCGAGCCCGTGCCCCTTGCCAGTCAGGCATCGGGACCACACGGGCCATATCGGACCGGGCCGTCCCCATATCCCTTCATTCAGCGGGCAGGACACGCGGACTGCGGGACGAGCGTCCCGCGGGCCGATCGGTGTCCCGCGCCGCTGTAAGCAGGGCCTTGGCTCAGCTGGGAGAGCGACTGAATCGCATTCAGTAGGTCATCGGTTCGATCCCGATAGGCTCCACCAGACACCGGGTCGGCCTGACCCACCGGAGCCGTTGGTAGCTCGGGTATGTGGTTAGGCGCACGCCTGATAGCGTGAGGTCGGAGGTTCAGCTCCTCCCGACCCACCATTCAGATGACGGAGGGCAGATGCCAGATGACAGGGGTGCGTCCGGGGTCTCTCATCTCTCCCCCTGAACGGGGCCTTGGCTCAGCTGGGAGAGCGCGTGCTTTGCAAGCATGAGGTCGCCAGTTCGATCCCGGCAGGCTCCACCAGCTCCCCGTCGGCCCGACGCCAGTCCGAACGACGATCCGATTGGCAGGCGCACGGTCGTGCGCCTTCCTGTCCGATCGCGAGATCGCGGCAACACTTCTGACCGCCGGATGGCAACATCTGGCAAACTGACATCGTGAAGAGAAACACGAGACGCTGCTCGGCGTCCGCCAAGTGGGGCGGGCACCGGCCGAGGTCGCAAGGCCGGAGGCGAGAGCAGCGGTGCTTTTCCAAGTCAAAGACACTGACCGAGAGGCGGCCTTCGTGGCTGCCGCCGATGGCCTCGTGCCATCGGGTCGAATGTCGACTTCCGACCAGAGCAGGAGCGGGTTGCGGTTCGAAATAAGGACCGCGCGCAAAAGGGCCCGTCTTCTTCTGGATCGGATCAAGCGCGATAAGGAGCGTTTGGTGGATGCCATGGCAGCAAGAGGCGATGAAGGACGTGGCACTCTGCGATAAGCCCGGGGAGGCGAGCACCCTTTGATCGGGATGTCCGAATGGGAAACCCACCTGACAATCATCGATTATGAGAGGCCGGACCGGCCCCGCGCACAGCGGGGAACGGTTCGCGATGGCTTCTGATGATCGGCGATTGAACCAGGTACACTTTCGACCTGAACACATGGGGTTGAAGAGCGAACCCGGGGAACTGAAACATCTCAGTACCCGGAGGAAAGGAAATCAACCGATACTCCGCTAGTAGTGGCGAGCGAACGCGGACCAGCCGAGCCGATGGTGTTGGCAGAACCGGTTGAAACTGGGCGAGAAGATGAGCAGCCCGTATGCGACAATGCCTGAGGACGTATCAAGTAGGGCAGGACACGTGCAATCCTGTCTGAAGATCGGGGGACCACCTCGAAGGCTAGTACTCCCTTGCTGACCGATAGCGAACCAGTACCGTGAGGAAAAGGTGAAAAGCACCCCGGCAAAGAAGTGAAACAGTCCCTGAAACCGAGCGCCTACAAACAGTCGGAGCCCTCTCCAGATCACTCTGGAGAGGATCTTCAGTCCTCAAGCAGCGAAGCGGTAGGACAAACGAAGATCCCGAAACAGATCACGGGGAGTGATCTGGTGAGGAGTGACGGCGTACCTTTTGTATAATGGGTCAACGACTTGGTCTCACGAGCAAGCTTAAGCCGCAAGGTGTAGGCGCGGCGAAAGCGAGTCTGAATAGAGGGCATAAAGTTCGTGGGATCAGACCCGAAACCGAGTGATCTAGGCATGTCCAGGATGAAGGTGCGGTAACACGCACTGGAGGTCCGAACCCACACCTGTTGAAAAAGGTCGGGATGAGGTGTGCCTAGGGTGAAAGGCCAATCAAACTCGGAGATAGCTGGTTCTCCGCGAAATCTATTTAGGTAGAGCGTCGAGCGAATACCCTCGGGGAGTAGAGCACTGCATGGGCTATGGGGGCTTACCGCCTTACTGATCTAAGCAAACTCCGAATACCGAGGCGTACTACTCGGCAGACACACGGCGGGTGTAACGTCCGTCGTGAAGAGGGGAAACAACCCTGACCTGCAGCTAAGGCCCCCAATTCGTGGCTAAGTGGGAAAGCATGTGAGACGGCCAAAACAACCAGGATGTTGGCTTAGAAGCAGCCATCATTTAAAGAAAGCGTAACAGCTCACTGGTCTAGATAAGCTGTCTTGCGGCGAAGATGTAACGGGGCTCAAGCCACGAGCCGAAGCTCAGGGTGCACTCCGCAAGGGGTGCGCGGTAGCGGAGCGTTCCGTTCAGTGGACCCCGCCTCTTGATGACCCCTCGGGGTCCTCCGGAGGCATGGTCCCGGCGACGAAGCCGGCCCGTGAGGGACCGGTGGAGCGTACGGAAGCGAGAATGTTGACATGAGTAGCGACAAACAGGGTGAGACCCTGTCGCCGAAAGTCAGGTTCCTGCTTAAAGCTAATCTGAGCAGGGTGAGCCGACCCCTAAGGCGAGGCCGAGAGGCGTAGTCGATGGGAACCGGGTTAATATTCCCGGGCCAGGAGGAAGTGACGGATCGTGGAAGTTGTCGTCCCTTATCGGATTGGGCAGCCTCCAAGCAGTTCCTGGAAACAGCCCTCCAAGAGATCGTACCCGAAACCGACACAGGTGGACTGGTAGAGCATACCAAGGCGCTTGAGAGAACTACGTTGAAGGAACTCGGCAAAATGCCTCCCGTAACTTCGGAGAAGGGAGGCCCCGTATCTGGGCAGCCAGGTGCGGGGGGCACAGACCAGGGGGTGGCGACTGTTTACTAAAAACACAGGACTCTGCGAAGCCCAAAGGCGACGTATAGGGTCTGACGCCTGCCCGGTGCCGGAAGAAAGGTTAAAGGAGGGTGCAAGCTCCGAATTGAAGCCCCGGTAAACGGCGGCCGTAACTATAACAGTCCCTAAGGTAGCGAAATTCCTTGTCGGGTAAGTTCCGACCTGCACGAATAAGCGTAACGACTTCCCCGCTGTCTCCAACGTGAACTCAGCGAAATTGAACTCCCCGTGAAGATGCGGGGTTCCGCGGTCAGACGGAAAAGACCCCGTGCACCTTTACTACAGCTTCACACTGGCATCAGGCCAGACATGTGCAGGATAGGTGGCAGGCTTTTGAAGCGGGGACGCCAGTTCGGGAGCCACCTTGAGATGCCACCCTTGCCTTGCCTGATGTCCGCCGCGGACCGTCATCCGGTTCCGGGACCCTGTGTGGCGGGTAGTTTGACTGGGGCGGTCGCCTCCCAAAGAGTAACGGAGGCGCGCGATGGTGGAGCTCAGGACGGTCGGAAATCGTCCGCTGAGTGCAATGGCATAAGCCCGCCTGACTGCGAGACTGACAAGTCGAGCAGAGACGAAAGTCGGCCATAGTGATCCGGTGGTCCCGCGTGGAAGGGCCATCGCTCAACGGATAAAAGGTACGCCGGGGATAACAGGCTGATACTGCCCAGAGTCCCGCCATCGACGGCAGTGTTTGGCACCTCGATGTCAGCTCATCACATCCTCAGGGCTGGAGAAGGTCCCAAGGGTACGGCTGTTCGCCGTTTAAAGTGGTACGTGAGCTGGGTTTAGAACGTCGTGAGACAGTTCGGTCCCTATCTGCCGTGGGTGTCGGAGACTTGAGAGGAGTTGCCCTAGTACGAGAGGACCGGGAGTGAACGCACCACTGGTGGACCTGTTGTCGTGCCAACGGCAGTGCAGGGTAGCTATGTGCGGACAGGATAACCATGAAGGCATCTAAGCGGGAAGCCCCCTCGGAAACCGGGTCTCCCCTGAGGGCCGTGGAAGACCACCACGTCGATAGGCCGGAGGTGCAAGCGCAGCAATGCGTTCAGCTGACCGGTACTAATCGCCCGACAGGCTTCGATCCGATCCGGAAGCAGGCGGACCCCGTCGAAAGACGGCGCCCCTGACCGGAACCGGAAGCCGACCAGACCTCGGTTCATGTCCGCGAGACCCGTCCGAAAGGACGGAATGGAAAAGATCGTTCCATAGGACGTCTCGTGTTCCCGGAAGCCCGCGGCCGACGGGCCCCGGCCTTCCCGTGGGCTTCTCCGGCTTGGTGGTCTAGCGCGAGCGAAACACCCGATCCCATCCCGAACTCGGCCGTTAAGCGCCGCGCACCGATGAGTACTGCTGTCCCAAGACGCGGGAGAGTAGGTCGCCGCCAAGCCTGAAAAAGCCACACATCTCTCGACCACGACCAATCCTTGCCGCGGGGTGGAGCAGCCCGGTAGCTCGTCAGGCTCATAACCTGAAGGCCGCAGGTTCAAATCCTGCCCCCGCAACCACCGATACCGACACTCCCGGAGCGAAAGCCCCGGGAGTGTTCGCGTTCTGGGGCACCCCCTTCGCCATCCGCTCCACCCAGTTCAGGATCGTCCCCAAGTCGCCGTAGAGCAGCGCGTCGATCTCGCCCCGCTCAGGGCCTGGCGTCAGCACGATCTTCTCGATCAGCATCCTCAGCGCCTCGGAGGCATGAGCCCGCTCCTCGGGCTGGTTCAGCGCCTCGGTCAGCGCCGCGACTTTCTGCGCGTAGATCGCCGAAGCCGTCGGCAGCAGGTCCGGGAGGTCGCGAGGAGCGTCCGACAGGCGCTCCGTCAGCTCGGCCTTGCGGCTCTCGAGCCCGGTCATCTTCTCCTTCATCGAAGGATGATACATGCCGTCGGCGATGGCATCGATGATCTGGGCGATCTGCTTCTCGACCTTCGCCAGCTCCGCCTTCCAGGCATCGCTGTTCGTGCGTCGGGCGCGGTTCAGCCGGTTGGTCTCCTCGGCATAGGCGCGCATCGCCTCGGCTGCGACCTCGGGCGACATCATCCGGTCCTTCAGCCCGGCGAGGACGCGCGATTCCAGCTCTTCGCGCGGAATGGTCCGGCCGTTGGCGCAGGTGCCCTTGCCGACATGGGCCGAGCAGGCGAAGCGGTCCGAGCCGCGCAGCGCGTAGGAGCCGCCGCAGCAGCCGCAGAAGATGAGGCCGGACAGCAGCGAGCGCGGCCGGCGGGTCCCGCTCAGGCGGTTGCGAGCGTGGTGCTCGCGGACGGCCTCGGTGACCTTGGCGTATTGCTCGGCAATCTCGCCCTGGCGGGCGCGAACCGCCTGCCAGAGGGCGTCATCGACGATCCTGAGCTCGGGGACCTCGGTGGTGATCCACTCGGACTCGGGATTGAGCCGCGAGACGCGCTTGCCGGTCGCGGGATCCTTGACGTAGCGGAGCCGGTTCCAGATCAGCCGGCCGACATAGAGCTCGTTGTTGACGAGGCCGGTGCCGCGCTTCACGTGGCCGCGGATCGTCGTGTCGCCCCAGGGCTTGCCGTTCGGGCCGGGGACGCCCTCGGCGTTCAGCGTGCGCGCAATCGTGCGCGGGCCGACGCCGGCGGCGAAGTCGCGGAACACCCGCCGGACGACCTCGGCCTCGTGCGGATCGATCTCGCGGTCGCCCCGGACCGGTTCGCCCCGGGCGTCGCTCTGCTTCACCACCTTGTAGCCGTAGCAGAGGCCGCCGCCGGACTTGCCGTCCTCGACTCGGCCGCGAAGGCCGCGGTGGGTCTTCGCCGCGAGGTCCTTCAGGAACAGGGCGTTCATCGTCCCCTTCAGCCCGACATGCAGCTCGCTGATCTCGCCCTCGGCGAGGGTGACGATCGGGACATTGGCGAACTTGAGGTGCTTGAAGAGCGTGGCGACGTCGGCCTGGTCGCGGCTGATCCGGTCGAGCGCCTCGGCGAGGACGCGGTCGAACTGCCCGGCCTGGGCGTCCTGCAGCAGGGACTGGATGCCGGGGCGCAGGATCATGCTGGAGCCGGAGATGCCGGCGTCCTTGTAGGTGCCGACGATCGTCCACCCCTCGCGCTTCGCCTGCTCGCGGCAGATGCGCAGCTGGTCCTCGATCGAGGCGTCGCGCTGGTTGTCGGAGGAGTAGCGGGCGTAGAGCGCGACGCGGGTCAAGGGTGCCGTCCTTCCATCGTCAGCGGCGCACCGCGCCGGTCTTCCGCTGCCTGGCGAGGTCCAGGAAGGCAGCCTTGATCCGGGCGAAGAGGCCCGGCGGGAGAAAACCGTAGGCGAAGGCGTCGCCTGATCCAGGTACCGGCGTCAGGCCGCCGTTCGGCCATTCATCGATATTGTGCTCCGATACGATCACCCAGCTCGGGGCGTCGTCAAGGCCGAGCGCCTGCTTGACCTTCGCCGGCAACTCGACCCCGACGGTTCCGCCGCTCGGCTCCCGATGGGTAATCGGCAGCAGCACGACGTAGCGCGGGCGGGTGGCGCTGTCGGTGGCGGCGACAAGGCAGGCGGGCCGGTCCTTGCCCTGCGCCCGGCCCGCGGCCGCTTCGTGGGTCCAGAGATAGTCGTAGCGGACGACGAGGCCGGGCTTCGGGTCGGGCAGCGCCACAGGCCACCCCTCACTTCAGCAGCTCGTCGAGCTTGGCGTGCTCCGGGTCCATCTCCGCCCGCTCGACGGCGGCGAGCACGACGTCGACGGCATCGCCGGTGCGATGGCTCCGCTGGGCCGCGGCCTTCAGCCAGTCGTAGTGGTCGGCCGACATCAGCACGAACTCGCGGCGGCCGTGGCGGGTGATCTCCACCGGCTCGCGCTGCGCCTGGTGCTGGTACTCGCCGAACTTGCGCTGGAACTCGAGGGCGCCGACGGTGGGCATGGCTGGACATCCGGGTTGAAGCTGATGTCCTGATTATACGTATAACGCATGCTTTGGCAAGGCGCTTCAGCTGCGGCCGCCGGTGGCGCGGCGTTCCTCTTCTGCACGGGCCAGCGCGACCTGCTCCCGTGCCATCTGCCGGCCGAGAAGGCGCGCCAGGCGAAGTACGGCTTCATCGGCGCGCTCCGCGGCGACCACCGGATCTCGGGGACGCATGACGCCGATCGTGAGCTTGTCCTGCCGTGCTGTCATTCGCCCTGAAGCCTTGCCGAAGTCGGGTGCGGTCAGTGGTGATGCGGGCGAGGTCCGGCGCGAAGCCGTCGGGATCGGCGGTGCGGGGAACGACGGTATTGGCGTGCGAAACGGCGGGGTTCGTTCAGCCCGCAGGCGTAGGCCCGAAGAGAGGAAGAGGCGGGTCGGGGAGTCGATGACGGGTTCGCGGCCGGGAGAGAGGCTCCCGGCGCCCGTCGTGGAGAGTACTGCGATGAACGTGCAGGTGATGGACGCGGGCCGGGGCAACGCCGACGGCTACAAGGTCGACGTGAGCCGCGGCGAGCGGGTCGGGCGGGTGTCGTCGGAGTGGTTCTCGCGGCCGGACGACGAGCGGTTCCTGTCGCTCGACGACCTGGCGCGCTCGGTGCGGCACCGCGCCGAGCACAGCCGGACCCGCGTCGTCGAGACCGCGGCAATCAGGTCGAGGCCAGCCGCGCCGATCCCGAGCGGCTGGCGCTTGTGCTGCCCGGGGCGGAGACGCCGGTGGCGCCGACGCACTGGAGCTTCGGCCAGCTCGCGAGCCAGGTCGGTGCGCCGGCAACGTACCTGCGACAGCTGCCGGCGGCGCTCGCGGCGATCAACCTGCAGTACGGGCTGACCGCGCATCGTGCCGAGCAGATCAAGACGCTGGAGACGGACGAGGGCAGGGTCGAGCTCCGCGCCGTCACCGGGCGGGACTATGGTCGCATCTACGACCACGAGCTGGTCGAGGCGGTGCAGCGCATCGCCGGCAACGGCACCGGCGACACCCGCTGGAAGGTGCCGGGGGTGCTCGACTGGTCGACCGGGGTCTACAATCCGCGGGTCGACATCTCGAAGGACACCACGACGCTCTACGCCTCGGACCGCGATGTCTTCCTGTTCCTCGTCGACGACCTCAACCCGATCGAGGCGGGGCGGCTGCCGGACGGCTCGCCCGATCTCTACTTCCGCGGCTTCTACTGCTGGAACTCCGAGGTCGGGGCGAAGACCCTCGGCATGGCGAGCTTCTACCTCCGCGCGGTCTGCCAGAACCGCAACCTCTGGGGCGTCGAGGACTTCGAGGAGATCACCATCCGGCACTCGAAGCACGCAGCGTCGCGCTTCGCCCACGAGGCGGCGCCGGCGCTCCTCACCTTCGCCAACTCCTCGCCGATGCCGTTCGTCAACGGCATCCGGGCGGCGCGGGAGCGGGTGGTGGCGCGGAGCGATGAGGACCGGACCGAGTTCCTGCGCAAGCGCGGCTTCTCCCGGCCGGAGACCGGGCGGATCATCGATGCGGTGCTGGCCGAGGAAGGCCGGCCACCAGAGAGCGTCTTCGACTTCGTCCAGGGCATCACCGCCGTGGCGCGGGGCAAGGCGCATCAGGATGCCCGGCTCGACATGGAGGCCAAGGCGAAGAAGCTGCTCGATCAGGCGGCCTGATCGTGTGGCGCCGGGGGCCGGCGTCGGTCCCCGGTTCCCGTCGCGCGGTCGAAGCCGGCCAGTTATTCACAGCTGTGGCAGTTGCGCGCCGCAGCTTTTCAGAACGGGACGTTCTGGGAAGTCAATCCCAGTAGGCGCCCCGCCTCATCACACCGTGGTCGTCGGACAGAAGGAGCCCGTTTGGCAACGGGTCGCGTGTGCGGTGCCGACTGATCATGTAACGCACTGCAGTCTCTTCCATCGCGAGCGACTCGTTGGGCCGGGTTGTCGCCTCGATCTTAAAGTAGTTCCCGTACACCCATCGCAGACGCGAGCGTCCGGTCGTGAACAAGGATGCGGCATGGCCGTTGCGATAGTGGCGGAGCAGGTCCGCATCGGGACGTCCTGTTGACTCCATGCCCACATGGATCACGCCCGGGCGATCACTCGGAAGCTGTCCCTCGGCGTCGGCGACCTTAGTGTTGAAGTGCTTGGCTTTCGCCTTGTGCGCGGCTGGAGAGAGACACGCCCAGTTGACCAGCGACGCGTGGTAGACGTGATCGGCGTACGACGGACGACTTGGCGAGCGGCGGCATCGGGCCCGCAGGCTGTGCGATAGGTCATGGTTGTGACCGCCACCGATGATCTCCATCATGCGCGTGGAGCCGATGAACACGAAGTCGTCCGCAAGCACACGTCGGCAGAGCTGCCAAGCGACTGGACGCACGAACAGGCGGGCATCGTCGTGATCGAAAAGCTGCGGTGAACTAATGGGCAGCAGGTCGTGCACGCACTCGGCAAGGAATTCGTTCGGATAGTGCGTCAGCTCACGGCGGTATGCCACGTCCACTACCACCGAATGACCGAGGGCCTCGCTTAGATCGTGGAGATGCGCTGCAAGCCGACGCCCCGCCTCCATTTCCTGTCGCGCGTAGGCCGACGGCATCATGCGCTTTGTCTCGACGGCCCAAGACGAGCGCCCCCTAGTCGCGTTCAGGTCCGGAGTACGCGCGACGCCCGGCCGCTCGGGAATGAAGCTGACCTCATAGCCGCGCTCGGCCCACGTGCCGGCCACCAGCAGTTCATAGAGTGATCCGTCAGGTTGGGAGGGGTCGCCGTTTACAAACCGAGCCACACGGTCCTCCACGCCATTCACCCGGGCCAGGCGATCGTACAGTTGTCCGAGACGCCGAATGTACGGGACCGTTCGCGCCGATTCGTCGGGCGTCCAGAACTGTCGGTCGGTCGCGTAGGTCTCGGCCTGCAAAATATACCACGCGACGGCGTCGCGGGGGTCGAAGAGCGCTACGGGCAGGCCGTCCTCGGCCGCTGCGCGGTTGCTCTCGTAGAAGGCCCGGCAGGCGTCCAGCCGAGCATCAAGGCGCGGACCGCCTCCAACGGAACGAAACCACTCCACCGCACGTGCCGTCTCCGGGCATGTCCAATCGTGTCCTGTTCGGGGAGCGGTCCAAGCGATCGCGCGGTGGTCAAGCCTCATAGGCGGCCAATACCCCGAACGCATTCATTGGACCAGCCGCGACGGACATATCAACGCGCGCGACGGTCCCGGCGAGCCCGGCCCTCGCCGACGACCGGCCGATCCCAAAGGCGGCCTTCAGCTAGGCAGAGCAGGCTTGCCTGCACATATCTTGTGAAGGGGCGTCCCAACTCGTATATATGTAGCGAAAACCTTTCGGGCGCCGGCTCGCGGCCGGTGGCATGGGTTCGCTGAAGATCGAGAGGCGGAGCAGTTGGCAGTTTTAGGTGATCTTCTCTTCTATCGTGGCGATAGGGTCGGGCTCGGCGACGTCCTGCGACACCAGCTCGAACAGTTGCGCAACAAGGTGGACGCGCTTTCGGACCAGCTTTTTGCAGAAAAGTCTGACGAGGAGATCGCGGCACTGATCGCCGGCGAACAAACTATCGCACCGCTTGTCGCTGATTTCGCGGGCGCTACGGCGGCGGTTCGGGAGACTCAGGTCGAAGTCCTGGACCGATTTGGCCTCCGCCATGGATCGGTCCGCGTGGCTGGCTTGGAGGCGACCAAGACGATCCCCTTTACCGGCGACCCGAACCTTTGGCGGTTGCACCCGAACTACTGGAGCAGCAATCCGCCCCGCGGCGACGTTCGCGGGGATAAGCTCGTAATCGGTATCACGGTGCCTGCAGATCAGGCAGACGAGGCGGCGCAGTACATTGACCGGACGATCGCCCAGCTGCCCGAGTACATCACAAAGCAGAGGGCCTTGCTCGACGATCACAACGCCTCTCTCGCCAGCCAAGCAATGCCATCGATCAAGGCACGCCGCCAACGCTTGGGAACGGCTTCCGATCTTCTGAAGAAGTTGGGCGGGTAGGCGCGATGGCGTTCAGGGGTTTATTCATCGGCATCGATCGATATAAGTCCGCCGACATAAACGAGCTTTCCTGCGCGCGTCGCGATGCAGTGGCACTCGATGCCCTGTTCGCGGACACGCTCGGCGGCACCACGGTCCTGCTCACCGACGCCGATGCGACGTACGAGCGCATCGCCGGGGAGTTCGCTGCGCTCGAAATGTGCTCGCCGGATGACACCGCCGTCATCGGCTTCTCGGGCCACGGATCAGAAACCCACGAATTGGTGGCCCACGACACTGACGTCCACGATCTATCCGGCACGGCCATCCCGCTCGATAACGTACAGGACTGGTTCTCGCGGATCCCTGCCAAGCGACTGATCTTTTTCCTGGATTGCTGCTTTTCCGGCGGGCTTGGCGCGAAGGTCCTCAGCGTACCTGACAGACCGCGCGATCTGCGGTCGACGGATTCTCGCCTAACACAGCTCGCCGGCGACGGCCGCGTTATCTACACGGCCTCCAGCGCGACCGAGCCGGCTTGGGAGCGCATGCGCTACGGCCATGGCCTGCTCACCTACTTCCTGATTGAGGCGCTACGCGGACCAACGGATCTGCAGGAGGGTGGCCGCCTCTCCCTCTATCGGCTCTTGGACTACGTCACGGCGCGGGTGAAGGCCGCGGCCGAGCAAATGGGTCGAACGCAGAATCCTACCATGCGTGGACAGATCGACGGCGCGCTCACCTGGCCGGTCTTCACACCGGGCGAGCGCTTCATTCAAGCATTTCCCGAACTTGCTGCCGCCAAAGTTTCCGCGGACTTGTCGAGCCTTGGCGCGCTGGGCTTTCCTACACCTTTGATCGTCGCCTGGGGCCAAGCGATTCCTTCGCTAAACCCGCTACAGATCGAGGCGGTCAACGACTACGGCCTTCTGGACGGCGAGCATTTGGTCGTGTCGGCGCCGACCTCCTCTGGCAAGACCATGATCGGAGAACTGGCCGCCCTGCATCAAGTACTGCAGCGCAGGCGAGCGCTCTTTCTGCTGCCGCTGAAGGCCCTGGTGGCTGACAAACGCCGGCATTTCGATGCCGTCTACGGCGCATTTGGGATCCGCACTGTCGAAGCAACAGGGGAAACGGATGACATCTCCCCGCTGATCCGAGGGCGCTACGACATTGCCCTGCTCACCTATGAGAAGTTCGCTGCCTTGGCCCTCACGCACCCGCACCTGCTGGCCCAGGCGGGGACGATCGTCGTCGACGAAGCTCAGATGATCGCCGACACTTCCCGTGGCGCGAACCTCGAATTTATCCTCACCCTGATCCGCATGCGCCGGCGCGAAGGTTTCGAGCCGCAGGTCGTGGCCCTGTCCGCAGTGATCGGCGATACAGGAGGTCTGGAAAGCTGGCTTGGCGGGCGCTTGCTCCGGCGCAACGAACGACCGGTGCCGCTTGCCGAAGGGCTCCTGCGCGCCGACGGATCGTTCCGCTACCTAGATCCGACGACGGGTGAGGAACGCGTCGACTCAGGCGTCGTTCGGCGGCAATACGGCAAGAACTCAGCCCAAGATTGGATCATCCCACTCGTGAGGCGTCTGGTCGCTGAGGGCCAGCAGGTCATCGTCTTCCGAGAGACCAAGGGCGAAGCGCGCTCCGTGGCAAATTACTTGGCGGCTGCGCTGGGGCTTGGACCCGCAACTGAAGCGGTCGCACGGCTGCCGACGGCGGATGCGTCGCATGCCCACAGTGACTTGATCATGGATCTGCGGCGGGGCGTGGCCTTCCACAACGCCGACTTGCAGCCGATTGAGCGGAGAATAGTCGAGGAGGAATTCCGCCGTCCGGGCTCGGGCCTCCGAGTGATTGCAGCGACCACCACGTTGGCGATGGGTGTAAACACCCCGGCGTCAACGGTCATCATTGCTGGACTGACACACCCCGGTGACGAGCCATACTCGGTTGCCGAATATAAAAACCTAGTCGGCAGAGCAGGACGGCTAGGATACTCTGAAAAGGGAACATCTTACTTGGTCGCGCTGAATCAGCGTGCTGAGCACGACTTCTGGCGGAGATACGTTACCGGATCTCCAGAAGACCTTGTCTCATGCTTCTTAGGCCAAGGAACCGATCCGCGGTCGTTGATCGTCCGCGTTCTGGTGGGCGCTCGCCAATCAGCCGTAGAAGGCATCACCAGCGAGGAGATCATCGGGTTCTTGGAGGCAAGCTTCGGCGCCTTTCAGGCCGCGCGGGCACAGGCCGGCTGGCGATGGGACCGACAGGACTTGATCGTTGCTCTGACCGATCTGGAAAGCCACCGGCTTGTCCAACGGTGTGCAGAAGACCGCTACATACTCACCCCGATCGGCCGGCTTGCTGGGGAGAGCGCCACCGAGGTTCGATCAATCATCCACCTGGTCGATGCCCTCTCCAACCTCACGCCCGACGAGATAGTCGACCCGACCCTTATCACTGCGGTGCAGGTAACTGCTGAGCTCGACCAAGTGACCTTCCCCTTAAACAAGCGCAGCACCCAAAAGGAGCCGCAAATCTGGCCAACGGAACTGAGGGGTCAGGGGGTGTCCCGCGCGCTGGTCAACCGCTTAAATCGAGCGGCAGCCGACCAACACACTGCCACGCTGCGGGCAAAAAGGGCGGTCGCCTGCCTATTGTACATCTCGGGACGCGCCATGGCGGACATCGAAGCAAGCCTAACGCAGTTCGGCGGCGCTTTCGGCGGAGCCGCGGGCCCGGTTCGCAACGTCGCTTCCCGCACGAGCGATCTGCTGCCGGTTGCAGCAAGAGTGGCGGAAATTCTACATCCTGAGCTCCACCTCGGCGATCGCGTTGGTCGGCTTGTCGTGCGCCTGACACACGGCGTGCCCAGCGCCGTCACCGATATCGCTCGTGAGGCTGGCGCCGAGCTCCTCCGTGGCGACTATTGCGCGCTGGCCAAAGCCGGCTTGGGCGATCCCGCTGTTGTGGCGGAGGCCAGCAATGACGCTTTGCTCGACTTACTTGGCGGAGACCGAACCAAGGTAGCGATCCTGCGCGCTGCGGCGCAAATGGTGTCTGCTAAGCGAGCCGAAGCCGCTCGGGCCTCCGTGCCCGTTCTTGAGCCATACGTCGCGTGAGAACTCATATAGCTGCAGGCTAGACGCTAGCTGCGGCGAGTTTGAGTGCTGCGAGATAGTTGTCTGGATTCCGGTCGTCTCGTGTGGCCAGACCGCGATGCGGTTGTGGGCACCATACCGCACATGCAAATCACTGCTTCCCACCCGTCGTGCCGACGGACCTGTGCTCCCACGAGTCCGACGAACCGAGAGTGAGAGTGTGGCGCTTCGCTTCGCGACGGGTTTGAGGATCGGGGGAGAGGCTCCCGGCGCCCGTCGTGGAGTGAAGACCGATGGCAACCGCGGTCCAGAAGATCAGGCTCTCGTCCTCGCGCGACATCCCTTTTGACAAGCTGGTGCTGAGCCAGGCGAACGTTCGGCGGGTGAAGGCCGGGGTCTCGGTGGAGGAGCTCGCCGAGTCGATCGCCCGGCGCGGTCTGATCCAGAGCCTGCATGTCCGGCCGGTGCTCGACGCCGACGGCAAGGAGACCGGCACCTACGAGGTGCCGGCGGGCGGGCGGCGCTTCCGGGCGCTGGAGCTGCTCGTGAAGCAGAAGCGGCTGGCGCGGACGGCGCCGGTGCCCTGCGTCGTCTCGGAGGCGGGCAGCGAGGTGCTGATCGACGAGGTGTCGCTCGCCGAGAACATCGAGCGGGCGCCGCTGCACCCGCTCGACCAGTTCCGCGCCTTCCAGGCGCTGCGCGAGAAGGGCATGACCGAGGAGGCGATCGCCGCCGCCTTCTTCGTCGGCGCCCAGGTGGTGAAGCAGCGGCTGCGGCTGGCGGCGGTGTCGCCGATCCTGCTCGACGTCTACGCCGAGGACGGCATGACGCTCGAGCAGCTGATGGCCTTCACCGTGTCGGCGGACCATGAGCGGCAGGAGCGGGTCTGGCAGACCCTCGGCAGCGGCTGGAGCAAGGAGCCCTGGCAGATCCGCCGGATGCTGACCGAGACGACGGTGCGCGCCTCCGACCGGCGGGCAGTCTTCGTCGGGGTCGAGGCCTACGAGGCAGCCGGCGGCGTGGTGCTCCGCGACCTCTTCCAGTCCGACGACGGCGGCTGGCTGCAGGACGCGGGGCTGCTCGACCGGCTGGTGGCCGAGAAGTTGACGGCGGCGGCGGAAGCGGTGGCGGCCGAGGGCTGGAAGTGGGTCGAGGCGGCGGTGAGCCTGCCCTATGGCGCCACCTTCGAGTTGCGCACGCTCGACGGCGTGCCGATCGAGATGACCGAGGCCGAGGTCGCGGCGCGCGACGCGCTGCAGGTGGAGTTCAACCAGCTGAACGAGGCCTGGGACAGCGTCGACGAGCTGCCGGACGAGGTCGACCACCGCCTCGGCGAGATCGAGGACGCGCTGGAGGCGATGGCGGAGCGGCCGCTCCGCTTCGAGCCGGCCGAGGTCGCCCGCGCCGGCGCCTTCCTCAGTCTCGCCGGCGACGGGAGGCTGGTGGTCGACCGGGGTTACGTCCGCGCGGAGGACGAGCCGGCGGCGGAGGTCGCTGGTGACGACGCTGGGAATGACGGCGCCGGCGCCGACGATGCCGAGTCTTCTTCGCCGATGCCGCAGCGGGCGGTGATCACCGTCGGCGGCCAGCCGACGGAGCCGGAGCCCGAGGAGGAGGACGAGGGCATCCGGCCGCTGCCGGAGCGGCTCGTCATCGAGCTGACCGCGCACCGGACGCTGGCGCTCCGCGATGCCGTCGCCGGCAATCCGCGGGTGGCGCTGACCGCGCTGCTCCACGAGCTCGTCTCCGGCGGCATCCTGCGCCGTTCCGGGCCTGGGTGCCTGGAAGCGAGCGTCCGGCAGGTCTTCTTCCCGGCGCAGGCGGACGATCTCGGCGAGAGCGCGTCGGCGCGGTCGGTGGCCGAGCGGGAAGCGCGCTGGAAGGAGGCGGCGCCGGCGGAGGACGAGGCGCTCTGGGACTGGCTCGCCGGCCTCGACGACGCCGCCCGGATGGAGCTCCTCGCCCACTGCGTCAGCGCCGGGATCAACGCGCTGCACGAGCGGCCGAACCCCTACGGCGGCGCCGGGGTCAGCGCGAGCGGGCTGCAGCGCCGGCTGGCCGGGGCCGACCGTCTCGCGCGGGCGACCGGGCTCGACATGGTCGCCGCCGGCTGGCGGCCGACCGTCGGCAACTACCTCGGCCGGGTGACGAAGGCGCGCATTATCGAGGCGGTGCGCGAAGGCGCCGGCGCGCAGGCGGCGCAACTGATCGACCACCTGAAGGGCGAGATGGCGAAGGAGGCCGAGCGGCTGCTCGCGGACCGGGGCTGGCTGCCGGAGCCGCTGCGGCGCGCGGGCGACGGGGCCACGGGCGACGGCGAGGCGGATGCCGCGGTCTTGGCGCTGCCGGCGTTCCTCGCCGACGACGAGGACGGTGACGACGACGAAGACGTCGATGGCGCGTCGGAGGCATTCGCCGCCGAGTAATGACGACGGCGGGGAGCGATGCGTCGCTCCCCGCGCGCCTCGATCTACTGGAGGAGAGTGATTGTCGCTGCGCCAGTTCGGGGACGCGCTCAATAACGTTGAACTTCGTGTGGGCTTGCTCTACCGCGGCGCTCAGGGGAGCTGGAAACGCAGAGGCGAGCACGACGGCTTATGGACAACGACACCTCTCTCGACTGCGCCGAGCTCCTGGCCCTGACCGCGGAGATCGTTTCGGCCTTTGTCGGCAACAATGCTCTCGACACGGCCACCGTCCCGGATCTCATCGGGTCGGTCTTCGCCAGGCTCGCCGACCTCGCGAGCGAGGAGAAGGCGCTGCCGGAGACACTGACCCCAGCGGTACCGGTCAAGCGATCGGTGACGGACGACTACATCGTCTGCCTCGAGGACGGCAAGAAGCTGAAGATGCTGAAGCGGCACCTGATGACCGCCTACGGCATGACGCCCGAGGCCTACCGGGCGAAGTGGGGTCTCAGGCCCGACTATCCGATGGTGGCGCCGGCCTACGCCGCCAAGCGCCAGGAGCTCGCGAAGAAAGATCGGCCTCGGCCGCAAGCCCCGCGCGCGCCCGAACCCGCCCCGGCGCCGGCAGCCGCGAAGGCCCGCTCCCGGAAGAAGGCTGCCGGCTGAGCCTCGGCTTTAATCGGCGGACTGCGGCGCGGCGCCGCCGCCGAACGCGCCTCCCCGACTTCGCAGTGAGCGAACCGTCCCCGACCCCTGACCGGACGGCGGACCGCTGACCGCATGCGTTCCTGACCGCGGCGGTGTCCGGCTCACCGGACCGGCTCCCGCACCGGAGGGGACCATCCCGCGCAGGATCTCGTGCCTGCCCCGGGTCCCGGCTTCGACGATCAACCCGCAAGGGGTCGGCTCCGCAGTCCGCAGGCCGCCGCGCGGGATCGGACGAAACCGAACGCCCGCGGTGATCGCAGCCGAGACCAGGGCCGGACGCGCCCTGTCGCGCGGGGGATGATCCCCCGCCTCCGAGACCAGGAGCCGGACCGATGAATCTCAAGGACGCCACCGCCTTCGCGATCAGCCTCGCCGCCACGCTCATGGTCACCATCGTCGTCTTCCAGGCCGGGGACGGCAGCCACGGCGCGATGCCCGCCGCCGAGTTCGACGGCGACGCCGCGATGATCCGCGTCGAGATCGACCCCTTCGACTGAGGGTCGGACGCGTCTCCCGGCGACCCGGCCGCGACGCGGCGGCCGGGTTCGCGGCTCCCTCAAGGCCGTGCCCGCGAGATCGGCGCCCCGGTCTCCGGCGCGGCGCCGATGAGAGGAAGAGGCGGGTCGGGAGGAGGGCGAGCCCGCCGACCGAGAGGAAGAGGCGGTCTCGGCCATCGCTCCAAAGGAGATCACCATGATCGACATCATCATCGCTGCCGCGTCCGACACGGGGCTAGCCGACCCCTCCACCGCCTTCGCCGACCATCAGGCCCGCATCGAGAGCCTGCGCCCGGCGAACAAGCAGACCCTCTTCGACGTCCTCGCCGCCGCCGGCATCACGCAGACCGTCGTGAGCTTCGACGGCTACGGTGACAGCGGCCAGGTGGAGGATATCACCGCCCGCTCGCAAGACGGGGAAGTTCCGCTTCCCGAGGTCCAGGTCGCCATCGCCTGTCCGGCCTGGGGTTGCGCCCATGTCGAGACGCGGAGGATGACGGTCGCCGACGCGCTCGAGCACCTCGTCTACGACTGCCTCGCCGAGGCGCATCCCGGCTGGGAGAACAGCGACGGCGCCTTCGGCAGCTTCACCTTCGATGTCGCGGCGCGAACCGCCCCTCGACCACAACAACCGTTATGTCGCGGTCGAGTGTCCAGCCAGACCTTCTGAGGCGGCGATGGCACATCCCTGGCATCACGCCCTGTCGTCAGTCCCAAGGTAGGGCGGCGCCCCCGAGGACTTCTCGCTGTCCATGCCTGGTTCGACGGCCCAGCAAGCGATCATTCCGCCGACTTCCGCCACCGCGCGCTCCGTCACCACGCCGAGGGCATCGTCATGGCGGAGACGATCTTCGGCGTCACCCTGCCGCTCGCCACCGGCCGCGTGGTCCCGACCCGCTGGGTCGGCGAGCAACTGCGCATGTCCGCGAGGATCTCGGGTTCATCCCGTCCTTCGCCGATTGGGCGCGGGCGATCCGGCCCGAGCCCTGGATGGGCCGCGCCCAGCGGATCGAGGGCGAGGTCGATCCCTTCGTCAACCGCGCGGCTGTCATCTGCGCCGCCGTTGGAGGCCCTTCCGATGCCTGAGATCGTCGAGACCGTCGTCTACCGCGTCGACGAACTGGAATCCCAGGGACGGGCCCGCGCCCGGGAGTGGTATCGGGTGCAGGCGCTCGACCCGGACTGGCACGAAGCCGTCTTCGACGACTTCACGGCGATCTGCGAACTCCTCGGTGTCGCGCTCGCCACGGACGCGGTCCCGCTGATGGGAGGCGGCCACCGCCGTAAGCCGCGCATCCACTTCTCCGGCTTCTGCAGCCAGGGCGACGGCGCCTGCTTTGAAGGCCGCTACGCCTACCGCCGGGCGGCGGTGGCCGAGGTGCGGCGGCATGCCCCCGAGGACGCCGAGCTGCACCGGATCGCCGATGCGCTGCAGGCGGTCCAGCGAAAGAATTTCTTCCAGCTCCGCGCCGAGGTCGGCCACCACGGCCGCTACCTCCACGAGCTTACCATGGAGATCACGGTCGAGCTGGACAGCTCAAGCGGCCAGGACGTGATGGCCGAGGACCGCGCCACCGTCACCGAGGCGCTGCGCGACCTGGCGCGCTGGCTCTATCGCCAACTCCGGCGCGAGTACGAATACCTGACCTCGGACGCGGTCGTCGACAAAGCGCTCGCGGCCAACGACTTCGCCTTCACCGTGGAAGGTCGCCGCTTCGGGTGAGCTGCTGTCCAGCCGCGCCCGCTCCTCCTCGCCGAGAGGGAGAGGGCGGAAGGGAGGCGGTGCGTTCGGGCGGGTCGAGAGAGAGCCGTCCGAGGTCTCCGCAGCTCCCGCCCTTAGAGGTTCCCCCGATGAACATCGTCTCCCCGGCGCTTTCAGCGCCGATCATCCCGTCGTCCGTCGACCTGGCGCCTCGGCACGAAGCCTCGGCAGCGTCCATCCTCGCCGCGGCCGCGCTGCTGCTGCCGCATCTCGAACGCGGCACCCGCATCGACGCGGCCATCCTGCGCGGCGCGATGCAGGCGGCGTTCGACGGCTCGGACGCCTCGGGAGCCTGGGACTGGAAAGCGGCCTACGAGGCCTGCGAGGTCGCGACCGTCCTCTTCCTGCGCCGATACGGCCCGGCCCTTTTCGCCAGGGCCACGGCGCCTGCCGCACGGCTTCGCCTGCTGGAGCGCGTCGCGGCGCTGCTGCCAACCCAGACCCGCCGCACCGAGGAAAGCCGGACCCTGCAGCAGTTCTCGACGCCGATCGGCCTCGGCTTCGCCGCTGCCACCGCCGCGGCCATGACCCCCGCCGACCGTGTGCTGGAGCCCTCGGCCGGCACCGGCCTTCTCGCCATCCTCGCCGAGATCGCCGGCGCGGACATCGCGCTGAACGAGCTCGCCGACACCCGCGGCGACCTGCTCGCGGCGCTGTTTCCGGCGGCGCCAGTTACGCGCTTCGACGCAGCGCAGATCGACGATCACCTCGACCCGAGCTTCCGCCCCAACGTTGTGTTGATGAACCCGCCTTTCTCGGCGCTCGCGAACGTCGAGGGCCGTGTCGCCGACGCCGCCTTCCGCCACGTCGCCTCGGCGTTGGCGCGCCTCGCTCCGGGTGGGCGGCTGGTGGCAATCACCGGCACCGGCTTCGCGCCGGACAATCCGGCCTGGGCCGGCGCCTTTGCCGAACTGCAGGCGCGTGGGCGGATCGTCTTTTCGGCGGCGATCGACGGCACCGTCTATGCCCGGCACGGGACGAGCGTCGCGACCCGGCTCACCGTCATCGACAAGGGGCCGGCCGACGGGACGGTGATCCCGGCGGCGCCGGGGGTCGCCCCCGACGTCGCCACGCTCCTCGGCTGGATCGAGACGATGGTTCCGCCGCGGCTTCCGGTCGGGGGCGTGGCTCCGAGGCCCGTTCGGGTCGCTCCTCGTGCCCGCGCCTCCGACGGGACTCGGCTGGGCGCGATGCGCCCCGCCGGCACGGCGGCGCCCGTGGCCGTTGTCGCCGATCCGGAGGCCATCGAGCTCGACTACGATCTGCTCGACCGCCGCGACAGGCGAAGCCATCGACCGACGAGATCTACGAACCCTCGAGCTGCGGGCGATCCGCGTCCTCGGCGCGCGCGCGCACCCGACCCCGCTGGTGCAGTCGGCGGCCATGGCCTCGGTGCTACCGCCGAGGCCGACCTACCGGCCGCTGCTGCCCACGAACGTCCGCGACCTGCTGTCGGAAGCCCAGCTCGAGACCGTCGTCTACGCCGGCGAAGCCCATGCCGGGCATCTCGCCGGAGCCTGGATCGTCGATGCGACCTTCGACCGCGTCTCCGCTGCCGCGGACGACGCCGAGGGCGCGGTGCGCTTCCGGCAGGGCTTCATGGTCGGCGACGGCACCGGCGTCGGCAAGGGTCGCCAGGCCGCCACCGTCCTCCTCGACAACTGGCTGCGCGGCCGCCGCAAGGCGGTCTGGATCTCGAAGTCCGACAAGCTGATCGAGGACGCGCAGCGCGATTGGGCGGCGCTCGGCATGGAGCGGCTGCTGGTGACGCCGCTCGCCCGCTTCCCGCAGGGCAAGGCCATCGCGCTGAGCGAGGGCATCCTCTTCACCACCTACGCCACGCTGCGCTCCGACGGCCGGGCCGAGAAGCTGTCGCGGGTGCGGCAGATCGTCGACTGGTTGGGCGCCGGTTTCGACGGGGTGATCGTCTTCGACGAGGCGCATGCCATGCAGAACGCCGCCGGGGGCAAGGGCGAGCGCGGCGACGTCGCCGCCTCGCAGCAGGGCCGCGCCGGCTTGCGGCTGCAGCACGCCCTGCCGGAGGCGCGCGTGCTCTACGTCTCGGCGACCGGCGCCACCACCGTGCAGAACCTCGCCTACGCCCAGCGGCTCGGGCTCTGGGGCGGCGCCGACTTCCCCTTCGCCACCCGCGCGGAGTTCGTCGAGGCGATCGAGGCCGGCGGCGTTGCGGCGATGGAGGTGCTCGCCCGCGATCTCCGCGCCCTCGGCCTCTACACTGCCCGCTCGCTCTCTTTCGACGGCGTCCAGTACGAGCTCGTCGAGCATGCGCTGACCCCGGAGCAGACCGCGCTCTACGACGCCTATGCCGGCGCCTTCGCCGTCATCCACAACAACCTCGACGCAGCGCTGCGCGCCGCCAACGTCACCGGCGCCGCCGGCACGCTGAACCCGCAGGCGAAGTCCGCCGCGCGCTCGGCCTTCGAGGGCGCCAAGCAGCGCTTCTTCGGCCACCTCCTCACCAGCATGAAGACCCCGACGCTGCTGCGGTCGATCGCGGCCGACCTCGACGCCGGGCACGCCGCCGTGGTGCAGATCGTCTCGACCGGCGAGGCGCTGATGGAGCGCCGGCTCGCGGAGATCCCGACCGAGGAGTGGGGCGACGTCCGGGTCGACATCACCCCGAGGGAATACGTC
>JAXMDH010000037.1:0-66612 GCA_046348915.1 Amaricoccus sp.
CTTACGTCCGGCAGGCCGAGGAACGCCCGCGCCTCCTCGGGCGTGCAGTCGATGTCGATGGTCACCTTCACCGGACGTCTCCTTTGGGGTCTTCGGCCAGATCAGCGGCCGGAATCAGCGGGAAGAAGGTGCCGGCCGACCAGAGGCCGAACTGCGGGACGCCCTCGACGACTTCCTCGCAGCCGATCTCGGCGAGGCGATAGAAGCTCTTGCGGTCGATCAGCGCCTCGAGACCGCGGCGCACCATCACGTAGGGCGATGGCTCGCCGGTGTCGGGGTCGCGCTCCGACCGGATCGGATGCTCGGGGCCGGCCGTGACCTCGTCGCCGACGTGGGTCATGAAGGTGAGGCGCTGCTCGCGCCCAGCGCCCTCGGCGGTGAAGTCGACGGCGACGAAGGGCGCGTCGTCGACACGGATCCCGACCTTCTCGACCGGCGTCACGAGGTAGTATCGGTCGTCCTCGCGTTTCAGGATCGAGGAGAAGAGGCGCACCAGCGGCGCCCGACCGATCGGCGTGCCGAGGTAGAACCAGGTGCCGTCGCGGGCGATGCGCATGTCGAGGTCGCCGCAGAACGGCGGGTTCCAGAGATGCACCGGCGGCGGCCCGCGCCGGCCAGCCTGGCGCGCCGTGGCCGCCAGCGCGTCGGCGGAGGGTTGTCCCGGTTCCGGCATGCCCATGACGGTAGCGCACGCGGGACCGGCTGGCAAAGGTCGCCCGCCAGGCGGGTTGCGGGCCGGCCGCGGTCGTGCGGCCTTGCAACATGGACCGGGTGCCGGGATTGTGACGCGCCTTGCCCATTGTCGCGGCAGTCCCGCGGGGTAAACTCCCCGGGAGCGACGACCCCCGGCGCGGTGCCGGACGAACTCGCTACGGGAGCGGCGATGACCGACAGCGACGATCTGATGCCGGAGATCGAGGCGACCGGCCACAAGCTGGTCGAGGCTCGGGAAATGATCGCGCGACGGATCATCGGCCAGCAGGAAGTTGTCGAGCGCACCCTGATCGCCATCCTCTGCGGCGGGCACGGGCTCCTCGTCGGCGCGCCGGGCCTCGCCAAGACCCGGCTGGTCGAGACCCTCGGGACCGTGCTCGGCCTCGTCGCGCACCGGGTGCAGTTCACGCCCGACCTGATGCCGGCCGACATCCTCGGCGCCGAGGTGCTCGAAACCGGGGCCGACGGCAGCCGCGCCTTCCGCTTCATCGATGGGCCGATCTTCTGTCAGCTGCTGATGGCCGACGAGATCAACCGCGCCTCGCCGCGGACCCAGTCGGCGCTGCTGCAGGCGATGCAGGAGAAGGAGGTCTCGGTCGCCGGCCAGCGGCGGATCCTGCCGCGGCCGTTCCATGTTCTCGCGACGCAGAACCCGATCGAGCAGGAGGGGACCTATCCCTTGCCCGAGGCGCAGCTCGACCGCTTTCTCCTGCAGATCGACGTCGACTATCCCGAGCGCGAGGCCGAGCGCGAGATCGTGCTGGCGACGACCGGGATCGAGGAGGCGGTCGCCGAGCCCGTCTTCGATGCCGAGAGCCTGATGGCGGCGCAGCGGCTGATCCGGCGGCTGCCGGTCGGCGAGGCCGTAGTCGAGAAGATCCTCGACCTCGTCCGCACGGCGCGGCCGGGAACGGCCGAGACGCATCCCGCCGTGCGCGACGCGGTGAGCTGGGGGCCGGGTCCGCGGGCGGCGCAGGCGCTGATGCTGGCGATCCGGGCGCGGGCGCTGATCCAGGGCCGCCTGGTGCCGGGGATCGATGACGTGGCGGCGCTGGCGCATCCGGTGCTGATCCACCGGATGGCGCTCGGCTTCGCGGCCCGCGCCGAGGGCCAGACGCTGGCCGGGCTGATCGACCGGCTGGTCGGAGACACCATGGGCCTGGAGGCTGCCGCGTGATCGAACCGCGGCGTGTGCGCGGCCGCGACAAGCCCCAGGGACCGGTCGGGCTGCGGCGCGACGCTGAGAAGGTCGCGGGTGCGCTGCCGCCCTTGCTGGCGCAGGCCGAGCTGCTCGCCGCGACCGTGGCGATGGGGTTTCATGGCCGGCGGCGCGCCGGGCACGGCGAGAACTTCTGGCAGTACCGGCAGGCGGTGCCGGGCGACCCTCGCTCGGCGGTCGACTGGCGGCGTTCGGGCAAGTCCGACCAGCAGTTCATCCGCGAGATGGAGTGGGAGGCGGCGCAGACCGTCTCGATCTGGGTCGACGACGCGCTTTCCATGGACTACCGCGACGCCGAGCACTTCCGGGCGCGATCGAAGAACGAGCGGGCGTCGCTGCTCGCGCTGGCGCTGTCGGTGCTCCTGGTCAAGGCCGGCGAGCGGGTCGCCCTGATGGGAACCGACGCCGCCCAGCCGCGCACCGGGCGGGCGCAGCTCAACCGTATGGCGCTCGCCCTCGGCACCGAGCGCAGCGACGGACGCGAGCGGCCCGACTACGGCGCGCCGCCGCCTGACCGGCTGTTGCACGGCTCACGCGCCGTCTTCTTCTCGGACTTCCTCGGCGATCTCGATGGGCTGAAGCCCGCGCTGGCGCACGCCGCCGACCAGGCCGTGCGCGGCTGCTTCGTGCAGGTGCTCGACGAAACCGAGGAGACCTTTCCCTTCGACGGCCGGATGATCTTCCAGAGCGTCGGGCGGACCGCCGAGTTCGAGACCCAGCGCGCGCGGGCGCTCCGCAGCGCCTACGAGGAGCGGCTCGCCGAGCGACGGGCGAAGATCGTCGAGTACGCGCGCCACCTCGGTTGGCGCTGGTACTTCCACGACACCACCGCCCCGCCGAGGAAGGCGCTGCTCTGGCTCTACATGGCGGTGGGCGAGCGGGCTTGAAGGGATGATCGGCTCCGTCGCCTTCGTCGCCCCCTGGCTGCTGGCCGGCTTCGCCGTGCTGCCGGTGCTCTGGTGGCTGCTGCGTGCCGTGCCGCCGGCCCCCGGGCGCAAGGTCTTCCCCGGCGTGCGGCTGCTCCTCGGCCTGCGCGATCCCGAGAAGATGCCCGAGCGGACGCCCTGGTGGCTGCTCCTCCTCCGGATGACCGCGCTCGCGGCGGCGATCCTCGCCTTCGCCGGGCCGGTCCTGAACCCGCGCCCCGAGGGGTCGAATGACCCGCTGCTCGTCCTCCTCGACGGCGGCTGGGGCGATGCGCCCGACTGGGCCGGGCGGATGCACCGGGTCGCGGCGGCGCTCGACGACGCGGGACGTGCCGGGCGGCCGGCGGCGGTCGTGGCGATGGGCGCGGCGCCGCAGGCCGACGCCGGCCTCCCCTGGCGCTCGGCCTCGGAGTGGAGCGAACGGTTGGCCGGGCTGGCGCCCGCGGCCTGGTCGCCGGCGCGGGCCGACTGGGCCAAGTGGCTCGCCGGTCGCGACGACCGCTTCGAGACGCTGTGGCTGACCGACGGCATCGGCGAGGGCGGCGAGGCGGACCTCGCCCGGGCGCTGCTCGCGCACGGCCCGGTGACGCTGGTTGAGCCGCGCGCGACGGCGCTGGCGGTGACGCCGCCGCGGCTCGAGGACGGCGACTTCCGGGTCAGCGTTCTGCGCGCCGGGAGCGAGGGCGCGCGGCCGGTCCGGGTCGTCGCGCTCGGGCCCGACCCGAACGGCATCGAGCGCGCGCTCGGCTCGGCGACGGGGAGCTTCGCTGCGGGCCAGGACGCGCTCGACCTCAAGCTCGAAATGCCGGTCGAGCTCCGCAACCGGGTCGGGCGGGTGCAGCTCAGCGACGGCCGCTCCGCCGCCGGCGTGGCACTCGCCGACGATTCGGTGCGACGGCGCAAGGTGGCGCTCCTGTCGGGCAAGGCCGGCGGCGAGGGCCAGGATCTCGTCGACCCGCTGCACTACCTCCGGACCGCGCTCGCGCCTTTCGCCGAGGTGATCGAGGCGCCGCTCGGCGAGATGCTGAACGCCGCTCCCGACGTCCTGATCATGGCAGACGTGGGCAGCATCGGCGACGCCGAGCGCGCCGCGATCGAGCCCTGGGTGCGGAAGGGCGGCCTCCTGGTCCGCTTCGCCGGCCCGCGGATGGCGCAGTCGGGCGTCGGCCAGCTCGACGAGGATCCGCTCCTGCCGGTCCGGCTGCGCGCGGGCGGCCGTTCGATCGGCGGCGCGATGTCGTGGGGCGCGCCGAGGAAGCTCCGGCCGTTCCCGGAGAACAGTCCCTTCGCGGGGCTGCCGGTTCCGGCCGACGTGGACATCTCGAGCCAGGTGATGGCGCAGCCCGACCCGGACCTGCCCGACCGGGTGCTGGCGAGCCTCGAGGACGGGACGCCGCTCGTGACCGGCAAGCCGCTCGGCGACGGGCGGGTCGTCCTCTTCCACGTCACCGCCAACGCCGACTGGTCGAGCCTGCCGCTTTCGGGCCTCTTCGTCGAAATGCTCGAGCGGCTGACCCAGAGCGCCGGCGGGCTCGCCGCCGCGCCCGAGACGCTCGCCGGCACGATCTGGACGCCGCTGCAGGTGCTCGACGGCTTCGGCGCGCTGGCGCCGCCGAGCCTCGTGGCCGGGGTGCCCGGCGAAGAGCTCGCGAGCGCCCGGCCGTCGGCGAAGATCCCGCCCGGGATCTATGCCGGCGGCGAGCGGCGGCTGGCGCTGAACGTGATGCGGACCGGCGACCGGCTCGCGGCGTTGGGGCCGCTGCCGGACGGCGTGACCGTCGAGACGCTCGACCGCGCGGCCGAGATCCGGCTCGGGCCCTGGCTGATCGCGCTGGCGCTCGTCCTTCTCGCGGTCGACGTCCTCGCCACGCTCCTCGTCTCGGGCCGGCTGCGGCGGATGTTCCGCCCGGCGGTCGCCGCCGCCGGCGCGGCGCTGCTGGCGGCGGGCCTCGCGTTCGGCGCCGCCGGACGTGCCGACGCGCAGACCGCCGCGGACGACGCCGCGGCGCTGCACGCGGCCAACGACACCGTCCTCGCCTACGTCCTGACCGGCGACGCGCGGGTCGACGCGATCAGCGCGGCGGGGCTCGCGGGCCTGAGCCAGGCACTCTTCGACCGCACCGCCATCGAGCCCGCGGATCCGGTCGCGGTCGACATCGAGCGCGACGATATCTCGCTCTATCCCTTCCTCTACTGGCCGGTGACCGAGACCCAGCCCACGCCCTCGGACGCGGCGGTGGCGCGGATCAACGACTTCCTGCGCTTCGGGGGCATGATCCTCTTCGACACCCGCGACGCCGACCTCGGCGCCGGCGCCACCGGGACGACGCCGAACGGCCGGGTGCTGCAGCGGATCGCGATGAAGCTCGACGTGCCGCCGCTTGAGCCGGTGCCGGCCGACCACGTCCTTACCCGCACCTTCTACCTCCTGCAGGATTTCCCCGGCCGCTGGACGGGGTCGACGGTCTGGGTCGAGGCCTCGCAGAATGCCGAGCAGGTCGAAGGCGTGCCGTTCCGCAACCTCAACGACGGCGTGACCCCGGTCGTCATCGGCGGCAACGACTGGGCCTCGGCCTGGGCGATCGACGATGGCGGACAGCCGATGTTCCCGGTCGGCCGCGGCATCGCCGGTGAACGCCAGCGCGAGATGGCGCTGCGCTTCGGCATCAACCTCGTCATGTACGTGATGACCGGCAACTACAAGTCCGACCAGGTGCATGTCCCGGCCCTGCTCGACCGGCTGGGGCAGTAGATGGACGCCGTCGCCTTCGGGCCGCTCCTGCCGCTGCCGCTGATCGTCACGCTCGCGGCCGTCGCGCTCGTAGGCACCGCGCTCGCGCTCTGGCGCGGGCTGACCGGCTGGTGGCTGCGCGGCCTCGCGGCGCTCGTCCTGCTCGCGGCGCTTGCCGGCCCCTCGCTCCGTCGCGAGGACCGGACACCGGTGCCGAGCATCGCCATCGTCGTCATCGACGACAGCGCCTCGAACCGGATCGCCGGACGCGACGCGCAGGTGGCGCGGGCGCTCGACGGCCTGCAGGCGCGGCTCGACGCTCTCGGGCAGGGAGGCCGGCTCGAGGTCCGCACCGTGCATGTCGCCGATCGGGGCGACGACGGCACGCTGCTCCTGTCGGCCCTGGCAGACGCTACCGCGGAACTCCCCTCCGACCGGATCGCCGGCGCGATCCTGGTCACGGACGGCGAGATCCACGATCAGCAGGCGCTCGCGACCTTCCCGGGCCCCGTCCAGGTACTGCTCACCGGCAGCGCCAGGGACTGGGACCGCCGGGTCGTGATCGAAACCGCCCCGGCCTTCGCCATCGTCGGCGAACCGGTAAGCCTCGTCCTCAAGGTCGAGGATTTGGGGGCCGCCCCCGACGGCAGCGGCTTCGCCCCGCTGTCGATCTCGCTCGACGGCACCGATCCGCTGCGCTTCGACGTGCCGCTGAACCGCGACGTGACACTGCCGGTCACGCTGCAGCGCGGCGGCGTCAACGTGCTGCAGATCGCTACCCCGGCCGTCGACGGCGAGCTCACCGACCGCAACAACCAGGCCATCGTCTCGATCAACGGCGTTCGCGACCGGCTCCGCGTCCTCCTCGTCTCCGGCGAGCCCTACCCGGGCGAGCGCACCTGGCGGAACCTGCTCAAGTCCGACTCCGCCGTCGACCTCGTCCACTTCACCATTCTGCGGCCGCCCGAGAAGCAGGATTTCGTGCCGGTCTTCGAGCTCTCGCTGATCGCTTTCCCGACCCAGGAGCTCTTCATGGAGAAGGTCGACGAGTTCGACCTGATCATCTTCGACCGCTACAAGCGCCGGGGGATCCTGCCGAACAACTATTTCGACAACATCGCCCGCTACGTTCGTGACGGCGGGGCGCTGCTGATCGCCTCCGGCTCGGACTTCGCCGGTGCCGAAAGCCTCTACCGCTCGCCGCTCAAGGACATCCTGCCGGTCCAGCCCACCGCCCGCGTGATCGAGGAGGGGTTTCGCCCCGAGATCACCGGCATCGGCAACCGCCACCCGGTGACCGCCGGGCTCGAGGAGCATGCCCCGCATCCGCCGACCGCCGACGGCGAGCCGAGCTGGGGCCGCTGGTTCCGCATGGTCGAGGTCGACGCCTCGCCGGACAGCGAGAC
The DNA here is from genome assembly GCA_046348915.1 of Amaricoccus sp. GTDB lineage: Bacteria > Pseudomonadota > Alphaproteobacteria > Rhodobacterales > Rhodobacteraceae > Amaricoccus. The sequence goes on from JAXMDH010000037.1 coordinate 6,997, forward strand.
CGTGATGCAGGGCCCGGAGGGCAAGCCGCTCCTCGTCCTCGACCGCGAGGGCAAGGGCCGCGTCGCCGTGCTGGCCTCCGACGAGGCCTGGCTCTGGAGCCGCGGGTTCGAGGGCGGCGGCCCGCAGCTCGAGCTGCTGCGGCGCCTCGCGCACTGGCTGATGAAGGAGCCCGAGCTCGAAGAGGAGGTGCTGCGCGGCACCGGCCAGGACGGCACGGTGATGATCGAGCGCCGCACGCTCGCCGACAGCGTGCCGCCGGTGACAGCGACCAGCCCCTCGGGCGCGGTATCGACCGTGACGCTGACCGAGACCTCGCCGGGTCTCTGGCAGGGCAAGCTCGAAAACGCCGAGAACGGCGTCTGGCGGCTGGAGAACGGTGACCAGAAGGCCGTGGCCGTCGTCGGCCCCTCGGCGCCCAAGGAATTCGCCAATCCGGTGTCGTCGGGGGATCTCCTGTCGCCGCTGGCCACCGCCACCCGCGGCGGCATCCGCCGGCTCGAGGATGGCATGCCCGACATCCGCCTCGTCCGCGAGGGTCGCGTCGCAGATGGCCGCGGCTGGATCGGCCTCGCCGACCGCGAGGCCTACCAGCTGCGCGACATCCGCCAGGTGGACCTCGCCCCTGGCTGGCTGTCGCTGCTGCTGGCCGCCGGCTTCGTCTTCGTGGCCTGGCGGATCGAGGGCAGATAGCCTTACTTTCGTGCCTTTTCCGATCGCTCCCCCGGGCACCTGCGCAGGTGAGCTGGGGCGGCCCTTGCGGCGCGGCCGGTCCCCTCGCGCCTGCCACTCGCGGGAGAAGCAATTTTTTTACGCCGGCTTGCTAGTCCGGACGCCGGGGCCCGCGTCAAGCCCCGTCGAGAGCCGCCTCCGTGCGGCCGAAAAGGGCAGGAGAGCGTGGCGGGAACGAGGAACAGGCGCGGCCTCGCGGGTCCGGTGGCAGTCTACCTGCCGGCGGTCGCCGCCCTGGCCTGCGTCCTGGCAGCCGGCCTCTTCGCCGAAAGGCAGAGTGCCGAGCTGGCCCGGCTCAACGAAGCCCGCAGCGTGCGCGAACAGGCCGAAGCGGCCGCCGCCGACCTGCACGAGGCGGTCGCGCCGCAGGTCCGGGCGGTCGAGCGACTGGCCGGCGCCCTCGCCGTCCGGCACCCCACCGACCCTTCCGACCTGGCCGCTCTCGAGCCCGTCGCGCGGGGCGCCGAGACCCTCGCGCTGCTGCCACCCGACGGCCCCCCCATCGCCTGGCCCGAGGGAGCCGGGACGCGTGCCGCTCTGGCGATGGCCGCGGGGGCGCCTGCGGGTGCGGGTAGCGGTTTCGTCGACGATTCGGCCGGCGACTGGTTCGTGCTCTGGACCGACGTACCGTCCGGGGGTCGCGCGGCGGTGGCGACACCCGCCGCGTTGATAACGGCCGCGGCGCGGCGCGAGTCGGCCGGGCTCGCGGTGGCGCTCGCCGGGCCAGAGGAATCCCTCCTCCGCATCGCCGGGGCCGAGGCCGCGCCGGCGGACCCCCTGGAGGTGCCGGTGGCGCTGCCCGGCGGCGGCTGGACGCTCCGGGCGGCCCCCGACGGCGGCTGGCAGCCCGCCGGCGACCGCTGGCCGATTCGCCTTGCGACGCTCCTCGCGGCGGCGCTGATCGTCGGGCCGATGATCCGCAACCGCCACCTGGTCGAGGACCGGCAGCAGAACGTCGCGGCGCTCGGGGAACGCGAGGACGAGCTCGCGCAGCTGTCGCGGCGCCTGGAGCTGGCGCTCGACGCCTCGAAGGTCGGGGTCTGGGACTACAGCTTCGACACCGACCGGCTGGTCTGGGACGACCGGATGGACGAGCTCTACGGCTACGTCCCGGGCGACCGGCCGCGCAGCTACCTCGACTGGCGCGACCGGCTGCACCCCGACGACCTCGCCCGCGCCGAGGCGGAATTCCGCGAGGCGATCGAGGTCACCGGCCGCTACGTTTCCGACTACCGCTTGGTGCTGCCCGGCAACCACGTCCGCCACATCCGGGCGATCGGCGCGGTCTATCGCGGCGCCGCGGGCAGCGCGCAGATCGTCGGGGTCAACTGGGACGTCACCGCGGACGTGCTGCGCAACGAGGAGCTCAACGCCCGCCGGCTGGAGGCCGAGAACGCCTCGCTCGCCAAGTCGCAGTTCCTCGCCACCATGTGCCACGAGATCAGGACGCCGATGAGCGGCGTCATCGGCATGCTCGAGCTGATGCTGCGTGCCGAGCTCGACCCCGACCAGCGCGGCCGCGCGGTGGTCGCCCGCACCTCGGCCGACCAGCTCCTCGCGATCCTCAACGACATCCTCGACCTCTCGAAGCTCGAGGCCAACCGCATCACCGTCGAGAGCGTCGCCGCCAACGTGCATCGCATGGCCCGCGACGTCGCGGCGCTGATGGCCGCCGGGACCCGCGGCCGCGACGTGGCGGTCACGGTCGAGATCGCGCCCGAGGTCCCCCGGGTCCTGCTCTGCGACGCCAAGCGCGTGCGGCAGGTGCTGATGAACCTGGTCGGCAACGCGGTCAAGTTCACCGAGGCGGGCGGGGTGCAGGTCCGACTGGGCTACGCGCCCGACGCCGACCGGCTCGAGGTCGCTGTCCGCGACACCGGCATCGGAATATCGGACGAGGCGAAGCGGACGCTTTTCCAGCGCTTCGCCCAGGTCGACAGCGCCGTGACACGCAAGCGCGGCGGCACCGGGCTCGGGCTCGCCATCTCGCGCCAGCTCGTCGAGTTGATGGGCGGCGAGATCACCGTCGACAGCGTGCCGGGTCTTGGCAGCACCTTCCGCTTCTGCCTGCCCGCTCCCCCGGCGCCGGCAGGCGAGGAGGAGGCGGACGCCGTACCCTTGTCGATGCCGACCCCCGCCATGCGCCCGGCACGGATCCTCGTCGCCGAGGACAATCCGACCAACCGGCAGATCCTCGCGGCCTACCTGACCATGGCCGGGCACCGCGCCCACCTGGTCAACGACGGCGCCGAGGCCTGCGCCGCGATCGAGGGCGAGGACTTCGACCTCGTGATCATGGACGTGCAGATGCCGGTGCTGGACGGGGTCGCCGCCACCCGCCGCATCCGCGACCTCGACGGCGACAAGGCGGCGGTTCCGATCATCGCGCTGACCGCGAACGCGATGCAGGGCGACCGCGACCGCTTCATCGCGGCCGGCATGAACGACTACGTCTCGAAGCCGGTGATGCTGCCCGAACTCTACGGCGCCATCGCCCGCTGCCTGGACGGCTATTTCGCGTCGTCCGACGGCGCCACCGGCTGCCAGCCGTCGCCCGGGTCGAAGCTGTCGATGGCCGCGGCAACGCTGAGGGTGTCGTCGCCGAGGTCCTTCTCGTAGACGACGTCGTTCTCGCCGACCATGAACGTCATCACGCCGGTGTCGCCATAGTCGGCCGGGAAAGCGATCAGCGCGTGCCCGCCGACCATGTGCCCGCCGACCATGTAGTCCATCGCCCCGCCCGGCGCGCCCTTTCCCTGCTTGGTCAGCACCCGGTAGTAGTAGCCGAGATACGGGTCGGGCTGCTGGTCGGTCCCCTGGAAGTCGTAGCCGTCGGCCGAGGCGCGGGCCATGAAGTCACCGATCGGGCTCGTGGGCGCGTTGGGCTCGCTCGGCCAGTAGAGGCCGTCACGCTTGCCCGCGGCACTGATGATCGCGTCGGCGAAGCTCCGGATCCCGTCGCCCTCGGGATCCTCGGCGCGGTAGGCCGCCTGCGCCTTGACGTAGCCGTGCAACAGGTCGATCACGTCGAGTTCGTTCTGGCCGATCCGCCGCGCGAGCACCTCGTCGCGCGCGCTCTGGGCATCGAAATGCCAGCCGGCGCCGTCCTTTACGATCGAGGCCGGGAACGGCCAGAGGTCCGGACCGATCGACAGCGTCGCCGTCGTGCCGGCGTCGTCGGTGTCGATCTCGTGCGCCGCCTTGTAGTCGCGCAGGAACTCGCTCCAGTTGGCACGGTCCTTGGCGTCCTCGCCGGTGAAGATCACGTCCTCGCTCTCGGGGCCGAAGATCGCGACGAGCTTGTCGCGGTCCTTCGCCTCGAGCGCGGCGACGACGGCGTCCGCGGCCGCCTGCGGCGTCGGGAAGTTCTCGGCCGCCGCCCATGATGCTTGCGGCACCGCCGCGGCGACGACGAGGGCGAAGGTAGCGCCGCCGAGTGAAGTCCTGAGTTTCATTCCTGTCGCTCCCTGCTAGCGCCGCCGTGCGCCACCGCCGCCGCCTCGGCCGCCCCCGCCCCGGCTGGCGTGGCCGCGCGACGACGCCGCCTTCGCCCGCTGGCCGCTCGACGGCTTGTTGAAGGCCGAGGACTTCGGCGCCGCCTTGCGCGGCGGCGTGTTCAGCGACTTGCCGCCGCCGGCCGGCCGGCTGATCGACTTGGCCTTCGCGGCCGATTTCGGTGCTGCGGTCTTGGCCTTCGCCCCCTGCGGCAGCTTGGCGCTGCCGAGGCTCTCGCGGCCGCGGTCTGACGCGATCGCCGACTTCACCTTGCCCGAGTCGCTCGGCTTGAAGGCCGACGTATCGATCGACGGCTTTCCCGCCGCAGTGCGCTTCTCGCCGGCCGCCTGCAGTTTGGCTCGCGTCGCGTCCCCGCTGCTCCGGCTGATCGACCGTGCCGCAAGCGCGCCGCCGGCCCCCGCCGCGGCTCCCGCCGCCAGCGCGCCCGCGCCGCCGCCCTCGCGTGCCTCGAGCCGCTCTCGCGCCGCCGCGGCGTTTGCCTGCCCGCCCGACCGCGTTGCGATCTTTTCGCGCGCATCGGCCTGCCGCTTGGCGTCGGGGCGCCAGGCACCGTCCCGGTCGATGTTCGTCCGGTCGTTATCGCCGATCCGGTTGGCGACCTCGCCGTTCCGGATCACGACCTTGTTGCGGTCCCGGTCGATGTTGACGTCGCCATTGATCTCGCGGTCGGCCCGCCGCGGGTAGATGTCGTCGTTGTCCCAGTCGATGTGGCTCGGCCCGTGCCAATAGTCGTTGTCGTCGTCGTCATCGAAGATCTCGTCGAGGAGCAGTGCCCCCCCGAACACCACCGCGCCGGTGGTGATGATCTCGCCGGCGTTCCAGCCATAGTCGGGCGGATAGGTCGCGTAGGTCGGGGGCGCCGTCGCCACCGTGCCTGCCGGCGGTGCCGTATAGGCCGTCGTCGAGTCGTAGGCCGGGACATAGACCACGTTCGGATCCGCCGGCTCGATCGAGACGTTCTCGCCTTCGGTGTCGACAACCTGCGCGTCGTTGCTAGTCAGCGTTCCCGCCGCGACCGCCCGCGCACGCATCCGCTGCACCGCGTCGAGCACGTCGTCCGACTGGGCGAGGACCGCGTCGCCGAGGTGCTCGGTCCAGTCGATGTCGTCGGCCATCCGCGCGATCACGCTCGGGAAGCCGCCCGCCAGCGTCGCGATGCTCGGATCCCAGTCCTCCTGCGCCGCCTTGTCGGCGCGCTCCTTCTCCGGCACGTCCTTGTTGGCGTCGAGGAACCGGTCGGCCTTGATGATGTCGAGCGGGAACGTCGCCGCCACCAGCACCTGCGCCAGCAGCGCGTCCGGGTAGAGCGCGATCGGCGCCACCAGCGTGTCGAGCGCGTCGGCGTCGAGCAGATCCTCGTCGGCCGTCTGCGCCGCCGCCTCCTCGGTTGCCGCGGAATCGCTCACCGCAGCTTCGGTCTGGGTTTCTTGCGCCCGACCGGCGGCCAGGAAGCCGCCCCCGGCCATCGCCGCCGTAACGGTGCCCGCGACCACCCATCGCCATCGGAGCATCGCCTTCCTCCCTTGTCGTTCCCGGCAGTCTAGTCCTGCCGCCGCCCGGGGAGAAGCGTTATACCCCGTAACGTTCGCCGCCCACTTTTCCGCCAAGCTCGTCCTCGACGTGCGCCGCGACGATGGCATCGAACGAGTCGTCGGCGCGGAAACCGAGCGCGGTCGCGCGCGCGGCGTCGAAGCGCGTCGGCCATCCGGCGACGATCTTCGCGATCACCGGGTCCGGCTCGCGCCGGATCAGGCCGACCGCCCGGTCGCCCGCCGCCCGCCGCAGCGCCTCGATCTCCTCGCCGACCGTCGCCGACACGCCGGGCATGGTCAGGCAGCGCCGCGCGCCGAGCGGAGCCGTGTCCAGCGTCAGCGCGTGCCGGAAGAAGCCGATCGCCGCCCGCGGGCTAGCATGCCAGTGCCGTACCTCGTCGCCGACCGGAAGCACCGCCTCCTTTCCCGCCAGCGGCTCGCGCAGGATGTTGGAGAAGAACCCCGACGCCGCCTTGTTGGGCGCTCCGGGCCGGATGCAGATCGTCGGCAGCCGTATCCCGAACCCGTCGAAGATGCCGCGCCGCGAGTAGTCGTTGAGCAGGAGTTCCGCCATCGCCTTCTGCGTGCCGTAGCTCGTCAGCGGGGTCAGGTGGAACGCGTCGGGGATGGTGTCGGGGAACGGCGCCCCGAAGACCGCGATCGACGAGGCGAAGATCACCCGCGGCCGGTAGCTGTCGAGCGCCCGGATCGCCTCGAACACATGCCGCGTGCCGTCGAAGTTGACCGCATACCCCTTCTCGAAGTCGGCCTCGGCCTCGCCCGAGACGATGGCGGAAAGATGCACGACGACGTCCGGTCGCTCGGCGATCCGCGCCGCCACTGCGGCCGCGTCCGTGATGTCGAGGGTCGCCGTCGTCACCGGGAACCCGGCTGACGGCGGGGGCGGGGCCGCCACGTCGACCAGCGTCAGCCGGTCGAGCCCGGGCGGTGGGTCGCCGGCGAGCGAGGCCGCGAGCTTGCCGCCGATCATCCCGGCAGCCCCGATGACGAGGATGTGCATCCGCTCTCTCCGGTTTTCGCCTCGCTAGCACGGGCATTGCCCGGGAACCAGCGGCGCGGCTGCAGGGTTGGTCGGCTTTCCCGTGACGGAGGATGCCATGTCCACCCACACCCTGACCGCGCTCTTCAGCGACGCTTCCAGCGCCGAGCGCGCCGCCGACCTGCTGCGCGGGATCGGGGTTCCCGAAGCCTCGCTCGAAATCCACCAGGCGGTTGCGGGCGACAGCCTGCCCGGCAACGCCGCCGGCGCGGGGCTCTTTGGCGTCGCCGACCCGTTGCTGCCGTCCGCGGCGGCCGGATCGGATCTTCCCCGGACGGTCGTGGTCGCGATGCGCGTTCCGGACGAACTGACATCGCAGGCGCTCGCGATCCTGCGCGAGGATGCCATCGACGTCGAGCAGCAGCACGACGCCGCCTGACGGCTGCCCGCCAGTTCCCGTTTGACAACCCCCGCGCTGCCCCCGAGCGTGGGGCGCGAGCGGGAGGTTGGGCCATGGGATTTCACGCGGTCGTCGTCGACAGGGACGCCGAGGGCAGGACGCAGGCGGCGGTGCGGGAGATCGCTGCCGATGACCTGCCCGACGGCGAGATCACGGTCGCCGTCGACTATTCGACGCTGAACTACAAGGACGGCCTCTGCCTCGGCCCCGGCGCAGGCCTCGTGCGCAGGTACCCGCACGTTCCCGGCGTCGATTTCGCCGGAAGGGTCGAGACGTCGTCCGACCCGCGTTATCGCGTGGGCGACCCGGTGGTCCTGACCGGCTGGCGGGTCGGGGAGGCGCACTGGGGCGGCTACGCCCAGAAGGCACGGGTGAAGGCCGACTGGCTCGTGCCGCTCCCCGCCGGCCTCACCTTGCGCCAGTCGATGGCGATCGGCACCGCCGGCCTGACCGCGATGCTGGCGGTGATGGCGCTCGAAGCCCACGGGCTGGTGCCGGGGCACGGCCCCGTCCTCGTGACCGGCGCCGCCGGGGGGGTCGGGTCGGTCGCGGTCGCCGTGCTGGCGCGGCTCGGCCACGAGGTTGCCGCCGTCACCGGCCGCCCCGGGTCGGCCGCCTATCTCGAGCGTCTCGGCGCCGCCCGGATCGTGCCGCGCGCCGACCTTGCCGAGCCCGGTGCCCGACCGCTCGAGTCGGAAACCTGGGCCGGCTGCATCGACGCCGTCGGCGGCCCGATGCTCTCGCGGGTGACGAAGCAGCTGAAGTACCGCGCCGCCGTTGCCGCCGTCGGCAACGCCGGCGGCGTCGACGTTCCGCTCAACATCATTCCCTTCCTGCTCCGCGGCGTGAGCCTCCTCGGCATCGACAGCGTGCTGCAGCCCTTCGCCGCCCGCCGCCAGGCCTGGGACCGCCTCGTCCGCGACCTCGACCTCGACCTGCTCGACACCATGGTCCGCCCGGCGACCCTCGCCGAGCTTCCCGCCCTCGGTGCGGACATCCTGAAGGGCCGGGTGCAGGGCCGGGTCGTCGTCGACGTCAACGCGTAGCCGGGCGGGCTGCCCGGACCAGGGGGAGCCGCCTCAAAACCACCGTCACCGCCGCGTGCCTGCAGCGGTGACACCGCGCCGTCGACCGGCTAACCACGGGGGCGCCGCAGCGGATCGAACCCCCGATGTACCTTCCACTCTTCGCCCTCCTCCTCGGCGCCTTCTGCATCGGCACGACCGAGCTCGTGGTCGCCGGCATCCTGCCGGCGATCGCGGCCGACCTCGGCGTGAGCATCCCGCGCGCCGGGATGCTCGTCACCGGCTACGCGGTCGCCGTGGCGATCGGCGGCCCGCTGATGATGGCCGTCGCCGGCCGCTGGTCGCGCAAGCGCGGCATCATCGGCGTGACGCTGATCTTCATGCTCGGGCACCTCGTCTGCGGCTTCGCCCCGAGCTTCGCGATGCTGATGGCCGGCCGGGTGATCGCGGCGGCGGCGCACGGCTGCTTCTTCGGCTTCGCCATCGTGCTCGCGACCGCGGGCGTCCCGGCCAACCGCCGCGCCACCGCGCTTTCGATCGTGGTCGGCGGCGTCAACGTCGCGAACGTGATCGGGGTGCCGCTCGGGACCGCGGTCGGCAACGCCTTCGGCTGGCGCGCCACCTTCTTCATGATCGCCGGTTGCGCGCTGGTCGCGGCGCTGGCGATCGCGCTCCTCGTGCACGACACTTCGGCCGCGCGCACCGGGAGGCCGCTCGGGCAGCAGATCCGGGCGCTGATGAACCGGACGGTGCTGACCGCCTACGGCATCATCGTGCTGCAGATGACCGCGGTCTTCGCGCTCCTCACCTTCATCGCGCCCTACATGCAGCAGGTGGCCGGCATCGGCCCCGACGGGTTACCCGCGGTGCTGCTCGCGAGCGGGATCGCCGGCACCGTCGGTGTCTTCGCCGGCGGGGCCCTGGTCGACCGGGCGCCCACCGTGGCGCTCGTCGTGAGCTCCGCGGCCGCGGTGGCTACGATGGCGGCGGTCTGGCTCGGGACGCCCGCGTCGGCCACGGTCGGGGTCGCGGCCTTCGCCGCGGCGAGCGTCGCCGGCAACGTCGCCACGCTGGCGGCGCAGCACCGCATCCTGATCGGCTCGGTACGGGCGCCCGAGCTCGCCTCGACGCTGATGTCGACCGTGTTCAACACCGGCATCGCCGCCGGTGCCGGCCTCGGCGCCTGGCTGATCGCAGGCGGCACGCCTTACCAGGCGCTGCCGCTCTTCGGCGTCATGTGCCTGTCCGGCGCCACCCTCCTGGCGCTGACCACCCTCTTCGACGACCCGAGGCGCGGGGCGCCCTAGTCTCCCGGTGGCTGCCCCGTTCCCCCTTCGGACTATCAGGCAGTGCCTGGGGGGTCGAAGGGGGGCGGCGAGCGCCCCCTCGGGCCGCCCCGAGAGCCGCCCGGTCCTCCGGGAGCAAGGGAGCGCCCGCCCGGCCTTCGGCCCAGAGGCCCGCGCATGCGGGCGACGGCGCCAAAGCGCCGATGGCGCCCTCGCGTCCCTGCGACGTGGTCCGACGGAGCAGCTACACCACCTCAGGGCAAACGACCGTTCGTCGCCCCTCAGGCGGCGGCGGTCATCGCATAGCCGGGCCGGCACGCGAGCCGCACGGTGGTGATCGCGCCGAGGTCGTTCCAGGTCGTCCGCTCGATAATGAGCAGCGCCTGGCCCCGCTCGGTCCGCAGCAGGCGGGCGTCGCGGGCGTCGGCGTTGGCGGCGGCGAAGGTCAGGTCGGCGCGCAGGTAGGGGGCGTTGCGGACCAGCCACTCGTTGGCGTTCACCTGCCGGAAGTCGACGGCTGCCAGTTCCGGCACCGCGCCGGGGTTGATCCAGCGGTCCTCGAGCTGGAACGGCTGCCCGTCGCCGGAGTGAACCGCCCGGAGGTGCAGCAGCGGCGCGCCTTCGGGGAGGGAGAGCCGTTCGGCGAGCGAGGGCGGCAGCGGGCTGCGGCGCAAGGCGACGACGCGGTGGGAATATTCCATGCCGGCGCCCTCGATCTGCTCGCGGACGATCGGGATCGCGAAGGTCGCCTTGCGGACCGGGTCGATGGCGACCCGGGTGCCGGCGCGGCGCCGCCGGTCGAGCAGCCCCTCGTCGGCCAGGAGCTGCAGCGCCTTGTTGACCGTCGCCCGCGCCGCCCCGAACTCGGCCGCGAGGTCGGCCTCGTCCGGGATGCGGTCCCCCTGCCGCCACTCGCGCTCGACGATCCGCCGCCGCACCTCGCCGGCGATCCCCTGCGCCTTGGCCGACGTCGGACTGCCGGTCACAGCCGCGCCTTCAGCCCGGCGATGCAGGCGAGATAGCCGGCGACGATGGCGTCGCGCCCGACGTGCCGCCCCTCGCGCACCATGTGCCGCCCGGCCGCCCAGACGTCGGTCACCAGCCCGTCTCCCCCGGCGAAGACCAGGCTGTCGAGCAGGGTGTCGCCTTCGCGGCCGGCCATGACCGGGTTGGCGAGGTCGACGGCGCAGAGGTCGGCCCAGCGTCCCGGCGCGATCGCGCCGGTCGCGCGTCCTGCCGCCGTCGCCCCCCCGTCGAGCCCGGCCTCGTAGAGCACCCGCCCCGTCGAACGGCCGGGCTCCGCGAGGATCGCCCGGGCGGTATCGCGCAGGCGCTGGCTGTATTCGAGGGTCCGGAGTTCCTCGACCAGCGAGATGCGGATGTTGCTGTCGGATCCGAACCCGAGCCGCCCTCGGGCGTCGCGCCAGACCGTGCCGTTGAAGATCCCGTCGCCGAGGCTCGACTCGGTGATCGGGCAGAGCCCGGCGACGGCGCCGGTCGCCGCGAGCCGTCGGGTCTCGTCGTCGGTCATGTGCGTCAGGTGGATCAGCGTCCAGCGGTGGTCCGGGGCGTGGCGGTCGAGCAGCCACTCGACCGGGCGGCGGCCCGTCGCGGCTTGGACCTCCTCGACCTCGGGGATCTGCTCGGCCAGGTGCATGTGCAGCGGGCGGCCGGGGCGCAGGTCGGTGCAGAGCGCCAGGCCCTCGGGGCTGACGGCGCGCAGCGAGTGGGGTGCGAGGCCGATGCCGGCGTCGGCCGGCAGGCCGCGCAGGGTCGCCTCGGCGGCGTCGAGCAGGCGCTGGAAGCCGTCGGGGTCGGTGCCGAAGCGGACCTGCCCCGGCCCGAGCGGCCGCCGGTCGAGGCCGCCGAACTGGTAATGCACCGGCAAGAGCGTCAGCCCGATCCCGGTGCGCTCGGCGGCCGCGGCGATCCGCCCCGACATCTCGGCGATGTCGGCATAGGATGCGCCTCCCGGCTGATGGTGCAGGTAGTGGAACTCGACGTTGGTGGCGTAGCCGGCTTCGAGCATCTCCATCTGGACCAGCGCCGCAATCGCCTCGACGTCGTCGGGCGTGAGGTGATCGAGGAAGCGGTACATGATCTGCCGCCAGGTCCAGAAGGTGTCGCGCGGATGCGGCCCGCGCGCCTCCGACAGCCCGGCCATCGCCCGCTGGAAAGCGTGCGAATGCAGGTTGGCGAGCGCCGGCAAGAGCAGGGCGACGCGCTCGCCCTCGGCCGGAGCGCCGGGGGCGACCGCGGCGATGCGACCGTCCGCGGCGATCTCGACCCGGACCGCTTCCGCCCATCCGTCCGGCAGCAGCGCCCGCTCCGCCCAGAGCACCGACATTCGCAACCTCCCTGCCCTATTGGCGGCTCCATAGCGCGGAGGGAAAATTATGTCTAGACATATTTCCGCCTTAAGCCTAGACATATCCCGACTCGGGCGGGAGGAAGACGGTGCAGGTTCTGACCCATGCAGCGCTGGCGCGAATGGACGCGGGATCGGGCTATGGCCTGATCGGCGACGGCGCGCTGGCGATCGAGGGCGACCGGATCGCCTGGGTCGGGCCGGCGGGCGAGCTGCCGGAGCGGTTCGCCGGCGCGCCGCGGCGCGACCTCGGCGGGCGTCTGGTGACTCCGGGGCTTATCGACTGCCACACGCATATCGTCTTCGGCGGCGAACGGGCGCGCGAGTTCGAGATGCGGCTCGAGGGTTCGAGCTACGAGGAGATCGCCCGCGCCGGCGGCGGCATCCTGTCGAGCGTGCGCGCAACCCGCGCGGCGAGCGAGGCGGAGCTGCTGGAAGCTGCGCTGCCGCGGGTCGATGCGCTGATCGCCGAGGGCGTGACGACGCTCGAGGTCAAGTCGGGCTACGGACTCGACGTCGAGACCGAGCTCCGGATGCTGCGCGTCGCCCGCGCCATCGCCGCCGCGCGGCCGGTCGGCGTGGTCACCAGCTGGCTCGCCGCCCACGCGCTGCCGCCCGAGTACCGCGACGATCGGGCCGGCTACCTGCGCGAGGTGGTGATCGCCGGGTTGGACGCAGCCCATGCCGAGGGGCTGGTCGACGCGGTCGACGGCTTCTGCGAGGGCATCGCCTTCAGCCCGGACGAGATCGGGGCCGTCTTCGAGCACGCGAGGTCGCTCGGGCTGCCGGTCAAGCTGCACGCCGAGCAGCTCAGCGATCTCGGCGGCGCGGCGCTGGCGGCCCGGTCGGGCGCCCTGTCCGCCGACCACCTCGAATGGCTCGGGCCGGACGGTGTCGCGGCGATGGCTGCGGCGGGCACGGTCGCGGTGCTGTTGCCGGGGGCGTTCTACACGCTGCGGGAAACGAAGCTGCCGCCGGTGCAGGCGCTGCGCGACGCCGGCATCCCGATCGCGATCGCCACCGACTGCAACCCGGGGACGTCGCCGCTGACCTCGGTGCTGCTGGCGATGAACATGGGGGCGACGCTGTTCCGGCTGACGCCCGCCGAATGCCTCGCCGGCGTCACGCGCAATGCCGCCCGCGCGATCGGCCTCGACGATCGCGGAATGATCGCGGCCGGGAGGCGCGCGGACCTCGCGATCTGGGACGTCCGCGCGCCCGCCGAGCTCAGCTACCGCATCGGCTTCAACCCGCTCCACGCCCGCGTCTTCGGAGGCCAGCTTGCCTGAGATCGTGCTCACTCCCGGCGAGGCGATCCTCGCCGAGCTCGAGGCCGTCTGGCGCGAGGGCCTGGCGGTGCGGCTCGCCGACAGCGCCCGCCCCGGCATTGCCGCCTCGGCGGCCCGCATCGACGCCGCCGCCCGCGGCGGCGCGCCGGTCTATGGCGTGAACACGGGCTTCGGCAAGCTCGCCTCGATCAAGATCGCTGCCAAGGATACCGCCACGTTGCAGCGCAACCTCATCCTCTCGCACTGCTGCGGCGTCGGCGAGCCGGTGGAGCCGGAAACCGTCCGGCTGATCCTGGCACTCAAGCTGCTGTCCCTCGGCCGCGGCGCCTCCGGCGTTCGGCCGGAAGTCATCGCGCTGATCGAGGGAATGCTCGCGAGGGACGTGCTGCCGGTCATCCCCTCGCAAGGCTCGGTCGGCGCCTCCGGCGACCTCGCGCCCCTCGCGCACATGGCCGCCGCCATGCTCGGCGAAGGGCGGGCGGTCCACGACGGCCGGGAGTTGCCGGCCGCGGAGGCGCTGCGCGCCGCCGGGCTCGCGCCGGTGGTGCTGGCCGCGAAGGAGGGGCTGGCGCTGATAAACGGCACGCAGGTCTCGACCGCCTTCGCCCTTGCCGGTCTCTTCGACGCCTTCCGGGCGGCGCGGGCGGCCCTGGTCGCGTCGGCGGTCTCGACCGACGCGATCATGGGCTCGACCGCGCCCCTCTACGACGAGATCCATCGGCTGCGCGGTCATCGGGGGCAGATCCTGGCGGCGCGCGTGATGCGCGAGCTGCTCGCGGGGTCGGAGATCCGCGAGAGCCACCGGACCGGCGACACCCGCGTGCAGGACCCCTACTGCATCCGCTGCCAGCCGCAGGTCACCGGCGCCTGCATCGACCTCTTGACCCAGGCCGGCCGCACGCTCGAGGTCGAGGCGAACGCCGCCACCGACAACCCGCTGGTGCTGGCCGAGACCGGCGAGATTGTTTCGGGCGGCAACTTCCACGCCGAACCGGTGGCGTTTGCGGCCGACCAGATCGCCCTCGCGATCGCCGAGATCGGCTCGATCTCGCAGCGGCGGATCGCGCTGATGGTCGATCCGGCGCTGAGCCACGACCTGCCGCCGTTCCTCACCCCGGATCCGGGGCTCAACAGCGGGCTGATGATCGCCGAGGTGACCTCGGCCGCGCTGATGAGCGAGAACAAGCACCTGGCGACGCCCTGCTCCACCGACTCGACGCCGACGAGCGCCAACCAGGAGGACCACGTGTCGATGGCGGCGCACGGCGCCCGGCGGCTGCGGCGGATGAACGCGAACCTCGCGCAGATCGTCGGCATCGAGGCGCTGTGCGCCGCCGCCGGCGTGGAGTTCCGGGCGCCGCTGCTGACCTCCGCGCCGCTCGTCGCGGTGATTGCCCGGCTCCGCGACGAGATCCCGCCGCTCGGGCAGGACCGCTATCTCGCCCCCGACCTCGCCGCCGCGGCCCGGCTGGTGCGCAGCGGGGCGCTCGTCGATGCCCTGCCGGCGCCGCTCCTCGCCGAGGTGCGGCCATGACGCCGGTCGAGGTGCGCCAGGGCGACGGGCCGGTCGTCCTCGGGCTGCCGCATACCGGGACGTGGCTGCCCGAAGAGGTCCTCGCGCGGCTGAACGAGCGCGGCCGCGAGCTCGCGGATACCGACTGGCACGTCGAGCGGCTCTACGACGGCCTGCTGCCCGCCGCGACGACGGTGCGGGCGACGTTCCACCGCTACGTCGTCGACGCGAACCGCGGGCCCGACGACGCCAGCCTCTATCCGGGGCAGAACACGACCGGTCTGGTGCCCCTGACCGACTTCGACGGCGGGCCGATCTGGAGCGATCCGCCGGATGCGGCGGAGATCGCCGAGCGAGTCGCGCGGTTTCACGCGCCTTATCACGCGGCGCTGGCGGTGGAGATCGAACGGGTTCGCGCGCGGCACGGCGTCGCCATCCTCTATGACTGCCACTCGATCCGCAGCCACATCCCGTTCCTGTTCGAGGGCACGCTCCCCGATTTCAACGTCGGGACCAACGACGGGACGACCTGCGCGCCCGAGGTCGAGCGTATCGTCATGCACATCGTCCGCGGCGTCCCCGGCCGCACCTGGGTGCTCAACGGCCGCTTCAAGGGCGGCTGGACCACGCGTCACTACGGCGACCCCGCCGGCGGCGTGCACGCTGTGCAGATGGAGCTCGCCCAATCGGCCTACCTCAAGTCCGAGGCGCCGCCCTGGGACTACGACCCCGAGCGCGCCGACCGGCTGCGCGAAGCCCTTGCCGACATCCTCGCCACCCTGGCGCAAGCCGCCGACGACCTGAAGGCCATGCAATGACCGATCCGCGCCACAACACCCGCGACGTCTTCCCGCCGACCGGCCCCGAGATCACCGCCAAGTCCTGGCTGACCGAGGCGCCGATGCGGATGCTGATGAACAACCTGCATCCGGACGTCGCGGAGAACCCGCACGAGCTCGTCGTCTACGGCGGCATCGGCCGGGCGGCACGAACATGGCGCGATTTCGACCTGATCGTCGAGAGCCTGAAGGGGCTCGAATCCGACGAGACGCTGCTCGTGCAATCCGGCAAGCCCGTCGGCATCTTCCGCACCCACAAGGACGCGCCGCGGGTGCTGATCGCCAACTCGAACCTGGTGCCGCGCTGGGCGACCTGGGACCATTTCAACGAGCTCGATCGCAAGGGCCTGATGATGTACGGCCAGATGACCGCCGGGTCCTGGATCTACATCGGATCGCAGGGCATCGTGCAGGGCACCTACGAGACCTTCGTCGAGGCCGGCCGCCAGCACTACGGCGGCGACCTGAAGGGAAAGTGGATCCTGACCGCTGGCCTCGGCGGCATGGGCGGCGCGCAGCCGCTGGCGGCGGTGATGGCCGGGGCTTGCTGCCTTGCCGTCGAATGCGACGAGACCCGCGCCGACTTCCGGCTGCGGACCCGCTACGTCGACGCGAAGACCCACTCGCTCGACGAGGCGCTGGCGATGATCGACCGCTGGACGAAGGCCGGTCAGGCCAAGTCGGTGGCGCTGATCGGCAACGCGGCGGACGTCTTCCCCGAGCTCGTCCGGCGCGGCGTGCGCCCCGACGTCGTCACCGACCAGACGTCGGCGCACGATCCCGTCCACGGCTATCTCCCGCAGGGCTGGACCGTCGGCGAGTGGCGGGCGCGGCAGGAGTCGGATCCGAAGGGGGTCGAGCGCGCCGCCCGGGCGTCCATGCGGACGCAGGTCGAGGCGATGGTCGCCTTCCATGCGTGCGGCATCCCGACCGTCGACTATGGCAACAACATCCGCCAGATGGCGCTCGAGGAGGGTTTCGAGAACGCCTTCGCCTTCCCGGGCTTCGTGCCGGCCTACATCCGCCCGCTCTTCTGCCGCGGGGTCGGCCCGTTCCGCTGGGCGGCGCTGTCGGGCGACCCCGAGGATATCTACCGGACCGATGCCAAGGTGAAGGAGCTCGTCAACGACCCACACCTGCACAACTGGCTCGACATGGCCCGCGAGCGCATCGCCTTTCAGGGCCTGCCCGCGCGCATCTGCTGGGTCGGCCTCGGACTTCGCCACAAGCTCGGCCTCGCCTTCAACGAGATGGTGCGGACGGGCGAGCTCTCGGCCCCGATCGTCATCGGCCGTGACCACCTCGACTCGGGCTCGGTCGCCTCGCCCAACCGCGAGACCGAAGGCATGCGCGATGGCTCCGACGCCGTCTCCGACTGGCCGCTCCTGAACGCGCTCCTGAACACCGCCTCCGGCGCCACCTGGGTGTCGCTGCACCACGGCGGCGGGGTCGGCATGGGCTTCTCGCAGCATTCCGGGATGGTGATCTGCTGCGACGGTACGGCGGACGCCGACGCCCGCCTCGCGCGCGTGCTCTGGAACGACCCCGCGACCGGGGTCATGCGCCACGCCGACGCCGGCTACGAGATCGCCCGCGACTGCGCGCGCGAGAACGGGCTCAGGCTGCCGGCGATCCTGTAGCGGCCCCTGGCGGTCTTACATGCCGGTCGAGCCCGCGCCTCAGGCGCCATGCATCGCCCTGCCGAGGCTGTCTAGAGCGCCGCTCCGCTGGTCGGGTCGAAGAGGTGCATGTGGTCCATGTGGGCGTGCAACCGCAGCGCCGTCCCCGGCGCCGGCGTCGACGCCGAGGTCACGCGCGCGATCACCTCGCCCTTGCCGAGCCGGCTGAAGACGAGCTTCTCCGACCCCAGCGGCTCGGTGATCTCGACCGTCAGGTCGACCGGCACCGCGGCGTCGTTGCTGCCCCGCTCCTCGCTCCAGGTGTTGGTCAGATCCTCGGGCCGGATGCCTAGGACGACCTCGCGTCCCGCGTGCGGGCGGTACCGGTCGAGGAGCACCGCCGGGACCTTCAGCGCCGGGCCGTCGATCGGTACCACCGCGAGGCCGTCGGCGTCGGCGACGAGCTTCGCGTCGAGAAAGTTCATCGTCGGCGATCCGATGAAGCCGGCGATGAAGCGGTTTGCCGGCCGTGCGTAGAGGTCGTCGGGCGAGCCGACCTGCTCGATGTTGCCGTCCCGGAGCGCGATGATCCGGTCGGCCAGCGTCATGGCCTCGGTCTGGTCGTGGGTCACGTAGACGCTCGTTCCGCGAAAGGCGAGGTGCAGGCGCTTGATCTGGGTGCGCATCTCGACGCGGAGCTTGGCGTCGAGATTCGAGAGCGGCTCGTCGAACAGGAACAGCGCCGGCTCGCGCGCGATCGCCCGCCCGATCGCCACCCGCTGCCGCTGGCCGCCCGAGAGCTGCTTCGGCTTGCGGTCGAGGAGCTGGCCGATCTGCAGGATGTCGGCGGTCTTTGCCACCGCCTTGTCGACCTCGGCCCGCGGTGTCCCTCGCATCTTCAGCCCGAAGCCGAGGTTCTGCCGCACCGTCATGTGCGGGTAGAGGGCGTAGTCCTGGAACACCATCGCGATGTCGCGGTCACGCGGCGCGTCGTCGTTGACGACCCGGCCGTTCACTGCGATCTCGCCGCCGGTGATCGGCTCGAGCCCGGCGATCATCCGGAGGATCGTCGACTTGCCGCAGCCCGAGGGGCCGACGAGGACGATGAACTCGCCGTCCCTGATCTCGAAGTTCACCCCGTGCACCACCTCGAGCGCGCCATAGCGCTTGACGAGGTTCCGGATCGCGACCTGCGCCATCGCTCAGCCCCCCTCGACCGTCCAGCTGTGCACCTTGAACGGCAGGAACCACCGCTCCGGCTCGCCGGCATCCTCCTCGAGCAGGTCGACCTCGCGTCCGAGCCGCCACCCGTCGGGCAGCGTCACCTGGACAACGCCCCGCGCTCCGGCCGGCTCGTAGGTTCGCAGGACGAGCTTCCCGCCGTCCTCCGCCGGCTTGAACCCGGAGAGCCCGAGCTGCATCCCGTCGATCTTCGCCGCGGTCCACGCCGCGTCACCCGCGGCCTTCACCGCTTGCCCGAGAAGCGGCCGGTTCAGCTCCTCGGCCTCCGCGAGCACGCCCCCGGCCAGCCAATCGCCGGCGTGCGGGAACAAGGCGTAAGTGAAGGCCTGCTTCCCCTCGTCGGCCAGCGGGTCCGGGTAGACCGGCGATCGCAGCAGGCTCAGGCCGAGCTCGCTGCCGATGACGTGGTGACCGTACTTGCCGTCGTTGAGGAGCGCCACGCCGTAGCCCTGCTCGGAGAGGTCGGCGAAGCGGTGGGCGGCCACCTCGAAGCGGGCAACGTCCCAGGAGGTGTTGCGGTGCGTCGCGCGGCGGATCACGCCGTGGGCGCATTCGAAGGTGGCAAAGTCGGAGCGGATCGCGAGCGGGAAGCGCGCCTTGAGGAGGAAGCGCCGCTCGTGCCAGTCGATCTCGGTCGCGACGTCGAGGCGCGCGGAGTTCGCCCAGAGGCGGTAGATCTGGGTGATCGTGCTGTCGCGGAAGGTCCGGACCACCCGGATCGCCGCGCGGTGCGG
This sequence comes from Amaricoccus sp., assembly GCA_046348915.1. Lineage (GTDB taxonomy): Bacteria > Pseudomonadota > Alphaproteobacteria > Rhodobacterales > Rhodobacteraceae > Amaricoccus. Next base: position 26,150 of record JAXMDH010000037.1, read on the forward strand.
GCCCTTTTCCACCAGCTCGACCGAGGAGGCCTTCAGCTCTTCCCCCTGGTCGACGTAGTTGTCTTCCAGATCCCAGGCATCCCAGTTCCGCGGCTTGTCGACGTAGGCCCAGATCTGGTTGCCGCGGTCCGCCAGCGCCTCTCGCCCGGCCCGCTTGTCGAAGAAGCTTCCGATCGTTCCGTCGTCGCGGACCTCGATCCGGCAGAGCGCGTTCTCGAGGTAGCCGTCTCCGGCCGAGAGCCCCGGCGTCGGTTGCGGGTCCACCACCACCCTTGCCGTCAGCCCCGCAACCATGTCGTCGGTCGCGATCACGCTCCCGCCCTCCACCGCCTGGCCCTCGGGCAGCGCTTCTGGCGAAAAGAGCCGGAGCGGCCGAGGCGAGAGGTCGGGGTTGACCGCGAGGACGCCGGGCCGGTCGCCGGCCGGCACTACCTTTGCGGCGATCACTTCGAGCTTCGCGGCGCTCACGGAATTGCCGGCCGCCGCGACCCCGTCCAGCTCCTCCTCGGCAAGCTGGTAGACCTCGCGGATACTCGACCCCGGCAGGATGTCGTGGAACTCGTTCCGCAGGAGCACGCGCCAGTGCCGCTCCAGCGACTCCGCCACGGGTGCCCCGAGGAGCGTCGCCATCGAAGACAGCGTCTCGGCCGCGATCAGCGCCCGCTCGGCCTGGCGGTGCTTGATCTTGGTTTTGCCCTGCGTCGTCAGGGTGCCGCGGTGGAGCTCGAGGTACATCTCGCCGACCCAGACCGGCAGGCGCTTGTCGTCCGCGACGGCTGCGTGCGCCTTGGCATACCAGTCGGCAATCTTCGTCGGCCGGAGGGCGGGCACCACGGGAAAGTCGGCGAGCTGCCGCTGGCGGTCGAGCATCTCCTCCGTCGGGCCGCCGCCTCCGTCGCCGTAGCCGAAGGCGAGGAGGCTCTCGCCGAAGTGGTGCTTGCCGCGGTAGTTCTTCCAGGTCTCCAGCACGGCGCGCGCACCGGTCTCGGCGTTGTAGCCGCCTACCGGGTTGTTGAAGGTGTGGGCGAGCACGCGGCTGCCGTCGAGGCCTTCCCACCAGAAGAGGTCGTAGGGCATCGCGTTGGTCTCGGACCAGTTCACCTTGATGGTGAAGAAGTTCGTGACGCCGGCGAGCCGGAGGAGCTGCGGGAGCGCCGGGGAGAAGCCGAAGCAGTCGGGCAGCCAGCAGACGTCGTGGCGGCTGCCGAACATCCGCTCGAAGTAGCGCTGGCCGTAGAGGAGCTGGCGGCAGAAGCTCTCGCCGGTCGGCATGTTGGTGTCGGGCTCGACCCACATCGCGCCGGTCGGCTCCCACTGGCCGGCGGCGACCTTCTCCTTGATCCGCTCGAGCAGGCTCGGGTCGTCCTCCTCGAGGAAGGCGTAGAGCTGGGCCGTGGAGGCGTTGAAGATGAAGTCCGGATGGCGGTCCATCAGCGAGATCATCGTCGAGAAGGTGCGGTTGGCCTTCCGCCGGGTCTCGGCGAGCGGCCAGAGCCAGGCAAGGTCGATGTGGGCATGGCCGGTGAGGGCAAGCTTGCCGTTCTGGGGATAACGGTCCCTGAGGGCGCGCAGGCGGTCGACGAGGAAGGCGTGCGCCTTCGCGACGCTCTCGCGGTGGGCGGCCGCGAGGCCGGCGGGGGCGAGGTCGAGGTCGACCGGAAGCTCCCAGATCCGCTGCGACTCGACGCTCGGGGCGACGCGGGCGACGTAGGCGAGGGTGGCGCTCGGCCAGTCGAGCATCGCAAGGGCGTCCTCGACCGCGGCGAGCATCGGCGAGACGGCTTCGTGGCCGTCGAGCTCGTGGGCGGCGTCGGCCACCTGCGTGATCAGCAGGACGAGCTCGGCGAGGGCCGGGTCGAGGCGGATCAGGCGGGCGCGGGCGAGGGCGGCCGCGCGATGGGGGACGCCGAAGGGGAGGCGGGCGACGCAGTCGGCAGAGACGTCGAAGCGGCGGGCCTTGACCGGGAAGCGCTCGTGATTGGGATCGAGGCCGAACGCCTCGCCGGTGCCGTCGGGATAGGCGATGCGCAGCAGGCCCTCGCCGCCGAGGTTCACGTCGAGGCGGGTTTCGTCGAGCGGCCAGTCGGCGGGGACCTCGACGCCGGCAAGCGCGAGCTTCACGACTCCCTCGCGGGTCGGCCAGGCGGCGCCGTGGGCATGCGGCTGGCCGTCGAAGGTCCAGCCTTCGAGCGGCAGCTCGGCGGCGACGGTCCAGAGCTCGAGCTCGGTCAGCCGCTTTCTCAGCCGGTCGGTGCGTTGACGGTCGTTCAGGGTCATCATGCGGTCCTTCAGCCGGCGTAGTCGTCCTCGCCGGAACGGTGGAAAAGTCCTCCCGGAGCCGAGCCGGGATCTTCGATGCGGCCGTCGGCGACGTTGCGCAGCATCGCCGGGCCCCAGAGGCCGCGCGGGGGGACGGGACCCCAGCCGGGGCGGTGCATGCCCTCGTAGCGGTCGAAGACGACGAGGGGCTGCGCGGCCTGGGCGAGGGATTGCGCCATCACGGCGTCGGGGAGGTCGCCGAAGCCGAGGGTAAAGGCGAAGCGGTGGACGCCCTGGTCGCTGTGCTGGTCGCGGCCGGCGTAGGTCTTCGGGTTGCCGCCGCCCCAGGCCATGCGCGGGCTCCGGAGCAGCGTCTGGGTCCAGAAGGCGCCGTCGAGGCTGTGGCTGTAGCAATCGCTGGTGACGAGGCCGACATCGGTGCCGGCGACCCGGACGCGCGACCAGCCGAGGAAGGGCCATTCGGCGGCGGAGGGTGCGCGCTCGATGCACGCGCCGGCGAGGCCGTCGGTCCAGCGCTCGGCGGGGGCGGCGAGGGCCATCGGCATCTGCAGGAGGGCGTGGCGCTCGTCGAAGTTGACTTCGAGCCCGAGGTGGAGCGCCGGCTCGCCGCGGCAGAGGCTGACGGTCAGCCGGATGCGCGAGGTGCCGAGGCGGCCGTCGAGGCGGGCCCGGACACGCAGGGGGCCGGTCTCCTCGACGTGCCAGTCGTCGCCGGCAAGGGTGGCGATGCCCTGCTCCTCCCAGCGGTCGGTGTGGAAGGTCCAGGTGTCGGTGGTGTCGCGCCGGAGCTGGAGTCGGAGGCTGTCGAGAAGCTCGACGCCGTCGAGCGCGACGGCGCCGAGGCCGCCGCTCCTGAGGGCGACGGTGACGCGGCCGTTCGAGAGCGCGTCGCGGATGACAGCGAGGTCGGTGGCGACCTCCGCCTCAGGCCGTGGACCGGCGTGAACCTGGAACTGCCGGCTGCCTGCGGCCGGGACGTCGGCCTCGACGAGGATGCGCGGAATCAGCTGGTTCGAGCCGGGCTGCACTTCCTGGAAAGCAACCGGCGTGCCGGTCTCGTCGCTGATCCAGCGGTCGTTCCAGTCGTCGAAGTCGAGGTAGGGCTCGGCCTCGACGAAGGCGTGCCGCGGCGCCTCGTGGGTGTTGAGGACGACGATCTGGTGCGCGTCGACCCGGGGGAGGGTGCGGTAGGACCAGCGGCGGGTGAGGTCGTAGAGCACCTCCTCGCCGGCGATGCGGGCGCGGCCCTGCATGGCGCGGACGCTTTCCCAGGCGGCGGGGATCGAGGTGCCGGTCAGGATGTCGTGGAACTCGGTGAAGAGGAGGTCGGGCCAGGCGGCGTCGATCCGTGCCAGCGCGGCCTCGCGCTCGGCCGCGTCGCCGGCGAGGGCGTGGGTGGCGGTCTCGGCCTGTACCAGCAGCTCCTCGCCGTGGCGCTGCGCGGACTTCACGTCGTGCATCACGCTGTAGCAGCCCGGGAAGCAGTGCTGCAGCTCGGTCGTGACCACCGGCAGCTCGCCGCTGTGGGGGGCGATGGCGTCGAAGTAGGCGTCGGGATGCGAGAAGACGAGCTCGTGGCCGTCGAAGTCGCGGTTGGCGAGGATCCACTCGATCATCGCCTTCGAGGGGCCGCCGCCGTGGTTGCCGACGCCGTAGAAGCACATGACGTGGCCGAGCGCCTCGTCCGTGCTTTCGACGGCGAGACGGACCTGGCCGCCGAGGTCGGCGAAGTTCGCGACGTAGCCCGGGACGATACGGAAGGCGGTGACTCGCGAGCCGCCGACCCCTTGCCAGGTAAAGACATTTGCGGGGAGGGGGACCTGGTGCTGCTCGGGGCGGCGGAAGACGTAGGCGCGGTAGCCGTGGCTCGCGAGGATGTCGGGAAGGCTCGCGGTGTGGCCGAAGCTGTCGACGTTGTAGCCTACGGTCGGGGCGATTCCGAAGCGGTCGCGGAAGTAGCGCTGGCCGTGCTCGATCTGGCGATGGAGGCCGGCGGCGGTGGGAAGGTTCAGGTCGGGCTGGATGAACTGGCCGCCGGTCACGTGCCACTGGCCGCGCTCGACCAGCAGCTGAATTCGCTTGAAGAGATCGGGGCGCACGCGCTCGGCCTGCTGGTAGAGCCAGGCCTCGCCGCGGGTGAAGACGAAATCGGGGCACTCGTCGCAGCGGTCGGCCATCGAGGCGGCGGTTGCGAGCGCCTCGTCGGCGCCGGCCTGCCAGGGCCAGAGCCACACCGGGTCGATGTGGGCGTTGGCGATCATGTGGACGCGCATCAGCGGATTCCGTGGCCGGCGAGCGCGGCACCCTTGTCGCGTTCGTCGGGCGGGGACGAGGGGCGGAGGCGGCGCGGAGGCGCTTTGGCGCCTGTCGCCGCATGCGCGGCTCGGCCTTCAGGCCAGAGGTGGGCGCCCTTGCTCTCCATGCCCGGATGGCTCGGCCTTGGCCCGAGGGGGGCCCTCGCCGGCCCCCCTCGACCCCCCCGGCACTGCCCGATAAGTTCAAGGGAAGAAAGGCAGAAAGGGGCGGCGGCTCGGGGCATTCCGCGGCTCATCCCTTCACCGCGCCGGCCATCAGCGCGCCGATGATGAAGCGCTGCAGCAGCAGGAAGACGATGACGGCGGGCACGATCGACAGCACGCTGGCGGCAGCGAGGATCTGGGTCGAGGTCTGGTTGTAGCTGCCCTGGAAGTTGAAGATGCCGACGGCGATCGGCAAGAGCGTCGGCTTCGAGAGCAGGATGAAGGGGATGATGAACTGCGACCAGCCGAGGATCGCGTTCAGGACGAAGGCGGAGGTGAGGCCGGGCAGGCTCAGGGGCAGCACCACGCGCAGGAAGGCGCCCCAGCGGGTGCAGCCGTCGATCATCGCCGCCTCTTCCAGGCTCTGCGGGATGCCGTCGAGGAAGCCCTTCAGCATCCAGGTGAAGAGCGGGGCGGCGACCGCGACGTAGATGAAGCCGGCGGCGAGCAGGCTGTCGAGCATGCCGGCGCGGTCCATGTAGCGGTAGAGCGGCACCATGATCACCAGGGGCGAGATCATCTGGAAGGCGAGGAGGCCGATCATCGCGAGGTTGCGGTTGCGGAAGCGGAAGCGCGACAGCGCGTAGGCGGCGGGGGTGGCGAAGAGCATGGCGCCGATGGCGCCGCCGACGGCGAGCTTGAGGCCGTTGAGGAGGTAGGTGACGAAGAGCGGGTTCGAGAGCGCCTTACCGTAGTTCTCGAGGGTCGGGGCGAGCGGCCAGAGGCGGATGTTGTTGACGTAGACCTCGGCGGGGGTGCGGATCGAGAGCGAGAAGATCCAGAGCAGCGGTCCGGCGAAGAAGAGGAAGATCAGCGCATAGGCGACGTAGGTCCAGACGTCGGCGATGCGTGCGCGGCGGGTCGCGGACATCTCACTCCTCCTTCGGCAGGAGCCGGATGTAGAGGGCGGTGAAGATCAGGCTGATGACGAGCATCAGCACCGCCAGCACCGCCCCGTTCGAAGGTCGAAGTTCGGAAGATGGTGTTGTAGGCGTAGAGCGCCAGCACCTCGGTCGCGCGCCCCGGTCCGCCGCCGGTGAGGGCAGGATCAGGTCGAAGGTGTTGAGCGTGGCGATGGTGATGAGGATGGTGTTGATGAGCAGGATCGGCCGGAGCTGCGGCAGGGTGATGTACCAGAGCTGCTTCAAGGCGGTGGCGCCGTCGACCGAGGCGGCCTCGTAGAGGCTGCGCGGGATGACGAGGAGCCCGGCGTAGAGCAGGATCATCGAGAAGGCCGTGCCGCGCCAGACGTTGGCGATGACCGCCGACCAGATCGCGATCTGCGGGTCGGACAGCCAGGCGACGACGGGGAGGCCTGCCATCTTCAGGAGGGCGTTGAAGAAGCCGTAGCTCGCCTCGTTGAAGACATCAGCTGCCAGACGATGCCCGAGGCGATGCCTGGGACGATCCACGAGCAGAGGATGACGACGCGGATGAAGGAGACGCCGGGGAGGCCGCGCAGCATGCCGCGGTGGAGGGCGAGGGCGACGAGGAGGCCGAGGGTGAGCTGCAGCACGACGCTCGCGACCACGAAGAGCACCGTCACCCAGAGGATGCCGGGCAGGTCGGGGTTGGTGAGCTGGGCGCGGTAGGTGTCGAGGGTGTAGCTGAAGTCCGGGTTCAGCAGCGTCGCGTCGGTGAAGCTGTAGCGGATGACCTGCAGCGCCGGCCAGACGTAGGTGAGCAGGAGGAGGAGCGCGAGCGGCAGCAGCCACACGAGCGGCCGCTCGGCAGGCCGCACCCGGCTGCGCGCCCGGCGGGAGCCGTGCCTGCGTGGACGATGTCGCTCATTCTTCCCCCGGGGAGAGAACGGGCGGGGGCGCTGCCCCCGCCCGCCTGTTCAACCCTTCTTGTAGGCGGCCATCGTGCGGTCGTAGGCGCCGTTGAGCGCGTCCTCGGGCGACTTCGAGCCGGAGAGGACCTCGCCCATCATGATCTGGATCTGGTTCGAGATCTCCGGGTAGATCGGCACGCCGGGCCGGGCGTGGCCGTGCACGAGGTAGTCCTTGAGCTGGGCGTAGTAGGGATCCTGGAACTTGGGCAGGCTCGCGAAGAGCGACTGCCGGGTCGGAAGATCCCCGCCGGCCTCGTTCGCCGGGCCCATGTAGACCTCGCGCATGATCGAGGCGCAGGCCTTGGTCTTGTCCGGGCGTCCTTGGAGAAGTCGGCGACGGTCCAGCCGCCGGTGCCGGTGGCGCGCTCGTCCTTGGTCGGCCCCGGGAGCTCGGCGATCAGCCACTTAGAGGCGGCTTCCGGCGTCATCGCCTCGCCGAGCTGGAAGTGCTGCCAGTGGCCGCCGAAGAACATCGCGGTCGAGCCCGCCTGCGCCGCGGCGTTGAAGTCGTCGTAGGTCTTGATCGTCGCGACCCGCTTCGGGGCGGCGCCCGGAGTCGACGAGGTCCTTGAAGTAGTTGAGGGCCTTCAGCATCTTCTCCTTGTTCTCGCCCTCGCCGAAGATGGGCTTCCCCTCGGCGTCGACGAGCTCCTCCCTGCGCCCAGAAGTTGGCCAGCCAGTCGAAGGTGGTCCCCTCCCAGCGGCCGCCGTTGAAGAGGACGCCGTCGACGCCGGTCTTCGACGCCTCGAGCGCGGTCGCCTTCAGCTCGTCCCAGGTCTGCGGCACCGTCTTCACGATGTCGGAGTTGTAGTAGAGGACGCGCAGGTCGGTGCCCCACCACCAGGCGTAGATGTGGCCGTCGGGACCGGTGATGCCTTCCTTGATGAAGGGGAAGAGGTCGTCGATCTCCTCCTTGGTGAAGAACTCGTCGAGCGGCTGCAGTACGCCGTTCTTCACGAAGAGTGCCAGCTGGAACAGGTCGACCGTGACGCAGTCGGGCGCGCGGCCGGCGCGCGCCTGCTCGAGCAGGCGGGCGTGCTCGGCGCCGATGTCCTGGCTGAAGTATTCGACGTTGACCTGCCAGTCGGGGTGCGCCTCGGCCCACTTCTCCCAGGCGGCGGCGTGCTTCTCGCCGATCTCCTTGTGCGGGTTGTTGCCCGGCGACTGGTCGGGGTTCATCCGCATCGTCAGCGTGTTCGGCGCGTCGGGCTTGCCGATGTGGTCCGGCGTAATCAGGCCCTGCGCCATCGCACCGGCCGCGAGGCCGGCGAGCATGGTCGACGCGAGCATGGCGATCGTACCGATCTCAGCATCAAGTGGTCTCCTCCCCATCGCTGCGGTCTTTTCGGTTCGCCCGACGATCCGGGCCCGGCGGGTTCGCGCAGCGATCCATTTCCCGGCCGGGGCGAGCTTATGCGAAGGAAACCGGCTCGGCAACGCGCAATCGCGCCCTCGACGCGCGGGCCGATCCGTCGCATGTTCGAGGCTCGTGACGATCGGGAGGAGGCGACGCATGGGCGGCGAACCTGACGCGCTGGACAAGCGACTTCAGAGCCTGCAGCGGGGGATCGACGCGGCGCGGGCGCAGCCGCGGGCGCGAGGATTTCGAGCAGGACGAGGTCGGCGACGTGCTGGCCACGATCAAGGACTTCGAGGCGGTCAGCCACGAGGATGCGGCCAAGGCGCATGCCGCCTACGACCGGATCGAAGCCCGGCTCGCCGAGCTGCAGCCGCTTCTCGGCGTGCTGCCGCGCTGAGGATCAGCCCGGGGGCGTCGCGTCGGCGAGACGCAGCACGGCCGCGTGGGCGATCGGGCTGAGCGCGCCGCCGCCAGCCACGTAGGCCGCGATGGCGGCGCGCATGCGCGGATCCCAGAATCGCGCGATGTGGTCGGCGGTTGCGTCGATCGCGCGCGCGTCACCCTGCACGGCCAGGTTGCGGGCGATCTGGTTCGCCATGAGCGCGAGCTTGTCAGCCTGCGGCGCGGACATCCGGGGCGTCCTCCGAGGCGCCGAGCAGGATGCGCTCGGGGCGAGTGAAGATCTCGAAGCCGTCGTCGCGGGCGACGCCGACGACGGTGATCCCGACGGCGTCGGCGGTGCGGAGCGCGAGGGCGGTCGGGGCCGAGACCGCCGCGACCACGGGGACGCCGAGGACGGCGGCCTTCTGGACGAGCTCGACCGAAAGCCGGCTGGTCATTACGAGGATGCCCGCGCGGGCGTCGGTGCCGGCGCGGGCGAGGGCGCCGACGAGCTTGTCGAGGGCGTTGTGGCGGCCGACGTCCTCGCGCAGGGCGACGAGGCCTTCCGCGGGCGTCCAGAAGCCGGCGGCGTGGAGCGCGGGCCTCGCGGTTCAGCACCTGCGCCGGGCGAACCGAGGCCACGGCCGCGACGATGTCGGCGACTGGGAGGGTGCCGGCGGCTGCGACGGGCGGCAGGTCGGGGGAGCGCCGCCTCGAGGCTGTCGATGCCGCAGAGGCCGCAGCCGGTCGGCCCGAGCATGGCGCGCCGGCGGTCGGCGGCGCCGCGGCCGGCGCCGGGCGCGAGCCACATGCGCGCCTCGATGCCCGCCGCGTGCTCGACGACCTCGAGCTCGCGGATGTCGGCGGGGCGGGCGATCTTGCCCTCGGTCAGGCTGAAGCCGACGGCGAAGTCCTCGAGGTCGGTGGGCCCGCCATCATGACCGCGTGGGTGGTGCCGTCGTAGACGAGCGCAGCCGGCGCCTCCTCGGCACGATGCGCGCGCCGGGGCTTCCGCGGCCGCCGGCGACGCGGACGGTGGCGACGCGGCGGAGGACGCCGGGCAAGCCGGCTACTCCGCCGCCTGCGGTGCCGCGATGCGCCGGCTGCGGGCGCTGAAGCCGGCGTAATCCTCCTGCGCGTCGCGTCGGGCCGTTGGAGGGCGTCACCTGCACGGCGGTCACCTTGTACTCGGGGCAGTTGGTGGCCCAGTCGGAGAAGTCGGTCGTCGCGACGTTCGCCCGGGTCATCGGGTGATGGAAGGTGGTGTAGACGACCCCCGGCGCCACGCGCTCGGTGATGAGCGCCCGCAGGCCGGTCTCGCCGGCGCGGCTTCTCACCGTCACCCAGCCGCCGTCGACGATGCCGCGCTGCTCGGCGTCGTGCGGGTGGATCTCGAGGCGGTCCTCGGTGTGCCAGAGGACGTTGTCGGTGCGGCGGGTCTGGGCGCCGACGTTGTACTGGCTGAGGATGCGCCCCGCCGTCAGGATCAGCGGGTAGCGGGGGCCGACCTTCTCGTCGGTCGGCACGTACTCGGTCAGCATGAAGCGGCCCTTGCCGCGGTGAAGTCGTCGACGTGCATCACCGGAAACCCAGCGGGTGGTCGGCGTTGCAGGGCCACTGGATCGAGCCTTCGGCGTCGAGCTTGTCGTAGGTCACGCCAGCGAAGGTGGGGGTCAGGCGGGCGATCTCGTCCATGATCTCGGAGGGTGCGAATAGCCCCAGGCGAGGCCGACGGCGCGCGCTAGGAGCTGGGTGACCTCCCAGTCGGCGTAGCCGTTCTTCGGCGCCATGACGCGGCGGATGCGCTGGATGCGGCGCTCGGCGTTGGTGAAGGTGCCGTCCTTCTCGAGGAAGGTGCAGCCGGGCAGGAAGACGTGCGCGTAGTTGGCGGTCTCGTTGAGGAAGAGCCAGACGACGACGCAGTCCATCGCCGCAAGGCCGGCCGCGACGTGGGTCTGGTCGGGGTCGGACTGCAGGATGTCCTCGCCTGGATGTAGAGGGCGCGGAAGCTGCCCTCGACCGCGGCGTCGAGCATGTTCGGGATGCGCAGGCCCGGCTCGGCATCGAGGGTGCAGTTCCAGGCCTGCTCGAAGAGGCTCCGCGTCGCCGCGTCGGAGATGTGGCGATAGCCGGCGAGCTCGTGCGGGAAGCTGCCCATGTCGCACGCGCCCTGCACGTTGTTCTGCCCGCGCAGCGGATTCACGCCGACACCGGGACGCCCGATGTTGCCGGTCGCCATCGCGAGGTTCGCGATCGCCATGACGGCGGTCGAGCCCTGGCTGTGCTCGGTGACCCCGAGGCCGTAGAAGATCGCGGCGTTGCCGCCGGTCGCGGCCGGCTCGCCGCGCACCAGCGGCGCCTCGACGCCGGTGTACTCGGCCATCGCCTCGGGGCGTTCTTCGGGTCGGCGATGAAGGCCGCCCATTCGGCGAAGGCTTCCGCGTCGCAGCGCTCGCGGATGAAACGCTCGTCCACCAGCCCCTCGGTGACGATGACATGCGCCATCGCGGTCAGGAGCGCGACGTTGGTGCCCGGCTTCAGCTGCAGGTGATAGGCCGCCTCGACGTGCGGCGAGCGGACGAGATCGATGCGCCGCCAGGTCGGCGACGATGAGCTTCGCGCCCTCGCGCAACCGCTTCTTCATCCGGCTGGCGAAGACGGGGTGGCCGTCGGTCAGGTTCGCCCCGATGACGAGCATCACGTCGCAGGCCTCGACGCTGTCGAAGTCCTGCGTGCCGGCGCTCTCGCCGAAGGTCGCCTTGAGGCCGTAGCCGGTCGGCGAGTGGCAGACCCGGGCGCAGGTATCGACGTTGTTCACGCCAAACCCCGCCGGATCAGCTTCTGCACCAGGAAGGTCTCCTCGTTGGTGCAGCGCGACAGGTTATCCCGCCGACCGCCCCGGCGCCGTGCTCGGCCTGAATGCGGCGGAAGTCGGCTGCGACCCGCGCGATTGCCTCCTCCCAGGTCGTCTCGCGCCAGGGGTCGGTGATCCTGTCCCTGACCATCGGGTTCAGGATGCGCTCGCGATGGGTCGCGTAGCCGTAGGCGAAGCGGCCCTTGACGCAGGAGTGGCCGCGGTTGGCCTTGCCGTCCTTCCACGGCAGCATGCGGACGACCTCCTCGCCCTTCATCTCGGCCTTGAAGGCGCAGCCGACGCCGCAATAGGCGCAGGTGGTGATCTTCGAATGCTCAGGCGTGCCGATGTCGGCCAGTGCCTTCTCGACCAGCGATCCGGTCGGGCAGGACTGCACGCAGGCGCCGCAGGAGACGCATTCGGAGGCGAGGAAGCCTTCGTTCATCCCGGCTACGATGCGGCTGTCGAAGCCGCGGCCCTCGACGGTCAGCGCGAAGGTGCCCTGGACCTCCTCGCAGGCGCGGACGCAGCGATAGCAGACGATGCACTTGGCCGGATCGTAGCTGAAGTATGGGTTCGTCCCGTCCATCGCCATGTGCAGCGGGTTCTCGGCGTCGAAGCACTCGGCGGCGACGTGGTTCGACCCCGGTGCGAACCGCACCTCGGTAAGACCGGCGGCGGCGGCCATCGCCGGCATTGCCGAGAAGGCGGCGGCGGGGTCGGTCAGCGTGTGGTCGGGGTGGTCGGAGGCGTAGAGCTCCATGACGCCGCGGCGAAGGCGCGCGAGCTTCTCGGTCTGGGTGTGCACGACCATGCCCGGCGCCACCGGCGTGGTGCAGGACGCGGGCGTGCCGGCGCGGCCGTCGATCTCGACGAGGCAGAGCCGGCACGAGCCGAAGCTCGCCAGCATGTCGGTGGCGCAGAGCTTGGGGATTTCGGTCCCCATCTCCATCGCGGCGCGCATGATCGAGGTGCCGGCGGGGACGGTGACGGGCTCGCCGTCGATCGTGAGCGTCACCCTCTCCTCGGCCGTCGCCGCCGGGGTGCCGAAGTCGATCTCGCGGATCAGGGTCATGGGTCTTACTCCGCAGCGTTCGGAAGCGGGCTCGCGCCGCCGAAATCCTCGGGGAAGTGGGTGAGTGCGCTCATCACCGGATATGGGGTGAATCCGCCGAGCGCACAGAGCGAGCCGAACTTCATCGTGTGGCAGAGGTCGGTGACGAGCGCACGCATGGCGGCGGGGTCGTCGCCGGCGATCAGGCGGTCCACCGTCTCGCGGCCGCGGACGGCGCCGATGCGGCAGGGGGTGCACTTGCCGCAGCTCTCGATGGCGCAGAAGTCGAAGGCGAAGCGCGCCTGTCGTGCCATGTCGACGGTGTCGTCGAAGACCACGATCCCGCCGTGGCCGATCAGCCCGTCGCGGGCGGCGAAGGCCTCGTAGTCGAAGGGGGTGTCGAAGAGCGCGGGCGGGAAGTAGGCGCCGAGCGGGCCGCCGACCTGGACGGCGCGCACCGGGCGGCCGGAGCGGGTGCCGCCGGCGATGCCCTCGACGATCTCGCCGAGCGTAAGCCCGAAGGCGGTCTCGTAGAGGCCGCCTTGCCGGACGTTGCCGGCGATCTGGATCGGCATCGTCCCGCGCGAGCGTCCGACGCCGAAGTCGGCGTAGGCCTGACCGCCCTCGGCGAGGATGAAGGGGACGGCGGCGAGCGAGAGAACGTTGTTGATGACCGTCGGACGGCCGAAGAGGCCCTTGTGCGCGGGCAGCGGCGGTTTGGCGCGGACGAGGCCGCGCTTGCCCTCGAGGCTGTCGAGGAGCGACGTCTCCTCGCCGCAGACATAGGCGCCCGCGCCCTGGCGGACCTCGAGGCGGAAGGCGTGCGTCGTGCCGGCGATGCGGGCACCGAGCATGCCGCCGGCGGTCGCCTGCTCGATCGCGGCTTCGAGGGCGGCGATGGCGTGCGGGTACTCCGAGCGGACATAGACGTAGCCGCGGGTGGCGCCGGTGGCGATGCCGGCGATCACCATGCCCTCGATCAGGCAGAAGGGGTCGCCCTCCATGACCATCCGGTCGGCGAAGGTCCCGCTGTCGCCTTCGTCGGCGTTACAGACGATGTATTTCTGCGGGCCGGGGGCGTCGGCGACGGTCTTCCACTTGATGCCGGTCGGGAAGCCGGCGCCGCCGCGGCCGCGGAGGCCCGAGGCGGTGACCTCGGCGAGGGTGGCCTCCGGGCCGATCTCGATGGCCCGCGCGAGACCCTTCCAGCCGCCGTTGGCGGCGTAGTCGGCGCGCGACAGCGGGTCGGTGAGGCCGCAGCGGGCGAAGGTCAGGCGGGTCTGGTCTGCGAAGAAGGGGATCCGCTCGACGGGACCCACGGCCTGCGGGTGAGCGACCCGGGCGGCGCCGCGGCCGTCGGCGAGCGCCATGACGAGGGAGACGGCGCCGTCGTGGTCCAGGGGGCCAAAGCCGTGGCGGACGCCGGCGTCCTCGATCTCGACGAGCGGTTCCAGCCAGAGCATGCCGCGCGAGCCCGTGCGGGCGATCGCGACGTCGATCCCGGCGCGGCGGGCGGTGCCGCGGATCGCCGCGGCGACGGTGTCGGCACCGCAGGCAACGGCGGCGGCATCGCGGGGGACGAATACCCGGATCATGCGAGCAGGCCGTCGATGACGGCGTCTAGGCGCGCGGGATCGAGGCGGCCGACGACCTGGCCGTCGACCATTGCCGAGGGACCGGTGGCGCAGAGGCCGAGGCAGTAGACGGCCTCGAGGGTGACGCCCTCGGGGCTGGTCGAGCCGCAGGCGGTGCCGAGGCGCTCCTCGGCACGGGCGACCAGCGCCTCGCAGCCGACCGACTGGCAGGCCTCGGCGCGGCAGAGCTTGAGGCTATGGCGGCCGGCAGGGTCGTGGCGGAAGTCGTGGTAGAAGGTGACGACGCCCCAGACCTCGGCGCGCGACAGGTTGAGCGCGGCGGCGATCACGGGGAGCGCATCGCGCGGCACATAGCCCCAGGTGGCCTGGACGTCGTGCAGGATCGGCATGAGCGGGCCTTCGCGGCCGGCATGCCGCCCGACGATCGCCAGCGTCTCGGCCTCGCTCCAGTCGGCGGTCCGAGCCAATCCTTCCTCCCGGGTCGTTCCCCCGGATAATCGGCCAGCCTGACCCGGGGTTCAAGGCCCCGAACGTCATCCTTCCGTCGGAGCCGGAAGCCGCGGGCGCAGCACCCGCGGCTTCCTCACATGATCTCGCGCACGTCCGTCAGCCGGCCGGTGATCACCGCGGCGGCGGCCATGGCGGGCTACAGCAGGTGCGTGCGGCCGCCGCGGCCCTGGCGGCCCTTGAAGTTGCGGTTGGACGTCGAGGCGCATCGCTCGCCGGGAGCGAGCTGGTCGGGGTTCATCCCGAGGCACATCGAACAGCCAGCCATGCGCCAGTCGAAGCCGGCCTCGATCCAGGCCAGCTCCGATGCTCGGGGCGGCAACCGGCCCCTCACGGGTTGCCGGGGATCATCCGCTGGTACGACGTCCGCGTCGCGGGGGGCGCCCGCCGAAGGCTGCGAATGATCGCGTCCGCCTCGCGGTCGAAGCTCGCCGACTTGGGCTGCTCGGGGTCGCGTGTCTCGGAATAGATGAGGTGGAGAATAGCAACCAGATCCGAGCTCTCGGAATAAGTCGCGCAGATCACGCCGTCGAAGTCGTTCGCGAAGGCGGCTGCCGCGCCGGACAACGAGTATCTGAGGCATTCTCGGAAGCCCAGGGCATCGGCCCTGCTCGCGTCGAAACGGGAACTCGCGCTCGTGGCCTTCCAGCTTGAACCGGTCGCCCTCGACCAGAACTCGTCGTGGTAGGCGCGGAGCAGCGACTTGAAGTCGTCGAGGGTGCTTTCGGTTGCTGAGATCTCTACCCCGTAAAGTGCGGCCACGTCGGCCGGTTTCGCCGCGACGGAGTCGAGTGCGATGCCCATCGATCTTCCGTCGATCGTGAACTGGCAACTGCCACCGCCCTGGTTGGCCGGCAAAGCGCAGCCTGCCGGCACCGCAAACTCGAAGCCCGACAGCTGCGTGCCGCCTTCACGCGCGGCGCAGCCGCTGAGCGTCCAGGCGACCACTCCCGAAACAACGAAAAGGCGAGAGAACATTTCGTACCCCGAGTTGAGCGCTCTGCGGGAGTACCCTATTCAGAGCCCGCTGTATTTGATCGAGATCAATGAAGGTGGGTACAAAATTCGATCAAATCATATACTGGCCTCGGCGTGATTACGTTGGGAGAAGGGGGTTAATCATGTCCACTTCGAAGGCGCTCCCTGTCGTCGTGCTCGCGGCATTCGCGGCGGGCTGCGCGACGCCGGCACTTCAGTCAAACGGGGTGACCGGGCTGGCGGGCACCTATGCCATCACGCCACCGAGCGCATGCGCGATGCGCTCGGAAGGCAAGAAGGCGTTCTGCATGCTGGGCCCCGGCGGTCCCGAGGGCGGTGCCATGCTCGCTGTGAAGAGCGACCGGTTCACGCCGCAGCAGGTCGCGGCGACGCCCGACTGGGACGCGTGGATCCTGCAGAACCAGGCCGTCAACTTCACGTCCGAGATCGAGGTGGTCGAGGTGCGCGGCGCCGAGGAGGCGGCGACCGCAGCGCGGATCGGAGCGGTGCGGTGCCTCTCGCTCCACATGCACCTCCGTTCGGTTCTCCCCGACGCGGACGACGCGTCGATGACCTGCGTCTTCACCGACCTGGCGAGCGGCAGCATCGACACGGTCGGAGCGGACTACATCGAATTCCGCCCGGACCCCGCGCGCCCGAACGCCGGCTTCGAGGAAAGAGCCAATCCCTTCATCCACAGCCTGCGCCGCACGTCGGGTTGAGGCCCGTGTTCTCTCTCATCCGGATTAACGATGCTCGTAGGCTCTTCCAAGCCATCTGAAGCGCATTTTCCGGCTTCGACGTTCGATTCTGGCCAGTGTGGGGAGGGAACCATGTCCACTTCGAAGGTGCTTCCCGTCTTTATGCTTGCGACGTTCGCGGCGGCGTGCGTGGCGCCGACGCCCCCGACGAACGCCGTAAGCGGATCGCTCGGGACCTATGTCATTGCGCCACCGAGCGGCTGCGCGATGCAGCCGGCAGGTCAGGGCAAGGAGTGCATGTTCGGGTCGGGCGGGTTGAGTATCGGCGTCGGCCTGGGAGTAGATCAGCAGCGGCTGGAGCCCTCCGAGGTCTCTTCATACACACAGCAGAATTGGGAAGACTGGCTGCTCGCGTATAGAACCGTCAAAGAACTCGGGAGCGGCGTCCAGTCGACTGGAGTCCGCTTCGTCGTAGAGGAGGCTGTCGCCGCGCAGGTCGGCGCCCAAAAGTGTCTGTCGCTCTACGGCCGTCTCCAAGACCTCGACAACTCCACGATCACCTGCGCGGTCTCCGATCCGGCGAGCGGCAAGGTCGATGTGGTCGCAGTGGGCTATGCCGAGGGGCGGCAAAACCCGGCGCGCGAGAACGACGGCTTCCTCGATCGTGCTGCTCCCGTCCTGCGCAGCCTGCGCCGAGAGGCCGCGCCGTAGCACGGCCGAAACGTCGTCACACCATGTCGCGGACGTCGGTCAGCCGGCCGGTGATGGTGGCGGCAGCGGCCATGGCGGGCGAGAGCAGGTGGGTGCGCCCGTGGCGCTGACGGCTCTTGGACTTGCGTTTGGAGGTCGATGCGCTGCGGCCGCCCGGGACGCGGCCGCTCACGGGTTGCCGGGTATCACCCGCTGGTACGACGTCACCGGCACGATGGGCGCCCGCCGGAGGGTGCGCAGGAGGTTGTCGGCTTCGCGATCGAATGTCCCCGCCATGGGCTGCTTGCGGGGGCGCAACTCGAGGTACGCCACGTGCGCGACCTTCAGGATGCCCGTGTCCGCGTTGTAGTTGACGCAGATGACGCCGGCCTCGTCGGTGGCGAAGCCGCGGATGTCGAGGCCGCGCGCGTAGCGCAGGCAGTCGTCGAACCCGCCCCTCGCCGCCTGGCCCGCGTCGATCCGCGCGGTGGACCTCGCCACGCGCGCGTCCGGGCCGGCTTCCGCCGCGCCGGCCAGGTAGGTGCCGTAGAACCTCCGCAGCACCTGGCGGAGCTGCGGGTGGATATCCCCGGTCGGCGAGATCGCCACCCCGGCGACCAGTTCCGGCGGTCCGGCGGTGCCGGCCAGCACGATCCGCAGGTGCCGCCCCGCGGTGCCGAAGTTGCAGAACTCCGTGCCCTCCGTGCCCTGCGGGCCGGCGTGCGGCCTGCATTCGGCCGGCAGGTCGATGGCGAAGTCCTCGCCCGGAAGGGCCGAAGCGGGCGCCGCATCCCGAGGGACGCAGCCGCCGAGTATCCCGAGGATGCCCGTCACGGCCACTGCCAGCCCTAGACTCACCCCGACCACCCCATTGCCCGACCCTCGCCGGTTGCGCGGCGAAACCCCGTTCCCCAATGTATAGGCTGAATCGAAACCGCGGCCCTTGCGCTGGGTCAAAGTTCTCGCGCGGGAGAGCGATTGTTTCTGGACAAGGCTAGAGCGACGGGGACGACGCGGCAATGACGTGCGTTTCACCGTCCCGGCGAGCGGCAGCGTCGATACGGTCGGCGGGGACTACGCCGGTTTCCGCCGGGACCGCGCACGCTAGAGCGAAACCCGAGCTAAGTGAATCCTGGGGATTCCAGGCGCAGGTTCTGATTCAAGCTGTCTGCCGGAGGGGAGGCCGGCAGGCATGTCGAAAGCGCTCTCAGTCGACCTTCGCACACGGGTCCTCGTGGCGGTCGCCGCGGGGGCGACGCATCGCGAGGCGGCGGCGCGGTTCGGGGTGAGCGCGGCGAGCGTGAGCCGGTGGCGGCGGCTGGAGCGGGAGAAGGGTGACGTTCGACCCGGACCGCTCGGCGGAGATCGCCGCTCGGGCCGGATCGAGGCCAGCCGAACTTGTCCTCGGTCTGCTTGCCGAGACGCCGGACAGCACGGTGGAGGAGCTGCGGGCGGCGCTGGCCACGCGCGGCCACGTCTTCGGCTACGGCACGCTGCAGCGGTCTTCGCCCGCCGCCGGATCACGCGCAAAAAGGCGCACGCCAGCGAGCGGATCGCCCCGACGTCCTGAAGCGGCGCGAGGCCTGGTTCGAGGCGCAACCCGACCTCGATCCCCGGCTGGTCTTCATCGACGAGACCTGGGCGAAGACCAACATGGCCCGCACCCACGGCCGCGCCCCGCGCGGCGAGCGCCTGCGCGTCGGCGTGCCGCCCGTCACTGGGCCACGGTCGTCGCCGCTCTGACGCTCCGCGGCAGGACGCGCCCTTCGTCCTCTCCGGTCCCATCAATCGCGACGCCTTCAGGCCTACGTCGAGCGGCTGCTCGTCCCCGAGCTCCGGCCCGGCGACATCGTCGTCATGGACATTTCGAGCCACAAGGGGCCGAAGGTCGGCCGATCGAGACGCCGGCGCGAGCCTGCTCTTCCTCCCGCCCTACAGCCCCGACTTCAACCCGATCGAGAATGCCTTCGCCAAGCTGAAGGCCCTGCTTCGCAAGGCCGCCGAGCGCACCGTCACCGGTCTCTGGCGCGCCATCGGACGCATCGTCGACACCTTCAGCCCGCAGGAGGGCCAACTACTTCGCCGCCGCAGGATACGATGCAAACTGATCGGATTCCGCTCTAGAACGACGGCTTCGAAGCGCCGGCCGCGCCTGTCCTTCACAGTCGACGCCGCGCGCCGTGGTAGTACCCGCTTTTCGGCCGACGCAAGGCTCACATCAGCTCGCGCACGTCGGTCAGCCGGCCGGTGATCGCGGCGGCGGCGGCCATCGCCGGCGAGAGCAGGTGGGTGCGCCCGCCGCGGCCCTGGCGGCCCTCGAAGTTGCGGTTGGAGGTCGAGGCGCAGCGCTCGCCGGGGGCGAGCTGGTCGGGGTTCATCCCGAGGCACATCGAGCAGCCGGCCATCCGCCAGTCGAAGCCGGCCTCGATCAGCTTCTGCGCGATCCCCTCCTCCTCGGCCTGGGCGCGGACGAGGCCGGAGCCCGGCACGATCATCGCGCGGATTCCGTCCTTGACGCGGCGGCCCTCCATGATCTTCGCGACCTCGCGCAGGTCCTCGATGCGCCCGTTGGTGCAGGAGCCGATGAAGACGGTGTCGATGGCGATGTCCTGCAGGCGGGTGCCGGGGACGAGGCCCATGTACTCGAGCGAGCGGCGGGCGGCATCGACCTTGCCGCCCTTGAAATCCTCGGGGTGCGGCACCAGGCCGGTGATCGGCAGCACGTCCTCCGGCGAGGTTCCCCAGGTTACGACCGGGGCGATGTCGGCGGCATCGAGGATAACCTCGCGGTCGAAATGCGCGCCCTCGTCGGTGAAGAGGCTGTGCCAATCGGCCTCGGCCAGCTCCCAGGCGCCGCCCTTCGGGGCGTGCGGGCGACCCTTGACGTAGGCGAAGGTCTTGGCGTCGGGCGCGATCAGGCCGGCGCGGGCACCGCCCTCGATCGCCATGTTGCAGACGGTCATCCGCCCTTCCATCGAGAGGTCGCGGATCGCCGCGCCCATGTACTCGATGACGTGGCCGTTGCCGCCGGCCGTGCCGGTGACGCCGATGATCGAAAGGGTGATGTCCTTGGCGGTGACCCCGGGGCCGAGGGAGCCCTTCACCTCGACCTTCATGTTCTTCGACTTCTTCTGGATCAGCGTCTGGGTGGCGAGGACGTGCTCGACCTCGCTGGTCCCGATGCCGTGGGCCAGTGCCCCGAAGGCGCCGTGGGTCGCGGTGTGGCTGTCGCCGCAGACGATGGTCATGCCGGGCTGGGTCAGGCCCTGCTCGGGGCCGATGATATGCACGATGCCCTGGCGGACGTCGGCGACGTCGTAGATCTCGATGCCGAACTCGCGGGCGTTGTTGCGCAGGGTCTCGACCTGGATGCGGCTTTCCTCGTTCTCGATCCCCTTGGCGCGGTTCACGTCGGTCGGGACGTTGTGGTCGGGGACGGCGACGGTCTTCTCGGGCGCGCGCACCGGGCGGCCGGCCATGCGCAGGCCCTCGAAGGCCTGCGGGCTCGTCACCTCGTGGACCAGGTGACGGTCGATGTAGAGCAGGCTGGTCCCGTCCGGCGCCTCGTGCACCAGGTGGGCGTCCCAGATCTTGTCATAGAGGGTCTTCGGAGCGGGCATCGGTTCCTCCCGGGAGGATGGTTTCGCATGGACGGCAGACGGGTGGCCGCCGCTTAGGCGCCCGCGAACAGCCCGACCACCCGCCCGTGGAAGCGCCAGGGCAGGCGGGCCCGATCGTCCATATCGAAGAACCGTCGCATTTGGGCGTCCAGATACGCCCGAATCACCGTTGCGACAAGGGTCGGGCGGGCCAGGTCCGCGCTGCCGAGCTTTCGGGCGCATCCCGGGTCGTCGAGACGGACAAGGGTCGTCGCGCGGTCTTGCCGCGGCGGCGCCGACCGCTGGCCACCTCGGCGCTGCAGGGATGCCAGGGGACCCCCGGCGCTTTGGCGCCGTCGCCGGCTTTCGCGGGGTCTCCGGCCCGAAGCAACCCCGCCCTCGAGCGGCGGCATGACCACCGCCAGCGGGCGGCGTGCCCGTCCGCCGGCGCGTGGGTGCGGTGACGGCGGGCGGGGCCCCGCCGCTCGATGGACTGAGCAGGGGACGCAGGCCGTGCGGGGATCGCGAGGGGATGGTGGTTGCGCCTTGGGTGGGCGGAGCAACGCCGGCGGGGACGCCTATTCCCGCGCGAGTGCGCGCAGCTCGTCGGCGGTGATCGCGAAGTCCGAGGCGATCCAGGCCGTCTCGAGTCGGCGCAAGGTCGCCCCGAGCGCCGGTCCCGAGGCGCCGAGCGCGCTCGCCGGTAGCGGAAATCGCGCCGCCGCGCCGCGGGCGAGCTCGGGCGCGAGGTGGGGCGGGAGCGCGCCGCCGAGCGTCGCCGCGCGGACCAGCGCCGCGTCGTGGGCGGCCTCGATCCCGTGCCGGTAGGCGGCGGCTGCCGGGGGCTCGTCCTCTGCCAGCGACGCCGCCACGGCGCCGAGCGCCCGGGCGTCGGCGCGCGAGAGCCGCAGCCCCTGCGCCCATTCTGGACGCCAGCCCAGCGCCGCGAGCCGGCGCTGCCAGCGCGGCGCGATCCCGGCCTCCTGCTCCAGGTGGACGAGCGGCGCCAGCGCGCGCGGGTCGGCGCCGGGCAGCAGCCGGCCGAGGATGCCGGTGGCATCCATCGCCGCCAACGCCGGCGCGGGGTCCGCGGCGGCCAGCAGCTTGGCGAGCTCGGCGCCGACGCGCTCGCGCGAAAGCTGCGCGAGACCGTCCTGCGCGGCGGCGCAGGCGGCGAGGCCGTCGGGATCGAGCCCACCCGCCGGGTCGCCGTACCAGGCGTGAATGCGGAAGAACCGCAGGATCCGAAGGTAGTCCTCGGCAATCCGCTGGCCCGGGTCGCCGACGAACCGCACCCGGCCCGCCAGGAGGTCGGGAAGGCCGCCCAGCGGATCGACCACCTCGCCGTCCGGGCGGGCGTAGAGCGCGTTCATGGTGAAGTCGCGGCGGGCGGCATCCTCGGCGAGCGCGTCGGTGAAGGCGACCGTGGCGCGGCGGCCAAAGGTTTCGACGTCGCGCCGGAACGTCGTCACCTCGAACGGCCGGCCCTCGGCGACGACCGTGACGGTGCCGTGCCCGATCCCGGTCGGCACCGGTTCGAGGCCAGCGGCCGCCGCGAGCGCGATCACGGCTTCGGGTCGCGCGTCGGTGGCGATGTCGACGTCCGACACCGGCCGCCCGAGCAGCGCGTTCCGCACGCAGCCGCCGACGAAGAGCGCCCGGTGTCCGTCGGCGGTCAGCGCCGCCATCACCGCGCGCGTCGCCGGGGCCTCGAGCCAGTTGCCGGCGACCCGCGTCACGGGCCGCGCATCCGGTCGGAGAAGTTCTTCAGCATCCGCGCGGTCGCGCCCCAGATGTAGTGCGGTCCGTAGGGGATGACGTAGTAGTGGCGCATCCGCCCCTGCCAGCGGCGGCCGTGCACCTGCAGGTTCGCAGGGTCGAGCACGAAGGCGAGCGGCACCTCGAACACCTCGTCGACCTCGCCCCGCTCGGGCACCGGGCGGAAGTCGGGCGGGACCAGCGCGACGAACGGCGTCACGAGGAAAGCGGTGACGGTCTCGTGCGGGTCGAGGGCGCCCAGGACCTCGACCGTCGCGGGGTCGAGACCGATCTCCTCCCGCGCCTCGCGCAGCGCCGCGGCGAGCGGCGTCGGGTCGCCCGGGTCCTGCTTGCCGCCCGGGAAGGCCACCTGCCCCGGATGGTGCTTGAGGATCGCGGCGCGGCGGGTCAGCATCAGCTGCAGCCGCGGGCCGCGCTCGACCAGAGGCACCAGTACCGAGGCCGGGCGCAGCTTCCCCCCGGCGCGCGGCACCTCCGGGTTGAGGTCGTAGTCCGAAGACGCGGCGGACGGCGTCGCGAGCGCGCGGCGGATGCGCGAAAGGCTGACGCTGGCGATGTCCATCCGCGCTACATGGCCGGGGGCAGGCCCGGAAGCAAGGGCCGAGGCCGCCCGGCGTCAGCAGGCCATGCCGCGAGGCATCGCCGGAGCCGAAGGGCCGTGTCCCGTCCACGGGCTCTTCACGGGAACGTTCCTCACGGTCCGATGTTGACTCCCGTCGAGGCTGGCTGGAAGCGACCACGGAAGCCCTGAGCACCGCGGCCGTCGTCTTCGTCGCTGCCTTCGTGGCGGCGCTCGCGGGACTGGGCCTCGGAAGGCGCCTCCCGACCCGCCACCTCGACTCGGACACGCGCGACATGGTGCGGCAGGTCGCGGGGTTCCTCGGGGCGCTGGTCGCGCTGGTGCTCGGCCTGCTGGTCGCTTCGGCCAAGGCGAGCTACGACCAGCATCGCCAGCAGCTGCAGGACATAGCGGCGAACATCGTCGCGCTCGACACGGCGCTGGCGCATTTCGGAGAGGGCGCCGGCGGGGCGCGCGCCGCGTTGCGCTCAGCGGTCGCCGAGGAACTGGATCGGTTCTCCGCCGGCGGCAAGATCGGCGGCGCCGGGCTGGACCGGCCGGTTCGCGAGGCCCGCGTCCTCGGATTTTACGATCTGGTCGCGGCCTTGACGCCGCAGACCGATGCCGAGCGCCTCGCCCGGACGCGGGCGCTCCAGCTCGTCGACAGCATCGCCGCCACCCGCGTGCTCATGACCGAGGACCCGAGCGGGTCGATCCCGTCACCGTTTCTCGTCGTGCTGGTATTCTGGGTGGCGGCGATGCTGGTCAGCTTCGGCCTCTTCGCGCTCCCGAACCCCACGGTGGTCGTTGCGCTGATGGTCGGGGCCATATCGGCCGCCGGGGCGGTCTACCTGATCCTCGAGCTCGACCGGCCGCTGGACGGCGCCATGCGGCTTTCCACGGAGCCGCTGCGCTATGCCGTCGAATCGCTGGGCCGGTGAACGCCGATCGGAACGCAACACGGGAGCGGGCCACGCAGGTGGCCGGGCTCCGTTTATCGGGAGGAGGACGTTTCCATGAATACGGGTCAAGGCTTCGCCGTCGAACCGGCCGTGCTCCGCATTCTCCTTTTGGCGGCGGCGCTCGGCCTTGTTGCCGCCCTGCCGGCCCGCGCCGCCGATCCGATCCAGGACCTCATCGACAAGTTCAAGCCGGTGATCTGCTCGAACCAGACCTACGGCCTCTGCGCCGGCGCCAGCGGCTTCGTCTTCAACGACATCGCCCACGCGCGCTGCGACGTGAAGCACGGCCGGAGCATCAGCTCGCCCTTCCCCTACGACGACGGCAAGGACATCTGCTCGCTCAACGCCGAGGGCGCCGGCAACGGTTACATGGCGAGCACGTTCAGCCTGCCCGACTCGGTTCGAGCCCCGCGCGGCACCCAGGCGGTCTACGTCTGTCCGCGCACGTCGAGGGCCGCATATGCCAAGTGCGATGGGGCCGTCTGTTTCACGAGCACGTCGGGCCATAGCTTCCCGGGCTCCGACACCCCGCTCGCCCAGGACGAGATCATCTGCTCCTGCCCGATCGAGAAGGCGACCGCGCGGCAGGGTCTCGAGATCATCGGGCCTTATCCCTGTCAGAAGGACTTCTTCAGCGTGTGCGACAGTGCCGTCGCCACCGGGGCGAACGGGTCGACTCTCTACGACGGGACGTCGATCGGCTCGACGTTTGTCGGCGCAACGATCCTCGACGGCCGCATCCCGCACTTGAACATTTGCCGCTAGAGCATTTTCCGAGCCGCGTGAATCGTGTGGGATTCCCAGAGGCCTTCGGTTCTGATTCAAGATGTGGCTGGGAAGGGAGGCCAGCATGCATGGCGCGATACCTTTCCGAGGATCTGCGGGTTCGGGTGATCGAGGCGGTTCGGTCGGGCGCGAGCCGCCGGCAGGCGGCGGCGCGGTTCGGGGTGAGCGTGTCGAGCGCGATCCGCTGGGTGGCCGAGTGGCGCGCGAGCGGGCGCACGGCGCCGCGGGCGCAGGGCGGGGATCGCCGGTCGGATCGCGTCGAGGCCGAAGCGGACTTCCTGCTGGCGCGCGTTGCGGAGACCCCGGACGTGACCTTGGCGGGGCTGCGCGAGGCGCTGTGGCGCGAGCAGGCGCTTCGGGTCGCGGTCAGCACGCTCTGGCGCTTCTTCGACCGCCGCCGCATCACGCTGAAAAAGACGGCGCATGCCGCCGAGCAGGAGCGTCCGGACGTGAAGGCGCGACGGCTGGCCTGGTTCGAGGCGCAGGCCGAGCTCGATCCGAGCCGCCTCGTCTTCATCGACGAGACCGGCGCCGGCACCAAGATGGCGCGCCTGCGCGGGCGGGCTCCCGAGGTGCGCGCGGCCGGGCCGCGATCCCGCACGGCCACTGGATGACCACCACGCTCGTCGCCGCGCTGCGCCTCGAGGGCATGACGGCCCCGATGGTCATCGACGGCGCGATGAGCGGCGAGGCCTTTCGCGCCTGGGTCCGCCACATGCTCGCTCCGAGCCTCGGCCCCGGCGACATCGTCGTCATGGACAACCTGCCGGCGCACAAGGTCGGCGGCGTCCGCGCGATGATCGAGGCCGTCGGAGCACGGCTGCCCTACCTTCCGCCCTATTCCCCGGGCTTCAACCCGATCGAGCAGGCGTTCGCCAAGCTCAAGGCACTGCTCCGCAAGGCGGCCGCCCGAACTCTCGATGCCCTCGAGCACGCCATTGCCGCCGCCCCTCGGCCGGGAAGTCGGGCGGCGCAGCGATCAACGCAAGGCTGACGGCGGACGCCAAGGCGCTCTGCCCTCAGCCGGCGGCGATGAGCTCCGCCATCTCGACGATGACCTTTGCCTGGCGGACCGAGGCGATATCGATCAGGCGGCCCTTGTAGGTGACGGCACCCTGGCCCTTGGCCTCGGCGTCGCCCATGGCGGCGAGGATCTCGCGCGCCTCGGAGACCTTGGCCTCGGGCGGGGTGAAGACCGCGTTGGCGAGCTCCACCTGGTTCGGGTGGATCGCCCATTTCCCGACCATGCCGAGGGTCGCGGACCGGCGCGCCTGCGCCGTGAAGCCATCGGGGTCGGAGAAGTCGCCGAAGGGCCCGTCGACCGGCAGGACTCCGTTGGCGCGGCAGGCGGCGACGATCGCCGCCGTGACGCCGTGCCAGGGGTCGGCGTAGGCCGGCGGGCGCGGGGCGTCGCCGTCCCGGGGCGGCAGCATGTAGTAGCCGTCCTGGGTGCCGCCGATCCCCGTCGTCTGCATCCCCATCGAGGCGGCGAAGTCGGCGGCGCCGATGCTCATCGCCTCGAGTCGCGGCGAGGCGGCGGCGATTTCGCGCACGTTCGCGAAGCCGAGCGCCGTCTCGATGATCACCTCGAACCCGAGGCGCTTCGTCCGTCCCTTGGCGGCCTCGATCGCGGTGACGAGGGCGTCGACGGCATAGAGGTCGCCGGCGGTCCCGACCTTGGGGATCATGATGCGGTCGATCCGCTCGCCGGCCTGCTCGAGGATGTCGACGACGTCGCGGTACCAGAACGGCGTGTCGAGGCCGTTGATCCGGACCGACAGCGTCTTCGTCCCCCAGTCGACGGCATCGATCGCCTCGATGACGTGGGCGCGCGCGGCTGGCTTGTCGGCGGGGGGCACGCTGTCCTCGAGATCGAGGTTGACGACGTCGGCCGCCGATGCCGCCATCTTCGGGAACAGCGCCGGGCGCGAGCCGGGCCCGAAGAGCTGGCAGCGATTGGGCACGGCCGGCGGGCTAGGGGGAATGGTGAAGCTCACGGGCGGTCCTTTCGGATGCAGAACGGGTCCGATGCCTCCTCTGTGATAGGATGGCGGCCGAAGCCCCGTCAACGCGGCTTTTTGCAACGCAGCAAAACGGTCGGGCGCACCGGCAAGTCGATAGGCGTCCTGCGCCGGTCAGAGCGCGCGCCGCGCCATCAGCGCCGCGCCGATCGTGCCGTCGTCGAGGTAGTCGAGCTCGCCGCCGACCGGTACGCCCTTGGCGAGCGAGGTCACGGCGATGCCGAGCGGCGACAGCTCGCCGGCGATGTAGTGCGCGGTCGTCTGGCCGTCGATCGTGGCGTTGAGGGCGAGGATCACCTCGAGCGTGCCCTCCTCGGCGACCCGCGCGACCAGCGCCGGGATCCGCAGCGCCTCCGGCCCCACCTGGTCGAGCGCCGAGAGGACGCCCCCGAGCACGTGGTAGCGCCCCCGGAAGGCGCCGCCGCGCTCCATTGCCCAGAGATCGGCCACCGTCTCGACGACGCAGACTTCGCCCGTCGCGCGCCGCGGGTCGGCGCAGATGGCGCAGATGGCGCCGGTGGCGATGTTCCCGCAGCGCTCGCATTCCCGGACCGTTGCCGCCACCTCGGCCAGCGCCGCCGCCAGCGGCTCGAGCATCAGCTCGCGCCGCCGCACCATGGCAAGCACCGCCCGTCGCGCCGACCGCGGCCCGAGCCCCGGCAGCCGCGCCATCAGCGCGATCAGCCGGTCGATGGCCGCGTCGCCCGCCTCCGGCATCTCAGAACGGCAGCTTCAGCCCCGGCGGCAGATCGAGCCCCTCGGTCACCTTGGCCATCTCGGCCTGCGCCGCCGCCATCGCCCGCGCCTGCGCGTCGCGCACCGCCGCGACGATCAGGTCCTCGACCACCTCGCGCTCCTCCGGCACGAAGAGCGAGGGGTCGATCGACAGCCGCCGGACCTCGCCCTTGGCGGTCGCCGTGACCTTCACCAGCCCCGCCCCGGCCTCGCCCTCGACCTCGATCTCGTCGAGCCGGCCCTGCGCGTCGGACATGCGCGACTGCATCTCCTGGGCCTGCTTCATGATCTTGGCCATGTCGCCAAGCTGCCCCAACCCCTTCAGCATCAATTCTCCTCCTGGAAGGGATCGAACGGATCCCAGTCGTCCGGTAGCTCTTCGGCCTCGTCGGGCGCCGGCGCCTGTACCAGCGTGTCGGCCGGCCGCACCTCGCGGATCTCGGCGCCCGGGAAGGCCGCCAGCACCGCCTGCACCATCGGGTGCTCGAGCGAGCGCGCCTTGAGGTCGCCCTTCTCCTTGGCCCGCACCTCGGCAATCGTCGCGGCGCCGCCAGACCCGACCACCGCCACGCCCCAGCGCGCGCCGGTCCAGAGCTGCAGCCGCTGCGCCAGTCGCGCCGCGAGATCGGGCGGCGCCCCGTCGGCGGGCTCGAACTCGATCCGGCCGGGGGCATAGCGCACCAGCCGCACGCCCGCCTCGACCTCGACGAGGAGGCTGACGTCGCGCCGCGCCCGGATCAGCGCAACCACGTCCTCGAACCCCTGGTAGCGCGCCAGCGCCTCGGCTGCGGGCGCCGGCGCCGGCTGTGCGGCAGGCACCGGCGCGGAGATCGTCGCGGGCGCCGCCGTCACCGCGCTCGCAACCGGCCCCCGCGCTGCCCGTGCCCCGCCGCCGCCGCCCGGTGGCAAGGCCGCCGGCGGGGCAGGGGTGTCCCCCAGCCGCCGCACCAGCTCCTCGGGCGTCGGCAGGTCCGCCACGTGAGTCAGCCGGATGATCGCCATCTCGGCGGCCATCATTGCACTCGGCGCCGCGGCCACCTCCTCGAGCGCCTTCAGCAGCATCTGCCAGGCGCGCGTCAACACTCGCATCCCGAGCCGGGCCGCGAGGTCGAGCCCACGCGCCCGCTCGTCCGGCCCGACCGTCGGGTCGTCGGCCGCCTCGGGGGCGAGCTTCACCATCGAGACCCAGTGCGTGACCTCGGCGAGGTCGCGGATCACCGCCATCGGATCCGCGCCCCCCGCGTACTGCGCCGCGAGCTCGGCCAGCGCCCCCTTGGCGTCGCCGCGCATCACCGCTTCGAACAGGTCGAGGACGCGGCCGCGGTCGGCCAGCCCGAGCATTGCCCGCACCTCGGCGGCGGTCACCTCGCCGGCCCCGTGCGCGATCGCCTGGTCGAGCAGCGACAAGGCATCGCGCATCGAGCCTTCGGACGCTCGCACGATCAGCGCCAGCGCATCCGGCGCCACCGCGACATTCTCTTGCCCGACGATCCCGCCCAGGTAGGCGAGCATCGCCTCGGGCTCGATCCGTCGCAGGTCGAAGCGCTGGCAGCGCGACAGCACCGTCACCGGTACCTTGCGGATCTCCGTCGTCGCGAAGATGAACTTGACGTGCGGCGGCGGCTCCTCGAGCGTCTTGAGGAGCGCGTTGAAGGCCGAGGTGCTCAGCATGTGCACCTCGTCGATGATGTAGACCTTGTAGCGCGCACTCGCCGCCCGGTAGGCGACACCGTCGATGATCTCGCGGATGTCGGCGACGCCTGTCCGGGAGGCCGCGTCCATCTCCAGAACGTCGACGTGCCGCCCCTCGGCGATCGCCCGGCAGGCCTCGCAGACGCCGCAGGGCTCGATCGTCGGCCCGCCGATCCCGTCGGCGCCCGTGCAGTTCAGCCCCTTGGCGACGATCCGCGCAGTCGTGGTCTTGCCGACCCCGCGCACGCCGGTCAGCACGAAGGCATGCGCGATCCGGTCCGCCGCGAAGGCGTTCCGAAGCGTCCGCACCATCGCCTCCTGGCCGACCAGGTCGGCAAAGGTGGCCGGGCGGTACTTGCGCGCCAGCACGCGGTATTCGGTTTCGCTCAAGCGGGCGGTCCCGTGGCGGGTGTCGATGCCCCAACCTAAGCAGCCCCCCCGACGGGGACAAGCCGCACTCCAACAGCGACCCCGGCCGCGCCGATGCCCCGGCGCGGACCGGTGGCCTCCCACCCCCGTTTGCAGCCGATCATTTTCGGCGTAAATGCGCCGGTCATCCGGAGGACCGATCCGATGGAAATGCTGCTCGGCTTCCTGCCCTTCATCGCCGCGGCGATCCTGAACGCGCTCCTCGGACCGGCCGTCGGCCTCTCGGTCGCAGCGCTCCTCGCCGGGGTGCAGATCGTCCGCGAGCGGCGCGCCGGGCGGGAGGTCGGCTTCCTCGACGTCGGCAGCTTCCTTCTCTTCGGCGCCCTCGCGCTGGTCTTCGCGTGGACCGGCGGCAAGCTCTCGACCTTCGCCATCCGGCTGGTCACCGACCTCGGCCTCCTCGCCATCGTGCTCGCCTCGATGGCCGTCGGGCGGCCTTTCACCCTCGTCTACGCCCGTCGCATGGTGCCCGAGCAGCTCTGGAGCGACCCGCGCTTCCTCCGGGTCAACCAGATCATCACCGGCGCCTGGGCGCTCGCCTTCCTGGTGATGGCCGCCGCCGAGGCCGCCGTCCTGTTCATCCCCGGCTTCCCGGGGTGGCTTGGCGTCGCGATCGTCGTCGTTGCCCTCGGCGCCGCCATCGTCTTCAGCCGCCGCTTCCCCGCCTGGATCCAGTCCCGCCGCGCCCGCCGTGCCGCCGCTCCGGCGCGCGACGCAGGCTAGCCCGCCGCCTCCCTTGCACCCCGCCCCGCCGCACCCTATGCGGTGGCGATGACGCACCCGTCCGAGCACCAGCGCCTCCTGATCGTCGACTTCGGCAGCCAGGTCACCCAGCTGATAGCCCGACGTCTGCGCGAGGCGCGCATCTTCTGCGAGATCCACCCGTACGGCCGCGTCGACGCCGCCTTCCTCGCCGACTTCGCGCCGCGGGCCGTCATCCTCTCCGGCGGCCCCGCCAGCGTCACCGCCGAGGGCAGCCCGCGCGCCGCGCCCGAGATCTTCGAGCTAGGCGTCCCGGTCCTCGGCATCTGCTACGGCCAGCAGGCGATGACGACCCAGCTCGGCGGCCGCGTCGAAGGCGGACACGCCGCCGAGTTCGGCCGCGCCTTCGTGACGCCGGAGGGCCACGCCGACGACGCCCTTTTCCGCGGCCTCTTCCTCACCGGCCGCGAGGAGGTCTGGATGAGCCACGGCGACCGCGTCACCGAGCTCGCCCCGGGCTTCGAGGTCTACGGCACCTCGCCCAACGCCCCTTTCGCGATCCTCGGCGATCCCTCGCGCCACTTCTACGGGCTGATGTTCCACCCCGAGGTGCACCACACCGTCCACGGCGCGAAGCTGCTGCAGAACTTCACCGACATCGCCGGCTTCACCGGCGACTGGACCATGTCCGCCTACAAGGAGCAGGCCATCGCCCGCATGCGCGAAGAGGTCGGCGACGCCCGCGTCATCTGCGGCCTCTCGGGCGGGGTCGACTCCTCGGTCGCCGCGGTCCTGATCCACGAGGCGATCGGCGACCAGCTCACCTGCGTCTTCGTCGACACGGGCCTCATGCGCCTCGGCGAGGCCGAGGAGGTCGTCACCCTCTTCCGCGATCACTACAACATCCCGCTGATCCACGCCGACGAAGGCGACCGCTTCCTCGCCGCCCTCGAAGGCGTCGAGGACCCGGAGACGAAGCGCAAGACCATCGGCCGCCTCTTCATCGAGGTCTTCGACAAGCACGCCAAGGAGGTGGGCGACGCGAAGTTCCTCGCCCAGGGCACCCTCTACCCCGACGTGATCGAGAGCGTGAGCGTCTCCGGCGGCCCCTCGGTCACGATCAAGAGCCACCACAACGTCGGCGGCCTCCCCGAGCGGATGCACCTCAAGCTCGTCGAGCCCCTGCGCGAGCTCTTCAAGGACGAGGTCCGCGCCCTCGGCCGCGAGCTCGGCCTCCCCGACACCTTCGTCGGCCGCCACCCCTTCCCCGGCCCCGGCCTCGCCATCCGCTGCCCCGGGGCCATCACCCGCGACAAGCTCGCGATCCTCCGCCAGGCCGACGCCGTCTACCTCGACCAGATCCGCCGCCACGGCCTCTACGACGCCATCTGGCAGGCCTTTGCCGTCCTCCTCCCCGTCCGCACCGTCGGAGTCATGGGCGACGGCCGCACCTACGACCACGTCTGCGCGCTCCGCGCCGTCACCTCCGTCGACGGCATGACCGCCGACTACTACCCCTTCACCCACGAGTTCCTCGGCGAGACCGCCACCCGGATCATCAACGAGGTCAAGGGCATCAACCGCGTCACCTACGACATCACCTCCAAGCCGCCAGGCACCATCGAGTGGGAGTGAAGCGTCGAACGCGTCGGGGACCGCGCCGATGCCGCGCCCAGGCTATGTCTCGGCCAAGGTCCTGACCGCGTCCCGCAAGGCCGAGATCACCGCCGCCTGCGAGCGACTCGTCGCCGAGTCGAAGGCTCGCTTCCTCCCGGAAGTCCGTCCGACCGAATTCAACTACCCTGTCGACATCCGCGGCCGCTGGCGCGGACAGAGCTACAGCTTCATCGTCCGCGATCGCTCTGGCGCTCCCGAGAACGAGGGCGACGACTTTGACGCCCCCTACGCGCGGATCGACTTCTTCGACGATCGCTTCGCCGTGCAGTGGATGCGCCACACCGGCCGCTGGTGGCCGCTGCGCGACGGCCTGACGCTGGATCAGGCCGTCGCCTTCGTCCGCACCGAGCCCATCCTCCGCCCGATACGAAGCGGCGCGAAGCCCGGCCTCCGGGATGCAGGCTGCCTATGTCCGTCGACCTCTTCGCCGAATCCCGCCCGCCTGCTCGCGGTGCGATCAACCCATTGCCCAGCCCGCAGCTGTCGTGCGACCCTTGACCATGCGCCTCATCGTCCGCATCGCCGCCAACCTGCTGCTTCTCTACCTGCTGACGACCGCCGCGGTCGTCGTCAGCGCCGTCTGGTTCGCGCTTCGCCCGCCGACGCAGACCGCCGGCGTCCTCATCGTGCTCGGCGGCGCGATGACCGAGGAGCATACCCTCGGCACGCAGACCCGCGCCCGGGTCGAGGCCGGCGTCGCCCTCTTCAACGCCGGCGCCGCCCCGCGCATGCTCTTCACCGGCGGTGGGCCTGCCGACGCGGTGCCCGCCGGCGAGCAGATGCGCGCCCTCGCCGTTTCGCTCGGCGTCCCCGCCGCGGTCACCGCCGCCGAGACCGAATCGCACTCGACGCTGCAGAACGCGCTCTTCTCCCGGCCGGTCCTGGGGCCGCTCGCCGACGGACCGGTCATGCTCGTCACCGACGGCTTCCACCTCGCCCGCGCGTGGGCGAGCTTCCGCTGGGCGGGCTACCGCCAGATCCGCCTGGCGGCCGCGACCGCCTTCGGCGACGACCCGCTACCCGAGCAGCTGCACTGGATCGCTCGCGAGGCGCTGGCCTGGTGGTTCAATCCCGCCCGTGTCGTCGCCTTCGAGGTCCTCGAGCGGGTCCGCGGCCCCGACCCCGAGCGCATCCGCATGCTCGACTGATCCTGCGACGGTCGACACCTCCCGCGGGAACCCCTGGCCACGGTTCGCGTTGCGCTTTTCCTGAACGTATGGTGAACATGCCCGCATGGACCCCAAGCTCGCCGCCCGACTGCGCATCCTCGCCGACGCCGCCAAATACGACGCCTCCTGCGCCTCGTCGGGCGCCCCCAAGCGCGCCGGTGGCGCGAAGGGGCTCGGGTCGACCACCGGAGCCGGCATCTGCCACGCCTACACGCCCGACGGCCGCTGCGTCTCCCTCCTGAAGATCCTGCTCACCAACTGGTGCCTCTACGACTGCGCCTACTGCGTGAACCGCCGCAGCTCCAACACGCCGCGCGCCCGCTTCACCGTCGAAGAGGTCGTGACCCTCACGCTCGAGTTCTACAAGCGCAACTACATCGAAGGTCTCTTCCTCTCGTCGGGCGTGATCAAGTCCCCCGACCACACCATGGAGGAGCTCGCCCGTGTCGCGCGCACGCTGCGCCGCGACCACGGCTTCGCCGGCTACATCCACCTGAAGACCATCCCCGAGGCCAGTCCGTGGCTGATCGAGGAGGCCGGGCGTTGGGCTGATCGCCTCTCGATCAACCTCGAGCTCCCGACCGACGCCGGGCTCGCGAGGCTCGCCCCGGAGAAGCGCGCCCCCTCGATCCGCGCCGCGATGAACCAGACCCGCGAGCGCATCCTGGAAGCGAAGGCCGAGAAGCGCCGCTTCGCGCCCGCCGGCCAGAGCACCCAGCTCATCATCGGCGCCGACACCGCGACGGACGCCGACGTGCTCGCGACCAGCAGCACCCTCTACACGGGCTTCGGCCTCAAGCGGGTCTACTACTCCGCCTTCAGCCCGATCCCCGAGCCGAGTCCCGCCCTGCCGCTGAAGCCGCCGCCGCTCCAGCGCGAGAACCGGCTCTACCAGGCCGACTGGCTGATCCGCTTCTACGGCTTCGACCCGGCCGAGATCGCCGAAGGCAGCGGCATGCTCGACCTCGACGCCGACCCGAAGCTCGCCTGGGCGCTGCGCCACCGCGACCGTTTCCCGGTCGACGTCAACCGCGCCCCGCGCGAGCTCCTGCTCCGCGTTCCCGGCCTCGGGGTCAAGGCCGTCGACCGGCTGATCCGCGCCCGTCGCCACCGCAGGCTGCGCCTCGACGACCTCGCCCGCCTCTCGGCGAGCCCCCGCCGGGCCGCCCCCTTCGTCGTCACCGCCGACCACCGCGCCCAGGGCCTCGACCGGCTCGACCTCCGCAGCCGGCTGGTGCGCCCGCCCGAGCAGCTCTCGCTCTTCGGATGACCCAGATCGTCCTCGCCCCCGGCGCCGACCCCGACGGCTTCCGCCAGGCCGTCCGCGAGCTCGTCGCCGCCGGCTTCCCGCCGGCCGAGGTTACCTGGACGACTCAAGGGATGCCGTCCCTCTTCCCCGCCGTCCGCTGCGACGCCGCCCCGGCGCTCTCGCTCCCGCGCGCCGCCCACGACCTCGTCCGGCTCGTCGTCTGCCATCGCGACCCCGAGCGCTACGCCCTGCTCTACGCTCTCGTCTGGCGCCTCCTCCACGGCGAGCGCCACCTGCTCGAGATCGCCTCCGACCCCCTGGTCTTCCGCCTCGAGCGCATGGCGAAGTCCGTGCGCCGCGACCTGCACAAGATGCACGCCTTCGTCCGATTCCGCCGCGTCGAGGAGGGCGGCGCCGAGCGCTTCGTCGCCTGGTTCGAGCCCGACCACTTCATCCTCGACCTGACGGCGGATTTCTTCGTCACCCGCTTCCGCAGCATGGACTGGACGATCCTGACCCCGCTCGGCTCGCTCCACTGGAACCGCGAGCGCCTGGCCAAGGGGCCGCCGGGGCGCCGCGAGGATGCCCCCTCGTCCGACCCCTTCGAGGCGGGCTGGCAGGGCTATTACGAGAGCATCTTCAACCCCGCCCGGGTGAACCTCGTCGCCACCCGCCAGCACATGGCCAAGAAGTACTGGAAGAACCTTCCCGAAACCGCCGCCATCCCCGCGATGGTGCGATCGGCCCACCCGCGCGTTGGCACGATGATCGCCACGGAGCCCGCCATGCCGCAGCACCGCAACCCCGCCCGCGCCGTCGCGGCCCTCGCCGAGGCCGAGCCACGCTCGCTCGACGAGCTCAACCGGATCATCACCGCCGCGCCGCCCATGGTCGAGGGCGGCACCGGCGCCGTCCTCGGCGAAGGCCCGATCGGCGCCGCCATTGCCTTCGTCGGCGAGCAGCCCGGCGACCAGGAGGACCTGCAGGGACGCCCCTTCGTCGGCCCCGCCGGCCAGCTCCTCGACCGCGCCCTCGCCGAAGCCGGGATCGAGCGCGCCGGGACCTACGTCACCAACGCCGTCAAGCACTTCAAGTACGTGCAGCGCGGCAAGCGCCGCCTGCACCAGAAGCCGACCGCCGGCGAGGTCTCCCATTACCGCTGGTGGCTGAAGCGGGAGCTCGACTTCGTCGCCCCCCGCCTCGTCGTCGCCCTCGGCGCCACCGCCGTCCTCGCGCTCGCAGGCAAGCCGCTGCCGATCACCGCCAACCGCGGCCCCGCGACCTTCGACAACCGCCGCGGCTACATCACCGTGCATCCCTCCTACCTCCTCCGCCTGCCCGACGAGGCAGAGAAGGCGCGCGCCTACGCGGCCTTCCGCGACGACCTCTCCCGCATCGCCGGGATCGCGCGCGCCGCCTGACGCCGGCAACGTTCCACGCGCGACCGCGCGCCAGCCGCGCAGGAGGGTGCGGACAAACCTTGCCACGCGGTTAACGCTGAAACCGAACTCATTACATTACAATGGTTTACGCATCTGTCCGCGTGCGGACAGCCCCGCGTTCTCGCGCCCTGTCCGCGCTCCGCCGGATGCGGATCCCTGCGGCTCCCGACAGCCGGCTTGCCAACGCCCCCGCGGCGGCTCCATACCGAAGGAAAGCCCAGGGAGGAGCTTGCCTTGACCGACCAACCTGCGGAGACCCTGCGCTCGCGCGCCTGGTTCGACAATCCGTCCAACCCGGACATGACCGCCCTCTACCTCGAGCGCTACCTCAACTTCGGCATCAGCCGCGAGGAGCTCATGTCGGGCAAGCCGATCATCGGCATCGCCCAGACCGGCTCCGACCTCTCCCCGTGCAACCGCCACCACATCGAGCTCGCCAAGCGCGTCCGCGAGGGCATCCGCGACGCCGGCGGCATCGCGCTCGAGTTCCCCTGCCACCCGATCCAGGAGACAGGCAAGCGCCCGACCGCGGGCCTCGACCGCAACCTGACGTATCTGGCCCTGGTCGAGGTGCTCTACGGCTACCCCCTCGACGGCGTCGTGCTGACGATCGGCTGCGACAAGACCACCCCGGCGCTGCTGATGGCCGCCGCCACCGTGAACCTCCCGGCGATCGCCTTCTCCGTCGGCCCGATGCTGAACGGCTGGTTCCGCGGCCAGCGCACCGGCTCGGGCACCATCATGTGGACGGCCCGCGAGATGATGGCCAAGGGCGAGCTCGACTATGAGGGCATGATCGACCTCGTCGCCTCGTCCGCGCCCTCGACCGGCTACTGCAACACCATGGGCACCGCGACGACGATGAACTCGCTCGCCGAGGCGCTCGGGATGCAGCTTCCGGGCTCCGCCGCCATCCCCGCCCCCTACCGAGACCGCGCCGAGATGGCCTGGCGCGTCGGCAAGCGCGCCGTCGAGATCGTGCACGAGGATCTGCGCCCCTCCGACATCATGACCAAGGCCGCCTTCATCAACGCGATCCGAGTCAACTCGGCGATCGGCGGGTCCTCGAACGCTCCCATCCACCTCAACGCCATCGCCCGCCACCTCGGCGTCGAGCTGACGATCGAGGAGTGGCAGAAGTACGGCGAGGAGATCCCGCTCCTCGTCAACCTGCAGCCCGCCGGCGAGTACCTCGGCGAGGACTACTACCACGCCGGCGGCGTCCCCGCCGTCTTCGGCCAGCTGATCGAGCAGGGGCTGATCGACGAGGGGGTGAAGACCGTCAGCGGCAAGACGGTGGGCGAGTGCTACAAGGGCGCAGTCATCACCGACGAGAAGGTCATCCGCCCCTACGACGACCCGCTGAAGCCGCACGCCGGCTTCCGCGTCCTGACCGGCAACATCTTCCACTCCGCGGTGATGAAGATGAGCGTCATCAGCCCCGAGTTCCGCGACCGCTACCTCTCCAACCCCGAGCATCCGAACCGCTTCGAGGGCCGCGCCGTCGTCTTCGACGGCCCCGAGGACTACCACCACCGCATCGACGACCCGTCGCTCGCCATCGACGAGAACACCCTCCTCTTCATGCGCGGCGCCGGTCCGAAGGGCTACCCGGGTGCCGCCGAGGTCGTCAACATGCGCGCCCCCGACTATCTCCTGAAGAAGGGGATCACCTCGCTGGTCTGCATCGGCGACGGCCGCCAGTCCGGCACCTCGGGCTCCCCCTCGATCCTGAACGCTTCCCCCGAGGCAGCCTCGGGCGGGCCGCTGGCGCTGATCGAGACCGGCGACCGCGTCGCCCTCGACCTCAACGCGGGGACGCTGAACGTGCTGGTCGACGACGCGACCCTCCTCGCCCGCCGCGAGAGGCTCGACGCCGAAGGCGGCTACCACTACCCAATGAGCCAGACCCCCTGGCAGGAGATCCAGCGCAGCCTCGTCGGCGAGCTCGAGACCGGCGCCGTCCTCGAGCCCGCGGTCAAGTACCAGCGCATCGCCCAGACCAAGGGCCTGCCGCGCGACAACCACTGACACTTCCGCCGGGCCCACCGAGGGCCCGGCTCTACCGGATCGAGCGGACAGGGGTCTCCGTGGCAAAAGAAAAGGACTTCATGCGCCACTTCCGCATCGGCGCCTGGGCCGTGGTGGGAGTGATCCTCGTCGTGCTGGTCGCGATCATGATCTCCTGACCCGAACCGGGTCGAGACGATCTTGAGTTGCTGCTTGCTGGTTGCTGCCTAGTGGACGGATTCCAACGCTTGGTGCCCACGCTTGACGGCGGCGATAATGCGGTCGGGATCGGCGGTCCAGACGAAGGGCTTGGGCTGCATGTTGTGCTCGGCGAGGAAGCGATTGATGGCGGCTTGCAGGTCGACGAGGGAGTGGAACACGCCGCGCTGGAGGCGCCGCTTGAAGAGCTTGGCGAAGAAGCCCTCGACCGCGTTGAGCCAGGAGGCGGAGGTCGGGGTGAAGTGGAAGGTGAAGCGCGGGTTGCGGTCGAGCCAGGCGCGAACCTTCGGATGTTTGTGGGCGGCGTAGTTGTCGAGAATGACGTGGACGGCCTTGCCCGCCGGCAGCGCGGCGTTGATGGCATTGAGGAAGCGGATGAACTCCTGGTGGCGGTGCCGCTGCATGTTGCGGCCGATCACGCTGCCGTCGAGCACGTTGAGCGCGGCGAAGATGGTGGTGCCATGCCGCTTGTAGTCGTGGGTCATGGTGCCGAGCCGGCCCTTCTTCATCGGCAGGCCGGGCTGGGTGCGGTCGAGCGCCTGGATCTGCGATTTCTCGTCCACCGACAGCACGATGGCGTGCGCCGGCGGGTCGACGTAGAGCCCGACGACGTCGCGGAGCTTGGCGACGAACGCCGGGTCGCGGGAAAGCTTGAAGGCCCGCCAGCGGTGCGGCTGCAGCCCGTGCGCCTTCCAGATGCGCCGCACGGCGCTGGCGCTGATCCCGGCCGCCTGCGCCATCATGTCCGCGGTCCAGTGCGTGGTCTCGCCCGGCGGGTCGGTGAGCGTCAGCGCCATCACCCGCTCGGCCACCTCGGGCCCGAGCGGCGGGATACGCGACGGCCGTGTCTTGTCGCGCAAGAGCCCGTCGACGCCCGCCTCGGCGAAGCGCTGCTGCCACCGCCAGATGCAGGTCTTCGACTTGCCGGTGCGCCGCATGATCTCCATCGTCCCGGCGCCCTCGGCGCTCAAGAGGATGATCTCGGCGCGCCAGACGTGCTTCTGCGGCGTGTTGCGGTCCTTGACCAGCGCCGCGAGCCGGCGGCGATCGGTCGGCGAAACGGCAAAGAAAACTCCGGTGCGCATGCGCCAGACTCGCACGCGCACCAGCGGAAGGGAATCCCCTCCCGGACTCTTATGTCTGGCGGGAACCACTAGCGTCCGCTTACGACGCGAGCCGGCTGGTCATTACCTCGACCACGGGCTTGCGGCCGAGACCTGCGCGCAGGCGCGGCGAACAAGCTGGACACCTCCAAAAACCCGTGCGCTTCCGGCGGGTTGATGATTCACTGAGCCGGCAAGTACGACGAGGGGGATCATGGCGCGGCAATCGGGGCTGTTCGACGTCGAGGAGCGTCTGAGGGAGCTGTCGGCAAAGGGCGATGACCTCGAGCGGGTGAACGCGCTGGTGGATTTCGAGTCGTTCCGGCGTGAGCTCGAGTTGGCGGTGCCGCGTGCGGACCGCTCGAAAGGCGGCCGGCCACCCTACGACCACGTGCTGATGTTCCGCATCCTGATTTTGCAGGCCAGCCACTCGCTGTCGGACGAGCGGACCGAGTATCTGGTCAAGGACCGGCTGTCGTTCATGCGCTTCCTCGGGCTCGGCCTGGCGGACCGCGTGCCGGACGCCAACTCGATCTGGAATTTCCGCGAGGCGCTGACCCGGGCGCGGATCGACGGAAGCCCGGCGATCGAGGCGCTGTTCCGGCGCTTCGAGGCGCAGCTCCGCGCCGCGGGCTACATCGCCATGGGCGGACAGATCGTCGACGCGACCATCGTGAGCGCCCCGAAGCAGCGCAACACCGAGGACGAGAAGCGCGCCCTGCGCGAGGGGCGCGTCCCGGATGAATGGGCGGCGAAGCCCGCGAAACTGCGCCAGAAGGACCGCGACGCCCGCTGGACGGTGAAGTACTCCAAGGCCAGGCCGTCGGCAGACGGCGCCAAGCGCGTCGACATCGCCGTCCCGATGTTCGGCTACAAGAACCATGTCGGGATCGACCGTCGCCACGGGCTGATCCGCACCTGGATCGCCACCGACGCCGCCCGCCACGACGGCGCGCAGCTGCCGGGACTGCTCGACCGGACCAACACCGCGAGCGCGGTCTGGGCCGATACCGCCTATCGCTCGGCGAAGAACGAGGCGCATCTCGAGGCGGCGGGCTTCACCAGCCGCATCCACCGCAAGAAGCCCATGGGCGAGCCGATGCCGAAGCACGTCTCGCGCGCCAACGCCGCGAAGTCCGAAGTCCGGGCCCATGTCGAGCATGTCTTCGCCCGCCAGAAAGGGCCCATGGCACTGGTGATCCGCACCATCGGTCTCGCCCGGGCGACGGTGAAGATCGGCCTCGCCAACATTGCCTACAACATGCGCCGCATGGTCTGGCTCGCCGGAACCGCCCCGACCTGACGGGCCCTTCGCCCCCGGCGCGTTAGGCCGCCAACCTCCAACCTCCCGCCGAAAGGCCCGGTTCTCCGGAACCGGCCCCGTCAGCGCGTGGCGCCCTCATACCCAAAGGGCGAAACCGGATTCTTGGAGGTGTCCGGTTGTCGGAGTCGGCAGTGTAGGTACCATGTGCATGGTCGGATTGTTCATGTCGGTCAATAACGACCCCCTGTTCCTTCAGTTCAAGGAAGCCAACGCGTCGGTGCTCGAACCGTTCGCCGGCAAGAGCGCCTACGA
>JAXMDH010000038.1:0-58823 GCA_046348915.1 Amaricoccus sp.
AGGAGTGCGCCAACTACTTCGCCGCCGCAGGATACGATGCAAACTGATCGGATTCCGCTCTAGCGCCGCAGCCAATGCGCCGCTCCGCGAACGACTCGGCCTTGGAATCAGAGCCCGTGGCCGCGCTCGGTGATCCAGGGGAACAGCGCCGAGAAGTCGCGGCCGCGGCCACCGGTGGCGACGAAGGCGGCGAAGAGCGCTGCGGCGTGGCCGCCGAGGGGCGTCGCTGCGTCGGCGGTCGCCGCCGCCTCGCGGGCGAGGTCGAGGTCCTTCAGCATCAGGTCGGCGGTGAAGCCCGGCTCGTAGCCATGGTCGGCCGGCGAGGTCGGGCCGACGCCGGGCACCGGGCAGTAGCTCGTCACCGACCAGCAGTTGCCGGACGAGGTTGAGACCACGTCGTAGAGCGCGTGCGCGTCGAGGCCGAGCTTCCGGGCGAGCGCGAAGGCCTC
This sequence comes from Amaricoccus sp., assembly GCA_046348915.1. Classification (GTDB taxonomy): domain Bacteria; phylum Pseudomonadota; class Alphaproteobacteria; order Rhodobacterales; family Rhodobacteraceae; genus Amaricoccus. The sequence continues at coordinate 450 of JAXMDH010000038.1, forward strand.
GCAGACGCCGACCATCGAGACGCCGAGGATCAGGTTGTTGCAGATCTTGGCGATCTGCCCCGACCCGGCGGCGCCGCAGTAGATCGCCCGCGACCCGAGGATGTCTAGGAGCGGCCGCGCGCGCTCGAAGCCCTCGGGCGTGCCGCCGGCCATGAACGTCAGCGTGCACGCGGCCGCAGCGGCGGTACCGCCCGAGCAGGGCGCATCGACCGCCACGAGGCCGGCTGCGGTCGCGAGCGCCGCCGCTTCGCGGGCGCTGCCGACGTCGATCGCCGAGCAGTCTAGGAAGAGGGTGCCCGGCGAGGCGACCGGGACCGCCATTCCGTAGACGGTGCGCACGAGCGACCCGCTGGTCAGCATGGTGATGACCGCGTCGGCCCCGCGCGCGGCATCGGCCGCTCCCTCGGCGCGGCTGACGCCGTCGGGAACGGTGCCCGAGATGTCGAAGCCTCGGACCTCGTGTCCGGCGGCGACCAGGTTGTGCGCCATCGGCGTCCCCATGTGGCCAAGTCCGATGAAGCCGATGCGCATGGACGTTCCTCCAGCTCAGAAGCTCAGGTCGTCGTCATCGCCGAGCGGCGCCAGCATCGCTGCCACCTGCTCGGGCCGGACGCCGTCGATTGAGTCGCGCCAGATCGGCCGGCGGTCCTTGTCGATGACGGTGGCGCGGATCCCCTCAAGCAGGTCGCCGTTGGTGGCCGAGCGCCAGGCGAAGCGGTGCTCGCGCCGCAGCGCCTTCTCGACTCCGGGCTCCCGCCGGGCCGCCCGCACCAGCTCGAGCGTGCAGGCCATCGACAGCGGCGATTTCGTCGCCAGCACTTTCAGCACGCCGTGCCCCCAGTCGGTCGCCTCGAGCCGCGCGATCAGCGCCGCGAGGTCGGTCGCCGAAAAGGCGTCGTCGATCGCCTCCTGCCGCGCCGCCAGCGGTGGCTCCGGCGTCGGCGCCACCCTCGGAGCGATGGCGCCGACGTCTCCGGTCGCGACCAGGTCGGCGACGAGCCCCGACCATTCCGCCTCCGGTACCAGGACATCGGCGAAGCCCGCATAGATGGCGTCGCCCGGCGTCATACGGTCGCTGGTGAGCCCGAGGTATTCGCCGAGCCGGCCCGGCGCGGCGGCGAGAAGCTGGGTGCCGCCGATGTCGGGCACCAGCCCGATGCCGCACTCGGGCATCGCGACGCGGGCGCTCTCGCCGACGATCCGGTGGCTGCCGTGCCCCGATACGCCAACCCCGCCGCCCATGGTGTATCCATGCATCAGCGCGATGTAGGGCTTCGGGTAGCGCGCGATCAGCGCGTCCATCCGGTACTCGTTGCCCCAGAAAGCCCTCGCCCCGGCGAAGTCGCCGCGCCGCGCCAGGTGGTAGGTCTCGGCGATGTCGCCGCCGGCGCAGAACGCCCGCGGGCCGACTCCGTCAATCAGCACCAGCGCGACGGCGGAGTCGTTCTCCCACGCCCGAAGGGCCGCGTCGATCGTCCCCACCATCGCAAAGCTCAGCGCATTGAGCGCCTTCGGCCGGTCGAGCGTTATGCGCCCGGCGCGACCCTCGAGGCGAATAAGCACGTCGCTCATGGCCGCAACTCTAGTGGCGATGGCGGTCTGGCGCGTTGCAGCGGCGTTGCCGGCACCGGCTACTCCATCGTCGGGATCGAGAAGGCGGCGCCCTCCTTGATGCCCGAGGGCCAGCGGGCGGTGACTGTCTTGGTGCGGGTGTAGAATCGGAAGGCGTCCGGCCCGTGCTGGTTGAGGTCGCCGAAGGCCGAGGCCTTCCAGCCGCCGAAGGTGTGGTAGGCGAGGGGCACCGGGATCGGCACGTTGACCCCGACCATCCCGACGTTGATCCGGCTCGCGAAGTCGCGCGCGGTGTCGCCGTCGCGGGTGAAGATCGCGGTGCCGTTGCCGTACGGGTTCCGCATCGTGAGGGCGAGGGCCTCGTCGTAGGAAGTCGCGCGGACGGTGGAGACGACGGGGCCGAAGATCTCCTCCTTGTAGATATCCATCTCCGGGGTGACGCGGTCGAAGAGGCAGGCGCCGACGAAGAACCCGTCCTCGTAGCCCTGCATGCGGAAGCCGCGGCCGTCGACCTTCAGCTCGGCGCCCGCGCGGACGCCCGATTCGACGAGGTCGAGGATGCGCTTCTGGGCCGCCCGGGTGACGACGGGGCCGAAGTCGACGTCGTTGCCGGCGGTGTAGGGGCCGATCTTCAGCGCTTCGACGCGGGGGACGAGGCGCTCGATCAAGGCGTCGGCGGTGGCCTCGCCGACGGGGACGGCGACGGAGATCGCCATGCAGCGCTCGCCGGCGGCGCCGTAGCCGGCGCCGATCAGCGCGTCGGCCGCCTGGTCGAGGTCGGCGTCGGGCATGACGATCATGTGGTTCTTGGCGCCGCCGAAGCATTGCGCGCGCTTCCCGTGCTCGGTGGCACGGGCGTAGATGTAGCGGGCGATCGGGGTCGAGCCGACGAAGCCGACCGCGGCGATGTCGGGGTGGTCGAGGATGGCGTCGACCGCCTCCTTGTCGCCGTTGACGACCTGGAGGATGCCGTCGGGGAGGCCCGCCTCTTGCAACAGCTCGGCGAGCATGAGGGGGACGGACGGGTCACGCTCGCTGGGCTTGAGGATGAAGGCGTTGCCGGCTGCGATCGCAGGGCAGAACTTCCACATCGGGATCATCGCGGGAAAGTTGAAAGGGGTGATCCCGGCGACGACGCCGAGCGGCTGCCGCATGGAGAACATGTCGATACCGGGGCCGGCGCCGTCGGTGTACTCGCCCTTGAGGAGGTGGGGGGCGCCGATGCAGAACTCGGCGACCTCGAGCCCGCGGGTGACATCGCCCTTGGCGTCGGGGAGGGTCTTGCCGTGCTCGCGGGAGAGCGCCTCGGCGAGCCGGTCCATGTCGCGGTTGAGGAAGTCGACGAATCGCATCAGCACGCGGGCACGCCGCTGCGGGTTGGTGGCGGCCCAGCCGGGCTGGGCGACCTTCGCACCGTCGACGGCGGCGGCGAGCTCGGCCGCAGAGGCCAGAGGCACGCGCGCCCGCACCTCGCCGGTGGCAGGGTTATAGACATCGGCGAAGCGCCCGGAGGTCCCTGGCACGCGGCCTCCGTCAATGAAATGGCTGAGCTCCGGCATGCGTTTCCCTCCCCGCGGACCTGCTTTGTCCGGCAACCTACCGCCAAATCCGCGCCGATGCAGCGCGAAAGTCGCGCGTCATTGGAGCCGTGTGAGCCATCCGGGGCCGACGCCGGCCGCCGGCACGGAACACGTCACGTTGCGATTTTGCGAGCCGCGCGGCTGTGCTAGAAGCGCTCACATGCGAAAAAGCCCGTTGAAATGGGACGACCTGAGGGTGTTCCTCGATGTGGCGCGCCGGAGGCAGCTGCTTGCCGGGCGCGAGCTGCGGCTCGATGCGACGGCCGGCCGCCGCATCGAGGCACTCGAGGCGGCGCTGGCGGTCCGGCTGTTCGAACGGTCGCCGCACGGTCACGCGTTGACGGAGGCGGGGCAAGGGTTGCTCGCGCATGCCGAGGCGATGGAGGCGCAGGTCGGCGCACTAACCTCGGAGGTGGGTGGACAGGCCGAGCGGTTGTCGGGGACAGTCCGCATCGGTGCGCCGGACGGAGTGTCGAACTACCTGCTGACCGATGCCTGCGACGCACTGACCCTGGAGAACCCGGGGCTTCAGGTGCAGGTCGTGTCGTTGCCGCGGATGTTCTCGCTCTCGAAGCGAGAGGCGGACGTGGCGGTCACGGTCTCGCCGCCCTCGGCCGGCCGATTGACGGTGCGCAAGATCGCCGACTACCGGCTGCGGCTCTATGCTCGCCGCGACCTAGTCGCCGGCCTCGGCCCGGTGCGGTCGATGGCCGACCTGCACGGCGTGCGCGGGATCGGCTACATTTCCGACATGATCTTCGACCGCGAGCTCGACTACCACGCGCTCCTCGGGCGTGAGACGGAGCCCGCGCTGACCTCAAACAGCCTGCTGCTGCAGCTCCGCTGGTGCCGGCAGGGTTTCGGGATGTGCATCCTTCCCGAGTTTGTGGCCCGCTCCTATCCGGAGCTGGCAGTGCTGCTGGCCGACGACGTGCGGCTGACCCGCGCCTTCTACCTCGTCCGCCACGAGGACGACGCGCGGGTCGCCCGGATCAACCACATCGCCGAGGTGGTGGTGGAGGGCATGCGGGCGGCGCTGGCCGAGGACCGGGAGACCGCCGGCTTGCTTCCCGTCGCCTGACCCGCGCGCGCCTGCGACGCGATGCCGCGGCTTGACACGCTTGCCGGGCGAGGGGACACTTTCGCGAGCAGCAGCCTGTGCGAGAGGGGATGCCGGAATGATCGTCCGCAACATCGTCGATGGGAAGCCGAGCGGAAGCATCATTTCGATGAAGCCGACCGACACGGTGCGAGCCGCGGTCGAGTTGCTGGCGCAGAAGCGGATCGGCGCGGTGATCGTCAGCCGTGACGGCGCGATGGTGGACGGAATCCTATCGGAGCGCGATATCGTCCGGGCACTACACGTACGCGGGGTTGGCTGTCTCGACCAGCAAGTGCAGGACCTGATGACGGCCGAAGTGATCGGCTGCCATCCCGAGGACACCGCCATGTCGGTGATGGAGAAGATGACCGACGGACGTTTTCGTCACATGCCGGTGGTCGAGGGAAACCGCATGGTCGGCGTGATCTCCATCGGCGACGTCGTCAAGGCGCGCATAACCGAGGTGCAGGCCGAAAATACCGCGCTGACTGACATGATTGCCAACAGCTGGTAGCGCTGTATCTTCCTGGCATCAAAGACCGCGGCCCGACGCCGCCCCCGGTACGACGAGGTTGACATGCCGGCGGGCATCGGCATGAAGGGGCTTGCGTCGGCTTAGGCACGGGGGTTCGTGCGATGAACATGTGCTGCCCGGCGACCTGGTTTCGCGACGATGACACGGTCGGCTGCTGATGCCCTACGGACCAACGACGAGGTCGTTTCGGCTCGAGACATGAAGCACATCTCCCTCGACATTTCCGGCGCGAACCAGCCCGCCAAGGCGTGGCCGGCGCAGCGCCGCTATCGCAGTCTCTTCCTGTCCGACGTTCACCTGGGCGCCCACGGCTGCCGTGCCGACCGGGTGCTCGACTTCCTCGAGCGCCACGACGCCGACGTGATCTATCTGGTCGGGGACTTCCTCGACGGGTGGCGGCCGATACGCTCGCGCTGGTCGACGGTGCATGACGAGGTGATCCGGACGCTGATGGCGCGCTCACGCGACGGCGCGCGTATCGTGTATGTCCCAGGCAACCACGACGGCTTCTTCCGCCGCCACTACGGCATCTACTTCGACCGGATCGAGGTGGTCGAGCAGACCATCCACGTTGCCGCCGACGGCAAGCGCTACCTTGTGGTGCACGGCGACTGCTGCGATGTCTTCGCCAACAAAGCGCGCTGGCTTTCGCTGGTCGGCAGCCATGTTGACGGCGCGGTGCGCGGGTTGAACGCGCTCCTCAACCGCGGACGCCGCGCTCTCGGGTTCGAAGACGGCAAGCTCATCACGGCGAGTGTCGCGACGTTCAACCGGCTGATCCGGCGTTGGGACCGCTTCGAGGTTCGGCTGAGCGCGCTCGCGCAGTCGCAGGAGGTCGAGGGAATCGTCTGCGGCCACTTCCACCGTGCTGCGCTGCACGCGGACCACGGGGTGGTCTACGCAAATTGCGGCGACTGGCTAGAGAGCTGCACGGCGATCGTCGAGGAGGCGGACGGCCATCTGCGGGTGCTCGACTGGCGCGGCCGCCGTCCGGTGGCCGCGGAAGATCCGCTGCCCGAGGCCGAGGACGTTCCCGGCCTAGCGATCTGAGATGCTCGACACGTTCGCCGTTCGTGCGGCCGAACTCATCGGGATCGGCGCGCTCGCTTTGCAGGCCGCGAGCGTCGGCATTGTGCTCTTCCGCTTTGCGCGTCCCGGGCCGGTCTCTGCAACGACCGGACTGCCGCCGATGAGCCTCCTGCGGCCGGTCTGCGGCATTGAGAACTTCGTCGAGGAGACGCTGGCTTCGAGCTTCGCCCTCGATTACCCCACCTACGAGGTCGTCTTCTGCGTCGCCGACGCCGCCGACCCGGTCGTGCCGCTGGTCGAGCGGCTGATGGCGGCCAATACCAGCGTCCCGGCGCGGCTCCTCGTGGGAGACGACCCGATTAGCGCCAACCCAAAGCTCAACAACCTTGCCAAGGGCTGGGCCGTCGCGCGCCACGACTGGATTGTCATGGCCGACAGCAACCTGTTGCTGCCGCCCGACTACCTCGCGATCCTCCTCGCCCGCTGGACCCCCGGAACCGGGCTCGTGTCTTCGCCGCCGGCCGGGGTGCGGCCGGCGGGCTTCTGGGGCGAGCTCGAGTGCGCCTTCCTCGACAGCTACCAGGCGCGCTGGCAACTCGCGGCCGACGAGATCGGCAACGGCTTCGCCCAGGGTAAGACGCTGTTCTGGCGCCGCGACATCCTCGACGCGGCCGGGGGCCCGGCCGCGCTCGGCGCCGAGATGGCCGAGGATCTGGCCTCGACCAAGCTAGTGCGCGGCGCCGGCCTCAAGGTGCGGCTGGTGCAGCGACCGTTCGCGCAGCCGATCGGCAGCCGCGAGTTCGCCGAGGTCTGGCGGCGCCAGCTGCGCTGGTCGCGGTACCGCCGGATGGGCTTCCCCGGCTATTTCGCCGCCGAGATCCTCACCGGCAGCTTCCTGCCGCTGCTTCTCGGGCTGGCGCTCGTCGCCGCCGGTACGCTGGCGCCCTGGGTGCTCGTGGCGCTAGCGGTCGCCTGGTACCTGGCCGAGGCCTGGCTGGCCCGGGCGGCCGGATGGCCGGTTTCCGTGCGCGCGGCGGTGGCGTGGTTGGTGCGCGACCTCCTGCTGCCGCTGCTCTGGCTGGTGGCCTGGACCGGAAGCGGCTTCGCCTGGCGCGGCAACCGCATGGCGGTCGGCGCGGTGCCGACCCGGCTCGGTGCCGACTGAGCCCATGCCAACTCTCGACGGCGCGCTCCACCTGCTGCAGGCCCACGGGCTGCTGCTGCTGTTCCCGCTGGCAACGATCGAGGGACCGATCATTACCGTCCTGGCCGCCTACCTGGCGCGCCTCGGCCATTTCAACCTCGCGCTGATCTACGCAATCGTCGTCGCCGCAGACCTCTTCGGCGACGGTGTCGTCTATTGGATCGGCCGCCTGGGGCACGGTTCGATCCCCGAGCGCTGGCGCAGCCGCCTCGGCCTCGACCGCCAGCGGCAGGCGGCGCTCGAGGAGCATTTCCACCACAGCGGCGGGCGGACGCTGATCATCGGCAAGCTGACCCACGCCGCCGGCCTCTTCGTGCTTTTCGCGGCGGGAAGCGCGCGGATGCCGTTCGGCCGGTTCATGCTCTACAACACGATCGGGACGCTGCCGAAGAGCCTTTTCTTCCTCGTGCTCGGCTACACCCTCGGTGCCGCCTACACCTCAATCGACTCCTGGATCTTCCGCGCATCGCTTCTCGTCGGGGCCTTGGTCTTTGTCGGGGGGCTGCTTTGGCTCGTGCGGCGGCGGGCGAGGCGGACGTGAACGCTGCGCCGGCCCCGCGCGTCTCGTGCGTGATCCCGGCGTTCAACGAGGCGGCGCGGATTGGCCGGGTGCTGGGGGCCGTGGCCCGCCACCCGCTGGTCGCAGAGGTCATCGTCGTCGACGACGGCTCGACCGACTCGACCGCCGACACAGTTGCGGACATGTCGCGCGACCTCCACCGGCTCCGGCTGGTCCGGCTCGGCCGCAACGGCGGCAAGACCGGGGCGCTCCGCGCCGGGCTGCTGCTGGCGCGTGCGCCAACGGTGCTGCTGCTCGACGCCGACCTCGTCGGCCTGCGGCCGTCCGATGTGACCGCGCTGCTCCGCCCGGTGCTCGACGGCACCGCCGAGGTCGCGATCAGCCTGCGCGGGAACGCACCATGGCTGTGGCGGCTGATCGGCCTCGACTACATCTCCGGCGAGCGGGTGCTGCCGATGGACCTGCTCCGGCCGCACCTCGGCGCCCTGGTAGACCTCCGGCCCTTCGCCTTCGAAGTCTGGCTGAACCGGCTCTGTATCGAGCGGCGCGCCCGCATCGCGGTCGTTCCCTGGCCGAAAGTGAGGAGCCCGTTCAAGCGAAGCAAGGCCGGGGTGCGTGCCGGGCTCCGCGCGGACGTCGGCATGATGCGCGACATCTTCCGCACCGTCTCACCGTTCGGCGCGGCCCGGCAGATCGTGGCGATGCGCGCGCTGAGGGTCAGGGCGATCACACAGCGGCCTTGACCGCATTCGCGCAATATTGTTGCCTCGCCGGCGCGGCGTGCGGCCTCGCAGACGGAGGGCTGGGATGCGGATCGGCCTCTACCCGGGCACCTTCGACCCGATCACATTCGGGCATGTCGACATCATCCGTCGCGCCTGCACGCTAGTCGACCGGCTGGTGATCGGCATCGCCATCAACGCCGACAAGGGGCCACTATTCCGGCTCGAGGACCGGGTCGCGATGGTGGAGGCCGAGTGCGCAGTACTGCGTCGCGGCGCGGGCATAGAAATCATCGTGCATCCCTTCGACAACCTCCTGATCCAGTGCGCCGCCGAGGTGAACGCCGGCGTCATCGTGCGCGGGCTCAGGGCGGTTTCGGACTTCGAATACGAGTTCCAGATGGTGGGGATGAACCGTGCGCTTAATGACGAAATCGAGACCGTCTTCCTGATGGCCGATGCCCATTATCAGGCGATCGCGTCGCGGCTGGTCAAGGAAATTGCCCGGCTCGGCGGCGACGTCCGCGGCTTCGTGCCGGCGCCGGTAGCGGACGCCCTCGCGGAAAAGTTCGGCAAGGTCCCGGTTTGAGGCTTCCCGCCGGCGGGAAGCGGTCCTAGGGTCCGCCGCGGTTGGAACCGAGGAGGGAGCCATGGCGGAGTTCAAGGATCCGGAGAACACGCTCGTCATCACGCTCAAGGACGGCGACGTTGTGATCGAGATGCTGGCGGACGTGGCGCCTAAGCACGTCGAGCGGATCAAGGCGCTGGCACGGGCCGGCGAGTACGACAACGTTGCCTTCCACCGCGTCATCGACGGCTTCATGGCGCAGACGGGCGACGTCGAGCACGGCGACATGGAGGACGGCTTCAACCTTCGCCGTGCCGGCACGGGCGGTTCGAGCCAGCCGGACCTCCCGGCGGAGTTCTCGCGGCTGCCTTTCGACCGCGGCGCCGTCGGGATGGCGCGCTCGCAGAACCCGAACTCAGGCAACTCGCAGTTCTTCATCATGTTCGACGACGGGCACTTCCTGAACGGCCAGTACACGGTCTGGGGGCGTGTGACGAAGGGCATGGAGCACGTCGACGCCATCGTCCGCGGCGAGCCGCCGGCGCAGCCCGACCGGATGGTCGCCGTGCGCGTAGCGGCCGACGCATGAGACGGCGCGCGTTCCTGGCGCTGGCGGGTGCGCTCGGCCTCGCCGGCGCCGCTTGGGGGCAGGGCAAGGGTCCGGTGCTCGTCATCGAGGTCGCCGGGGCACACCCCGGTACGGTCGAGATCCAGCTGATGCCCGAGGTGGCGCCCAAGCACGTGGCGCAGATCGAGGCGCTGGCGAAGTCTGGCGCCTATGACGGCGTCGCGTTCCACCGCGTGATCGACGGCTTCATGGCGCAGACCGGTGACGTGAAGTACGGCACCAAGGCCACCTACGGCCAGGGGTTGGCCGGCACCGGCGGGTCGGATCTGCCGAACCTGCCGGCCGAGTTCTCCGACATGCCGTTCGAGAAGGGCACCGTCGGAATGGCGCGCTCCGCCGACCCCAATTCGGCCAACAGCCAGTTCTTCATCATGTTCGCGCCGGCGCCCCACCTGAATGGCCAGTACACGGTCGTCGGCAAGGTTATCGCTGGCCAGGACGTCGTCGACGCCATCAAGCGCGGCGACGGCGCCAACGGCGAGGTCTCCGAGCCCGACTGGATGGAGAAGGTCACGGTCTTGGGCGGCTGACAGCGCGGGCCGCAGGCGATCCCCGCGGACGCCTCGCCTCGCTCGCCGTGGACCGCTTCCGCGTCGGTCGTACGGTCGCCCGGCCTCGGTGCGCCCGATCCGGACGGCGCCTCCCCGACAGGTGACGACGCGGTGCGCGCATCGCGGGCCTTGACCTAGACCGTTCCCGCGAGCGGTCCATCCAGCGAAAGAGCCGCCGCCCTGCTTCGATGCCGCAGAGGGCAATCCCGACGGGACGATCGTGTCCCGGCTCCGCGCCGCGGTGCGCTAGCCTAGAAGGCCGTTGAAGAAGCGATGTCGAATTGCCGGTTTGGCTGGTCTTACTGCTTTGGCGGTGGGGGGGCGCGTCGGGAAGGCCGGGGCCCCTCGGGTTCGGCGTCGGCGTGATCGCCCGGTGGCCACTCACGCTGCCGCCCCGGCCAGGAGTTTCGAGATTCGCACGAGGCTGTACGCGGCAGCCGCGAAGGTGAATACCGCCTCGACCTTGGGGCGTGACCGGACCTTGACCTTGGCCAGCCCGGCCTGGGTCTTGATGCAGCCGAAGACCTCCTCGATGCGCTTGCGACAACGCTGGCTGATTGCGTAGCCGGCGTGGCGGGTGGTCCGGCCGTCGATGACGGTCTTGCGCGGTTTGCCGGTCTTGGAGACGGCGCCGTTGATGGCGATGTGCGGCGTCACCCGGCGCGCCCGCAGGTCGCCGACGAAGGCCTCGACGTCATAGGCCTTGTCGGCGCCGAGGGTAATCCGCTGCCGGCGCTTGCGCCGGTCGAGCATGGTCAGCGTCGCCTCGCGCTCGGCGGTGCCGGTGGCGTGGGTCAGCGTCGCGTCCACCACGAGGCCATGGCGGTTTTCCATCAGGGCATGGCCCATAAAGCACAGCCTGCTCTCGCGACCGGCCGCCTTGCGGTAGAGCCCCGCATCGGGATCGGTGGTCGAGGCGTGGGTCTCGTTCGAGCGCTTCTCCTTGCGGAAGTCGCGCTCACCGTTGCGGCCCGGACCCGGGGGCTCGCCCGAGCCGCTTCTGGGGCGGAAGCTCTTCATCGAGGCCCAGGCATCGATCAGCGTGCCATCGACCGAGAAGTGCTCGCCCGACAGGAGCCGCTTCACCTGTCGCAGCTCCAGCAGCCCCGAGAGGAAGGCGCGCGCCACGTCGGCCTCCAGAAGCCGGTCGCGGTTGTGCGTGAACACCGTCGCGTGCCAGAGGGTCCATCTCCAGGCCCACGAACCAGCGGAACAGCAGATTGTAGTCGATCTGCTCCATCAGCATCCGCTCGGACCGGACCGAGAAGAAGGCCTGCAACAGCGTCGCGCGCAGCAGCATCTCCGGCGGGATCGAGGGCCGACCCTTCTGCGAATACAGCGTCTCGAAGCGTCCGTTCAGTCCGGCCAGCACCTCGTCCGCAAGAGCCCGGATCGCCCGCAACGGATGATCCGCCGGCACGCGCTCTTCAAGACGAACGTAACTGAAACAAGCTCCCCGACCGATGTTCGCGACCACGCATCGCCCGCCCTCGCACCTGCCTACAACGCAGTGAATCATCCCCAAGACAAGGCCGCCAGAGACTTCTTCAGCAGCCTGCTAGGGCCGCGTGAATCGTGTGGGATTCCCAGAGGCCTTCGGTTCTGATTCAGGATGTGTGCTGGGAAGGGAGGCCAGCATGCATGGCGCGATACCTTTCCGAGGATCTGCGGGTTCCGGTGATCGAGGCGGTTCGGTCGGGCGCGAGCCGCCGGCAGGCGGCGGCGCGGTTCGGGGTGAGCGTGTCGAGCGCGATCCGCTGGGCGGCCGAGTGGCGCGCGAGCGGGCGCACGGCGCCGCGGGCGCAGGGCGGGGATCGCCGGTCGGATCGCGTCGAGGCCGAAGCGGACTTCCTGCTGGCGCGCGTTGCGGAGACCCCGGACGTGACCTTGGCGGGGCTGCGCGAGGCGCTGTGGCGCGAGCGGGGGCTTCGGGTCGCGGTCAGCACGCTCTGGCGCTTCTTCGACCGCCGCCGCATCACGCTGAAAAAAAGACGGCGCATGCCGCCGAGCAGGAGCGTCCGGACGTGAAGGCGCGACGGCTGGCCTGGTTCGAGGCGCAGGCCGAGCTCGATCCGAGCCGCCTCGTCTTCATCGACGAGACCGGCGCCGGCACCAAGATGGCGCGCCTGCGCGGGCGGGCTCCCCGAGGTGCGCGCTGCCGGGCCGCGATCCCGCACGGCCACTGGATGACCACCACGCTCGTCGCCGCGCTGCGCCTCGAGGGCATGACGGCCCCGATGGTCATCGACGGCGCGATGAGCGGCGAGGCCTTTCGCGCCTGGGTCCGCCACATGCTCGCTCCGAGCCTCGGCCCCGGCGACATCGTCGTCATGGACAACCTGCCGGCGCACAAGGTCGGCGGCGTCCGCGCGATGATCGAGGCCGTCGGAGCACGGCTGCCCTACCTTCCGCCCTATTCCCCGGGCTTCAACCCGATCGAGCAGGCGTTCGCCAAGCTCAAGGCACTGCTCCGCAAGGCGGCCGCCCGAACTCTCGATGCCCTCGAGCACGCCATTGCCGCCGCCCCTCGACGCCTTCGCCCCAGACGAACGCGCCAAACTTCAGATTCGGGACACTAGTATCGAATCCGGGCGTAGTAGGACGTCTTCGCGGAATCGAGCGCCTGTCCGAGGCTGCTAATGCCGCACTGCTGCAACATCGGCAGCAGCTTGAGAAAGACCCGGGCAGTGGTGAGGGCGTCGCCGGCTGCGGAATGGCGGCCTGTGACGCTGACTCCGAGGCGGGCGGCGATCGCCTCGAGCGCGTAGGAATCCTCGCCGGGCTGCGCGACGCTCGCCAAGAGAAGGGTGTCAAGGACGGGATGGTCGAAATGCACGCCGGCCGCGGCCTCCTTGAGCTGCAAGAAGCGCATATCGAAGGCGACGTTGTGGCCGACGAGCACCGTGTCGGCAGCGAACACGTGGAAGGCGGGCAGCACCTCGGTGATCCGGGGCTGGCCACGCACCATCTCCGGCCGGATGCCGTGAAACGGGATCGAGGCCTCGGGGATGCTGCGGCCGGGGTCGACCAGCTGGTCGAAGCGCTCGGCGCTGAGCAGGCGGCCGTTGACGATGCGGACGGCGCCGAGCTGAATGATCTCGTCGCCGCCGGCGGGGTCGAGGCCGGTCGTCTCGGTGTCGAAGACGGTGTAGGCGAGTGCGTCGAGCGGGCGATCGCCAAGGACGCGGGCGGCGTCGCCGGCGGCAAAGAGGTCGAAGTCGTAGTATTCGGGTCGCTCGGCAGTCGGGGCCTCGGGCGGGCTTTCCGCCGCCAGCGGCAGCAGGAAGCGGAAGAAGGAGCGGCCACGGGTCCGGTCGTGCCCGAGCCAGATCGTGCCGCCATGGCGTTCGGCGACATCGCGAGGAGAGAGCGGCGAGGAACCGTCGGCGAGCTCGATCGTCGCGCCCTGCCAGCCCGCCGCATCGGGAGGGGTGGTGTCGGCGGGCCAGGCGAGGTCTAGGTGCGCCCAACCCTCTGCGGGCGCGAGCCGCAGTTCGAGGTCGTTGCGGTCGAGTCGGCGGGCAAGGAAGGCGAGGGCCTGGATCAGCGCGAAGCTGTCAACGCGGAGCCAGAGGGCGCCGTCGACGGCGGTGCGGGCGACGGGGTGGCCTGCCTCGGTGGCGATGCGCCGCGCCGCCGCGGTCAAGAGGTCCGCCCCGAGCATCTCCTGCAGGGGCCAGCGGGTCCGCCGGTCTTCCGAGGCGTCGGCCGCGAGGTCTGCGAGGCGGGCGCTGAGCGCGTCGACCTCGTCGCGGACAACCGACTGAAAGCTCTCTCGCTCCGCCGGCTCGAGGTCGGGGTAGTCGAGCATGTCGAGCGCGGCCCGCATGTTGGCCAGCGAGGCACGGCTCGCCTCGGTTAGGCCGACCAGCCGACGATCGCGGCGGGATTCGGCGGCATAGTCGTCGGTGATGTCGTCGATGAGCAGCAGGAAACCGCTCAGGGCTGCGTGGTCGGCCGGACGCACCGGAGCGAGGCCGACCTGCAGCAGATGGCCGGCCGGGGTCGTCGTCACGAACTGCGCCGCGGCGGAAGCCTCTCCGCGAGCGATCCGGCGCTCGATCGTCTCACGCGCATGGGCGATGAGCGGGCGGTCGATCACCGCATGGATCGAGCGGCCAAGCCCGATCAGCTCGGCGCCGCCGGCGGTGTCGGGCGCCTGCGACAGACGACGGAAGAGCGTCCTGGCGCGGCTGTTGTAGAGCAGGACTCGGCCCTCGAGGTTGCAGACGACGACGCTTTGCTGCAGCTCGGCCATCAGCGCGCCGAGCTGGTCGCGCTCCAGCGCCACCTTGCTGCTCGCCTCCTCGACCAGGCGCGCCATGTCGGTTCGCAGGGTCCGGCGTTGATCGGCGATTGCGTTCACGGCGCTCGCGATCGTGCCAAGGGCGGCGCCTCGCGTTGGTGCCAGCGCCGGCGCGGCAGGGTCGCCGGCGAGGAGCCGCGCGGCGTCCGCGAGGCGGGCCGGTTCGCGGACGTGGCGGTCGTGGAGGCGGGCGGCGGCCCAGGCGCCGAGCGCGGCGGCCGCGAGCCAGAGGCCGAAGACGATCGCGCCGTGGCTCGCGACGAGCGGCGAGAGCGTCGCGCGCTGCTCCGGGTCGAGTGTAGCGCCGACGAGGATGCCCGTCAGCCCGAGCCAGGCTGCCAGCGCGGCGCCCGGTGCCATGAGGGCGAGCACCCGGCGCCGGTCGAGCTTCACGCGATCATTTCCCGCACCTTCGCCACCAGCTCGCGGGTGGAGAAGGGCTTGGTCATGTAGGCGTCCGCACCGGCACCGAAGCCGCGTGCCTTGTCGGTCTCGCGTCCCTTGGCGGTCAGCATCAGGATCCGCGTGTGGCGGACGCTTGCGTCGGCGCGGACCGCCTCGCAGACGTCGAAGCCGGTCATGCCCTGCATCATCGCGTCAAGCAGCACCAGATCCGGCCGCTCCTCAAGGATCATCGCGAGCGCCTGCGGACCGTCCCGCGCCACCAGCACGTCGTACCCCTCGCGCTTCATCATGAAGCTGAGCGAAACCACGATGTTCGGCTCGTCGTCAGCTATCAGCACCTTCGTGCCCATTCTTGTTCCCCCCCGGCCGCAACGGCAGGCGGAAGACGAAACGCGCCCCCGACCGCGGTTCCGGCGCCAGCCACATGGATCCTCCCAGATGATCCACGATCTGGCGGCTGATCGGAAGCCCGAGCCCGGTGCCCGGGGGGCGGTTCGTCGCGTCACCGCCCTGGCGGAACTTCTCGAACACCGTGGCCGCCTCGGACGCGGGTACGCCGGGGCCGTTGTCGGCCACGGAAACCTCCAGCGAGTCGCCGTCCTGCCGCAAGGACACCTCGACCCGGCCGCCCTCGCCGGGCACGAACTTGGCGGCGTTCGAGAGAAGGTTGAGCATGACCTGGGTCAGCCGGTCGGGGTCGGCGCGCAGGGTGGGCACGGAGTCGGGCAGGTCGACAACCATCGCCGCTCCGCGCTCGCGGAAGAGCTCGGCGGTGGCGTGGACGGCATCGGCGACGAGCGCGCGCATGTCGACCTCGGTGGAATGCCATTCGGCGGCGCCAGCCTCGATCTTGGCGAGGTCGAGCACCTGGTTGACTAGCCGCGTGAGCCGCTCGCTCTCCGACACAATGATGCGGAGGAAGTCCTCGCGCTGCTCGCGCTCCATGTCGGCGGTGTCGAGCATCAGCTCGGAAAGGGCGCGGATCGAGGTGAGGGGCGTCCGGAGCTCGTGGGTGACGGAGGACATGAAGTCGTCCTTCAGGTGATCGAGGCTCTGCAGCTGCTCGTTGGCGGCGCGAAGTTCGGCGGAGGTCTCCTCGAGCGCCCGGGCGTAGCCGCGCAGCTGCGACGCCTCGTCGAGGATCTCGAGGACGTCGTCCACGGAGAGGGGCTCCTCCTGCGCGACGGATTCGACCAGCACCCGGGCCGAGGCGGTGCCAACCGCGCCGGCGATCTGACGCTCGACCCGGTCGACCAGGCGAGCGTCGGCGACGAGGTTCGGTACGGCCACCCCGATCTCGCGCGCGTGCTCGTCAAAGAGGCCGCCGGCGCGAGCGGGGCCGAGAAATCGGCCGGCGAGCGCGCGCAGGTCGTCGAGCCGGGCGCGGCCGCGCCAGAAGACCGGCTCGGCGCCCCCGCGGCGGAAGACGTCGACAAAGAGGAGCGCCTGGGAAGCCTCGCGGGCGGAGGGGCTTCCGACGAGGGACAGGCCGACATAGAGCCCGACGTTGACCAGCAGGCTCCAGAACATCGAGTGGGTGAGCGAATCGAGCCCGCTCAGGCCGAAGAGGCGCTCTGGGGCGAGTAGTTCGAACCCGAACGGCCCGTTATCGACGAACCCTATGGAGATCCAGCCGGACTTCGCTACCGAGGGAAGCATGAGCGTGTAGGCCCAGACCGCGAAGCCGCCCAGTAGGCCGCCGACGGCGCCGGTCCAGGTGCCCTCGCGCCAGTACATGCCACCGAAGAGCGCAGGGGCAAACTGCGCAACGGCGGCGAAGCTGATGAGGCCGATCGAGACCAGCGCGTAGGCTCCGCCCGCGACGCGGAAGTAGAGATAGCCGAGCAGCAGCACGAGAACGATCGCCGCCCGTCGGATGTTAAGCAGGAGCCGCGTCAGGTCGCCGCCGGCCCGCGAACCGAACCGGTCGAGCCGGAGCAGCGACGGCATAACGAGGTCGTTGCAGACCATCGTCGAGACCGCGACGGTCTCGACGATCAGCATTCCGGTGACGGCCGACAGCCCACCGATGTAGGCCAGAAGCGCGATCGCCGGTGCCCCCTCCGTGAGCGGCAGCGAGAGCACGAAGGTCTCGGCCTCGGCGGCTACGCCGCCGTTAAGGAGGAGGCCGCCGAGGGCGATCGGGAGCACGAAGATGTTGATCACCAGCAGGTAGGCGGGGAATAGCCATGCGGCGCGGCGGATGTGCCGCTCGTCGACGCACTCGACCACCATGACCTGGAACTGGCGCGGCAGGAGCAGCACCGCGAACGCCGCGAGGAGGATCTGCGCGAACCACTGCGCGTAGTCGAAAGGCCCCGCTCCGTCGAGACGAAGCAGGGTGGAGAGTTTCGGCAGCGCCTGCGCCCGGGTCCAGATGTCGCCCATTCCGCCGTAGAGCCCCCAGGTGACGAACACCCCGACGGCGAGGAAGGCGACGAGCTTGACCGCCGACTCGAAGGCGATTGCGGCGACCATCCCCTCGTGGCGCTCGGCGAGGTCGAGGTGGCGCGTGCCGAAGACGATCGCGAAGGCGGCGAGCACCATCGCGACGTAGAGCGTCCCGTCGCGCCACCAGGCGACGGCGCCGGCTGCAGGGTCCGCCGTCAGCAGCTGGTAGCCGGCGGAGACGGCCTTCAGCTGCAGCGCGATGTAGGGGACGATGCCGACGACGGTGATCAGCGTAACGAGGGCGGCGAGCAACGGGCTCTTGCCGTAGCGGCTGGCGATGAAGTCGGCGATAGAGGTGATGCGGTAGGTCTTGGCGATGCGCACCATCTTGCGCAGCGCGATCCAGCCGACGAGCATGGCGAGGGTCGGGCCGAGATAGATCGGCAGGAACCAAACACCGGAGCTCGCCGCCCTTCCCACGCTGCCGAAGTAGGTCCAGGCGGTGCAGAAGACTCCCCAGGAGAGCGCATAGATGCCGGCGTTGTCGATCACCGAGCGTCCTTGCGCAGCGCGGCGGTCGCCAAAGGCGGCGATGGCGAAGAGCAGCAGCAGGTAGCCGAACGACGCGCCCAGCACCAGCGCCGGGGAGATCATCGCCCGTCGCTCCGCGGCCCGCGCGGGCGTTCGCTTGCGAGCGCGAGGGCGGCGATCAGGGCGGCCCAGATCGCAAAGATCGCCGTTGGCAGGAGCGGGAGGCCGAAGATGGTGGCGTCCTTGTCCCAGAGGCTGAGGAGCGGGAAGTTGAGAAGTGCGAAGCCGGCGGCACAGAGTGCGACCAGCACCTGGGTTCGCGGCCGTCGGGTCACAGCGCGTCCAGGCGGTAGTGCATGGCGAGCCACTGCTTGAAGCTTCGCACGATCGCGAGCGAGTCCTTCAGTACCTGGCGGTCTAGGGTGCCGAGCTCCGACAGGCGGATGCTGTTGTCGGGGGCACGGCCGGCGGTGATCTGGCGGAGGTTGCTCGCGAGCTTCAGGCCCATCATACAGCGCAGCGCGTCGACGAGGTCGCGGCCGGTGCCCGCATCGATCCAGCCGGCGGCGGCGAGCGCGCCGATGCGCTCGGTCGTGCCGACCGCCTCGAGCCGGTATTGCAGCGCCAGGCTGCGGACGCCGTGCACGAGGGGGAAGATCCCCAATTTCTTCAAATCGATCTCGGCCGCCTCGCGTCCGCGCATGCCGGGCAGGCGACGCCACCAGCCACCCTCGCCCCCGAACTGCTCGATGGCGGCGGCAAAGCGGGCGTAGAAGGCATCGCTGCCGGCCAGCAGCCGCCGGAGGTAGGCGCGCGCGTCGGCGAGGAGCCCGGAGTCGCCGGAGACGACCGCGGCGTCGAGGAAAATAGCGAGGTTCATCGGGCCCTCGGGGTCGCTCCCTTGCGTCCAATTGCGCAGCGAGCGTCGGAAGTCCTCGAGCGGCTGGCGCCAGAGCGGGCGGCTGACCATGATGCCGCCAGGGCAGGGAGGATAGCCGAAGTCTATCAGCGCGGCGGTGAACGCGGCTGTGATGTTCTCGAGGTCGGGACAGGCGAAGCCGTCCCGCAGGATCAGGCCGTTGTCTTGGTCGGTGCGGATGATCTGCTCGCCGCGGCCCTCGCTGCCCATCACGAGAAGGCAGCTGTTGGCGCGGAGCGCGTCCGGTGCCACCAGCGTCCACAGCCGCTGGAAGATGCGGCGATTCAGCCCGCCTACGAGAGCTGCGATGACCTCGACCCGGATTCCGTCCTCGGTGAGGACCCGGATCAGGTCCTCGACCTGCGCCGCCGCGGCGCCGAGCTCCGCGACGGTCGCCGCCCGCTCGGCCTCGAGCGCGATAAGCTGCGAGTGGTTGGCGACAAAGGCCATGAGGTCGAGCTGGGTCAGCACGCCCACGATCGCTTCGCCTTCGCGGACAATCACCCGGTGGAAGCCGTGCCGCAGCATAAGTACCAGCGCCTCGACAAGCTCGTCGTCCGCCTGCACCGAGAGTGGTTCGAAAACCGCCACGTCGCGTACAGGGATCCGCTCGGGGGGGATGCCGCGCAGGAGCGCGTCGCGCAGGTCGGTGGTGGTGAAGATTCCGAGCCGATCGCCGTCGCGCACCAGCGCTCCGGTGCGCCCGCGCTCCGAGAGCTGGCGGCAGAGCGTGACGAGGTCAGTCGCGCCGTCAACGAAGTAGGGCTTGCGCAGCGGTGCCTCGCGTACCTGCGAGGTCATCAGGGCGATGAACTCCCGCCGCTCGCGGCTGGCGGAGATGGCCCGCCCCATCCGGGGCGAGCCATCCTGGATTTCGGCGGGCGGATCCGTCTCGTACATGATCCGCCCTCCCGTTTCAGTGGGCCGAGGCCTCGGCGGCGCCGATCCCGGTCTCCGAGCGAACTTGCTGGGCGAGGAACCCGGCCCGGTCGATCTTTGCCCGCGCGCTGTTGTCCATCTTCGACACGATCCAGATCGCGAGGAAGGCAAGCGGCATCGAGAAGATCGCGGGCGAGGTGTAGGGAAAGGGCGCTGAGCCCACAGGATGGCCGAGCGTTGCCTCCCAGACCGACGGCGAGAGCACCGTCAGCAACACCGAGGAGATGAGCCCAAGGAAGCCGCCGACGACGGCACCCTTGGTGGTGCAGTCCTTCCAGAGAATCGACAGGAACAGTACCGGGAAGTTGGCGGACGCGGCGACCGCGAAGGCCAGCGACACCATGAAGGCGATGTTCTGCTTCTGGAAGGCGATGCCGAGCACCACCGCGACGATGCCAAGGCAGATCGTGGTGATCCGCGACACCCGCAGCTCCGAGGCGCTGTCGGCCTTCCCCTTCTTGACCACCGTCGCATAGATGTCGTGGCTGACCGCCGAGGCGCCGGACAGCGTCAGGCCCGCCACCACCGCGAGGATCGTCGCGAAGGCGACCGCCGAGATGAAGCCGAGGAAGACGTTGCCGCCGACCGCGTGGGCGAGGTGCACGGCCGCCATATTGTTGCCGCCGACGAGCTTGCCGTCCGGTGCAAGGAAATCCGGGTTGGTCAGAACGAAGGTGATGGCGCCGAAGCCAATGATGAAGGTCAGCAGGTAGAAATAGCCGATCCAGGTGGTCGCCCACATCACCGACTTCCGAGCTTCCTTGGCACTAGGCACGGTGAAGAAGCGCATCAGGATGTGCGGCAAGCCGGCGGTGCCGAACATCAGCGCCATGCCGAAGCTGATCGCCGAGATCGGGTCCTTGATGAAGCTGCCCGGGCCCATGATCGACTGGCCGGCGACGGCGGCCTCCTCCGGGGTCTTGCCGGCGGCGGTTGCAAGGTCGGTCTTTACCTTCACCGCGTCGGCGAACATCGCCTCGGGGCTGAAGCCGTAGTGCCACAGCACCATGAAGCCCATGAAGCTCGCGCCGGCAAGGAGCAGACAGGCCTTGATGATTTGCACCCAGGTGGTGGCGGTCATGCCGCCGAAGAGCACGTAGACCATCATCAGGATGCCGACGAGGACGACGGCGATCCAATAGTCGAGGCCGAAGAGGAGCTCGATCAGGGAGCCCGCGCCAACCATCTGCGCGATCAGGTAGAAGGCGACGACGACGAGCGTGCCCGAGGCCGCGAAGATGCGGACCGGCGTCTGGGCGAAGCGGAAAGCGGCGACGTCGGCGAAGGTGAACTTGCCGAGGTTGCGCAGCCGCTCCGCCATCAGGAAGGTCAGGATAGGCCAGCCGACCAGGAAACCGATCGAGTAGATCAGGCCGTCGAAGCCGCCGGTCATCACCGCGGCGGAGATGCCGAGGAAGGACGCTGCCGACATGTAGTCGCCGGCGATGGCGAGGCCGTTCTGGAAGCCGGTGATGCCGCCGCCGGCGGTGTAGAAGTCGGCCGCCGACTTGGTTTTCGACGCGGCCCACTTGGTGATGAAGAGCGTCATCGCGACGAAGGCCGCGAACATCACGATCGCGGTCCAGTTCGTCGCCTGTTTTTCGACGCCCTGGATGACGTCGGCGGCGAAGGCGCTGCCGGGAGCGGCGGCGAGTGCCAGCGCTGCGGCCGCCCGGAGGACGTGTGTGCGGGTCATCACTTCAGCGCCTTCTGCCGGATCTTCTCGGAAAGCTCGTCGAACTCGCCGTTGGCGCGGCGGACGTAGATCCCGGTAACTAAAATTGTGAAGACGATGACGCCGAAACCGATCGGGATACCCCAGGTCATCGTACCAGAACCGATGCGCGCGGCGAGGACGCCCTTGTCGAAGGCGATCAGGAGGATGAAGCCGTAGTAGACGATCAGCATCGCGATCGTCAGCGTCCAACCGAACCGCGAGCGCTCCGCTTTGAGCCTCTGGTAGTTGGGGTCGGCCACTATGCGCTCTGCCAAGGGTGTTTCCATCTGATGCCCTTTCTTGTTCCGGGTCCGGTTGTTTACTGAATACCAGAGCGCGCCCCGAAGGAAGACCCGCTCCGCCTATCCGCGCACCTTGCGATGGGGCGCGGTCAGCCGCGGTTCATCCGATTGGCGACGAGCTCCGCGACCACCGCCGGTTCGGCGAGCGTCGAGGTGTCCCCGAGCCCGTCGGGCTCGTTCTCGGCGATCTTGCGCAACACACGACGCATGATCTTGCCCGAGCGTGTCTTGGGGAGCCCCGGCGCCCACTGGATGATGTCAGGGCTGGCGATCGGTCCGATTTCTTGTCGAACCCACCCGACGAGCTCCTTCCGGAGCGCGTCGGAGGGCTCGTCGCCATGCATCAGCGTGACGTAGGCATAGATGCCCTGGCCCTTGATCGGATGCGGGTAGCCCACCACCGCGGCCTCCGCCACTTTCTCGTGCGCGACGAGCGCCGACTCGATCTCCGCCGTGCCGATCCGGTGGCCGGAGACGTTGATCACGTCGTCGACGCGGCCGGTGATCCAGTAGTAGCCGTCGGCATCGCGGCGGCAGCCGTCGCCGGTGAAGTAGGTGCCCTTGTACTGGCTGAAGTAGGTGTCGACGAAGCGCTGGTGGTCCTGCCATACGGTGCGCATCTGTCCTGGCCAGCTGTCCTTGATCGCGAGGACGCCGTCGGCCGCCCTGCCGGTAATCTCGGCCCCCGACTGCGGGTCGAGCACGACTGGTTGCACCCCGAAGAAGGGCAGTGTCGCCGAGCCCGGCTTGGTCGGGATGGCGCCGGGGAGGGGGGTGATCAGGATCCCGCCGGTCTCGGTCTGCCACCAGGTGTCGACGATGGGGCATCTGCCCTTGCCGACGACCTCGTCGTACCAGTTCCAGGCCTCGGGATTTATCGGCTCGCCGACGCTGCCGAGGATACGGAGCTTGGAGAGGTCGTGCTTCTTGACCCATTCCTTGCCCTGGCCCATCAGCGCGCGGATGGCGGTGGGCGCGGTGTAGAAGATGTTGACGCCGTGCTTCTCGCAGACCGCCCAGAAGCGGCCGGCGTCCGGCCAGGTCGGGACGCCTTCGAACATCAGCGTGGTGGCGCCGTTGGCGAGGGGGCCGTAGACGATGTAGCTGTGGCCGGTCACCCAGCCTACGTCGGCGGTGCACCAGTAGATGTCGCCGTCGTGGTAGTCGAAGACGTACTGGTGGGTCATGGCGGCGTAGACGAGGTAGCCGCCGGAAGTGTGCACGACACCCTTGGGCTTTCCGGTGGAGCCGGAGGTGTAGAGGATGAAAAGCGGATCCTCGGCCCCGACCGCCACGGGTTCGCAATCGGCATCGACCTCCGCCATCGCCTCGTCCAGCCAGATGTCCCGGCCTGCTTCCCAAGCGACCTCGTTGCCGGTGCGGCGGACGACGAGGCACTTCACGTCATGCGGCACGTGTAGCAGCGCTTTGTTCACGTTGGTCTTCAGAGGAGTCAGCCGGCCGCCGCGCGGCGCTTCATCGGCGGTCACCACCACCCGCGCGTCGCAGTCGTTGATGCGGTTGGCGAGCGCGTCCGGCGAGAAGCCGGCGAAGACGACCGAGTGGATCGCGCCGATCCGCGCGCAGGCGAGCATTGCGTAGGCCGCCTCGGGGATCATCGGCAGGTAGATCACCACCCGGTCACCCTTCGTCACCCCGAGCGAGCGCAGCACGTTGGCGAACCTCGACACCTCGGCGTGCAACGCGCGGTAGCTGATGTGGCGCGAGAGCGCCGGGTCGTCGCTCTCCCAGATGATCGCGGTCTGCTCGCCGCGGGTGGCGAGGTGCCGGTCGATGCAGTTGGCGGCGACGTTCAGCGTGCCGTCCTCGAACCAGCGGATCGACACGTCGGGCCAGGCAAACGACGTGTTCTTCGCCCGTGTGTAGGGCGTGATCCAGTCGAGCCGCTCCCCATGCTCGCCCCAGAAGGATTCCGGGTCCGCAAGCGAGGCGGCGTACATGCTTTGGTACTCTGACTCCGACAGCACCTCATGCAGGCTGATATCCTCCAGCATCGACCGGTTTCCCCCGAGCATTTTGCCGGCGGTCCGCCAGCGTTGATCGGGCCTCTTTGCCACCCGGCCGTCAATTTCGCAACAAACCATTGCTATTACGTGACAAATCAGTCAAGTTCAAGACAGCGCAGCTGGACGATTTGTCAATCATTGACAAAGCGGCCGTAGGGGGAGCGATAGTGCCGAGGACGATACTGGGGATGCGGATCCGGGAACGCCGCCGCGCACTAGGCGTGACGCAGGCGGAGCTGGCGCGGCGGATCGGGATCTCGGCCTCCTATCTGAATCTGATCGAGCGCAACAAGCGCGGGATTGCCGGACAGCTGTTGCGCCGGACCGCGGCTGCACTCGAGCTCGGGCTCGACGACCTCGACGGCGCAGCGGAACGCAGACTCCTCGAATCGCTGAACGAGATTGCGCACCAGCCGGCGGTTGCGGCGCTGGGCGTAGACGCGGAAAGTGCCGGCGAACTGATCGGGCGTCATCCCGGGTGGGCGCGCTCGCTCGCGGCGTTGGCGCGATCGGAGCGGGCGGCGACGCTCCAGGCGCAGGCGCTGGCGGATCGGCTGACCCACGACCCGTTCCTCGGGGAGGCGGTGCACAGGATGCTGACGCGGATCGCGGCAATCCGCTCCGCGGCGGAGATCCTTTCCGACTATCCCGACTTGCCGGAGGAGCGGCGCGACGAGTTCACGTCGATGATCGGCGAGGAGAGCCGGGCGCTGACCGATGTGGCCGAGGCCCTGGCGGCCTACTTCGACCGGGCGCAGGTGGCGGGTCGCGCGCTTACCCCGCTCGACGAGGTAGAGGCCCTGTTCGAGGCGCGAGCGGGCAGGTTTGCCGAGCTCGATGCGGCCGCGGACGAGGTCGCCGGCGGGATCGCGGGGCCCTTGCCGCGGCAGGCCGCTCTTTCCCTGGCGACTGACAGGCTGGGGACCCTCGTGGACGGAATCGTCGCAGGCGAGCGCGGCCTCGGGACCGCGTCGGCGCGCAGTCGCGCGCGCGAAGCGCTGCTCGACTACGCCGCCGACGCCGTGCAGGCTCCGATGCCGGCGTTCGAAAGCCGCGCCGCCGAGTTGCGCTATGACATGGAGGCGCTGGCCGACGCCTTTGGCATCGACGTGACGAGCGTCTGCCGTCGGCTGGTGGCGCTTCCGGGCGAGGGCGTGCCGCGCTTCGGGCACTTTCGCGCCAACGCAGCCGGAGTGCTGATCGAGCGGCGCGGTCTGACCGGGCTGACAACGCCGCGTTACGCCGCGGCCTGCCCGCTTTGGGTGCTGTTCCGCGCGCAGCAGTCGCCCGAGACGGTGATCCGCCAGCGGGCCATTTTCCCGAACGGCGAGCGCTTCGTGTTCATGGCCCGCGCCCACATCAGCGGTCCCACAGGGTTCGGCCGGCCGCGGCACTATCTCACTGACATGCTGGCGGTCAGCGAGGTCGGTTCCCGCCTGACCGTATACGCTCCCGACCCCGGCGTGCCCGTGGAGGAAGTCGGGCCGGCGTGCTACATCTGCCCCAGGGTCTTGTGCCCGCATCGCGTGGACGACCCCCTTGTGGGTTGAGCGCGGCGACGGGACCCGTATCGAAACTCCCCTCTACACCGGACGTCTTCGCACGTCCTGCCCGCGAACGCGGTAATCTCGATCTCGACCATCATCATCTATGAATCACTCAGCACTATACGACCGCCGGCCGCACTCGCCGTCCAACGGAACTTCGCGCCTGCATCTGGCGGAGCCATTCCCTTTGCCCGGTTGTCGGCGGCGGTTAATCTTCTATGCTACCGACTGTCCGGCTACGGGCACGGATGAGTAAGCACGGCGAGCGGCGAGCATGACGACCTTTCCACTTCTTGCCCTCGTAATCGGCCTCGCGGCGACGGCGGCCGTGGCGCAGGAATCCGATCCAGCCGCTGCCGGCGCGAAGGTGTTCAAGCGTTGTGCCGCCTGCCACCAGGTCGGCCCCGACGCCAAGAACCGAGTCGGACCGACGCTTTCCGGCGTCATTGGCCGCACCGCCGGCACTGCAGCGGGCTTCTCCTATTCCGACGCGATGGTTGCGGCCGGCGAGAACGGGCTGGTCTGGGATGAGGAGACGCTGTCGGCCTACCTCGCCGATCCCAAGTCGGTGGTGAAGGGCAACAAGATGGCTTTCGTCGGCCTCAAGTCCGAGGAGGACCGCGCGGCGGTCATAGCCTACCTGGAGGCCGAAAACCCGAGGTAGCCGCGGCGCGCCCGCGCTTGCCACGCCGTCCGCAGGCGGCTATGGGCAGCCGCGATGAGCGCCAACCCGCCCGACCTGCGCCCGGACCGCGCCCCGGCGCCTAGGCTCGACTCATTCGTACGGCCCGGCCAGCCGCGGGTCGGCATGGTGAGCCTCGGCTGCCCGAAGGCGCTGGTCGACAGCGAGCGGATCCTGACCCGGCTCCGCGCCGAAGGCTACGCGATTTCGCCCGACTATGCGGGTGCGGACGCGGTTATCGTGAACACCTGCGGTTTCCTCGACTCCGCGAAGGCGGAGAGCCTCGAGGCGATCGGCGAGGCGCTGTGCGAAAACGGGCGCGTCATCGTGACCGGCTGCCTCGGGGCCGACGAGCACTACATTCGCGGTGCCCATCCGACGGTTCTCGCGGTCACCGGGCCGCAGCAATACGAGGCGGTTGTCGACGCCGTCCACGCCGCCGTCCCGCCTTCGCCCAACCCCTACGTCGACCTGCTCCCGGCGAGCTCGGTGCAGCTCACGCCGCGCCATTACAGCTACCTCAAGATCTCCGAAGGCTGTAACCACAAGTGCCGTTTCTGCGTGATCCCAGATATGCGCGGGAAGCTCGTTTCGCGCCCGGCCCACGCCGTCCTGCGGGAAGCGGAGCGGCTGGTCGCCGCTGGAGTACGCGAACTCCTCGTCATCAGCCAGGATACCTCCGCCTACGGAACTGATCGCAGGCACGACGCCCACGACTGGCGCGGCAAACCTGTCCGAAGCCACATCACTGACCTCGCGCGCGAACTCGGCTCGCTCGGGTCCTGGGTGCGGCTGCACTACGTCTACCCGTACCCGCACGTGCGCGAGCTGATCCCGCTGATGGCTGAGGGCCGGATCCTGCCGTACCTCGACATTCCGTTCCAGCATTCGCACCCCGACGTGCTGCGCCGGATGGCGCGTCCGGCGGCGAGCACCCGGACGCTCGAGGAGATCGCACGCTGGCGAGAGGACTGCCCCGAGCTGGTGCTGCGCTCGACCTTCATCGTCGGCTTTCCCGGCGAGACCGAAACGGAGTTCGAGCACCTTCTCGACTGGCTCGACGTGGCGCAACTCGATCGCGTCGGCTGCTTCCGCTACGAAAACGTCACTGGCGCGCGCTCCAACCTGCTGCCCGATCATGTGCCCGAGGCGGTCAAGGAGGAACGCTGGAACCGCTTCATGGAAAGAGCGCAGGCGATCAGCGCCGCAAAGCTTGCCGCGCGGGTCGGGAGCCGGGTTGAGGCGATCGTCGACGAGGTGGACCCGACGCGGGCGGTAGGCCGCACCCGAGGCGATGCCCCGGAGATTGATGGCAGAATCTACATCGATGAAGGCTTCGAGGGGCTGAGTCCCGGCCAGATCGTCTCGGTCGAAGTCCGGGAATCTGATGAGTACGACCTGCGGGGCGTCTGTGGGCCGGCCGCCGTCCCCGCTGGAATTGCCTCAACCTTGCGTTGATCTCTCTGGGCAAGGTCACTTGGAAGTGCTACTATAAGTTGTATCCGGCGCCCATGGCGCGCATTGATGTCCGGAGCTAAGCCGCTCTTGCATCCTCCCCATCCCGACGAACGCCTGGCCGCAGCCCTCTTCCGCATGCTGGCGGCAGAGCAGGGCTTCGCCGCCGCGGGGCTGCTGGTGGTTGACGGCGAGCGCTGCCGGCTCATCGCCTCGACACCGTCACTCGCCGCCTGCCGCGGGGCTGCCGCCGCCGGCCAAGCCTGGGCGGTGCCGGCGGCCGCCCGCTCCGGAAAGCCGAGCCGGATCGCCCCGGATGCCCTCTCGCTCGTGGCCGGCTTCGCCGCGCTCGCCCCGGTGACCGGTGCGGACGGGCGCCTCGCCGGCCTGGTGCTGGTTGCGGACCGGCGAGCGCGCCGGATGAGCCCGGCGCTGGCGATCCGCCTCGCCGATGCGGCGCTGCTCGCGCGTCCGGCTTTCCCGCGCGCGCCGCAACCGGCGGCGGCGCCGGCGATGCCACCGGCCCTGAGCCGCTCCGTCCTCAAAGCGGCGGTCCGTCCGCGCGCCGCCGCTCAGCGCTTCGTCGATTCGGCGCTGCGCGCGCGTCGCCCTCCCGCCCCATTCGGGCTGATGATCATCGACATCGACCGCTTCCGCGCGGTCAACGAGGCGATGGGCGTCGCTGCTGGAGACGCGCTCCTCGCGGTCACCGGCATCCGGCTCGAGCAGGCCCTCGATCCCGGCGACCGCCTCGTGCGGATCGAGGGCGACCGATTCCTCGTCGTCGCCACACGCGACCCCGCCGGATTTCGCGTCCTTGCTCGGCGGCTGATGCAGGCGGTCGGCCAGCCGCTCGGCCTCGACGGCGGCACGGTGGTGGTGCAGGCGAGTATCGGGATCGCGCTGGCGGCACCCGGTGACAACGAGCCGGCGTCGCTCCTGATGATGCGCGCCGAAACCGCGCTGCGCCGCGCCAAGATTGAAGGCCGTGCCCGCTTCGCGCTCCACGAGCCGGTGGAGGAGGCGCTCGCCTACGAGAAGAGCCGGCTTGAGCTCGACCTCGCCAGCGCAGTGGACGACAGCCAGCTGCATCTCGTCTACCAGCCCTATGTCGACTTGCGCGACGGGCGGGTAAGCGGCGCCGAGGCGCTCTTGCGCTGGGACCATCCCCTACGCGGCGAGCTGCCGCCGGCCGCCTTCATCCCGCTCGCGGAGGCGACAGGCCAGATCCTCAAGCTCGGCCGCTGGGCGCTGCGCACGGCGCTCGCCAGCGCCCGAGCATGGCCCGCGACACTGTCGCTCGCGGTCAACATCTCGCCGCTGCAGTTCCACCAGCCGGGCTTCCTCGCCGAGGTCGACGCTGCGCTTGCCGATACCTGCTTTCCGCCCGAGCGGCTCGAACTCGAGATCACCGAGACCGTGCTGATGCGCGACAATCCCGAGACGACCGCACAGCTGCGCGCGCTGATCGCCCGCGGGATCCGCATCGCGCTGGACGATTTCGGCACCGGCTACAGCGCGCTCGCCTACCTCGCACGCCTTCCCCACCACCGCATCAAGCTCGACAAGGCCTTCGTGCAGGACATCGCCAACCCGGCGACCGCCGAACTGATCCGCGCCATCATCGCGCTCGCCCGCGCCCAGGGCGTCGCCGTCACCGCCGAGGGCGTCGAGCGCCCCGAGCACCTGGCACTCGTCCGCCGTGCTGGCTTCACCCACGCCCAGGGCTACGCCACCGGGACGCCGGTCGCCGAACCCGCGGCGCTGCTCGGCGAATGGTCGGCCACACCCTCCTGAGCCGCTTGCCTCCGCCGGCGAGCGCGGCCACCATCACGCGGATGCCCGCTGCGATCCCGCCATGATGCCCACGCTGACCCGCTCGCCGCGTGATCCTGCCTTCGTCCGCGATCCATACCCCTTTTACGACGAGGCCCGGGCGGTCGGGCCGCTCTTCCTCTGGCGGGACTACGGCTTCCCCTGCGCCGCCGGCTATGCGGAGGTCTCGGCGCTGTTGCGCGACCGCCGGTTCGGGCGCGAGCTGCCGCAGGACCTCCGGCCCGCGCGGCCGGCGCACCTGGCGGACTTCTACGCGATCGACGACCGGTCGATGCTCGACCGCGAACCGCCCGCTCACACCCGCCTGCGCGGGCTCGTACTGCGCGCCTTCACCTCGCGTCGCGTCGCCCTTCTCGGACCCGAGATCGCCGCACTCGCCCGCACTCTGGCCAATGCGCTCGACCCTCACGGCTGCGATCTGATCTCGGGCTTCGCCGAGCCCCTGCCGGTCATCGTCATCGCCCGGCTGCTCGGGGCGCCAGAGGCGATGGCCGGTCGCTTCCTCGCCTGGTCGCACGCGATGGTCGCCATCTACCAGGCACGCCGCGACCGTGCCGTCGAGGACGCGGCCAACGCCGCCGCCCGCGAATTTACCGACTACCTGCGCGGCCTCGTCGACCAGCGGCGCCACCGGCCCGGCGACGATCTGATCACCGCGCTCATCGCCGCCGAGGCCGAGGGAGACCGCCTCGACACCGCCGAGCTGATCGCTACCTGCGTGCTGCTTCTCAATGCCGGCCACGAGGCGACCGTGCACGCCATCGGCAACGGCGTCGCGGCCATCCTCGCCGCGGGGCTCGACCCGAGCGCGCTCTTCGCCACCCCCACCGTCACCGCGGCCACCATCGAGGAGATCCTGCGCTTCGACCCGCCGCTCCATCTCTTCACCCGATACGCACTCGAAGACGGCGAGGCCTTCGGCTATCGCTTCCGGCGCGGCGACACCATCGGTTGCCTGCTGGCGGCGGCCAACCGCGACCCGGCCCGATTCGAGGCGCCCCACCGCTTCGACCCAGCGCGCGCCCCGGTGCCGCATCTGTCGTTCGGTGCCGGCATCCACTTCTGCGTGGGGGCGCCGCTGGCACGCGCCGAACTGGAAATCGCGCTTCCGATCCTCTTCGAGCGGATGCCCGGCCTCGCTTTCGCCGCACCGCCGGCGTTCGCCGACCGCTACCACTTCCGCGGGCTGAACGAACTGCGGGTGCGCGCTGCCAGCTGACTCGATGATCGTATAACGAAAAGATGCAGCGTTTGCCCGCAGCACGCGTCAACTGCCTGACTCTTAATCATTTTTGGATGACCGAGTTGACACAAATGCAGGCGCATGCTCCGGTGGGTCATCCAGAACAGGGGGGTCCCGGAGAACCCGGGCGCAGACCGATGTCATACAGCGAACACGACCGTCACGAGGACATGAAGGTCCTGCACGGCATGGGCTACGCGCAGGAACTGCAGCGCAACCTCAGCCGCTTCTCCAACTTCGCCATCTCCTTCTCGATCATCTGCATCCTGTCGGGCGGCATCAACTCGCTCGCACAGGCCACCTCGGGCTCGGGCGGCATAGGGATCGGCATCGGCTGGCTGGTCGGCTGCTTCGTCAGCCTCGTCTTCGCCGTTGCCATGTCGCAGATCAGCTCGGCCTACCCGACGGCCGGCGGCCTCTACCACTGGGGCTCGATCCTCGGGAACCGCGGCACCGGCTGGGTTACCGCCTGGCTGAACCTGCTCGGGCTCATCACCGTACTCGGCGCGATCAACGTCGGCACCTGGACCTTCTTCGTCGGCACCTTCGGCGCGGCGATGGGGATCGAGAACACGATCACCACCCAGACGATCTTCCTGATCGTCATTACCGGCGGGCAGGCGCTCATCAACCACATGGGGATCCGGCTGACGGCGAAGCTCACCGACTTCTCGGGCTGGCTGATCTTCGGCGGCTCAATCCTGATCGCGATCGTCTGCCTGCTCGCGGCTGACACCTGGGACGTCTCGCGCCTCTTCACGTTCAAGAACTACTCGGGCGAAGCCGGCGGCAACGTCTGGCCGGCGGTCTCGAACGGCTGGGTCTTCGCCCTTGGCCTTCTCCTGCCGATCTACACCATCACCGGCTACGACGCCTCCGCGCACACCTCGGAGGAGACACTGAAAGCCGCGCACTCGGTGCCGCGGGCGATGGTGATGTCGGTGATCTGGTCGGCGCTTTTCGGCTACCTCTTCCTCGCCGCCTTCGTCCTCATGATCCCCGACATGGACCAGGCGGCGGCCGAGGGCTGGAATGTCTTCTTCTGGGCCTTCGACCAGCAGGTGAACCCGGCAGTCAAGTGGCTGGTATACCTCGTCGTCCTCGTCGCCCAGCTCCTCTGCGGGCTCGCGACGGTCACCTCGGCGTCGCGGATGATCTTCGCCTTCGCCCGCGACGGCGGCCTGCCCGGCTCGAAGGCGCTCGCCAAGGTCAGCCCGACCTACCGCACGCCGGTAGCGGCGATCTGGACCGCCTTCGCGCTCTCGGTGCTCTTCGTCTGGGGCTCGTCGCTCGTCTCGGTCGCCGGCACCTCGGCCTACACCATCGTCGTGTCGTGCACGGTGATCTTCCTCTTCATCTCCTTTACCTTCCCGATCACCCTCGGGCTCCTCGCCTGGGGCACGCCGAAGTGGGACAAGATGGGCCCCTGGGACATGGGCCGAGGCGTCTTCACCCTCTTCGCCATCCTCTCGATCCTGTCGATGATCCTGATCTTCGTCATCGGCATCCAGCCGCCGAACCAGTGGGCGCTCTACATCACCGTCGGCTTCTTCATCCTGACCGCGGTCGTCTGGTTCGCCTTCGAGAGGCGCCGCTTCCAGGGGCCGCCGCTCGGCGAGATGATCGCGGCGCGGCAGGCGGCGATCAAGGCAGCCGAGCAGGCCGTCGGCGAGAAGGGCTGACCAGGAGCGGCGCGAGAAACCGGTGGACGGGCGCGCGGCGGCGGTTATTGTCGCCGCGCATTGGCCACTATCTTCGCGGGGGACATCGTGATCAAGAAACTGAGTGCCGAGGCCTTCGGCACTTTCTGGCTCGTCTTCGGCGGCTGCGGCAGCGCCGTGCTCGCCGCCGCCTTTCCTGCCAGCGACCCGGCCCTCGGCAACCTCGGCATCGGCTTCGTCGGCGTGGCGCTGGCCTTCGGGCTGACCGTGCTGACCATGGCCTACGCCGTCGGCCACATCTCCGGCGCCCATTTCAACCCGGCCGTGACGCTCGGGCTCGCCGTCGGTGGCCGCGTCCCGTGGAGCGACGTGATCCCCTACTGGATCGCGCAGGTGGTCGGGGGCATCGTCGCCGCCGTTCTGCTTTACCTGATCGCCTCCGGCAAGGCGGGCTGGGTTCCCGGCGGCTTCGCCTCAAACGGCTACGGCGCCAACTCGCCGGGCGGCTACGGGCTGTTCTCCTGCCTGCTGATCGAGGTCATCCTGACGGCAGGCTTCCTGATGGTCATCCTCGGCACCACCCACAAGAACGCCCCGGCCGGCTTCGCCCCCCTGGCGATCGGCCTCGCGCTGACCCTGATCCACCTGGTGTCGATCCCCGTGACCAACACCTCGGTCAACCCGGCGCGCTCGACCGCGGTCGCCTTCTTCGCCCAGAACGGCGCCATGGGCCAGCTCTGGCTGTTCTGGGTAGCGCCGCTGATCGGCGGTGCGCTCGGCGCCGCGATCTGGAACTTCCTCGCCGAGGAACGCTGACACCCGCGCCGGCCGGGTACTCGCCCGGCCGGCGCGCGACACCCCAGCAATTGCGGAAGCGTGAGGATTTCGGACTGAATCGCTGCTCTGCGGTTCGAGCAAGGCCGAGGTAGCGGCTCAAGCCGAATGCAAGCTGCGCTCAAATGACAACCATCTGAAATTACGAGTATATTTAAGCAGCGATTAACCGTGTATTCATCGCTGGCCGCTTAGCTAGCCTTGATATCGTTCTGCGGAGGCGTCTCAAACCTCCTCCTCTGTCTCGCCCTCCGCGGCGCGGCGGCGGCGGGCTTTTTGGTCCAGGTCGTCCTCGAGGTACGCCTCGAGCCCGACCAGATCCTCGGGCAGCGGCAGGCCCAGCGCCTGCATCTCGGCGAGCTTCTCGCGCAGGCTCTCCTGCAGCTCGTGGGCATCGGACGGGTTCTTGGCGATCTCGTCCATAAGCCCGGCGATCTGTGCCCGGAACAGTTCGAATGCCATGTGATCCTCCCGGTTCCGCGGCGACTCCGACCGTGCCACAATAGCACGGGGGATGACGGCAGCCAGATCCGCTCTGTATGACACGCCGTCGCTTGCGAGAAGGAGGCGTCCGATGGGCTTCAAGACGGTTTTCCTGACGGTCGGCAACACCCAGGACCAGGCGGAGGTCGACCGTGCGGTCGAGATCTGCGGCAGGCTCGGCGCGCATCTGGCGCTGCTCACCCTCGGGATCGCGCCGCCGCCGCCGGCCTCGCCCTACGGTGTCGTTTCGAACGACATCTGGGCCTCCGAGATTCGCGATGGGCAGGACGCGGCGCAGGCGCGGGCCGCCGAGATCGAGGCCAGGCTGGCCGGGTCCGGGATCTCGGTCTCGGTCGACGCCCAGTACATCGACCGCGGATCGGTCCCGCCGCTGGCCGCGCGCTTTGCGCGCTACGCCGATCTGACGCTGGTCACGCCGCAGCTGCCCCATTTCGAATCGATGCAGAACTGGGTGATGGACGGGGCGCTCTTCGAATCGGGGCGGCCGGTGCTCTTGCTCCCGAAGGGGGCGACGGGCTTCCCCGAGGCGAAGGTGGTGATGCTCGGCTGGAACGCCAGCGTGCAGGCGGCCAAGGCCGTCCGCGACGCGATCGGGCTTATGCAGAAGGCCGACGCGGTGCACGCGGTGCTGGTCGATCCCGTCCCGTCCTTCGACGGCCACGGCCCAGAGCCAGGGGTCGATCTCGCCACCTACCTCGGCCGGCACGGCATCTCGGCGACGATCCACCGGCTGCCGCGCGAGGGAAAGGACACCGGCGAGCTCTTGCGCCGCACCGCAACCGACGTCGGCGCCGAGCTGATGGTGCTCGGCGGCTATGGCCACTCGCGCCTGCGCGAGCGCTGGTTCGGCGGCACGACCACCGACATCATCCGCTCGGCGCAGGTGCCCGTGTTGATGGCGCATTGAGCCCCCGCGGCCGGGGCGCGCGGCCACGGGAGCGGCGTGCGGCTCAGGCCGCGCGGGCGATTTCCTGGCCGGCGAGCGCGCGCAGCTCGGCGGTCGCGGCGGCGATGGCGGCGGCGCGGGCCTCGGGGCCGTAGCCGATCTTCTCGGCGTGGACGAAGCTGACGTCGGTCAGGCCCATGAAGCCGAGGAGGTGCCGCAGGTAGGGCTCCTGGAAGTCGATCGCCTGCGCCGGACCCTGGCTGTAGAGGCCGCCGCGGCTCTCGACGACCAGCACCCGCTTGCCGCCGAGCAGACCCTGCGGCCCCTTCTCGGAGTAGCTGAAGGTCTCGCCGGCGCGGAGCACGTGGTCGAACCAGCTCCGCAGCGTGGTCGCAATCGAGAAGTTGTACATCGGCGCCCCGATCACGATGGTGTCGGCCGCCTTCAGCTCGGCGATCAGCGCGTCGGAGAGCGCCCGAGTCTCGCGCTCGGTCTCGGTGGCGGGCTCGCCGCGGACGCCCGCGAGCGTCGCGCCGGTCAGATGCGGCAGCGGATCGTTGCCGAGGTCGCGGTAGACGACGCGGGTGTCGGTGCCGTCGGTCAGGGCGGCGACGGCCTCGCGGACGAGCGCCTTCGAGACCGAGGCTTCGCCGGTCGCGGCGCTGTCGAGGACGAGGATGGTGGACATGGCTTGCGCTCCTTCAGGGTATCTCGTTTGACACTGGCAATATGAAGTTGCCCGGATCGCGACGGTAGCCATATGATCCGCCGAAGTCTGTTGCACATGCAGGAACGCCCAGATGCCCGAGATCGACGATATCCGCGCCTTTGGCGAGGTGGCGCAGACCGGCAGTCTGACGCAGGCCGGCGCGCGGCTCGGGATGTCGAAGTCGATGATCAGCCGGCGGCTGGCGCGGCTCGAGGCGGAGCTCGGGGTTCCGCTGCTGGCGCGGACGACGCGGGGGATGTCGCTGACCGAGGCGGGGCAGGACTTCCGGCCGTTTGCCGAGCGGATGGTCGCGGACATGCAGTCGGCGCGGGACGCGCTGAGCCGGCAGGGGGAGGTGACCGGCCGGCTGCGGCTGGCGGCGCCGCTGTCGTTCGGGTCGAGCCACCTGGCGCCGGTGCTGGCGGAGCTCGCGGTGCGCAACCCCGGGCTCGAGATCGCCACCGCCTACAGCGACCGGCGGGTCGACCTGGTCGGCGAGGGGTTCGACGCGGCGGTGCGCCTGGGCAACCTCGCCGACTCGAGCCTGATCGCGCGGCGGATCGCCTCGATGCACGCGATAGCGGTGGCGAGCCCGGCGTACCTGGCGCGTGCCGGGACGCCGGCGACGCCGGATGAGCTCGCCTCCTACGCGACGATCCCCCACGGCGATACTCCCTGGCACTTCGAGAAGGACGGCAGGCAGACGACGGTGCGCCCACGGGGTCGGTTCAGCGCCGACAGCGGGGCGGCCGAGCTCGCGGGCGTGGTCGCGGGGCTCGGCATCGCGGTGATGCCGGCGTTCCTCGCCGGGCCGGCCATCGAGAAGGGGGAGATCGTCAGCCTGCTCGACGACTACGCGATCCCGCCGGCCGGGATGTACGTGGTGCGGCCGCCGCCGGCCGAGCCGGTGCCGATGAAGGTACGCGCGCTGATCGACATCATGCTCGAGAAGTTCGGCCGCGACGACTGGGACGCCTGCCGCCGCGCCGTCTGAGGGAGTGCTGCCGCGCGCGGACAAAACGGCAAGTCATTGTAAACAAGGGATAATCGGTAGAGCCGTTAGTGCGGCGTTTACCATTGTCCGCAGGTGTCCGAGGGCCGCGCCCGCACCGGTGCGGGTCAGGCGCCGACCGCCCCGCGGACCGCATCCCAGGCGGCGACGCTGGCTCGGGCCTGCTCGGCTACGCGGGCGACGGGCCAGCTCGGCTGGAAAAGCGACGAGCCGAGACCGAAGCCGTCGGCACCGGCGGCGCACCAGGCGGCGAAGTCCTTGGGGCCGACGCCGCCGACGGCATAGACGCGGGTGCCCGCCGGCAGCACGGCGCGGACGGCGCCGAGGCCGGCGGTGCCCATCATCGAGGCAGGGAAGATCTTCAGCGCGTCGGCGCCGGCGGCCAGCGCGGCAAAGGCCTCGGTCGGCGTGAAGATGCCGGGGAAGGAATCGAGGCCGAGCTCCTTCGTTCGCGAAATCACACGCGGGTCGGCGTTGGGCGAGACGACGAAGGTGGCGCCCGTGGCGGCGACGGCGCCGACCTCCTCGGGGGTCAGCACCGTCCCGGCGCCGATGCGGGCACGATCGCCGAGCGCCGCCTGCATGGCAGCGATGCTCTGGAGCGGCTCGGGCGAGTTCAGCGGCACCTCGATCCAGCCGATGCCGGCGTCGACGATGGTGGCGGCGGTCTCGACCGCGCGGTCGGGCGTCACGCCGCGCAGGATGGCGATGAGCGGGCGGGTCATGGGCCTGTCCTTTCGGCCTGGAGCCGGTCGTGGACGGCGGCGAGCCCGGCAAGCGTCAGCCGGGCGGCATCGGCGGAGCGGGCGGCGAGGCCGGCGAGGGCCAGCGCATCGCGGTAGGCGGCGACGAGCCGGTCGGCGCCGACCAGCACCACGTCGCGGCCGAGCCAGTAGGGGCGGGCCGACGCGAGCTCGGCCCCGATCAGCAGGCCCGAGAGGCGCGAGCGGGCGACGACCGGGTCGAGCCCGTGCAGCAGCGCCGCGGCGCGCAGCGGGAAGAGCCGGGCCGGCACGCGGTCGGGGCGGGCGAGCCCGTCCTCGACCGCTTCGAGGAAGGCGTCGGCGTTCCAGCCGTCGGGTGCCAGCGTCTTGCGCAAGACCGAGGAGCCGGCAAGGAGCGCGAAGACCTCGCCGGTCATGTAGCTGGCGAAGCTGATCACTTCGCCGCCGCCGACATGCGCCCATTTCGAATGCGTGCCGGGCAGGCAGGCGACGCCGTCGAAGCGGGGCTCGTCGCGAAGGAGGCCGGCGAGCTGGGTCTCCTCGCCGCGCATCACGTCGGCCGGCTCGTCCTGGCGAAGGCCCGGCAGGATGCGGACCGCGAGGCGCGGGTCGGCGACCGGGGGCCGGGCGAAGGCCGCCGGCGTCGGCGGACAGGGGACGGCGGCGTAGGCGGCCTCGGTCCAGCCGCCGCGGGCGCCGGCCATGCCGCAGATGATGACGTCGGTGCGCCCGTCGCCGAGCCAGCCGCCCACGACGTCAAGGAGCGCCGGCTCGAAGGCGTCGGGGGCAAGCGTGATGGCGCCGGCGTCGGAGGCGGCCTCGGCCGTGACCTCGCCGTCGGGGCCGATCGCCCAGGCGCGCAGGTTCGAGCTGCCCCAGTCGACGGCGATCCAGGCGGCGGTCATGCGCCGTGCACCACGCCGCCATCGACGATCAGCGTCTGGCCGGTGATCATCCGGGAAGCGTTCGAGGCGAGGAAGAGCGTCGGCCCGACCAGGTCTTCGGGCGCGAGGTTCCGCTTCAGGCACTGTCGCTCGACGAACGCGCTGGCGCTTTCCGGCGTGACCCAGAGGCGCAGCTGGCGCTCGGTCAGGACGGCACCGGGCAGGATTGCGTTGACCCGGATATTGTCGGGCCCGAGCGTGCGCGCGAGCCCGAAGGTCAGCCCGGTGATCGCCGCCTTGGCGGCGACGTAGGACAGGAAGCCGTCGGCGCCGAGCAGGTAGGCAATCGAGGAATAGTTGACGATCGCGCCCCCGCCGGCCGCCTTCATGCCGGGGATCGCCGCCTGGGCGGTGAAGAAGTGCGGGCGCAGGTTGACCGCCTGGGCGGCATCCCATTCCTCGACGGAGTAGCCCTCGACCGGGTGCCGCTGGTCGTTGGCGGCATTGTTGACGAGCACGGTGATCGCTCCGTGCGCGGCGGCGGCCTCGGCCATC
This sequence comes from Amaricoccus sp., assembly GCA_046348915.1. Classification (GTDB taxonomy): domain Bacteria; phylum Pseudomonadota; class Alphaproteobacteria; order Rhodobacterales; family Rhodobacteraceae; genus Amaricoccus. Next base: position 38,531 of record JAXMDH010000038.1, read on the forward strand.
GCGGCCTGCAGCGCCGGGATGTCGGTAACGTCGCACGGCAGGAACAATGGCTTTCGCTCGTAGCGGCGGCCGAGGTCGTCGGCGAAGTCCGATGCGTCGGTGCGCTGCACGAAGGCGACGCGGGCGCCCTGGGCGACGAAGCCCTCGGTGAGGGCGGCGCCGATACCCGAGCCGCCGCCGGTGACGAAGACGCTGGCGCCGTCGAGGTCGGGGAAGCTGGCGGTGGGCAAGGGCGGGCTCCGGATCGCGCGGCCGGCCAACCATGACCGTTCCCGCCGCGCGGTCAAGCGGCGGAAACCCGGATGCGGCCGACCGGCGGCTTTGACTGCACCCCCGAGTCCGGGTACCACGGTCGGATGTTGATTGCGGGTGTCATCGTTGCGGCCGGGCGCGGCCACCGGCTCGGGGGCGATATCCCCAAGCAGTACGCGCGGCTCGGGCCAAGCTGCGCGCTGCGGCAGTCGATCGAGGCGTTTCTCGCGACGCCCCGGATCGGCGCGCTGCAGGTGGTGATCCATCCCGACGACCACCCGCTCTATGCCGAGGCCGTACGCGGGGTCTGGGATCGGCGACTGCTGCCGCCGGCGAGCGGCGGCGCCACGCGGGCGGCATCGGTGATGAAGGGGCTCGAGGCGCTGGCGCCGCGGGGGCCCGAGCGGGTGCTTATCCACGATGCGGCCCGGCCTTTCGTTCCTTTCGCGGTGATCGAGGCGGTCATGGACGCGCTCGACCATGCGCCCGGGGCCTTCGCCGCCCTGCCGGTGGTCGATGCGCTCTGGACCAGCGAGGACAACCGGGCCGAGCGGCCGGTGCCGCGCGACGGGCTGTGGCGCGCGCAGACGCCGCAGGGCTTCCGCTTCGACGCGATCCTCGCCGCCCACCACGCCCATGACGGGGATGCGGCCGACGACGTGGCGGTGGCACGGGCGGCGAAGCTCGAGGTGCGGATCGTGCTCGGGTCGGAGGCCAACTACAAGATAACGACCGCCGCCGACCTGGCGCGGGCGCAGGCCGACATCGAACGGGCCCAGGCGCCCGAGCCGGCTCGGGTCGAGCTGATCGCGTCGCGTTCCTGAAGCGGCCGCGCCGGCGTCAGTGGACGGCGGCCGAAAGCTGCCGGCGCAGCTTGTCGCGGAAGACGGTCGGCATCTCCCAGTCCGGCTCCTCGCCGACGAAGAGGTCGAAGAAGCCGACGACCGTCGAGAGCTGCTCGGCGGCGTTCTCGCGGAACGACCACCAGCTGCGGATGTCGAAGAAGGACGGGACGACGTCGGTGGCGGCGTCGAACTCCTGCGCGAGCACCGCGGAGAGCACGTTGACGCAGAAGACGGTGCAGGCGAAGCCCTCGGGCCAGAAGTATTCCGGACGCTCGCGGTCGGCGGCGGGCGGCAGCGGGCCGGCCTTCACCGGCATCGTCCGGACCAGCTCTTCCAGCATCAGCCCGGCGGCGAAGGTGAAGAAGGCGCGGCGCTGCGCCGGGTCGTGCGGGTTCTGCGCCTCGACGCGGCGGAGCCAGGACACGAAGGCCGCGGCGAGCTTGCGGTCGTCGACGCGATAGGCGATGCCGGTCTCGGCGGTGACCGCCGCCAGCTGGTCGGCAAGGGCCCGGCGCAGCCAGCGCAGGCGGCGGACCGCGATCCGGACCGGCTCGACCGTGGCCGGAAGCCGCAGCGGCGTCAGGTCAGACATGGTCGCGGAACTCGGCGAAGAGGCGCGCGAGCGCGGCGCGATCGTCGGCAACGGCGCGGATCTCGTCGGCGAGGGCGTCGGCGAGGGCGGCGCTGGCGGTGACCTCGGCCGGGTCGCCGGAAGCCTGCAGGTGGGCGAGGACGGCTGCGAAGACGGCGACGGGCGCGCGGGCGGCGAGTTCCGCCGAGGGCGCGCGCAGTGCCTCGGCCTCGAGCAGGTGCCGGGTCAGTGCGGCGGCCCGAACCACGTCGGACTCGCCGGCGGCGTCGCGGCGCGCGCTGCGCAGCGCCCCGCGGACCGCGGTCTCGCCGACGCGCAAGCCCGGCGCGTCGAGCGCGGTCACGGCGCGGCGCAGGCCGGCGGCGAGCGCGGCGGCATCGCGTTCCTCGGGGTCGTTCAGCGCGATGCCGGCGGCGGTGAGGAAGCCGTGCACGACCGTCGAGGCGGCGGCGTCGGCCTGATGGGCGAGGTCGTCGACGCGGCGGAGGACGGTGCCGGCGACGGCGGCCACCGGGGTCGGCAGGGGCGCGCGGTCGACGGTATCGCGCACGAGGCCGAAGCCGGCGCGCATGGCGTTGCGCACCTCGCCGAGGGCCTTGCGGGCGAGGAGGGGGTCGAGCGGAAGGCGGGGCCGGTCGGGCGTCGGGGCAGGCATTCCACGCGTCTCCAGTGCGGCGCCCACCATATCGCGCCGGCCTCGCCGAGGCCAACCCCCAAGTTCCCGGCGGTCACGCGGCCGCAATCGCCGAGGCCCGAGGCTATCCGCGCGCCTTGGGGTGGGCGGCGGCGTAGACCTCCATCAGGCGGACCTGGTCGACGCCGGTATAGACCTGGGTCGTCGCGAGCGTCGCGTGGCCGAGGAGCTCCTGGATGGTCCTGAGATCGCCGCCGGCCTCGAGCAGGTGGGTGGCGAAGGAGTGGCGCAAGGCGTGCGGTGTCGCCGTCGCCGGCAGCCCGAGCTGCATCCGGGAGGCGGCCATCACGCGCTGCACTTGGCGCGGGTTGAGCGGGCCGCCGCGGGCACCGAGGAAGAGCGCGTCGCCGGGGGCGGGCGCGAAAGGCAGGAGCGCGCGGTAGGCCTCGACGGCGCGGGCGGCCACCGGCAGCACCGGGACGAGGCGCTCGCGGCCACCCTTGCCGCGAATGCGCAGCATCTCGCCGAGGGGGGCGTCGGACTGGCGCAGGGAGAGCGCCTCGGAGATGCGCAGGCCGCAGCCGTAGAGGAGCGTGACGACGGCGGCGTCGCGGGCGCCGGCCCAGGGCTCGAGGGTCTGCAGCTCGACGGTGGCGAGGAGCGCGCGTGCGGCATCGGGGGCGACCGGGCGGGGCAGGCGCGGCTTGACCCGCGGGCCGCGGGTCGCGGTGACCGCCGGCGCCGGCAGGGCGTGGGCGTCGGCGAGCCAGGCGTGGAAGCTCTTGACCGCCGAGAGTGCCCGGGCGAGCGAGCGCGCCGATAGGCCGCGGCCGCGCTCCTCAGCCATCCAGGCCCGGAGGTCGGAGGTCGAGACCCGCCCGAGGGCGGCGGCGCCGGCCGGCCCGCCCCAGTGACCAGCGAGGAAGCCGAGGTAGCCGGCAACGTCAGCGGCGTAGGCCTCGAGGGTTCGCGGGCTCATCCCACGGACGGCGCCGAGCTGCGCCAGCCAGTCCCGCATCAGCGCCGCCGCCCCCTCGGACGGCGCCGCGCCGGTCATTCCAGCCAGCGCCCGAGGCTGCGCTCGACGACGCCGGCGAAGAAGTCGAGCAGGTCGGTGCCCTGGTCCTGGTGGAAGCGGTCGGGGTCGATGGCGCCGAAGGCAAGCAGGCCGCCGAGCCGGCCCTGCTTGAGGTCAAGCCTCAGCACCGCCTCGGACCGGACCGCACCGGCCGCCGCGCCGTAGACGGTGGGCGAGGCGCTGCGCAGCCGGCGCAGCGTCACCCGCCGGGCACCGACCCCCTTGCCCTGGGTCACGTAGGCATCGGCACCCTGCGCCGGCAGCGCCACGACGGCGTCGCGGAAGATGCCTTCGGGGCCGATGCCCTCGCCCATCGGCACCTCGGGCGCCTCGAGCCCCAGCCGGATCACCTCGACCCCGAGGGTCGGCGGGACCTCGCGGGTCAGGACCTCGAGGAAGCCGGCAAAGCCGGCCGGCTCGAGCAGGGCGAGGCAGGCCCGGTGTACCTGGTTCATGCCGGCGACGTTGTCGTAGGCCGCCGCCAGCACCTCGCGGTGGGTATCCTCGAGCCGGTCGAGCCGATCCTCGAGCCGCTCGACCAGCACTCCGCGCAGGTCGACGACGTTGCGGCCGCTGGTGCTGCGGTCGGCGGCGAGAAGCGCGCGCATCAGCGCGTGGTCCTCGAGGATCAGACCCGGGTCGCGGAGGATCTGCTCGCGGATCTCGTTCGCCGCGGCCTCGGTAGTTTCCATGCTCGATCCCTGCCTCGAAAGAGTTTTTCGGAGGCAACGCGTTTACGGTGCGTCGTCTCAGTGCTTGTGGTAGGCCTTCATACTAGCCCAAGCTGTTGCGCGATGGAACACCTCAATCCCAGCGAGTCGATGCGCGTGTTCGCCGCCGGCGAGCCGGTCTCCGTGGTGCTCGCGGACGGGTTCGACCGGCTGCTCGACTATCGCGCCCCCGAGGGCGGCGCGCGCCCCGGGGACCTCGTCGAGGTGCCGCTCGGACCTCGCCGCGTGCTCGGCGCGGTCTGGGGCGCCGGACGTGGGGATTGCGCCCCGGAGAAGCTGCGGCCGGTCGCGCGGGTGCTCGAGTCCCCGCCGCTCGGCCAGGCGATGCGCGAATTCCTGGGCCGCGCCGCCGACTACACGCTGTCTCCGCTCGGAGTGATGCTGCGTCTCGCGACCCGCGCGCCCGGCCTCGGCCAGCCACCGTCCGCGCGGCCACTGCTGCGCCGAACCGGCGTCGAGCCGGTGCGGATGACCGGGCCACGGGCGCGCGTCCTCGACGCTTTCGCCGAGTTCGGCGACGGCGGTTTCGCGCCGCTCGAGCTCGCGCGGCTCGCCGGCGTCTCGACCGCCGTGCTCAAGGGCCTCGAATCCGAGGGCGTGCTCGTGCGCGAGGCCGCCGCCCGCGACGCCCCCTACCCGCCGCTCGACCCGGCGGCCGCCCCGCGCCCGCTCTCGCCGGCGCAGGCCGGGGCCGCCGCTGCCCTCCGCGCCGCCGTCGCCGCCGGCCGCTACTCGACGACGCTGCTCCACGGCGTCACCGGGTCGGGCAAGACCGAGGTCTACCTCGAGGCGGTCGCCGAGGCGCTGGCGCAGGGCCGCCAGGCGCTGGTGCTCTTGCCGGAGATCGCGCTTTCGGTCGAGTTCCTCGACCGGGTCGAGGCGCGATTCGGCGCCCGCCCGGCCGAATGGCATTCCGGCGTCACCCAGGCCGCCCGCCGCCGCGCCTGGGCAGCCGTCGCCGTCGGCGAGGCGCGGCTCGTGGTCGGCGCCCGCTCGGCGCTGTTCCTGCCCTTCGCCGACCTCGGGCTCGTCGTCGTCGACGAGGAGCACGATGGATCGTACAAGCAGGAGGACGGCGCCCTCTACCATGCCCGCGACATGGCGGTGCTGCGCGCCTCGATCGAGGGGGCTGCCGTCGTCCTCGCCTCGGCGACGCCCTCGCTGGAATCCTGGGCCAACGCCGACGCCGGGAAGTACGCACGCCTCGACCTCCCGGAGCGCTTCGGGATCGCCCGGCTGCCGGAGATGCGCGCGGTCGACCTGCGCGAGCACGCGCCCGACCAGGGCCGCTGGATCTCGGCGCCGCTCGCCGAGGCCGTGACGGCGCGGCTCGCGGCCGGCGAGCAGGCGCTCCTGTTCCTGAACCGGCGCGGCTACGCGCCGCTGACGATCTGCCGCGCCTGCGGCCAGCAGGTCGGCTGCGACCAGTGCGACGCGCGCATGGTCGAGCACCGCTTCCGCCAACGCCTGGTCTGCCACCAGTGCGGCGCCACGAAGCCGATCCCGACCGCCTGCCCGTCGTGCAAGGTCGAGGGCAGGATGGCAACGCTCGGGCCGGGCGTCGAGCGACTGGCCGAGGAGGCCACGGCGCTGTGGCCCGACGCCCGGCTCGCGATCCTGTCGTCCGACCTCGCCGACGGCCCGGGCGCGCTCAAGGCGCGTATCGAGGAGATCGCCGGCGGTGGCGCCGACCTCGTCATCGGAACGCAGCTCGTCTCCAAGGGGCACAACTTTCCGCTCCTCACGCTCGTCGGCGTTATCGACGCCGACCTCGGACTGCAGGGCGGCGACCTGCGGGCTGCCGAGAAGACCTTCCAGCTGATCCGCCAGGTCGCCGGCCGCGCCGGTCGCGCCGAACGCCCGGGCCTGGCGCTGATCCAGACCCACCAGCCCGATCACCCGGCGCTCCAGGCGATCCTGTCCGGCGACGACGAGGCCTTCTGGCGCGCCGAGGCCGACGCCCGCCGTCGGGCGATGATGCCCCCCTACGGCCGCCTCGCCGGTGTCCTCGTAACCGGGACCGACGAAGCGAAGACCTGGGAGGTCGCCCGTGCCCTCGCCCGGGCCGCCGACCCGCTGCGCGCCGCCGGCATCGAGCTCTGGGGCCCCGCTCCCGCCCCGGTCGCCCGCATCCGCGGCCGCCACCGCATCCGGCTGCTCGCGCGTGCACCGAAAGGGGTCGCGATGCAGGCGGCGTTGCGGGGGTGGGTGGCGTCGGTGCCGGCGCCATCGACGGTGCGGGTGACGGTCGACGTCGATCCGCAGAGCTTCTTCTGAGGCCCCTCCCGGCGAGGCAGTGCCGGCCGGGGCGGCGCTGAAAGCCGCGCACAAATCCCAAGCAACTGATATTGGAGGGATACGTTCCGGCGCCTTAACTGGCTCCATTGCTGGCCGTCTATTCGGCAACCCCCGGGGCCGGTTCCGCGGGAACCACCTGAGCCTGAGCCATGCGCTGCGCGCATGGCGGACCCGATCGCGAGCCGCCTTCTGCGGCGAAGCGCGCGCTCCTAAGTTGATGACGAGGATACGCTCCGGGGCAGAAACCCTTGGAGGCTTTCGACAATGCGGAGAATTGAGGCCATGATGAGTGAAGTCGCCTTCTTCCTGCGCTCGGCGTGGAGCGCATCGCGGGTCTGTGCCGCGCTTGAATCCGGGCAGACGCCCTCGGCGCGCGACCTGCGGCAGCTGGGGATTTCGCCGACGGGCTTCGGAGCGATCCGGCGCTGACCGCGCGGCTTCCCAACGACGGCCACGCGCGATAGAGACCGGGCCGACGCGAAGCCGAGGTCCCGATGTCCGAGCCGCACCCGACGATTCGCCCGCAGCCGGGCGTGCTCGACATCGCCCCCTATGTCGGCGGCGAGTCGCGGCTCGACGGTCATGCGAAGGTGCTGAAGCTCAGCTCGAACGAGAACCCGTTCGGGCCGTCGCCGGAGGCGGCCGCGGCCTACCGGGCGGCGGCCGGGAGTCTGCACGTCTATCCCTCCAGCGATCATGCGGCGCTGCGCGCCGCGATCGGCCAGGTCCACGGGCTCGATCCGGAGCGCATCGTCTGCGGCGCCGGGTCCGACGAGATCATCGCCTTCCTGGCCCAGGCCTACGCCGGGCCGGGCACCGAGGTCATCCATACCGAGCACGGCTTCGGGATGTACCGGATCAGCGCGCTCGCCGCCGGCGCGACGCCGGTCGAGGCGCGCGAGGCCGAGCGCCGGACCGACGTCGACGCGATCCTGGCGGCTGCCACCGAACGTACCGCGCTCGTCTTCATCGCCAACCCGAACAACCCGACCGGCACCATGATCCCCGCAGCCGAGGTCGAGCGGCTGGCGGCCCGGCTGCCGTCGCGGACGCTGCTGGTGCTCGATGGCGCCTATGCCGAGTTCGTCGAGGGTTTCGACGGCCACGCCGGGCTCGTCGACGCGCGCGACAACGTGGTGATGACGCGGACCTTCTCGAAGATCCACGGGCTCGGCGGCCTCCGCATCGGCTGGGGCTATGGGCCGGCGCATGTCGTTGAGGTGCTGAACCGGGTGCGCGGGCCGTTCAACCTCGCGACCCCGGCGCTCGCGGCGGCGGAGGCGGCGGTGCGCGACACCGGATATGCCGGCTTCTGCCGCAACGAGAACAGGCGCAACCGCGCGGCGCTGGCGGCGGCGCTGGCCGAGGCCGGGGTGCCGTCCGATCCGTCGGAGGCGAATTTCCTCCTGGCGAGGTTCCGCGATGCTGCCGAGGCCGAGGCCTGCGACCGGGCGCTGCGCGACGCCGGGATCATCGTGCGGCGGGTCGCCGGCTACAGGCTGCCGGCGGCGCTCAGGATCACCGTCGGCGACGCGGACGCCTGCGGTCGCGTCGCGGCGGCCGTCGGCGCCTTCATGCGGGTGCGGGCGTGATCCGCTACCGCCACGTCGCGCTGATCGGGCTCGGGCTGATCGCCTCGTCGATCAGCCACGCCATCCGCCGGACCGGCGCGCCCGTGCGGATCACCGGCTACGCCCGGACGGCCGAGTCCCGCGAGACCGCGGCGCGGCTCGGGCTCGGCGAGATCTTCGCCACGGCGGGCGAGGCGGTCGAGGGCGCCGATCTCGTCGTTCTCTGCGTGCCGGTCGGGGCGATGGGCGCGGTCATGGACGAGATCGCGCCGCGGCTCATGCCGGGCGCGACGCTGACCGACGTCGGCTCGGTGAAGCAGGCGGTGATCGAAGCGGTCGCCCCCTACGTGCCCGAGGGCGTGCAGTTCATCCCAAGCCACCCGCTGGCCGGGACCGAGCACTCCGGGCCGGACTCGGGGTTCGCCTCGCTCTTCGACAACCGCTGGTTCCTGATCACTCCGCTGTCGGGCAACGACCCGGCGGCGGTCGAGGCGCTGGCCGACTTCTGGCGCGCGCTCGGCGCCCGCGTCGACTTCATGGAGCCCGCGCACCACGACCTGGTGCTGGCGGTCACGAGCCACGTGCCGCACCTGATCGCCTACACCATGGTCGGCGTCGCCGACCACCTGAGCAAGGTGACCGAGCAGGAGGTGATCAACTACTCCGCCGCCGGGTTCCGCGACTTCACGCGCATCGCCGCCTCCGACCCGACCATGTGGCGCGACGTGTTCCTCGCCAACAAGGACGCGACACTCGATGTTCTCGGTCGCTTCACCGAGGAGATCTTCGCGCTGCAGCGCGCGATCCGTCTCGGGGACGGCGAGCACCTGCACGCCTATTTCACCCGCACCCGCGCCATTCGCCGCGGCATTGTCGAGGCCGGGCAGGACACGGCGGCGCCCGACTTCGGCCGCGGCCATAGCTGACCGGGCGGCCCCTTTGCGCGGAGGCGCCGCCTCGCTTAGATTGCCTGGCACACGGCGACGGAAGCGCATGGAAGACGCAGGCATCCGCGAGGCGCCAGGATTTCTCGAGGGCGGCGGCGAACTCGGCCGGCTGATCGCCGGCTTCGACTGGTCGACGACGCCGCTCGGCCCGATCGCCGGCTGGCCGGCGAGCCTGCGCGCGGTCGTCGCCATGGCGCTGCGCGCACCGGTGCCCATCGCCCTCTTCGTCGGGCCCGAGGGCATCCTCCTCTACAACGACGCCTACCGGGAGATCGCGGGACCGCGCCACCCCGGCCTCCTCGGGCTGCCCGTGCGGGAGGGCTGGCCCGAGGTCGAGACGTTCAACGACAACGTCATCCGAGAGGTCCTCGCCGGCGGCACGCTCAGCTACCGCGACCAGGAGTTCACGCTGCGGCGCAAGGGTTTCGACGAACAGGTGTGGCTCGACCTCGACTACTCGCCGATCGTCGACGACGCGGGTCGTCCGGGCGGTGTCATCGTCTACGTAACCGAGACAACGGGCCGGGTGATGTTCGAGCGCGCCGTCGCCGGCGAGCGCGAGCGGCTGCGGCAGATGTTCGAGCAGGCGCCGAGCTTCATGGCGCTGCTGCGCGGGCCCGAGCACGTCTTCGACCTGGCGAACGCGGCCTATCTGCAGCTGATCGGCCACCGCGACGTCATCGGCGCCCCGATCCGCGAGGCGCTGCCCGATCTGGCCGGGCAGGGATACTTCGAGCTGCTCGACCGGGTCTTTGCGTCCGGCGAGCGCTTCGTCGGCAGCGGTGCGGTCGTCAGCCTGCAGCGCACACCCGCCGCGGTACCGGAGGATCGGATCGTCGACTTCGTGTACCACCCGGTCCGCGGCAACGACGGGCAGGTCGTCGGCATCTTCGTCGAGGGCATCGACATCACCGAGCGCATCCTCGCCGAGCGGGCACTGCGCGAGAGCGAGGCTCAGTTCCGCATCTTCGCGGAATCGATGCCGAACCACGTCTGGGCTGCGCGACCGGATGGTTGGGTCGACTGGTACAACAGCCGGGTCTACGAATACGTCGGCGCCCGGCCCGGGGACCTCGACGGCGAACGGTGGGCGACCGTGCTCCATCCGGACGACCGGGCGGAAGCCTGGCGCCGCTGGTCGGCGGCGATCGCCGACGGCGCGCCCTACGAGGCCGAGTTCCGCCTGCGCCGCGCCGACGGCGCCTGGCGGCGGCACATTGCCCGCGCCGTCCTGATCCGCGACGAGGCCGGCCGACCGACCCGCTGGATCGGCACCAACACCGACATCGAGGACCAATCGCGGATCGAGCAGGCGCTGCGCGACAGCGAGCTTCGCCTTCGCCTGTCGCAGCAGGCCGCGGGAATAGCTTCGCTCGAGGTGGACATCGCCACCGAGCGGGTGCTCGGTTCCGACAACCTCTGGCCGCTTTGGGGGCTGCCGCCGGCGGAGAGCGTCGACATCGGGGTGCTCGAGGCGCTCGTCGTGCCCGAGGACCGTCACATACGCTCAAACCCGGTGACGCGCAGCGACGGAACTGCGGCGCCGAGCGTCGAGTATCGCATCCATCGCGCCGATACCGGGGAGCAGCGCTGGATCGCGCGCGACGTCGAGTTCCTCTTCGACCGAGACGGCCGGCCGGTGAAGATGTTCGGGGTGATGCGCGACGTTACCGACGCCAAGGAGGCCGAGGCGCGGCAGCAGCTCCTGACCCACGAGCTCGAGCACCGGATCAAGAACATCCTCGCCACCGTCTCGGCGATCGCCGCGCGCACGCTGCGCGACACCGACCTCGACAGCGCCCGGGCGGCACTGAACCAGCGGCTGCAGGCGCTTGCGGCCGCGCACGACGTGCTCAACCGCACCCGATGGACCGCGGCGTCGCTGCCCGCCGTGGTCGCGGCGGCGCTCGATCCGTTCCCGCACGAGCGCGTGGACCGCTCGGGACCCGATCTGGTGATCGGCCCGCGCCGGGCGCTGACGCTGGCACTGGCGGTGAACGAACTCGCCACCAACTCGCTGAAGTACGGCGCCCTGTCGGGCGACGCGGGTCGGGTCGCGATCGACTGGTCGTTGCAGCGTCCGGGAGGCGACCCGGTGCTGGTCTGGCGATGGCGGGAACGGGGCGGGCCTCCGGTGGTGCCGCCCGGGCGGCGAGGGTTCGGGCATTTCCTCCTCGAGCGCGTCCTTGCCGCCGATTTCGGCGGAACCGTCCGGATCGATTTCCACCGGGACGGAGTTGAGTGCGCGTTGACCGCTCCCTGGGCTCCGGTCGAGCGGTCGGAGGGGGAGATATAGCGTGGCCGGCCCAAAGGTTCTGGTGGTCGAGGACGAGGCACTGATCCGTTTCACCATCGCGGACGACCTGCGCGACGCGGGCTTCGAGGTGGTCGAGGCGGCCACCGCCGACCAGGCGATCGGCGTGCTATCCGATGACCCGGGAATCCGGCTGCTCTTCACCGACATCGACATGCCCGGGTCCATGGACGGCTTGCGGCTGTCGGCGGTCTTGCGCGATCGCTGGCCGCCGGTGCGCATCCTCGTGACCTCCGGCAAGCAGGTGCCGGCCACGGCGGAGATGCCCGCCGGCAGTCGGTTCATGCCGAAGCCCTACGCCGCGGCGGACGTCCTCGACGCGGTCAGGGCGATGCTCGCCTGAACGTTGCGGGCGAGACGGAGATCGCCGTGCCGGCTCCGAAGGCTCCGACCCGAGGTTGAACGAGGGGCACTCCTGCCCGTAGAGTCGGGACCGACATTCGATCAGGGGTTCGCGATGCATCGGGGCATGATACTTGCGACCGTCGCGGTCGCCGTCGCCGTCGCCGCGGCGGGCGTAGGCGGGGCCGCGTCGGCGCAGGGGCTCGGGAGCCCCTTCTACCTCAAGGGCTTCGGGGGCTGGACGCTGCCGCAGAACGAGAGCTTCGACGTCGACTTCGCATCGACCGGCGATTCTGAACCGAGCGGCTTCGACTACGACGCCGGCTACATGCTGGGCCTCTCGGTGGGTTACGCGATCTCGCCGAACGTTGCTTTCGAGCTCGAGTACGCCTACCGCGGCGCCAACGCCGATCTCAAGAACCTGGACACCCGCGGAGGGGTGGCGTCCAACGCGTTCATGGCGAACGCTGTCTACAGGTTCGACGGCATGGGGCCGGACGCGGCCTTCACCCCCTATCTGGGCGCCGGACTGGGCGCGGCCGACCTGGCGTTCGACCCGAAGAAGGGACAGAACCTGAGCGGCGACTACACCTTCGCCTACCAGCTGATCGCCGGCATCGAGTATGCCTTCAACCCCGCCTGGTCGCTGAACGGCGAGGTCCGCTATTTCGGCGTCAACGAGCAGGATCTCGAAAGCAGCGTGGCGGACCTGAAGACGTCGTTTAATACCGTCGACGCGCTGGTGGGCTTCACCTTCCACTTCTGAGGGCGGGGTCTGCCTTCACATCGTCGCCATAAATGCCGGTGCGGGATTGAACTCGGGGTGGCCTGCGCCATAGATCCCGGCGCACTGGAGACTGTAGGGGATACCGACATGTATCGAGGGAAAATTCTAGCGGCGGCCGCGGTGGCCGCGGTCGGCCTGGGAGCCGGCGCCGCATCGGCGCAGGGGCTCGGGGGCGGCGGCTTCTACCTCAAGGGCTTCGGCGGCTGGACGCTGCCGCAGAACGAGAACTTCGACCTGACCGACAAGGCGACGGGCCTCGGCGCGCCCAGCGGGTTCGACTACGATTCGGGCTACATCCTGGGTCTGGCCGGCGGCTACACGCTGTCGCCGAACGTGGCGCTCGAGCTCGAGTACGCCTACCGCAATGCCAACGCCGACCTGAAGAACTTCGACAGCCGCGGCGACGTCACCTCGAACGCCTTCATGGCGAACGCGATCTATACGTTCCAGGGCATGGGCCCCAACGGTGCCTTCAAGCCCTACCTGGGCGCCGGCCTCGGCGCCGCCGACGTGAACGCGGCGGAGAGCAACGCTTCCAAGCTGAGCGGCGCCTACAACTTCGCCTACCAGGTAATCACCGGCGTCTCCTACGACCTCAACCCGAACGTCTCGCTGAACGGCGAGGTTCGCTACTTCGGGATCGCCGATCAGAACCTCGAGAACAGCGACCTGAAGGCCAAGACGCCTTACAACACCTTCGACGCGCTGGTCGGCGTCACCTACCACTTCTGACCGCGTGCGGGCGGCCTTCGGGCCGCCCGGCTTTCAGGCCTCGGCGCGGCGGCCGCTGCGGCGGCGCCAGCGGCCGATCAGGAAGGTGACGACGAGCGCCAGGACGGCGAGCGCGAGCAGCACCCAGAGGTAGCGGGAGACGATCGCGACCGCGGCGGTGGCGGGGGCGACGGCCGCGCCGATGACGATGAGCCGCCAGTCGGCATAGACGCCGCAGAGGTAGGTGCCGAGGGCGAGAACCGCGCCGTTGACGAGCGCGATGTTGGCACCGGCGGCGCGACCCTCGGCGATGAAGAGGTACACGAGCTGGATGGCGACGAGGACGCCGATCCAGTGCAGCACGATCCGCAGCGTGCCGCGGCCCCATTCGAACCGGGCGTCGGCGTGGACCCACTCGAAGGCGAGCGAGGCGATCCCGAAGCCGAGCGCCAGCGCGGACCAGTAGGCCTGGCTGCCCGTGCCGGTGTCGTCGAGCGCGACGATGCCGATGAAGGCGAAGGCGAGCATCGCAATGGCGAGGATCGCGTCGACGATCGAGCGCCAGGTCCAGTCCCGATCCGTCTCGGGCGCGGGTGGCGCCTTCATCGAAGCGTCGACGGCGTCGAGAATGGGATCGTCGGTCATCGGGGCCCCCTTCGTGCAGGCGGCACGATCCTGCGGCCGATCCCGCGGCTTTGCAACAGCGGGGCGGACTGTCGAGGCGCAAGCAGGAGACGCGCGCGGAAGCCGCGCTCAGAACGCATGTATCTGAATTTACGTGATATACTTCGCGCGCGTTAAGGTCTCGGCAACCTTTCGGCCGCCGCTATCCGATCCGGTAGGGAAGGAGGTCGCGCTCGTCGGGGTCGACCGTCACGCGCCCTTCGAGGGGCGGGACGGCGCGCTGGTGGCAGTCGGGGCGGGGGCAGATGCGGCAGGAGATGCCGATCGGCTCGTAGGCGGCGTCATTCCGGAGGTCGAGGCCGTCGGCATAGACGAGGCCGCCGGCGTGGGCGATCTCGCAGCCGAGGCCGATGGCGTAGCGGCGGACCGGGGCGCGGAAGCTGCCGCCGGGCTTGGAGACGTCGCGGGCGAGGCAGAGGTAGCGGACGCGGTCGGGCGTCTCGGCGAGCTGCCGCAGGAAGCGGCCCGGGGTCTCGAAGGCGCGGTGGACGTTCCAGAGCGGGCAGGCGCCGCCGAAGCGGGCGAACTGCAGCCGCGTCGCGGAGTGGCGCTTGGTGATGGTGCCGGCCTGGTCGACACGGACGAAGAAGAAGGGGATGCCCTTCGACCCCGGGCGCTGCAGCGTCGAGAGACGCTGGGCGACCTGCTCGATCGAGGCGTCGAAGGCGTGGGCGAGGGCCTCGAGGTCGTGGCGGAGGGCCCGGGCGCGCTCGTGGAAGCGGGCGTAGGGGAGAAGGGCCGCGCCGGCGAAGTAGTTGGCGAGGCCGGTCTTGCAGATGGCACGGGCGGCGTCGGTGCGGAAGCGGGCGAGGTCGAGGGTCGCCTCGAGCAGCGCGCCGTGCTCGAGGAGCGCGATCTGGTGCAGGATCTGGAAGGCCTGGGTGGCCGCGGGTTGTTCGGCGGCGAGGGTCAGGCGGCGGGCTGAGGCGTCGTAGCGGCGCAGGGGTGCGCCCGGGCCCGTGGCGATCGCGATGCCGTGGCGGCCGTCGAGCCAGGCAGCGAGGGCGGCGCGGCGGTCGCCCGGGGCGAGCTGGGCCGCGAAATGCTCGGCGGCGCGGTCGATCGCGTCGATGTAGTTGTCGCAATAGTGGAAGAAGTCTCGGACTTCCTCCCAGGGGAGGGGAGCGAGGGCGGTCTCGTCGCGGCCGAGGGCCTCGTTGAGCTGCGCGAGGCGCTCCTGGGTCTGCCGCCAGGCGCGGTGCAGCGTCAGGAACGAACGGGCGAAGTTGGGGGCGTTCGAGGCGACGAGCTGCAGGTCACCGGGGGGCGGGGCAAGGCCGAAGACCGGGTCGGCGAGAGCTTCGCGCAGATCGGCAGCAATGCGCTCGCCGGTGCCGGCGGCGAGCTCCGCGACGTCGATGCCGAATTGCTGCGCCAGGGCGAGCACGACGCGCGCGGAGACCGGGCGGTGGTTGTTCTCCATCTGGTTGAGGTAGGACAACGAGACGCCGAGCCGGCCGGCATAGTCGGCCTGGGTGAGGCCAAGGCGCGCGCGAATCTCGCGCAGCTTGACCCCGGCGTAGAGTTTGGCGGCGGGCATGGCTTCGCAAGTTCGCATGTTGCAGCGAAACTTTGCAACCTGCTTTGCAAATCTGCCGAAAGCATGGTTGCCTGACCGGGGACGATCTGGCAAACCGGCAACGGCCATTGGGGGAAGGCTGTATGAAGGACATCCTCGAGGAACTCGAGGCGCGGCGGGAGGCGGCGCGGCTCGGGGGCGGAAGCCGGCGGATCGCGGCCCAGCACGCGAAGGGCAAGCTGACGGCACGCGAGCGGGTCGAGGTGCTGCTCGACGAGGGCAGCTTCGAAGAGTTCGACATGTTCGTCGCCCACCGCTGCACCGACTTCGGGATGGAGGAGCAGAGCTACTCGGGCGACGGGGTCGTGACCGGGTGGGGGACGATCAACGGCCGGCAGGTCTATGTCTTCAGCCAGGACTTCACCGTTTTCGGCGGATCGCTGAGCGAGACCCACGCGCAGAAAATCTGCAAGATCATGGACCGCGCGATGCAGAACGGCGCGCCGGTCATCGGGCTCAACGACTCGGGCGGGGCGCGGATCCAGGAGGGGGTCGCGTCGCTGGCGGGCTATGCCGACGTCTTCCAGCGCAACGTGCTGGCGAGCGGGGTGATCCCGCAGATCAGCGTGATCATGGGGCCCTGCGCCGGCGGCGCGGTCTATTCGCCGGCGATGACCGACTTCATCTTCATGGTGCGCGATTCGTCCTACATGTTCGTGACCGGGCCGGACGTGGTGAAGACGGTGACGAACGAGGTCGTCACCGCCGAGGAGCTCGGAGGCGCTCGGACCCATACGACGAAGTCCTCGGTCGCGGACGGGGCATTCGAGAACGACCTCGCGGCGCTGGTGGAAGTGCGGCGGCTGGTCGACTTCCTGCCGTCTTCGAACCGGGACCGGCCGCCGGTCCGGCCGTTCCACGATGCGCCGGACCGGGCGGAGCCGAGCCTCGACACGCTGGTGCCGGCGAACGCGAACACGCCATACGACATGAAGGAGCTGATCCTGAAGGTCGCGGACGAGGGCGATTTCTTCGAGATCCAAGCGGAGTATGCGAAGAACATCCTGACCGGATTCATCCGGCTCGAGGGGTCGACGGTGGGCGTGGTGGCGAACCAGCCGACGGTGCTGGCAGGGTGCCTTGACATCGACTCGGCGCGCAAGGCGGCGCGGTTCGTGCGGTTCTGCGATGCCTTCGACATCCCGATCCTGACCTTCGTCGACGTGCCGGGCTTCCTGCCGGGGACCGGGCAGGAATATGGCGGGATCATCAAGCACGGGGCGAAGCTCCTTTTCGCCTTCGGCGAGGCGACGGTGCCGAAGGTGACGGTCATCACCCGCAAGGCCTATGGCGGGGCCTACGACGTGATGAGCTCGAAGCACCTGAGGGGCGACTTCAACTATGCCTGGCCGACCGCGGAGATCGCGGTGATGGGGGCGAAGGGGGCGGTCGAGATCCTGTACCGGGCGGAGCTCGGGGACCCGGACAAGATCGCCGCCCGCACGCGGGACTACGAGGCGCGGTTCGCGAACCCCTTCGTGGCGGCGGAGCGGGGGTTCATCGACGAGGTCATCATGCCGCATTCGACGCGGCGGCGGGTCTGCCGGGCGTTCGCGAGCCTGCGGAGCAAGCGGTTGAGCAATCCTTGGAAGAAGCATGACAACATCCCGCTCTAGGGACGCCCGGGGCCTAAAGGACGGTCGGAGCGCCGTTGCGCTCCGGAGTCTTTCTCCCCACGCGCGCGAGCGCGCGTGGGGCCCCTGCGCGCCCTTGCGCGCGCCAACCCACCCCCCCTTCCCCCCCGCCCAAGCATGGGCGGGGGGAACCTGCCCGATAGGTTGGGGAGAAAGGGAAGAGGGGGAGGCGGCGCGGTTGGCGCCCGGATGGGGTCGGCCGTGCTGAAGCATCGCGGGTTCCCGGGGCGGTTGCCGGGCACCGACCTGCAGTTCACCATCCGGCGCGCCGACCTGCGCGGGGCGACGCCGCTGAAGGCGCGCGAGCGGTACGCGGATCGGCGGGCGCTCGACCGGGCGGCGGACGCGGCGTTCCTGGGCGCGCTCTGGGAGCATTTCGGCGAGGAGCCGTTCCCGCGCGGGAACCTCGACGCGGGGCGGCTCGGGTGGCTGCTCGGGCGCGAGGTGGTGGCGGCCGACGCCAGCTTCGATCCGGAGAGTTACGACGCGCTCTTGCGCATCGACGCGGAGCGGGCGCGGGCGAGCTTCCCGGAGCTGTTCGATGCCGGCTGAGCGCATGGCACCGCACGCAAGGTTCGCGCGTTTCCCTGCCGAGGGGGTGCAATCCCCCGACGGGAAAGGAAGCATCCGATGCCACGTTTCGTCCTCCTCGCGACCGTCATGGCCGCCCTCCTGGTTTCCGCCTGCGGCG
This sequence comes from Amaricoccus sp., assembly GCA_046348915.1. GTDB lineage: Bacteria > Pseudomonadota > Alphaproteobacteria > Rhodobacterales > Rhodobacteraceae > Amaricoccus. The sequence continues at coordinate 56,221 of JAXMDH010000038.1, forward strand.
AAAGCCGCTCGACCCGGGTTCTCACCGGTGCCGCCGGCGGCGCCGTGGCCGGGCAGGTCATCGCCGACAAGCCGGTCGAGGGGGCGGTGGCCGGCGGCGTCATCGGCGCCGTCCGCTGACGGCACGGCGCCGCGGCTCGACGCGGCGCCGCGAATTCCAGTTTCAACAAGGCATGACCGTGCCCCCGCCGGGGTCGCGCGCATGCCCATGCCGAAAGGACGGAGAAGATGCTTCGCTTGAACGCGGTGGCAGCGGTGGTGGGGCTGTGCCTGCTCGGGGCCTGCGCCCCGGACGCCGGCGGCCCGGGGACGGTGCAAGCCGACCAGACGATCGGGTCGGCCGACGACAGCCTGGCGAGCGAGATGTCCTCGACGCCGCAGGCGAACCTGAACCAGGACGTGACGGGAACCGCGATCCCGTCCCCGTAGGACCGCCGACAGCTGGGGAAACCTAAGCCCATGTTCAGCAAGATCCTGGTCGCGAACCGGGGTGAGATTGCTTGCCGGGTGTTCAGGACCGCGCGGCGGATGGGAATAGCGACCGTCGCCGTCTACTCCGACGCCGACGCCGGGGCGTTGCACGTGCGGATGGCCGACGAGGCGGTCCGGATCGGGCCGCCGCCGGTCGGGCAGTCCTACATCGTCATCGACCGCATCCTCGAGGCCTGTCGGGCGACCGGTGCCGAGGCGGTGCATCCGGGCTACGGGTTCCTGAGCGAGCGGGCGGAGTTCGCCGAGGCGCTGGATGCCGAGGGGATCGTCTTCATCGGTCCGCCGGCCGGCGCGATCCGGGCGATGGGCGACAAGATCACCTCGAAGAAGCTGGCGGCCGAGGCCGGGGTTTCGACGGTTCCGGGGTTCATGGGGCTGATCGAGGACGCCGAGCACGCGGTCGCGATCGCGCGCGAGGTCGGCTATCCGGTGATGATCAAGGCCTCGGCCGGCGGCGGCGGCAAGGGGATGCGCATCGCCTGGGACGATGCCGAGGCACGCGAGGGGTTCGAGCGGTCGCGGTCGGAGGCGGCGTCGAGCTTCGGCGACGACCGGATCTTCATCGAGAAGTTCGTGACCCAGCCGCGGCACATCGAAATCCAGGTGCTCGGGGACAAGCACGGGAACTGCCTCTGGCTCAACGAGCGCGAGTGCTCGATCCAGCGGCGGAACCAGAAGGTGATCGAGGAGGCGCCGTCGCCGTTCCTGGACGCCGCGACGCGGAAGGCGATGGGCGAGCAGGCGGTCGCGCTGGCCAGGGCGGTCGACTATTGCTCGGCGGGGACGGTCGAGTTCATCGTCGACGGGGCGCGGAACTTCTATTTCCTCGAGATGAATACCCGGCTGCAGGTCGAGCATCCGGTGACGGAATTGATCACGGGGCTCGATCTCGTCGAGCAGATGATCCGGGTGGCGGCGGGCGAGAAGCTCGGGTTCGGACAGGCGGACGTCGGGATCGACGGCTGGGCGATCGAGAGCCGGCTCTATGCCGAGGACCCCTACCGGAACTTCCTGCCCTCAATTGGACGGCTGACCCGCTATCGGCCGCCGGAGGAGAGCGGGACGGCCGACTTCGCGGTCCGCAACGACACCGGCGTGTTCGAGGGCGGCGAGATCTCGATGTTCTACGACCCGATGATCGCCAAGCTCTGCACCTGGGCCCCCGACCGCGCGCGGGCGATCGCGGCGATGCGGACGGCACTCGACGGCTTCGAGGTGGAAGGGATCGGGCACAACCTGCCGTTCCTTTCGGCGGTGATGGACCATCCGCGGTTCGTCGAGGGGGCGATCACGACGGCGTTCATCGCCGAGGAATATCCTGAAGGGTTCTCGGGGGTGACGCTGCCCGCTCCGATGCTGCGCAAGGTCGCGGCGGCGGCGGCAGCGATGCATCGCGTCGCGGAGATCCGCCGGGCGCGGATCTCGGGGACGATGGACAACCACCAGCGCAAGGTCGGAGCCGACTGGGTGGTTACGCTGCAGGGGACGGCCTTTGCGGTGACGATCGAAGCGGACCGGACCGGGGCCACGGTCGGCTTCGCCGACGGCGAGAAGGTGCGGGTCGTCTCGGCCTGGACGCCGGGGCAGCCGCTGGTGCGGCTCGAAATCGACGGCGAACTCCTGGTGCTGAAGGCGCGGCGGATCCCGAGCGGGTACCGGGTGCGGGTGCGTGGGGCGGACCTCCAGGTGAACGTGATGTCGCCACGGATGGCGGAGCTCGCGGCGCACATGCCGGAGAAGCTGCCGCCGGACACCTCGAAGTACCTGCTCTGCCCGATGCCCGGGCTCGTGGTGCGGGTCGACGTCGCCGAGGGGGACGAAGTCTTCGACGGGCAGGCGCTCGCCATGGTCGAGGCGATGAAGATGGAGAACGTGCTCCGGGCCGAGCGGCGGGCGAAGGTCGCGAAGGTGCGGGCGAAGCCTGGGGACAGCCTGTCGGTCGACGACGTTATCCTGGAGTTCGAGTGATGCGGATGGCAGGGGGCGGAGCGCCTTTGCGCTCCGGAGTCGTTCTCCCCACGCGTGCAGAGCGCGCGCGGGGCCCTGCGCGCCGTTGCGCGCGTCTCCCTTCCCCCCCGCCCCCAGGGGCGGGGGGAAACTGCCCGATAGGAG
>JAXMDH010000039.1:0-57682 GCA_046348915.1 Amaricoccus sp.
AGCAGCGCGAGCGCTGCCGGGGCGATGAAGAGCGCCGGCGCGAGGTGGGCCCGCAGGCGGTGCGGGGACCGGGCCGGCTGGGCGGGTCTGGCCATCGTTGTCTTCCGGCTTGACGCGCCGCCGCCGGGCGGCGGCGCGTCGGGAGGGTTCAGTTGGCGCGAGCGGCCATGACGTCGGCCTCGATCTTCTTCGCGCCCTCCTCGGGCGTGGTGGAGCCGTCGAGGGTGCTCTGGCACACGTTCGAGACCGCGTCCCAGCTGCCGGGCCCGAAGAGGATGTGGTCGGCCGAGTCGGTGGCGATCCAGGAGATCATCGTGCGCACGGTCGGGTTGTCGATCTGATCGACGGCAGTCTCGAGCGACGGGAAGGACTGCAGGCCCTTGGCGCGCCAGTTGTAGACGTCGGGGCGGAAGATGTAGGCGATGAACTTGACCGCGAGATCCTTGTTCGGTCCGTCGGCGTTCACCGACCAGGCTTCGCCCGCGCCGTCGCCGGTGTAGTGGACCGCGTCCGCCGTGAGCGCCGGCACCTTGTGCACCGAGTAGTTGTCGAGCCAGTCCTTGCTGCCGTCCTGCTGGAAGATCGCCGGGGTCCACGAGCCGCCGTAGTACATGGCGGCGCGGCCCTGGTAGGCGAGCTGGCGGCTCTGCGGGTCGTCGATGCCGTTGATGCCGTCGGGGAAGACCCCGGCCTTCGCCAACCGTTGCAGCAGGCCGAGGGCGTCGACGACCGGCTGCGAGTCCCAGCTGAGCCCGGGTTCGGTGTGGTCGTCGAGCGCGTAGACGTCGCCGCCGTACTGCGCCACGAGCGGCAAGAAGAAGTCCGGGCAGGTGTTGCGGGTGAGGTTGCCCCAGGAGAGCGGGATGTAGCCGGCCTCCTTGTACTTCGGCGCATCGGCGATCAGCTGGTCCCAGGTCTCCGGCACCTGGAGACCGACCTCCTTCATGATCCGGTCGTTGGCGAAGACGCCGAAGATCTGCGCCATGTCCGGCAGGCCGTAGGGCTTGTCGTCGAAGGTGTACTGGCGGAGCGGCCCGGCGTAGAACTGGTCGAAGAAGGCGGCGTCGAAGACGTCCTTGTAGTTGACGAGGTGGCCGGACCGACCGAGCTCGCCGGTCTTGGTGCCGCCGTTGAAGACGTCGGGGAGCTCGCCCGCGGCGATCATCGCGGTCAGCGTCGGCAGGTACTGACTGAAGGGGACGAAGTTGCTCTCGACCTTCACTCCGGGGTTCTCGGCCTCGAAGCCGGCGACGGTCTTGTCCCAGTAGTCGGTCCCCGCGACGTAGGCCGGCTGCCAGCTCATGACGTGGAGCGTGGTGTCGGCCAGGGCCGGGCAGGCGACCGAGGCGAAGAGGGCTGGAAGGACGGCCGCGACGAGTCGTTTCATGAGAGCTTCTCCCCTAGCGTGTTTGTCCGTTCGGCTTCTCTAGGCAGTGGAATTCCCGTTCCGGCCCGGTGCGCCTCCGCGGCCGCCGCCGCGGGGTTGCCCGGGGCGACCGGCGTGCCGCTCGCCTCGAGGGGACCGTTCATCGCCCACATCGATTGCAGCGCCCGCTCCTGGTACGGATGCTCGCGCACCACCGCATCGTCGAGCTCGATGCCGCCGAGGCCGGGCAGGGCGCTCATTGGGTAGCGGCCCGCGACGGGCATTGGGCAGTTCCGCACGAGTTCGCGCCGCCACGGCGCGTCGAAGGCGGAGAAGGACTCCTGTAGCACGACGTTGGTCGTCGCCGCGTAGAGCTGGAGGATCGCGGCCGTCGCGACCGGGCCGAAGGGGGCGTGGAATGCCACGGTGAGGTAGGAACTGTCGGCGATCGCGGCGATCTTCTTCGCCTCGAGCAGGCCGCCGACCTGGATGGGATCGGGCTGCAGCACATGCGGTCGGCCGTCCGCGATGAGACGCGGCACCTGGTAGCGGGAATAGCAGCGCTCGCCGGAGGCGATCTGAAGGCCGCGCGGGCGCTCCACCTGCCCGAGGGCGGCGAAGTTCTCTGGATCGACCGGCTCCTCGAACCAGTCGGCACCGGCCTCGGCGAGGCCGTGCGCGATCTGACTGGCGGTGCCGACGCTGAAGCGTCCGTGGCCATCGACGAAGACCCGGACGTCGGGACCGACGGCCGCGCGCACCGAGGCAACCTCGTCGAGTCCGCGGCGCAGGTCGGCGCGGTCCGGGTCGCGGCCCAGCCCCCAGAAGGGATCGAACTTGAGCCCGCCGTATCCATCGCCGGCGACCGCACGCGCAGCCGCCGAGACATCGCCGGCCGCCCCGCCGCCGGCGGGATGCCAGCCGTTGGCGTAGGCCGGGATGTCGGCGTGGACGCGGCCGCCGAGGAGGTTGTGCGCCGGCTGTCCGAGGGCCTTGCCGCAGATGTCCCAGAGCGCGAACTCGATCGCGGCGATGGCGCTGTTCAGCACCGGCCCGCCGCGGGCGTACTCGTTTCGATACATCGCCTGCACCAGCCGCTCGATCTCGAACGGCGAGGCGCCGAGCACGTAGCGCGAGGTCATGTGGTCAATGGCGGCGGCGACGGTCCGCGCCTGCCACTGCATCGTTCCCTCGCCGACGCCCGTGAGGCCGCTGTCGGTGTGGACGCGCACGAGGACGAGGTTGTTCCACCCGTGCCCGACCAGGAAGACCTCGACGCGGCTGACCTTCACACCCTGGCTCCCCAAACGGCCCATAGTTGACGCGCAATCCCACTTACATATTATTCCGGAGGAAATCTATAGATTTTTGCCCGTTGACAGTGAATCCGGATTGCAGCCTGTTCGGGCGAGCCACAGCTCGTCCGGACCTATGTCCAAGAAAGACAGCCTCTCGCATCGCGTCGCCAACGACCTCCGTCGCGACATCGTCGCGGGCGTCCTCCTGCCCGGCAATTGGCTGAAGACCGAGGATCTCGCGGCGCGCTACGGGGTCAGCGCCAACCCGGTGCGCGAGGCGCTTTGGCGGCTGCAGGGCGAGGGTTTCGTCGTTGCGAACCCCAACCAGGGTGCGCGGGTGCGCGTCGTCGACGACGACTTCGTCCGCAACATCTTCGAGATCCGCGAGGCGCTGGAGCCGGTCATCGTCCGCCGCTTCTGCGCGCGCGCGACGCCGGCGGACATGGAACGCCTGAAGAGGGCCGCGGCAGCGTTCGCCGAGGTCGCCGGCCGCCCGGTCGCGGACTTCGCGGCGCTCGATGCTGCGAACCGCACCTTCCACGCGGTCATCGCCGACAAGGAGATCAACCTGCAGGCTCTTGAGACGATGGAGCGCTACGCGGGCATCATCAACGCGACCCGCGCCACCCTGCCGATCCCGCCGACCAGCCTGCGCCAGCGCGTACACCAGCACCAGGAGATCATCGAGGCGATCGAGTCGGGCGACGTGGACCGGGCGGTGGAGGCGGCGGCGGCCCATATCCGCGCCGCCTGCGAGGATATGCTGGCACAGATGCGGCAGGTTCGGTCCGCGTCGAGCCGGTCCGCGGACGCAGGCGGCGCCGCACCGCCAGTCCGTCCCCGAAGCTCTGCCATGGCGGGCGAACGCGGCTGACGGCGGAGTGCCGCGCGGTTCGCGTAACGGCCCCCATACCACTTCCGATTTCAATCACATATGTTGTAAGCAATAATCTATAGAATCGCCTGCTGCGCTTCCCGGTGACCGAGTGTGGAGGTCGCCGCCGCAGCGTTCCCCATCACGGAAGGACAGTTCTCGTGGCACTGAGCGTTCTCTACATCGGCGGCACCGGCCAGATCTCGCTGCCCTGCGTCGAGCTTTCCGTCGCGGCGGGCCATGCGGTTACCGTGCTCAACCGCGGCAAGTCCTCGGACCTCCTGCCGAAGGGCGTGGAGACGATCGCCGGGGACATGACCGGCGACCCCTACGGCAACCTCGGCGACCGCCGCTTCGATGTCGTCGCCCAGTTCCGCCTGTTCACCCCCGAGCAGATGCGGCGCGACATCGACGCCTTCAGCGGCCGGACCGGGCAGTACGTCTTCATCTCCTCGGCCTCGGTCTACCAGAAGCCGGTTCGCGACTGCCCGATGACCGAGCGGACGCCGCAGGAGAACCCGTTCTGGGAGTACAGCCGCCAGAAGACCGCCTGCGAGGCGCTGCTGCGCGGGCAGACCGCGCTTCCCTTCACCATCGTCCGGCCGAGCCACACCGTCCGCACGATGCTCCCAATCGAGGTCGGCGACGCCGACAACGCCGTTCGCCGCATGATCGCCGGCAAGCCGGTGATCGTCACCGGCGACGGATCCTCCCTCTGGACGCTCACCCGCTCCGTCGACGTCGCTCGCGCGCTGACCCGGCTCCTCGGCAACGGCGCGGCTCTCGGCGAGGACTTCCACATCACCACCGACCGCGGCTTCTCCTGGAACCAGGTCCACGAGGCGATCGCGCGGGGCTTCGGCGTCGAGGCGATTCACGCCCACGTGCCCACCGACGTGCTCGTCTCCTACGAGAAGGCCTGGGAGGGGCCGCTCCTCGGCGACAAGAGCTGGTCCGCGCTCTTCGACAATTCCAAGGTGAAGGGCGCCGTCGGCGAGTTCGACGCCTCCCGCGACATCGACGAGATCCTGCACGACTCGATCGCGCACTGCCGCGCGCGGATCGAGGCGACACCTGTCGAGGATTCGTCCGAGAACCGCCTCCTCGACCGGATTATCGCAGCGCAGAACGGAAGCCGCTCACACGCAGGATGACGCCGTCCGACTGCCGCCCCTCAATCAACGGGAGGCGCGAGCCGAAGCCGGGCGGTTTAGGCTCGATGCGGGCCGGCGTTCGCTGACTGGAAGCCTCACAGTGGCCCGGAGAGGGCCACGGACTCACCGGCAGCGGGCGAGCTCTCTCTGTGTGACCGCGGACACGAACGAAGCCGCGTCGGCGAGACCCATACCCCTGCTGGGGAGCCGGACGCGAGGGCACCAAGCAGGCGGCCCTCGTCGCTGTGCCGGTCTGCAAGTAGAAGCGAAGCGTTCCTGCCGGGGGACAGCAAGATGCAGGGCCGCGCAGCCTTGCAGCGGAATGTGACATAAGAATTCTGCGCGGCTTCGGCCCCGCCCAGGCGCGCTTCGTCCTTCGACCACGCGATCCGAAATCAGGCAAGGATCAGTTCTCGGTAAGGACGCCAAACTCCGGCTCGAGCACCTTGTCCCCGTGACGACCGATGCAGGAGAGAGGAATGCAACGCGATCCCATCAGCAGGTTCGACGGCTGGGCGAGATTGGCCGAGTTCGAGTCGGCCGGGCTCGAGTCCAATAAGGCGCCCACCGTCGCCGAGCTTGTCGCGGCGGTCGGCTGGCTCCCGTTCAACCCTGGCTCGTCCGGCGCGGGGCCCGTAGAAGGTTGGCGCGCCCCCCAGGGGCAAGGCATCGTCCTCTCGCCCGGCGCCGAGGCGTCGTGGCGAGACGAGCCAGCCTAATCGTGTCAGGCGCGGATCAGGCCCATGTTCTCGAGCTTCAGGATCACCTGCTGCGCCGAGTAGTCGATTTCGTTGCCCTCGGTCTCGAGCTTGACCTCGGGGTCCTTGGGCGCCTCGTAAGGGTCGGAGATGCCGGTGAACTCCTTGATCTTGCCTTCGCGCGCCAGCTTGTAGAGGCCCTTGCGGTCGCGGCGCTCGCATTCCTCGAGCGAGGTCGCGACATGCACCTCGACGAAGGCGCCGTAGGCCTCGATCATCTCGCGGACGATGGCGCGGGTCTTCTCGTAGGGCGCGATCGGGGCGCAGATGGCGATGCCGCCGTTCTTGGTGATCTCGGAGGCGACGTAGCCGATCCGCTGGATGTTGATGTCGCGGTGCTCCTTGGAGAAGCCGAGCTCGGAGGACAGGTGCTTGCGGACGACGTCGCCGTCGAGGAGCGTCACCGGGCGGCCGCCCATCTCCATCAGCTTGGTCATCAGCGCGTTCGCCACCGTCGACTTGCCCGAGCCCGAGAGGCCGGTGAAGAAGACGGTGAAGCCCTGCTGGGCGCGCGGCGGCTTCGACTTGCGGAGCTCCTCGACCACGGCGGGGAAGGAGAACCAGTCGGGGATCTCGAGGCCTTCCTGCAGCCGCCGGCGGAGCTCGGTGCCGGAGATGTCGAGGATGGTCTGGCCCTCCTCGACCTCGTCGCGCGGCTCGTACTGCGCCTTCTCCTGGACGTAGACCATCTGCTTGAAGTCGACCATCTCGACCCCGATCTCGTCCTGGTGCTTGGCGAAGAGCTCCTGGGCGTCGTAGGGGCCGTAGAAGTCCTTGCCGTTCGAGTCCTTGCCCGGGCCGGCGTGGTCGCGGCCGACGATCATGTGGGTGCAGCCGTGGTTGCGCCGGATGATGCCGTGCCAGACCGCCTCGCGCGGACCGCCCATGCGCATCGCGAGGTTGAGGAGCGAGAGCGTGGTGGTCGACTGCGGATACTGGTCGAGCACCGCCTCGTAGCAACGGACGCGGGTGAAATGGTCGATGTCGCCGGGCTTGGTCATGCCGACGACGGGGTGGATGAGGAGGTTCGCCTGTGCCTCGCGGGCGGCGCGGAAGGTGAGCTCCTGGTGGGCGCGGTGCAGCGGGTTCCGGGTCTGGAAGGCGACGATGCGCCGCCATCCGAGCTTGCGGAAGTAGGCGCGGAGCTCGTTCGGGGTGTTGCGGCGCGAGCGGAAGTCGTAGTGCACGGGCTGCTGGATGCCGGTGATCGGGCCGCCGAGGTAGACCGAACCCGCCCGGTTGTGCAGGTAGTTGACCGCCGGGTGCTTGAGGTCGTCGGTGCCGAAGACACCCTTCGCCTCGACCGACTTGTCGGGCGACCACTTGTCGGTAACCGACATGATCGCGAGGATCACGCCCTCCTGGTCGCGGAGCGCGATGTCCTGGCCCTCTTCGATCTTGCCGGCGAAGGCCTCCGAAACGTCGAGGGTGATCGGCATCGGCCACAGCGTCCCGTCGGCGAGGCGCATGTCGGCCACGACGCCGTCGTAGTCCTTGCGGGTCAGGAAGCCCTTGAGCGGGTGGAAGGCGCCGTTCATCAGGAGCTCAAGGTCGCAGACCTGCCGCGGGGTCAGATCCCAGGACGGCAGGTCGGCCGCCTCGAGCTTGAGCTTCGCCGCGCTGTCGTAGGAGACGTAGAGCTCGGGGATCGGCACGAGATTGCTGGCAGTCATCTTCTGGGAACCCTCACCACTGATTCGAATTCGACGATCGCCGGCGTCCTAGCAGCCGCTGCCGACCGGGTCAAAGTGGCGCCGGAGAAATTTCTGCGGCAGTGCAGCAAGGGCGCAGGTTTCTGATGTTACCGTTAATCCCGCCGCAGGGCGGGCCGGGTTGCGGCGGGGTGCGGCGAGCGGATAGAAGCGGCGGATGCTCGATGAGGACGAGATCCATCCGCTGTTCCGCGGCGCGCCGGCGACGACCGAGTTCCGCAAGCTCAGGAAGCGGATCGTGCGGCTTACGCGCGAGGCGATCGAGGCCTATGGGATGGTGCGGGAGGGCGAGCGGTGGCTGGTCTGCCTGTCTGGAGGCAAGGACAGCTACACGCTGCTGGCGGCGCTGGTCGAACTGCAGTGGCGGGGGCTGCTGCCGGTGGACCTGCTGGCCTGCAACCTCGATCAAGGGCAGCCGGGGTTTCCGGCGACCGTGCTGCCGGCGTTCCTCGAGCGGATGGGGGTGCCGCACCGGATCGAGTATCGCGACACGTATTCGATCGTGACCGGCAAGGTGCCGGAGGGGCGGACCTACTGCGCACTCTGCTCGCGACTGAGGCGGGGGCATCTCTACCGGATCGCGCGGGAGGAGGGATGCCGGGCGGTGGTCCTGGGGCATCACCGGGACGATATCCTCGAGACCTTCTTCCTGAACCTGTTCCACGCGGGGAAGCTGGCGGCGATGCCGCCGAAGCTCCTGAACGACGAGGGGGACGTCTACGTGCTGCGCCCGCTGGCGCACGTGCCGGAGGCGGACTGCGGGCGTTTCGCGGCGGCGATGGGCTACCCGATTATCCCGTGCGATCTCTGCGGCAGCCAGGACGGGCTGCAGCGGCGGCAGGTGAAGGGGATGCTCGACGACTGGGAGCGGACGGCACCGGGACGGCGGCAGGTGCTGTTCCGGGCGCTGACCCAGGCGAATCCGAGCCACCTGCTCGACCCGTCGCTGTTCGATTTTCGCGGACTCTGACGCGGCGCGGTCAGCGGCAAGCGCCCACAAGCCCGTTCAGAGGCCGATCCGGTAGCGCAGCGACGCGCCGCCGCCGTAGGCCGGGGCCTTCTCGAAGCGCTCGACCAGAACGCCGCCGTTTTGCTCGATCGTCCGGAGCGACGCGGCATTGTCGGGGTCGGCGGTCAGCTCGACCCAGGCGAGCCCGACCGCCCGCGCCTCCTCGAGCATCAGTCCGAGCGCCCGCGTCGCGTGCCCCTGCCGGCGCTTGGCGGGGATCACCGAAAAGCCGATGTGCCCGAGGATCCGCGGCGGCAGCTCGTTGCTTCCCTGCTGCCAGCGCAGGTTGATCGAGCCGACGAAGCCCTCGTCCCACATCCAGCGCACGAGCCAGGGCAGCCGTGGAACCAGGCTGCCGTCGGGAAGCGTAACCGTCGCGCCGCGCGGGTCGCGGTCATCGATGGCCGCGAGGAAGCGGCCGGCGTCCGCCTCGATCGCCGCGAGCTGGTCGGCCGCGGCCTCGGGCCGCAGGTTGTCGGGCGACCAGCCACTGCGGAGCGCCGCGACGTAGGAGGGAAGGTGCGACGGGCCGGGACGGACCAGCGTCATGGTCACGGGCGCGTCCTCAGTAGACGGCCTCGACCCAGCGCTGGCTGTCCTTGGCAGGCCGGGCGTAGCCGTCGTCCTTCTGCCGCGGACCGAGCTTGATCCGGACCGGCTTGATCTCCTCGTAGGCCACCTGTTTCAGCAGGTGGCTGATGCAGTTCAGCCGCGCCCGCTTCTTGTCGTCCGCATCGACCACGTGCCAGGGAGAGATCTCGGTGTCGGTGGCGGCGAACATCTCGTCCTTGGCGCGCGAGTAGTCCACCCAGTGTGCGCGCGAGGTCACGTCCATCGGCGACAGTTTCCAGCGTTTGATCGGGTTCCTGATGCGGTCCTGGAAGCGCCGCTCCTGCTCGTCGTCGCTGACCGAGAACCAGTATTTGACCAGCTTGATCCCCGAGAGGATCAGCATTTCCTCGAAAAGAGGCGTCGCGCGCAGGAACTCGGCATGCTCGGCCTCGCTGCAGAAGCCCATGACTCGCTCGACCCCGGCGCGGTTGTACCAGGACCGGTCGAAGAGCACGATCTCGCCCGCGGCCGGCAGGTGGGCGATGTAGCGCTGGAAGTACCACTGGCCCTTTTCGCGCTCGGTCGGCACGCCGAGCGCCACGATGCGGCAGTGGCGCGGGTTCAGGCTCTCGGAGATGCGCTTGATGACGCCGCCTTTGCCGGCCGCGTCGCGCCCCTCGAACAGAACCACGATCCGCAGCCCCTCGCGACGCACCCAGTCCTGCAGCTTGAGGAGCTCGAACTGCAGCCGCACCAGCTCGCGGATATAGCGCAGCTTGGGCCGTGGCTGGGATGGCGGCTCGACCCCGTCGAGCCGCCAGGAGGCTTCCCGCGCCGCGTTCTCGATTGCATCGCTGCGGACCTCGCCGCCGTGCGGGCCGCCGTTCCGCTGCTTCTTTCCCATCATTCGCCCCGCGATTGGCCTCTGCCGATGCTAAGACTGTTTGCCGGCGGAGGGCCAAGAAAAATGCGGGCGCTAACCGGCCGGCGCCAGCCGGAGCCGGCCGCCGACGAGCGTGGCATCCCAGCTCGCCTCCGGGGCCATCCGCGCGCGCACCCGGGCGAGGCGCCAGCGCGGATCGCCGCCCCGCGCCCAGCCGGGAGCTGGGATCATGCGCCAGCGGGTCTCGACCCCCGGCGCGCCGCCCGGATCGGGAGTGAGTAGCAGCAGCAGCGGACCTGCGCCGCGGGCGGCGCCGGTCTCGGCCGCCAGGTGCAGCCGGCGGACGGCGGTCAGGCCTGGCACCTCCGGCGTCGCCGCGACCACCAGCGGAACGAGGCCCGTTCGCAGCGCCTCCTCCGCGGCCCAGAGCAGGTCAACGGCGGTGCGTGGCCGGCCGAAGATCAATCGCGCGGGATCGAGGAAGGCCCGGAGCCCGTCGCCCATCGGCCGCTCCGTCTCCCAATCCGGCTGCAGCCAGAGGATCGGTCCCGCCAGCCCCGCCGCGGCGGCGAGCGCAAAGGCCGCCCGCGCGGGGCCGGTCACCTCGTGGGCGCGCGCCCGCGCGAGGCCTGCGCCCGGCGCGAGCGCGAGTTCGTCGGCGACCAGAGGATTGCGGCTCTGCAGCATGGTGTTCGCAGGATGTTCTCAGCAAACACCGGCGAGATCAAGCCGCGCCTCGGGAGGCAGGCTCAGACGAGCGTCGCCTCCGTCGCGCTGCGGACCTCGGCCTCGGTGACACCGTCAGCGAGCTCGACGAGCTTCAGCCCACCCTCGACCACGTCGAAGACGCCCAGGTTGGTGATGATCCGGTCGACGACCCCGAGTCCGGTAAGCGGCAGCGTGCACTCCCTCAGGAGCTTCGACTCGCCGTGCTTGGAGGCGTGGTCCATCACCACGACCACCCGCTTGACCCCGGCAACGAGATCCATTGCCCCGCCCATGCCCTTGACGAGCTTCTTCGGGATCATCCAGTTGGCAAGGTCGCCTCTCTCCGAGACCTCCATCGCCCCGAGGATCGCCATGTCGATCTTGCCGCCGCGGATCATTCCGAACGAGTCGGCCGAGGAGAAGTAGGAGGTGCGGTCGAGCTCGGTGATCGTCTGCTTGCCGGCGTTGATCAGGTCGGCGTCGATGGTCTCCTCGGTGGGGAAGGGACCCATGCCGAGCATGCCGTTCTCGGACTGCAGCGTCACGTCGACGCCGTCGGGGATATAGTTGGAGACGAGCGTCGGGATGCCGATCCCGAGATTGACGTACATGCCGTCCTTCAGCTCCTGGGCGGCGCGCGCGGCCATCGCGTTGCGGTCCCAGGGCATCAGCGGCGCCTTCCCTTCGGTTTCCGGGGCTCGAGGCGGCTCTCCTCGACGTAGCCGATGGCCTCGTCGATCTCCGCGTCCATGTCGAACGCCGCGGCGGTCGCGGCCGCCGACATGAACCCCGCAAGGTTGCCGGAGCACGCCGTGACATAGGCGGCGAAGGCCGCAGGGTTGGCCTTGGCGAAGCCGGGGCCGAACAGCGTGTCGAGCTTGGCCACGGCTGCGTCGGCGAACTGGTCGGCGTACTGGATGGCCGTCTCGGCCGGGCCCAAGTCATCGGGAAGCATGCGAGTCTCCTCAGGCTGCGCGGACGGTGCGCTGTTCAATGCGCTTCTCGTGCTCGCCTTCGATGATGCGATGCACGAAGATCCCGGGCGTGTGGATGCAGTCGGGATCGAGCGAGCCGAGCGGCACGATCTCCTCGACCTCGGCGACACAGACCCGCCCGCAGGTGGCGGCATTCGGATTGAAGTTCCGCGCGGTCTTGCGATAGACGAGGTTCCCCTGCTCGTCGCCCTTCCAGGCCTTGACGATTGCGAGATCGGCCACGATGCCGCGCTCGAGGATGTAGGTGTGGCCGTCGAACTCCTTGTGCTCCTTGCCCTCGGCGATCACGGTCCCGACGCCCGTCCGGGTGTAGAAGCCCGGAATGCCGGCGCCGCCCGCCCGCATGCGCTCGGCGAGCGTCCCCTGCGGATTGAACTCGAGCTCGAGCTCGCCCGAGAGATACTGGCGCATGAACTCGGCGTTCTCGCCGACGTAGGAGGACATCATCTTCCGGACCTGCCTGGTCTGCAGCAACACCCCCAGGCCGAAGTCGTCGACGCCGGCGTTGTTGGAAGCGATGGTCAGCTCCTTCACGCCGCTGTCGCGGATCGCGGCGATCAGCAGCTCCGGGATGCCGCAGAGGCCGAAGCCGCCGGCGGCGATGGTCATGCCGTCGGACAGGAGGCCGTCCAGCGCCGCGGCCGCGTTTTCGTAGACCTTCCGCTTCATGGCATTCCCCGCGCTGCCCTGCGACATCGCCTGCATCGGAAATGCGCCCGCCGCTGTCAAGCGGAGGGTTCCAGGAGTTCAGCGTCCCTCCGGCAGGGTCCCGTTTCGGAGAGGTGCGCACATTTTTAAGTCATTGTAATCGTTCGATCCGGTGGGGCGAGCTTAGGATACTCTTTACCTCCGGTGGCATGAAGCCGCGTCGGTGGTGTGCGCGGCGATGGAAATCGCTCCTGTCGCCGAGCGGATGCATTCGAGGCCCTGCTCGGCAGGCCGCTTGGCTGGACAGTGCCACGGGATTGGCGCAAGCATCCGGCGAGCTGGCAGCGGGGGGCGGCATGGCGATCAGCGTGAACGAGGCTTCGGCGGTCCTGCGCGAGGCGGTGCGCGACACCGTCCGCAAGCGGTCGATGCTCTTCCTGATCCAGGGCGGGGTCACGGTTGTCGCCGGGGTGCTGGCGCTGGTCTTTCCAGCCTTTGCCAGCACCGGCGTGCTGACGCTGCTCGGGTGGCTCCTGATCCTGAGCGGCGCCGTGCAGGTCGTCTCGCTGATCGGCGCGACGCAGGTGCCCTACTTCTGGATGCAGCTCGTCACCATCGCCCTCGAGGTGCTGGTCGGCTACCTGCTGATCAGCAACCCTTCGGCTGGGCTCGTCGCGATCACTTTCCTGATGCTCGTCCTCTTCCTCGTGGGCGGGATAACCCGCGTCGTCTTCGCGCTGATGATCCGGCCGATGGACCATTGGGTCTGGATGCTGGCGAGCGGGCTCGTGGCTATCGCCTGTGCCCTCGTGCTCTTCGCGAGCCTGCCCGAGGCGGCGACCTGGCTCCTCGGCGTCCTGCTCGGGATCGAGCTCGTCGCGGTCGGCGGGGCGCAGGCCTACCTCGCCTGGCGGGTACGTCGGGCGACCTCGAGCTAACATTTGTTGTTGTGGACTCGGGCGCCGACGGCGCCTGATGCCACGGGAGGAACTTCGCATGCGGCATCTCGGGTTCGGACTGCTGCTCACCGTTGCGGCCTGCTCGGCGACCGGCACGCCGCCGCCTGGCGTCAACACCGTGCGCGCCGTGCCGCGCGAGTCGTCGAAGCAAGCCCCGCTGGCGCGCGGCGAGACCCAGCTCGTGGTCCGCACCGTGGCGAGCGCAAACCCCGCCCAGGAGATCGCCGGCGCCGCCTGTGTCGCCGAGTCGCCCTGGTCGAGGGTCGAGTTCACCTCGCCGGCGGCGGTGCTGCTCCCCGACTTCGGCGCCGAATCTCCTAATGTCAACGTGACCTGCCGCCTCGGCAAGCAATCCGGATCGGGCGTCGCGCCCCCGGTCGCGGCCTGGTCGGGCGGCGCCGGCGGCTGGCCCGCGGTCGGGATATCGGTGGGCACCGGCGACGTCTCCGGGGTGGGCGTCGGCTTGGGCTGGTGGGGCGGCGGCGCCGGCGCCGGCAGCGGCGTTCCGGTCACGCGCTACGGGGAACTGCGGATACCGCTCGGCTGACAGGCCTAGCCTAGCCGTCGAGAGTCACCCAGATCGGGACGTGATCCGAGGGCTTTTCGCGCGACCGGGTCTCTGCGTCGATGCCGCATGTCTCGAGCCGGTCGGCGGCCTGCGGCGTGAGAAGGACATGGTCGATGCGAATGCCCCAGTTCTTCTGGAATGCGCCCGCCTGATAGTCCCAGAAGGTGTAGATGCCCGGCCCCTGGTCGACCGCCCTGAGCGCGTCGGTGAAACCGAGGTTCAGCATGCGCCGGAACGCTGCCCGCGTCGGTGGCCGGAACAGCGCGTCGTCGGCCCAGACGGCGGGGTTCCAGCAGTCCCTCGGTTCGGGGATCACGTTGTAGTCTCCGAGGACCACGGCGGTTTCCTCGTTCGCGATCAGCTCGGCGGCGCGTGCCTGCAGCCGCTCCATCCAGGCGAGCTTGTAGTCGTACTTTGGCCCCGGTGCGGGGTTGCCGTTGGGCAGGTAGAGCCCGCAGACCCGGATCCCGGCCACCTCGGCCTCGATCCAGCGCGCCTGCTCGTCGGCCTCGTCGCCCGGAAGCCCCCGCCGCACGTCCGCGAGCGGCAACCGCGACAGGATCGCCACGCCATTGAAGCTCTTCTGTCCATGGGTTTCGATATTGTAGCTCATCTCCTCGATCTCGAGGCGCGGGAACTGGTCGTCGGTCGCCTTGAGCTCCTGCAGCACCACGACATCGACGGCCGCATCGCGCAGCCAGTCTAGCAGCGCCGGCAGGCGGGCCTTGATGCCGTTGATGTTGAAGGAGGCGATCTTCATCGGGCGCCGACGCTAGCGGCGGGCACCGCCCGCCGCAACCCCGGCGCTCAAGGCACCAGCACGGCGGCGCCGGTCAGTCGGCCCGCGCGCAGTCGCTCGAGCGCCATGTTGGCCTCGCCTAGCGGGAAGGTCTCGATCTCGCAGCGCACCGGAACTCCCGGCGCGAGCGCCAGGAACTCCTCGGCGTCGGCGCGTGTCAGGTTGGCCACCGACCGGACTTGACGCTCGCCCCAGAGCAGCCGGTAGGGAAAGGCCGGAATGTCGCTCATGTGGATGCCGCCGCAGATCACGATGCCGCCCTTGCGGGTGGCGGCGAGCGCCGCCGGCAGCAGCGCGCCGACCGGAGCGAAGAGGATCGCGGCGTCGAGCGGCTCCGGCGGCGTTGCCTCGGAACCCCCGGCCCAGACGGCGCCGAGCCGCAGGGCGAACGCCTGCGCCGCCGCATCGCCGGAACGGGTGAAGGCGTAGATGCGCCGGCCCTCGGCGCGGGCGACCTGTGCGACGATGTGCGCGGCCGCGCCGAAGCCGTAGATGCCCAGCGCCTCGGCATCGCCTGCCATGCGAAGGCTGCGGTAGCCGATGAGGCCGGCGCAGAGCAACGGCGCCGCCTCGGCGTCGGAATAGGCATCCGGAAGTGGGAAGCAGTATCGGGCATCGGCGCAGACGTATTCGGCGTAGCCGCCGTCGCGAGTGTATCCCGTGAACTCCGGTGCGTCGCAGAGGTTCTCGTGCCCGGCGCGACAGTAGCGACAGACCCCGCACGTATGCCCGAGCCAGGGGATGCCGATGCGCTGTCCCTCCGCGATGCCGGTGACGGCGGCTCCCATGCGCACCACCCGCCCGACGATCTCGTGCCCGGGGATCACGCCGGCCGGTACGGCGGGCAGCTCGTGGTCGACGACGTGCAGGTCGGTACGGCATACGCCGCAGGCGGCAACCCGCACCAGCACCTCCCCGGGCCCGGGCCCGGGAACCGGTCGGTCGACCGCCTCGACCCGTCCCGCTCCCGCCGCCATCGCCCGCATCGCGCCTCTCCGACCGCCGTTCGTCCATTGAGCCGCAACGATCGACGGATGTCCACGAACTTGCTCCGCCCGCGCTGCCGCGCGTCGTCGAGGACGCCGGCGAACGGCACGGGCGGTGCCTCCGAGGCATGCATTCTCGCCCAGCACGATATCCTTGGTCCCGAACCGCCAGGCGACCGGACCTGCCGTTGCAGCCCGCGCCGCGGGATGCGAGAACGCCCGCAACGCTGCTGCCGGGAGCCCCGCCCTTGTCCTCGCCTTCCCACGTCCGCGGCCTGATCTTCGACAAGGATGGCACGCTCTTCGATTTCCATGCGACCTGGTCGGTCTGGCTGGCCGGCTTCATCGACGAGATGTCGGCCGGCGATCCCGCGAAGGCAGCGGCGTTGGCGACTGCGCTCGGCTTCGACTTAGCGGCCGCGCGCTTCGCCGCGACGAGCCCGGTCATCGCCGGGACGAGCGACGTGTTCGACGCCGCCGTGCTCTCGGTCATCCCGGACGTCGACCTGCCCGGCATGCGCCGCCGTATCCTTGCCTCGACCGCCGCGACCCCGCTGGTCGAGGCGACGCCGCTGGTGCCGCTCCTCGACCGGCTGGTCGCGGCCGGCCTGACCCTCGGCCTCGCCACCAACGATTCGGAGCTTCCGGCCCGCGCCCACCTCGAGCGGGCCGGCGTCCTGCACCATTTCGCCTTCATAGCCGGCTACGACAGCGGCCACGGGGCCAAGCCCGAGCCAGGCATGCTGACCGCCTTCTCCGCCGCCACCGGCATTCCGCCGGCCGGGTGCGCAATGATCGGCGACAGCACCCACGACCTCGACAGCGGCCGTGCGGCCGGCATGCTGACCGTGGCGGTGCTGACCGGCATCGCCAGCCGGGCCGACCTCGCGCCGCACGCCGACGTGGTGCTCGACGACATTTCGGCGCTCCCGGCCTGGCTGGGTCTCGACCGCTAGTTCCCGCCGAGCGCCTGGGCGGCGGCCTGCGCCAGCGAACGGTCGGGGGTCTCGACGCAGGCGGAGTAGACCTGGTCCGACCACTGCTGCGCCGCGTCGGGGTCCTGGCTGTTGATCTCGCCGCCGAGCGGCTCGATCGAGGCAAGCGCCTGCAGCCGGGTCCCGGCGTCCATCCTGGTGAACTCCGCGCAGCTGGGGCCGCCCGGAGGCGGGGCGATGGCGATTTGCGCCAGTGCCGGCATCGCGGCGGCAAGGGCGAAGGGGAAGGCGAAGGCGAAGCGGTCCATCGCGGGGCTCCGATCCCGATTCACGGCAGTATGCGCGGGTCGGGCATCGAATTCCACCGCTGGGCTTGCTAGGGTCGGCGCGATCGAATGCGAGGTGGCCGATGAAAAATCCATGGATGAGCCTGTGGCTGAGCGCCGCCAACCGCGCCGCCGGCACGGCGCGCGGCTACTGGCTGGCGGAGGCGGAACGGCAGCGCCAGGCGCTGCTCCGTCAGGCGGCGCGCAGCGCCTGGCCGGGAGTGCCGTCGAAGAAGCGCGCGGCGACGAAGCGGCGCCCGAAATGAACGAGCCGCCCGGCGCGGGCGGCTCGTTGCCTGGTTCGAAGCGGGCGGTGCTCTTCAGGCGAAGGTGCCGGAACGCGTTCGGCGCGGGGCGGCGGAGCGGCGGAAGTGCCCGGTGGCGGACTGGACGGCCAGTCGTCCAGCGGTGCCGGCGACGGCCATCGCGGCGCCCGCGAGGCTGTAGGCGAGGAAGGCGAGGAAGATGCCGTATCCGTTGACGAGCACGAGGACCGCGGCCGCCATGGCGGCGACGAGGCCGAGCAGGACGGCGCCGAGCGCCGCCGCGCCGCCCTGGTCCACGTTTGACGTTGCCTCTGGCATTCCGGCCTCCTGGCTTGCACTGGCGGGCTCGCGCCGCCGTTCGTCATGCACTTAATATCTAGCGATTCGCTCGTGATTTGCAAGAAAAAATCACGAGCGAATTGATCGTGTAAAAGGGCGGGGAGTTTGAATGGCATGGGGAGCGTGCCCCATGGCGTGCCAGACGCAAGTGCGGGCGAACGGGTGAGCTGGATCGAAGGAGGAAAGGGATGGACGAAGAGACGTTCAACATGTCGCTCAGGAAGTACCTGAAGCAGGTGGGGGTGACCTCGCAGCAGGCGATCGAGCGGCACGTGCGGGAGACGGGGGAAGGAGCCGGGCAGCTGAAGGTGCGCACGGTGGTGACGATCGAGGGGGCCGACATGGTCCATGTGGTCGAGGGGGAGGTCGAGCTCGGATGAGGCTCTGGGCGGCGGCGGCCGGGGTCGCGGCGCTGGCAGGGTGCGCGGCGACGCCGTTGCCGGAGGGCCAGTACATGGGGCTCGTCGCCCGGCGCGAGACGGTGGAGCTGCGGGCGCCGGCGGCGAAGGGGGCGACGGCGGAGGCGAGCCGGGCCTATGTCTGGACGGTGAAGCTCGACGGGGGGCGGTGGATAGAGGTCGTCCAGGGCGAGCCGATGTTCGCGATCGGCGAGCGGGTCAGGGTCGTCACCGGGGACGGGCCGGCGCGGATGGAGATCCCGTAGGCGCCGCGCGTCCGCGGGTGTCCGCGCGCGGACAAAAGGGCAAGTCGTTGATTTTGCTGGAGGGAGGGGTGCGAGCGTAAGCTCTCGTTAAGCTTGTCCGCACTCCCCTGGGGCGTGCGCGGGCGCGGGGTTGCCGCGCCCGGCAGGCGTCAGTTGGCGAGCTGGATGTTCGCGGCCGACTCGCGGCCGTCGCGGCCGCGCTCGAGGTCATAGGTGACCTTCTGGCCGTCCGGCAGGCCGCTGAGGCCGGCGCGCTCGACGGCCGAGATGTGGACGAAGACGTCCTTGGAGCCGCCGTCGGGCTGGATGAAGCCGAAGCCCTTGGTGGCGTTGAACCATTTCACGGTGCCCTTGGCCATCGTGAAGTCTCCTCATGTTGCCGCCCGCGGGATGCGGCGGCCCGTGCTCGGTCAGCGGTCGAGGCTGAAGCCCGAGGGAGACAGCGGGTCGAACGTCGTAACGTGGCGGTCGTTACATGACTCGAACGGCGGAAAATTGCAAGGGCGTTAACGCGCCGGGCCCCGGGGTGGGGCAGGGGCTGGAAGCGTTGCGGATGCGAGGGTTAAGGGGGGCATCCTCGACGTACAACTCATGCACATCGCATGCACAATGCGTGCACGTATTAGTTGGGAGAGGCCGAAAGGTTAACTCAGTCGAAGCGCTCGTCGATGTGCTCGACCTCGGCGCCGACAACGTTGTCGATGACGACGTGGGCGAGGAGCTCGGGGCCGACCTTCCAGAGGGCGCGCATGTGGTCGGTGCCCCCGTGACGGCGGTGGGCCTCCTCGCCGGTGAAGGTCTCGGCGAGCAGGATGCGGTCGGGGTGGTCCGGCATCGGGAGGAGCTCGATGTAGAGGCAGTCGGGGTCGAGCCGGCTCTGCTCGAGATGATCGCGGGCGGCGGCGAGGTAGTCCTCGCGGCGGTCGGGCTTGGTGGTGAAGAAGCCGACGATGAGTTTCATGGGTGCCCCTTGGCCGGGATGCGCCTTGCGCAAGGAAGCGTCGCGCACGTTGAAATCGCAAGCGTGCGCGGATTTCTTCCGGTTGATACGAAACGTACGGTCCGGAAGGTTGCGATGGACACGAGCGTGACGGTGAGCGAGGCGCGGGACAAGCTGGCCGAGGTGATCGGGCGGGTGCAGTTCGGCGGCGAGCGGGTGACGGTCGCGAAGCGCGGCAAGCCGGTGGCGAGCGAATCCGGAGCTGAGTGAATCCTGGGGATTCCCCTGAGGCGCAGGTTCTGATTCAAGCTGTCTGCCGGAGGGGAGGCCGGCAGGCATGTCGAAAGCGCTCTCAGTCGACCTTCGCACACGGGTCCTCGTGGCGGTCGCCGCGGGGGCGACGCATCGCGAGGCGGCGGCGCGGTTCGGGGTGAGCGCGGCGAGCGTGAGCCGGTGGCGGCGGCTGGAGCGGGAGAAGGGTGACGTTCGACCCGGACCGCTCGGCGGAGATCGCCGCTCGGGCCGGATCGAGGCCCAGGCCGAACTTGTCCTCGGTCTGCTTGCCGAGACGCCGGACAGCACGGTGGAGGAGCTGCGGGCGGCGCTGGCCACGCGCGGCCACGTCTTCGGCTACGGCACGCTGCAGCGGTTCTTCGCCCGCCGCCGGATCACGCGCAAAAAAAGACCGCGCACGCCAGCGAGCAGGATCGCCCCGACGTCCTGAAGCGGCGCGAGGCCTGGTTCGAGGCGCAACCCGACCTCGATCCCTCCCGGCTGGTCTTCATCGACGAGACCTGGGCGAAGACCAACATGGCCCGCACCCACGGCCGCGCCCCACGCGGCGAGCGCCTGCGCGTCGGCGTGCCGCACGGTCACTGGAAGACCACCACGGTCGTCGCCGCTCTGACGCTCCGCGGCATGATCGCGCCCTTCGTCCTCTCCGGTCCCATCAATCGCGACGCCTTCGAGGCCTACGTCGAGCGGCTGCTCGTCCCCGAGCTCCGGCCCGGCGACATCGTCGTCATGGACAACCTTTCGAGCCACAAGGGGCCGAAGGTCCGGGCACTGATCGAGACTGCCGGCGCGAGCCTGCTCTTCCTCCCGCCCTACAGCCCCGACTTCAACCCGATCGAGAATGCCTTCGCCAAGCTGAAGGCCCTGCTTCGCAAGGCCGCCGAGCGCACCGTCACCGGTCTCTGGCGCGCCATCGGACGCATCGTCGACACCTTCAGCCCGCAGGAGTGCGCCAACTACTTCGCCGCCGCAGGATACGATGCAAACTGATCGGATTCCGCTCTAGCGTAGGAGCCGCTCCTTTATTTCCTTCAGTTGATCGTCCCTAATTAACGCACCCATCCTAAAGGCATTCTGGCCCACAACGGCGGCACCCCCCTCGGAACTCCTAATGAAGATCCCGGCCTCGCCTTCAAGGATCTGGGACGAGCTAACAGGCCCGAGCTCACTGAGAAAGTTTCCAGATTCTAGCTTGATATGGTCGGTTGTCTCCTCGGACACAAGCTTAAGCTGCGCAGTAGAACTCGCTTCGAGAACCTGCGGATCCGATACGACATTATTAGACAATGTTGCCACAAAGGCAGGGAAAGTTATGGTTTGGTTTCCAACTGAAACACTCATCACTGCCCCGGTATCAATTGCAGCAGGGCGGCGGCCCTGATTGCTTATCACTATAGTAGCAACTACCCTCTCAACTTCTATCTCGGAAAGCCACTGCGTCATGGAATCGTCGAATATCTTGAATAGTGCCGCATCATTCTCAGACTCCTTATCCATCAAATCAAGTATAGTCGAAAGCGTTGCCGGGTCCACGTAGATAAGCGCGCGTCGAAAGACGTTCGTCGTAAAAGCGTCATACCTCTCGCGATTGCTTGTCATGGCGTCAAGGGAGATTTCGGACAAATCCCATACGCCAAGCCCCGCTGAAACCGTATCTTTCCAAGCCTCTGGGTGAGCTTTATACTTAAAGAATGGGTCGCTGGGCTGAGCCTCAACAATCTTTCGAACCAAGTCACCCCGTCGAAGCGCTGCTTTAAACTGCTTTTCGAATAAACCGGATGGAACATCCGCCGCAATTTGCGCAATCTCACTTCTCTTTTCTTGAATATTGGCTTCCGTTATTTGAGTCAAAATTGCGCGGATCTTATTGGTGGCAGCGACGTTCTGATCGACCATCGCCTGTATGTCCTTGGATTCGGAAGAGATTCTCGCAATTAGAGAAATACTCATGGATTCAGAAAAATCATCAAACGCAGTCGGAATTTTGTCATAGGCGTTCAAAACGGAAGCGGGAGTCTTATGTTCGACAGAAGGATCCCCAAAGTCAACAAATCCCATCTGCGCGATTTCTACCTGAACCTCGGCGCTATCAAGTCGATCCTTTATGACGTAACCCGCATACGCAGAAATAACAAATCCAACAATTGTAGCTATGGGCGGTACTATAGGCGGAATAATGGGCATTCTCCCCTCGCGAATTGAGGTGATTGGCGTATTGTTAATCTAACTAGGCGCTTTGTCAAGAACTAATGGGTCGGACCGAAACCGCTCAGCTGTCCATCTTCAGCGCGCTGATGAAGGCGTCCTGGGGGATGTCGACGCGGCCGAACTGGCGCATCTTCTTCTTGCCGGCTTTCTGCTTGTCGAGGAGCTTGCGCTTGCGGGTGATGTCGCCGCCGTAGCATTTGGCGGTGACGTCCTTGCGCAGGGCGGAGATGGTTTCGCGGGCGATGATGCGACCGCCGATCGCGGCCTGGATCGGGATCTTGAAGAGGTGCTGGGGGATCAGCTCCTTGAGCTTCTCGACCATGGCGCGGCCGCGGAGGTCGGCGCGGGCGCGGTGGACCATGGTCGAGAGGGCGTCGACCGGCTCGTCGTTGACGAGGATCTGCATCTTGACGAGGTCGTCTTCCTGGTAGCCGGTCAGGTGGTAGTCGAAGCTGGCGTAGCCCTTGGTCACGGACTTCAGGCGGTCGTAGAAGTCGAAGACGACCTCGTTCAAGGGCAGGTCGTAGACGACCATGGCGCGCGAGCCGGCGTAAGTGAGGTCGAGCTGGATGCCGCGGCGGTCCTGGCAGAGTTTCAGGACGTCGCCGAGGTAGTCGTCGGGGACGAGGATCGTCGCCTTGATGCGCGGCTCCTCGATGTGGTCGATGCGGACGGGCTCGGGCATGTCGGCGGGGTTGTGCAGCTCGATCATCGTGCCGTCGGTCCTGAAGACGCGGTAGATCACCGAGGGGGCGGTGGTGATGAGGTCGAGGTCGTACTCGCGCTCGAGCCGGTCGCGGATCACCTCGAGGTGGAGGAGGCCGAGGAAGCCGCAGCGGAAGCCGAAGCCGAGGGCGGCGGAGGTCTCCATCTCGGAGGAGAAGGAGGCGTCGTTGAGCTGCAGCTTCTCGATGGCGTCGCGTAGCGCGATGAAGTCGTTGGCGTCGACCGGGAAAAGCCCGCAGAAGACGACGGGCTGGGCGGGCTTGAAGCCGGGGAGGGGGGTCGGGGTGCCCTTGCGCTCGGTGGTGATGGTGTCGCCGACGCGGGTGTCGCGGACCTGCTTGATCGAGGCGGTCAGGAAGCCGATCTCGCCGGGGCCGAGACTGTCGGCGGGGAGCATGCCGGGGCGGAAGGTGCCGAGGCGCTCGACCGGGTAGAGCGCGCCCGTCTGCATCATCTTGATGCGGTCGCCCTTCCTCAGGGTGCCGTCGAAGATGCGGACGAGGACGACGACGCCGAGGTAGGCGTCGTACCACGAGTCGACGAGCATCGCCTTGAGCGGGGCCTGCGGGTCGCCCTGCGGCGGCGGGAGGCGGGTGACGATGGCCTCGAGGACGTCGGGGATGCCGAAGCCGGTCTTGGCGGAGATCTCGACGGCGTCCGAGGCGTCGATGCCGATGACGTCCTCGATCTGCTCCTTGACGCGGGGCGCGTCGGCGGCAGGGAGGTCGATCTTGTTGAGGACGGGGACGATCTCGTGGCCGGCGTCGATCGCCTGGTAGACGTTGGCCAGCGTCTGCGCCTCGACGCCCTGGCTGGCGTCGACGACGAGGAGCGAGCCCTCGACGGCGCGCATGGAGCGGGAGACCTCGTAGGCGAAGTCGACGTGGCCGGGGGTGTCGATCAGGTTGAGGACGTAGAGCTGGCCGTCGCGGGCGGTGTATTCGAGGCGGACGGTCTGGGCCTTGATGGTGATGCCGCGCTCGCGCTCGATGTCCATGGAATCGAGGAGCTGCTCCTTCATCTCGCGGTCCGACACCGTGCCGGTCGACTGGATCAGGCGGTCGGCGAGGGTCGACTTGCCGTGGTCGATGTGGGCGACGATGGAGAAGTTGCGGATGTGCGCGGTGTCGGTCATGGCGCCGGGGTATGGGGCCGGCGCCCGGGGGCGTCAAGCGGCGGTCAGTTGACGACCTCGCTGCGCAGGCGCTGGACGAGGATGCGCTCGACGGCCTCGGCCTGGGACTGGGACGGCGCCTCGATCGGCGCGACGGCGTCGGGGTAGAGCTGCGGGGCGACGGCGACGCGCGGGGCGTGGCGGGCGGATGCGCGTGTGGAGGTGGCGCCGCCGGTGGGGGCGCCGGCCAGCCAGATCTCGACCTTGCCGAGCGCGGTCGGGGTTGCGTAGTCGGTGAAGTCGCGGGGCTCGGGGGCGTCGCCGTCGGGGAGCACCGGGGCGACCAGCGCGGCGAGGGCGGCGGCGGCGTCGCGGTCCTCGGCGTGGTAGAAGCGCACGTTGCTGCGGCCGATCTCGATCCTGACCGGGACCATCTGCACGTCGACGCCGCCGGCCGCGGCGAGCGCAGCCTGAACCGAGGAGGCGACCGGCTGGGCGGAGGCGGGGAAGTGGATGACCACGGTCGGCGGCAGGGCGGCGGCCGCCGGCGCGGCCGCGGGCGCCGCCGGGGTGAGCGCGGGGGCGGGCGCGGGCAGCGCGGCAACGGGCGTGCCGGCGGCGGGCGGGGTCGGTTCGGCCGGGGCCTCGGCGAGGCGGCGGGCGCCGGGCTGGGGAAGGTCAGGGTCGAGGCCGCCGCGGGCGGCTCGTTGCCGGCCGGGGCGGCTTCGGCAACGGCGGCGGGCTCGGCGAGAACGTCGGGCGGGGTGGCGGCGGGCGGGGCGGGGAACCCTGCGACCGGCGTTCCGGCCGCCGGCGGGGCGGACTCGGCGGCGGGCTCGGCGAGGCCGGCGGGTGCGGGGCTGGCGAAGGCGCGGAAGCGTGCGGGAGTCGCGGGCTCGGCGCCGGCGACGGCGACCTCGGCCGGGGCGGTCGGCTGCGCGGCGACCTCGGGCGGTACCGGCGAGGGGGCAGGGGGCGCCGCCGGGGCCTGGGCGGGCGCGACGACGGCGATGCGCGCAGGGAGCGAGCGGAGCGCGACGACCGCCACCAGGGCGCCGCCGATCCCGAGGCCGGCGAGGAAGATGAGCGCCACCATGGGCGCGGTGCGGCGCCAGCCCGAGCCGGGCGCGTCGGGGGCGGCGGCGGGCGCAGGGGCGGGCGCCGGCCGAGGCGCGGAGACGGGAACCGCACGCGCCGCGGGGTTGGCGACGAGGCGCGGTGCCGGCGGCCAGGCGGCGGCAGACTGCGGGTCGCCGCCCGCGGGGCTTTCGGCGTTGCGGCGGGCCATCGCCTCGGCGCGGCGGGCGCGGGCCTCGCGCAGCCGGCGTTCGAGCGCCGCCGGGTCGAGCAGCTCGGCCAGCGTCGGCTCGGGACCGGATCGGTCCATCACGCGCGGCACTTGCCCGTCCTCTGCCATCCCCTACCCCTCTCCGGTCGGTCGCGACCGGCAGCCAGTGCGGCGTGCCGTGGAGGCGTCGCCGTAAAGATTAACCAATTGTAGCCGATGGGAGGGCGAGAGGCTACAACGCCACCGCACGGAGGCGGGCGAATTTTCGCCGCGGGTGCCGGCCGTCGATGCGCCGTGGTGCGCACCGGCCGCGGGCCCTTCATCATGCCGCGGGTAGGGCGCTCAGGCGAAGTATCGATTTATCAGTGATTTATGCCAATGCCAGCCGCGGATCCGGCTGCGCGCGGGCGCGATCGGAACACTGCCGGAAGTGGTGCCTGCCGCGCGCCACGGCGTTGCCGTCGGGCAACAGGAAACCAGGGTCGGGGCCGTCGGGGACGAGGGTGTCGCCCCGAAGGCCGCTGCCGAGCGAGGCGCCGCGCGCCAGATCAGGTCCGCCGACGCTCAAGCGGGTCCCCTCAATGCAGTCCGGCGGCGTACGCGCGGACCGGCCGGGTGGGCAGGGCCCGGAGGCCCCGCCCGGTCGTTCACTGCCAGGACTTGATCAGTTCGTCGTAACTGATGGTCTGCGGCTTTTCCTTCTCGTCCGCGATCTTCAGCTGCGGCGCGAGCGAGCCGTGCTCGGTGGCGTACTTGTTCCACCACTCGAGGTCGTGCTTTTCGGCCATCTTCGGGCCGATGTCGCCCTGGACTCCGGAGCGCTCGATCCGCTCCATCACCTTTTCCTGGGCTTCGCAGAGCGAGTCCATGGCTTCCTGCGCGGTCTTCTCGCCGGAGGCCGCCTCGCCGATGCTCTGCCACCAGAGCTGCGCCAGCTTGGGGTAGTCGGGCACGTTGGTGCCGGTCGGCGACCACTGGATGCGGGCCGGCGAGCGGTAGAACTCGACGAGGCCGCCGAGCTTCGGCGCACGTTCGGTGAAGCTCTTGTCCTGGATGGTCGACTCGCGGATGAAGGTCAGACCGACGTGGCTCTTCTTCACGTCGACCGTCTTCGAGATCACGAACTGAGCGTAGAGCCAGGCTGCCTTGGCGCGATCGACCGGGGTCGATTTCAGGATCGTCCAGGAGCCCACGTCCTGGTAGCCGAGCTTCATCCCCTCCTTCCAGTAGACACCGTGCGGCGATGGCGCCATGCGCCACTTCGGGGTGCCATCGTCGTTCATCACCGGCAGGCCGGGCTTCACCATGTCGGCGGTGAAGGCGGTGTACCAGAACATCTGCTGGGCGATCTCGCCCTGCGCCGGGACCGGGCCGGCCTCGCTGAAGGTCATGCCCTGCGCCGCCGGCGGGGCGTACTTCTTCAGCCAGTCGAGGTACTTCTGCAGCGCGTAGACCGCCGCCGGGCCGTTTGTGTCGCCGCCGCGGTCGACGCAGGAGCCGATCGGCCGGGAGTTCTCGTCGACGCGGATACCCCATTCGTCGACCGGCAGGCCGTTCGGAAGGCCCTTGTCGCCGTTCCCCGCCATGGAGAGCCACGCATCGGTGAAGCGCCAGCCCAGCGAGGGGTCCTTCTTGCCGTAGTCCATGTTGCCATAGACCTTCTTGCCGTCGATCTCGCGGCCGGTGAAGAACTCGGCGATGTCCTCGTAGGCCGACCAGTTGACCGGCACGCCGAGGTCGTAGCCGTACTTGTCCTTGAACTCCTTCATGATCGCGGGATCGGTGAACCAGTCCTGGCGGAACCAGTAGAGGTTGGCGAACTGCTGGTCGGGGAGCTGATAGAGCTCCTTGTCGGGGGCCGTGGTGAACGAGGTGCCGATGAAATCCGGGATGTCGAGGCCCGGGTTGGTGACATCCTTGGCCTCGTTCGCCATCCAGTCGGTCAGGCTGCGGGCCTGCTGGTAGCGCCAGTGGGTGCCGATGAGGTCGCTGTCGTTGACGTAGGCGTCGTAGATGTTCTCGCCCGACTGCATCTGGGTCTGCAGCTTCTCGATGAGATCGCCTTCGCCGATGATGTCCTGTGTCACCTTGATGCCGGTGATCGCCTCGAAGGCGGGCGCCAGCGTCTTGGCTTCATAGGAGTGGGTGGTCAACGGCTCGGAGACGACCTTGATCTCCATGCCGGCGAAGGGCTTCGCCGCGTCGATGAACCACTGCATCTCGGCTTCCTGGTCGGCGCGAGAGAGCGTGGAAAGATCGCCGATCTCGGCGTCGAGGAAGGCCTTGGCCTCCTCCATGCCGGCAAAACTCGGGCCGGCCAGCGCGCAGAGCGCAATGGCCACCGCCGTGGTCCTTTTCAGGGTTGGTCGCATCCGTGTTCCTCCCTTGGAACGCTGCTGTTGCATGTGCCGCCGACCGTTCCCACCGGCCGGCACGGTCGGGTCCCGCGCTAAACCCAGCGAAATACCGCTGCGGCGTAGATCAGGCAGACGACGAGCGCGCCCCAGAGGGGCGGGCCGAGGATTCCGAGCCAGGCAAGGTTGATGAAGGCCGAGCCGAGCAGGCTGATGAAGAGCCGGTCGCCGCGCGTGGTCTCGAGGCGCAGCACGCCCACGCGCGGCGTCTCGGGATAGCGGATCGCGAGGAAGGTCATCAGCAGGAGCAGCGCGAAGATCGCGAGGAAGAAGGTCGCGGTCGGCCAGGTCCAGGCCATCCATGCCACGGCACGCCTCCTAAACCCGACCGAGGGCGAAGCCCTTGGCGATGTAGTTGCGGATGAAGTAGATCACGAGCGCGCCGGGCACGATCGTCAGCACCCCGGCGGCGGCCAGCACGCCCCAGTCGAGGCCCGAGGCGGACACCGTGCGCGTCATCGTGGCGGCGATCGGCTTGGCGTTGACGGACGTCAGGGTGCGGCTCAGCAGGAGCTCGACCCAGGAGAACATGAAGCAGAAGAACGCCGCGACCCCGATGCCGCTGGCGATCAGCGGCATGAAGATGGTCACGAAGAACCGCGGCCAGGAGTAGCCGTCGATATAGGCGGTCTCGTCGATCTCGCTCGGGACGCCGCGCATGAAGCCTTCGAGGATCCAGATCGCCAGCGGCACGTTGAAGAGGCAGTGCGCAAGCGCGACGGCGATGTGGGTGTCGAAGAGCCCGACCGAGGAATAGAGCTGGAAGAAGGGCAAGGCGAAGACCGCCGGCGGCGCCATCAGGTTGGTCAGGAGCCAGAAAAAGAGGTGGCGGCTGCCAAGGAAGGTGTAGCGGCTGAAGGCATAGGCGGCCGGAAGCGCCACCGCCAGCGAGATCACGACGTTCATCGAGACGTAGATGATGCTGTTGATGTAGCCCCAGTACCAGCTCGGGTCCGTCAGGATCACCCGGTAATTGGCGAGCGTCGGGTCCTGCGGCCAGAGGGAGAAGACGTTGAGGATCTCGTTGTTGGTCTTGAGGCTCATGTTCACGAGCCAGTAGATCGGCAGCATCAGCAGCACGAGGTAGACGGTCATCACGACGGCGCGGCCGTTGACGCCGACCCGCGGCAGCGCCGGGGCGTTGCGGAGGGTGGTGGCGTCGGCCATCAGAAGCCCTCCTCGCGGTCGAAGCTGGTCATGACCGTGAAGAAGATCCAGCAGATGACCAGGATCACCAGGAAGTACATGATCGAGTAGGCCGCCGCCGGGCCGAGGTCGAACTGGCCGATCGCCATCTTGACGAGGTCGATGGAGAGGAAGGTCGTGGAGTTGCCCGGGCCGCCGCCGGTGACGACGAACGGCTCGGTGTAGATCATGAAGCTGCCCATGAAGCGGAGCAGGATGGCGATCAGAAGCACGCCCTTCATCTTGGGCAGCTCGATGAAGCGGAAGACCTTCCAGCGGCTGGCCTGATCGATCTCGGCGGCCTGGTAGTAGGCCTGCGGGATCGACTGGAGGCCGGCATAGGCGAGGAGCGCGACGAGCGAGGTCCAGTGCCATACGTCCATGACGACGACGGTGAACCAGGCTGCGAGCGGGTCGTTGGTGTAGTTGTAGTTGATGCCCAGCGCCTCGAGCGTGTGGCCGAGGAGGCCGATGTCGACGCGGCCGAAAATCTGCCAGATGGTGCCGACGACATTCCACGGAATGAGGAGCGGGAGCGCCATCAGCACCAGGCAGACCGAGGCCCAGAAGCCCCGTTTCGGCATGCAGAGCGCGACGAGGATCCCGAGCGGGATTTCGATCGCGAGGGTGATCGCCGAGAAGAGGATCTGCCGGCCGAGCGCTTCGTGCACCCGGTCGGAGGTCAGGATCTCCTGGTACCACTCGAGGCCGGCCCAGAAGAAGTCGTTGTTCCCGAAGGTGTCCTGGACCGAGTAGTTGACCACCGTCATCAGCGGGATCACCGCCGAGAACAGCACGACGATCAGCATCGGGATCAGCATGAGCCAGGCGCGCTCGTTGTGGATCTTGCCCATCAGGCGGCCACCCCCTCGACGCGCCAGTCGTTGGCGTAGACGTTGATGCCGCGCGGATCGAAGACGACGCGGTTCATGTCGGCGGAGACCGCCTGGTCCTCGGGTGCGAGGATGTTGATCTCTTTGCCGAAGAGATCGGCCCTGACGATCTTGTGCCGGCCGATGTCCTCGACCCGCCGGACCCGCACCGGCAGACCTGCCTCGCCGGCGGCGAGGCGGGCATATTCGGGCCGCACGCCGATCTCGACCTTGCCGGCCAGCGGGCCGTAGCCGCGGCCGAGCGGCACCTCGGCGCCGCCGACGAAGGCCGTGGCGCCCTCGATGCGCGCGCTCAGCACGTTCATGCCCGGCGAGCCGATGAAGTAGCCGACGAAGGTGTGCGCGGGGCGCTCGAAGAGGTCGGCGGGCGTGCCCATCTGCACCACCGCGCCGTCGTACATCACCACCACCTGGTCGGCGAAGGTGAGCGCCTCGGTCTGGTCGTGGGTGACGTAGATCATCGTGTGCCCGAAGCGGCGGTGCAGCGCCTTGAGCTGGGTGCGCAACTCCCACTTCATGTGCGGGTCGATCACCGTCAGCGGCTCGTCGAAGAGGATCGCGTTGACGTCCTCGCGCACCATGCCGCGGCCGAGGCTGATCTTCTGCTTGACATCGGCGGTCAGGCCCTTGGCCTTTCGGTCGAGCACGCCCTCCATGCCGATCATCGCGGCGATCTCGGCCACGCGGGTGCGGACGTAGGCCTCGTCGGCGCCGCGGTTGCGCAGCGGGAAGGCGAGGTTCTGCCGCACCGTCATCGTGTCGTAGACGACGGGAAACTGAAAGACCTGGGCGATGTTGCGCTGCGCGGTCGGCGCACCGGTGACGTCGCGGTCGCCGAAGAGGATGCGGCCTTCGGAAGGGGTCAGCAGGCCCGAGATCAGGTTGAGGAGCGTGGTCTTGCCGCAGCCGGAGGGCCCGAGCAGCGCATAGGCGAGCCCGTCGCGCCAGACATGGTCGATGCGCTTCAGCGCATAATCGGACGGCGACCGGGGGTTCGGCAGGTAGGAGTGCGCCAGGTGGTCGAGGGTGATCCGCGCCATGGCCTCAGGCCGCCCGCGCGTAGGCGGCGGGCGCGACCAGACGGCCGTCCTCGCCGAAGATGTAGACATGCGCGGGGTCGAGGTATGCCTTGTGCCGCGAGCCGATCGGCAGGTCGCGCATGCCGTGGCCGAGCCCGACCCAGCGGTCGTCGTCGTGCTCCATGTGCACGAAGGTTTCCGAGCCGGTGAACTCGGTGACGGCAACGGTCACGTCGAAGACCAGCATCCGCGGTCCGTGCGGATCGAGGCCGAGATGGTTCGGCCGGAAGCCTGCGAGGTACCGCCCGTCCGGCAGTTGCCCGAGGCCGTCGCCCGCCGCCGCCGCCTGCCCGTGCCCGAAGAGCACCCGGTCGCCGGTCTTGGCGATGGCGAGAAAGTTCATCGGCGGATTCGAGAAGACCCGCGCCGTTGTCGCGTCCACCGGCTCGCGGTAGACCCGCGGCGTCGGCCCGAACTGGGTTACCCGGCCCTCCCAGAGTGTCGCGGTGTTGCCGCCGAGCAGCAGCGCCTCCTCGGGCTCGGTGGTGGCGTAGACGAAGATCGAGCCCGATTCCTCGAAGATGCGCGGGATCTCGGCGCGCAGCTCCTCGCGCAGCTTGTAGTCGAGGTTGGCGAGCGGCTCGTCGAGCAGAACGAGGCCCGCGCCCTTGACCAGCGCGCGGGCGAGGGCGCAGCGCTGCTGCTGCCCGCCGGACAGCTCGAGGGGCCTGCGCTGGAGCATCGGGGTCAGGCCCAGGAGGGCCGCCGTCCTGGCCACCGCGGCCTCGATCTCGGCCTTGGGCTTGCCCATCAGCCGCATCGGCGAGGCGATGTTCTCGTAGACCGTGAAGGCGGGGTAGTTGATGAACTGCTGGTAGACCATGGCGACGGCACGGTCCTGAACCCGCGTCCCGGTCACGTCGTTGCCGTTCCAGAGCAGACGCCCTTGGGTCGGCTGATCGAGCCCCGCCATCAGCCGCATCATCGAGGTCTTCCCCGATAGCGTCGGCCCGAGCAGCACGTTCATCGTGCCCCTTTCGAGCGTCAGGCTGGTCGGATGGATGTGCGTGCGGCCACTAACGACCTTCGCCACCCCCTGGAGGGTCAAGGTCATCGCGTTCCTCCGGAGCGTTTCTTCTCGTTGCCGACGGCGTCGTCGGGTTGGCGGCGAGCCATCCATGCATCGATCACAGAGACCTGATCCGGCGTCAACCGCAGCCCGAGCTTCGACCGGCGCCAGACCACGTCCTCGGCGGTGCGGGCGAACTCCTTGTCCATGAGCCAGGCGACCTCGCGCGCGGTCAGGGTCGCTCCAAAGTCCTCCCCGAGATCCGCCGGCCCCCGGGCGTCGCCGAGCATCACCGCCGCGTCGCTGCCGAAGCTGCGCACGAGGCGCTGTGCCCAGAAGGCGTCGAGAAAGGGGTAGGCCGCGCGCAGCCCCTCGATCAGCGCCGGGACGCGATCCACCGGAAAGTTGCCGCCGGGCAGCGGTGCCCCGGCCGTCCAGGCGGCCCCAGCCTCCGGGAAGAAGGGGGCGAGCTTTTTCAGCGCGCCCTCCGCCAGCCGGCGGTACGTGGTGATCTTGCCGCCGAAGACGTTGAGAAGCGGCGGCGTCACGGTGGGATCGAGGTCGAGGACATAGTCGCGGGTGGCCGCGGTGGCCGAGGACGCACCGTCGTCGTAGAGCGGTCGCACCCCGGAATAGGTCCAGACGATGTCCTCGCGGGTAACCGGCCGCTCGAAATATTCCGAGGCGAAGCGGCAGAGATAATCGGCCTCGGCCTCGGTGCAGGTGGCGCTGGCGGGGCTTCCCTGATGGTCCTCCTCGGTGGTGCCGATCAGCGTGAAGTCGGTCTCGAACGGGATGGCAAAGATGATCCGGCCGTCCGCTCCCTGGAAGAAATAGCAACGGTCGTGGTCGAAGAGCCGCCGGGTGACGATGTGGCTGCCGCGCACCAGCCGGACGTGGCTCGGTGTCGCGAGACGGAGCGTGTCGCGGATGACGCTCTGGACATACGGACCGCCGGCGTTGACCAGCGCCCGGGCGCGGATCGTCTCGGACGCTCCGCTCTCGTGGCGCACGGCGATCCGCCAGACGGGCCCGTCGCGATTGGCCCCCTCTGCCTTGGCGCGAGTCATGATCCGCGCGCCCAGCGCGGCGGCATCGCGGGCGTTCAGCGCGACCAGCCGCGCATCCTGCACCCAGCAGTCGGAGTATTCGTAGCCCTTGCGGAACCGGGCCTTGAGCGGCCGGCCGGCCGGATCGTGCGCGAGATCGAGTGCGCGGGTACCCGGCAGGATCTTCCGGCCGCCGAGATGGTCGTAGACGAAGAGGCCGAGCCGTACGATCCAGGCCGGGCGCATCGCATCGTGCAGCGGCAGCACGAAGCGCATCGGCCAGCTGATGTGCGGCATGGCGCGAAGCAGCGTCTCGCGCTCGATCAGGGCGGCCCGCACCAGCCCGAACTCGTAGTACTCGAGGTACCGCAACCCGCCGTGAAAGAGCTTGGTCGATGCCGAGGAGGTGGCCGAGGCGAGGTCGTGCATCTCGGCCAGCACGACCGAAAGCCCGCGGCCCGCGGCGTCGCGGGCGATGCCGCAGCCGTTGATGCCGCCACCGATGACGAAGATATCGGCGATCGGCTGGCTTTCGTCCGCGGCCGTCAAGCGCCTTCCCTCGACATGGTTCGTTGAGCCGGACCATCGCAAGCGAGGCGCGTTGTGTCAATGTTCTTGTGCGATAATGTTCGGTTTCGTTTTCATAGTCGAACCAGGCGGTTAGCGCAGAACACGCGGCGTCTTCGAGCGAGTCTGGCCCCGTTCCGAACGGAGAGAGTTGCTTGATTCCCGTTCGGTCCTGTGCGCAAATCCCCGTGCTTCACAGGCGGGACGGCCTTGCCCCAGAGCTTCCGACAGACCGAGATCCTGGCGCTCGCCAAGAAGGAAGGCCGGGTGCTGGTCGAAGACCTGAGGGCGCGCTTCGACGTGACCGCCCAGACCATTCGCCGCGACCTGGCCGAGCTTTGCGACACCGGGAAGCTGGAGCGGGTCTATGGCGGGGCGCTCCTGCCCTCGGGCGTCGCCAACATCGGCTACGAGGACCGCCGGATGCTCTATTCGGAGGAGAAGGACCGGATTGCCCGGCTCTGTGCGTGCAGCATCCCGGACGACGCCTCGCTCTTCCTCAACATCGGCACCAGCACCGAGGCGGTGGCGCGCGAGCTCCTCGGGCACAAGAACCTGATGGTGGTCACCAACAACATGAACGTGGCCAACATCCTGATGGCCAACCCCTCCTGCGAGGTGGTGGTCGCGGGCGGCGTCGTCCGGCGCAGCGACGGGGCGCTGGTCGGCGATATCACCGCCGACATGGTGCAACAGTTCAAGGTCGATGTCGCAGTCATCGGCGCCTCGGCGCTCGACAACGACGGGGATCTCCTCGATTTCGACTTTCGCGAGGTCCGGGTGACCCAGGCGGTGGTGCGCAATGCGCGGCGCACCTTCCTCGTGTCCGACCATTCCAAGTTCAGCCGCAGCGCCCCGGTCCGGATCGCCTCGCTGGAGGATATCGACACCTTCTTCACCGACCGCGACCCGCCGAAGCCGGTGCAGCAGCTCTGCCGACGCTGGAAGACCCGCGTCGAGGTGGCGCCGGACCGCTCCAAAGCGCAGCCCGCGGCGGCCGGCCCCGGTGCCCAGCGGACGGAAGTCTAAGGAAACAAGCCTCCGCCGAGAGCTGCGCAGGCGGCGCTTGCGGCTTGGCGGACATCCGGGCAAGGACGCCGGCGAAGCCGGCCCAGCGCTTCGGCGCGCGAACGGTGGCGGCTCGCGGGAAGAGGAGAGGCTTCGGATGGCAGATCATCACGTGGTCGTGGTGGGGGCGGGCTTCGCGGGACTGAAGCTCGTGCATGACCTGCGCGGCGCGCCGGTCCGGGTCACTCTCATCGACCAGCGCAACCACCACCTGTTCCAGCCGCTGCTCTACCAGGTGGCGACGACGCTCCTCGCCACGTCCGAGATCGCCTGGCCGATCCGCCGGGTCTTCCGGAACCGTCGCGAGGTGACGACGCTGCTCGGCCGGGCCTGCGGCGTCGACCGCGAGCGGCGGCGCGTGCGGCTGAGCGACGGCGGCGAAGTGCCCTACGATACCCTCGTCCTCGCCACCGGGGCCCGGCACGCCTACTTCGGGCACGACGAGTGGGAGCCCTCGGCGCCGGGGCTGAAGACGCTCGAGGACGCGACCACCATCCGCCGCCGCCTGCTGCTCGCCTTCGAGCAGGCCGAGCGCGAGCCCGACCCGGAGCGGCGCCGCGCGCTCATGACCTTCTGCATCATCGGCGGCGGACCGACCGGCGTCGAGCTGACCGGAATCATCGCCGAGCTCGCCCAGAAGACGCTGCCGCGGGAGTTCCGCAACATCGATACCCGCGAGTCGCGGGTGATCCTGGTCGAGGCCGGGCCGCGCGTCCTGCCGGCCTTTCCGGAGAAGCTCTCCCTCTACGCGACCGATGCGCTGGCCCGGCTCGGGGCCGAGGTACGCTGCGGCGCCCCGGTGACGGCATGCGACGACGCCGGGATCCGCATCGGCGACGAGCCGGTGCCGGCGCGGACCGTGATCTGGGCGGCGGGGGTGCAGGCGTCGGAGGCTGCGCGCTGGCTCGACGCTCCGGCCGACCGCGCCGGACGGGCGATGGTGGCGGCGGACCTCACCGTTCCCGGGATGCCGGACGTCTTCGTCATCGGCGACACGGCGCACGTGATCTTCGAGGGCAGGGCCGTGCCGGGCGTGGCGCCGGCGGCGAAGCAGCAGGGCGCCTACGTCGCCCGGGTGATCCGCGCCCGCCTGGCCGGGCGTCCGGCCCCGGCGCCGTTCGTCTACCGCCACCTCGGCAACCTCGCGACCGTCGGGCGGAGTGCCGCCGTGATCGACTTCGGCCGCGTGCAGCTCACCGGCTGGAGCGCCTGGTGGATCTGGGGGATCGCCCACATTTACTTCCTGATCGGCACCCGCAGCCGCCTGGCCGTCGCGATCAGCTGGATCTGGTCGTTCCTCAGCGGCGGGCACAGCGCCCGGCTGATCACCCAGCGCGGGACGCTGCGGCCCGAGGACCAGTACCTGCTCCACGAACCGCCGCGACGGGCGAGCACGGCCCCGAGGTGATGCCGCCTCGACCGGCCCTGCCGCCCGATCAGGCACGCGTGCTGCCTTTCCTACTCGCTGGCGGCGATCTTTGGGCGGCGGCTGCGCGGCATGGGAGTGTCGCCAATGGCCTCGGCGACCGGGCAGACGCTGGCCGCGAGCGTGCTGCTGGTGCCGCTGGCGCTGGCGGTCGACCGGCCGTGGAGCCTGCCCGCTCCCGGGTGGCCGGCGGCAGGGGCGGTCCTCGGCCTCGCCGTGCTGTCGACGGCCTTCGCCTACGTTCTCTACTTCCGGCTGCTCGCCTCGGCCGGGGCGACGAACCTGCTGCTGGTGAATTTCCTCGTGCCGGTCAGTGCGATCCTGCTCGGGACCTCATTCCTGGGCGAGACGCCGGCGCCGCGGCATTTCGCCGGGATGGCGCTGATCGGGATCGGGCTCGCCGCGATGGACGGGCGAGCCTGGACGTGGCTGCGGCAGCGGCTGGCCTGAGCTCAGCCGCCCTCGACGTCGGAGAAGACGGCGATCCGGTTCATCACCGCGCGGATGCGGTTGAGGAGGCAGAGCCGGTTGCGGCGGACCGCGGGGCTGTCGGCGTTGACGATGGTGGTGTCGAAGAAGGCGTCGATCGGGGCGCGCAGGCCGGCGAGGGCGGTCATCGCGGCGGCGAAGTCCTCGGCCTGCAGCGCGGGGCCGATGGCGGCCTCGGTCGCGTCGAGGGCGGCGAAGAGGGCGCGCTCGGCGTCGGTCTCGGCGAAGCGGGGGTCGGGGTCGAGGGAGTATTCGACGCCGTCCTTCTTTTCCTCCTGAGTGAGGATGTTCACGGCGCGCTTGTAGCCGGCGAGAAGGTTACTGCCGTCCTCGGTGGCGAGGAAGTCCTGCAGCGCGCGGACGCGGGCGACGAGCAGCACGAGGTCGTCCTGGCCGCCGAGCTGGAAACAGGCGTCGATCACGTCGTGGCGGATGCCCTGGTCGCGGAGGAGGACTTTGAGACGGTCCGAGAAGAAGGCCAACAGATCGTCTGCACGAGACTCAGCCGACTGCCACTCTACTTGTGCCCGTTTTTCAACAACGTAGTCTGCCAATTCACGGGCCTCACTCTCCACCGCTGGACGACCCTCTTCCAAGAATCCACTCAGCTGGATCAGCATCTGTGGAATTTGGACGTCCAGCATCGTGCTGTAGTGGTCTATGTATTCGAGGGCTCTCTGGCCGCTCTCCATAACGTCCGCAAAGATCTGTTCACGCTCACGTTCTAAGTCCTGTTGGGCCTTACCAAA
The DNA here is from genome assembly GCA_046348915.1 of Amaricoccus sp. GTDB lineage: Bacteria > Pseudomonadota > Alphaproteobacteria > Rhodobacterales > Rhodobacteraceae > Amaricoccus. The sequence continues at coordinate 36,298 of JAXMDH010000039.1, forward strand.
CCCTGCTTCCGCCAGGGTTCGGAGAAGTGAAACTCTTAGATCACGTTCGAGGATGATTCTCGACACGCCCAGCGCAGCTCGGCGAAGCGCGAATGGGTCTTTCGAACCGGTGGGCAGTTCATTGATTGCCCAGAAGCTCGCCAACGTGTCCAGCTTGTCGGCAAGGGCCACCGCAATCGACACGGGCCCCTTCGGGATGGCGTCGGACGGGCCGACCGGCGAGTAGTGCTCTTCGGCCGCTGCCGCGACGGCGGGGTCCTCCCCTGCCCTTTCGGCGTAGTAGCGGCCCATGGTGCCCTGGAGCTCGGGGAACTCGTAGACCATCTGGCTGGCGAGGTCGGCCTTGGCGAGGCGGGCCGCGCGTTCGGCGAGATCCGGGTCGGCGCCTACGGCGGGGGCGAGTTCGCGGGCCAGGGCGGCGATGCGCTCGATGCGGTCGGCCTGCGTCCCGAGCTTGTTGTGGAAGATGACGGTGGCGAGCTTCGCCGCCATGTCTTCGAGGGGCGTGCGAAGGTCGTTCTGCCAGAAAAACTCGGCGTCGGCGAGGCGGGCGGTAAGGACGCGGGCGTTGCCGGCGGTGATGGTGGCGCCGTGGTCGGGGGTCTCGCGGTTGGCGACGAGGAGGTAGGCGGTGATGGCGCCGGAGGGATCGCGGAGGGAGAAGAACTTCTGGTTCTCGCGCATCGAGGTCTGCAGCACCTCGGGCGGCAGGTCGCGGAAGCGGGGCTCGATGCGGCCGAGGAGGGTCACCGGCCATTCGGTGAGGCCGGCGTTCTCGGCGAGGAGGGCTTCGTCCTCGATCAGCTCGAGGCCGGCGGCGAAGGCGAGCTGGCTCGCGTCGTGGGCGATGCGCTCGGCGCGGTGCGCCGGGTCGAGGATGACGTGGGCGCGCTCGAGCTTCGCCACATAGTCGTCGAAGGAGACGACCCGGAAAGGGTGCGGGGCGTGGAAGCGGTGGCCGCGGGTGGTGTCGCCGGCGTGGATCCCGTCGATGGCGAAGGGCACGACCTCGGCGCCGGTCTCGCGGACGAGGATGCAGAGGATCGAGTGGAGCGGGCGCACCCAGCGCAGCGCGCCGTCGCCCCAGCGCATCGACTTCGGCCAGGGAAAGTCGCGCACGACGGCCTCGACGGTCTCGGCGACGATCTCGGCCGCCGCGCGACCGGGGCGCTCGATGACGGCGAAGAGGGCGTCGCCCTTCTTGTCGGGGCGGGTCTCGAGCTCGGCGCGCGTCAGGCCGGTGGCGCGAAGGAAGCCCTCGATGGCGGCGGCGGGCGCGTCGGCGCGGGGGCCCTTGCGCTCCTCGCGGAGCGCGGGGGAGCGCTCGGCGAGGCCCTCGATTGCGAGGGTCAGCCGGCGGGGCGTGACGAAGGCGGCGGCGTGGGCGTAGGTCAGGCCGCGCTCGACCAGGCCGTCGGTGACGAGACGGCGCAGGTCGGCGGCGGCCCTTGGCTGCATCCGGGCGGGGATTTCCTCCGACAAGAGCTCGAGCAGAAGGTCGGGCATCCGGCTACTCGGGGTCGTCGATGCAGACCTGCCGCTGCTCGCCCAATCCCTCGATCCCGAGCTCGATGACGTCCCCGGCCCTCAGGAACACCGGCGGCTTCATCCCCATGCCGACTCCGGGAGGCGTCCCGGTCGAGACGATGTCGCCGGGGTTGAGGCTCATGAACTGGCTGAGGTAGGCGACGAGGAACTTGACGCCGTAGACCATCGTCTCGGTCGTGCCGTCCTGCCGTGTGACGCCGTTCACCTTCAGCCACATCTTCAGCTTCTGCGGGTCGGCGACCTCGTCCTTCGTCACCAGCCAAGGGCCGGTCGGCCCGAAGTGGTCGCCGGACTTTCCCTTGGACCATTGCCCCTGCCGCTCGGCCTGGAAGTGCCGCTCGGAGACGTCGTTGACCAGGCAGTAGCCCGCCACGTGGTCGAGCGCGTCCTCCTCCTTCACGTACTTCGCGCGCTTGCCTATGACGAAGCCGAGCTCGACCTCCCAGTCGGTCTTCTGCGACCCCCTCGGGATGATGACGGGGTCGTCCGGCCCGCAGATGGCGCTCGTCGCCTTCATGAAGATCACCGGCTCGGGCGGCACGCTCATCCCGGACTCGGCGGCATGGTCGGCGTAGTTGAGCCCGATGCAAACGAACTTGCCGGTCCCGCCGACGCAGGGGCCGAGCCGCACCGAGGGATCGACCTCGGGCAGATTCGAGGCGTCGAGGCGCCGCAGCCGGTCGAGCCCCGCCTCCGACAGCGTCTCGCCGCCGATGTCGCCGACGAGACCGGAGAGATCTCGGATCTTGCCCGCGGCGTCGAGCAGGCCCGGCTTCTCCATGCCCATCGGTCCATAGCGCAGCAGCTTCATCGCATCCCCCCTCAGACGTTGGACATGCCGCCATCGGCGATGATCGCCGTGCCGGTCGTGAAGGCACTCTCGTCGGACGCGAGGTAGACGGCGATCGCCGCCATCTCCTCGGCGGTGCCGATCCGGCCCATCGGCTGGCGCGCGACGAAGGCCTTGCGCGCCGCCTCGTAGTCGCCCTGCGCCCGCATCCGGTCCTGCAGGCTCGGGCTGTCGACCGTGCCGGGGCAGATGCAGTTGCAGCGGATGCCGCGGGTCACGAAGTCCGCCGCCACCGACTTGGTCAGCCCGACCACCGCCGCCTTCGACGCGCCGTAGGCGCAGCGGTTGGGCACGCCGAGGACCGACGAGGCGACCGAGGCGACGTTGACGATCGAGCCGCCGCCCTTCTCGATCATCCCCGGCAGGAAGGCCCGGATCGTGCGGTACATCGCGGTGACGTTGAGGTCGAAGGAGAAGCTCCAGCGCTCCTCGTCGGTGTCGAGGATCGTCCCGTGCTCGACCCAGCCCGCGCCGTTGAAGAGGACGTCGACATCCGGCAGCCGTGCGGCGAGCGCCAGGATCGCCTTCCCGTCGCGCACGTCGAGCCGCTCGGTCACCATGCCGTCGAGCCCGACGAGCTTGCCGGCGTCGAGGTCGGTCGCGATCACCCGCGCGCCCTCGTTCGCCATGGCGACGGCGGTCGCCCGCCCGATCCCCTGCCCCGCCGCGGTGACGAGGCAGGTCTTGCCCTTCAGCCGATCCATCGCTCCTCCCCGTTTGGCCGCCTTGTCCGACACTTCCCGCCGGATGTCCACCGGACCGCGGACGGCGCGTCGCCGGTTTCCCGGCAGCCTAGGCGTAGCCCTGGCTGCGCAGCGTCGCCCGGTTCGTCCGAACGGCGACGGTCGGGTCGGCGGCCGCCGTTGCCGATTCCTCCTCCGCGATGATCCAGCCGTTGAAGCGCGGCGCCTGGGCGACCGCCTCGATCACGGCCGGCACGTCGCAGGCGCCCTGCCCGAGCATCGCCCACGTGCCCTCGCGGTCCACGTCCTTGAGGTGGAGGTAGACGATGCGGTCGCGGTGCGCCGCGAGCGTGTCGCCGATCACCTGCCCGCCGCGGAGGATGTGGCCGGTGTCGGGCACCCATCCGACGGCTGAATCGAGCAGCGCGAAGATGCGATCGTAGTCGCCGCGGGTGAAGAGGAGCGTGTTCTGGTGCGACGACGGATGCACGGCGACGGCGACCCCGGCCCTTCGCCCGATCTCCGCCGCGCGGTTGTAGACATCGGCGGCAATGGCGAATTTTGCGGCGAGGTCGCCTTCCGACATCGCCGTCGCCGAGCCCATCGACAGGACGGCTCCGGGAAAGCGGCCGAGAAAGTCCGCCCAACGCCGAACCGCCTCGAGGTCGGCGCCGAGGCCGGAGGGCTCGGTGAAGCCGCCGTCCGAACCCATGGCGAAGGCGGCGAGCGCCAGCCCCGCGTCCTCGAGCCGGCGGGCGAAGTCGGCCGGACGGTCGGCATAGGCGCCGATCATCGTATCGGTGATCTCGAGCCCGGCGTAGCCGGCACCCGCGATCGCCGCCACCAGATCGTCGGGGCCGCCGTTCCAGCCGTCGCCGAGCATTTCCCAAGTGTAGGTCTGGCAACCGATCTTCAGCGCCGGAGGATTCATCGGCTCGTCCTGGCCTCCCTGGTCGTGCTAGCGTCGCGCACGCGCCCTTCCCGGCGCAGCGATCCATTCACTCCTCCGGCGGCGCGCAAAGGTCAACTCGGGAACATGGCTGGCATGAGAATCGGAATCGTGGGCTGCGGCAGCATCTCGCTCGCCTACCTGCGCAACGCGCCGCTGTTCCGCGGGGTCGGGATCGTCGCCTGCGCCGACATCAACCGCGAGGCCGCCGATCGCCGGGCGGCGGAATTCGGCATCCGGGCGACGGACGTCGACTCGCTCGTCGCCGATCCGGCGATCGATCTGGTGCTGAACCTGACGATCCCGGCCGCGCACTTCGAGGTCTCGATGCGGGCGCTCGACGCCGGCAAGCACGTCTTCACCGAGAAGCCCCTGGCCGTGACTGTCGACGAGGGGCGCCGGCTGCTCGCTGCCGCCGAGGAGCGCGGCCTCTCGATCGGATCGGCGCCCGACACCTTCCTTGGCGCCGCCGGGCGGATTGCGCGGCGGTTGCTACGCGAGGGCGCGATCGGCAGGCCGGTCACTGGCACCGCCTTCATGCTCGGGCGCGGGATGGAGCATTGGCACCCCGATCCGAGCTTCTATTACCAGCCGGGCGCCGGCCCGGTCATGGACATGGGACCCTACTACCTGACCATGCTGGTCAGCCTGATCGGCCCGATCCGCCGCGTGCAGGCCGTCGCGACGAGCGGCGAGGCCGAGCGGCTGATCACGGCGCCAGGCCCGAGGCAGGGCACGCGGTTCCCGGTGGGCACGCCGACGAGCGTGCTGTCTCTGCTGGAGTTCGAGGCCGGGGCGACCGTGACCTTCGGAGCCTCCTGGGACGTCTTCCGCCATTCCAACCACCCGATCGAGATCCATGGCACCGCGGGCTCGCTGCGGCTGCCCGATCCCGACACCTTCTCCGGCATCGTCGCAGTCTCGGACCGGGGTGAGGCATGGCGGGAGACCGACACCTCGACGCTGCCCTACGGCGCGCCAAACTGGCCGGTCGGCGCGCCGGACCGGGCCAACTACCGGATGCTGGGCCTCGCCGACCTGGCCCGTGCCCGGGCCGATGGCCGGCCGCCGCGCGCCTCGGGGGCGCTGGCGCTGCACGTGCTCGAGGTGATGGAGGCGGTCCTGCGGGCTGGCGCGGCCGGGACGGCGCAGTCGATCGCCGGAACCGTCCCGCAGCCTGCGGAGATGACCGAGGATGAAGCCCGGAGCCTGCTGGCCTGACCTCGGCCGACCTGCCCGCCCTGCAAGAGGGGCGAGATCCGCGTCCGATTGGTAAACGCTGCATGAACGCACGGCCGATATCTCTTTCAATGGCTTGCAGCTGCGACCGCACGCGGACACCCGAGTCTCCGGCGCCCCCGGACGTGCAAGGGTCAGCGACATCTGTGCGCACCTGGCGGTGCTGACAGTCTTGGGCGAACGCGTCTCTCACAGGGAAACAGGGAATAAACAGGGAACCCGCGAAATTTCCGCATCGAGCGGCCGGAGCGGCCGTTCCCCTGCCGCAAAGGCCGCGTTATTTCAGGGGCTTGCGGGCAAACTTCCCTATTTCCCGAAACAGGGATTGCTGTTTCGGGATCACGGAAGTTCCGGTCGTCGAACAGGCGGCGCGCAGGGCGGAATCAGGTTGTCCTTGCCTATGGAGCGCCCCGGCGCCGTCACTGACCCGCAGCAGTCGACCCGTCAGTGGTCCAGCCCTGCGACGAGCGGCGCGTAGAGAGAAGTGGCGGCTTGCAAAGGCATCTGTGCGAAGAGCGTGAGGTCCTCGGCGGCTGCAACCAGCGCACGGACGTCGGCTTGGTTGAGCGCTGGAAGCGGACCTCGCCGCAAATGCACGAGCTGGATTTAGCCGGATTTCCATAGCGCCGTGGTCAGCGCGTCCGCTCGTTGGATTCAAGGTCCTCGTCCCGCTCGGCCACCAGCAGGGTAACCGCGTATCCGTCGGCCTGGTAGAAGGTCTGGGCGAAGAGTTCTACGTCTGCGGCCCATTTGAGCCAGCGGCTTGGATCCACCGGATCGAGCGTCGTCAGCGAGCGGTCTTTCCTTCTCGGGGGGAGTAGGCCGGAGAGGCTGTCGCTCGCCCAGACCAGCGTCCCCGGAAAGCCCGGTGCCTTCTCGATGTAGCCGACGCGGCCGTCCTTGGAGAACACTGCAGCCAAGCGCTCGCCTTTGCACGGATCGGCCCTACGCTCTCGATCTCGATCCGGGAGAGCGTGAGCGTCATCGCGCGGCGCGGCGCCGCCTACGAAAGCCCTGCAGCAGCTGGTCGAGAAGCGCGCGGTCGCGCAGGAGGCCCACCTGCCGGTCCCAGACCAGCGCGATCGCCGAATGCAGCGACGCGAAGAGCACGTTGAGAACAACGACGCCGGGCAGGATGTACTGGGCGTACGTGTAGCCCTCGATCTCCTTTAGCGTGGCACCGAGGCCGAAGCCGAGGATGACCAGCCAGAGAACGGTGCGCGAGGCGGCACCGAAGAGCTGCGAGCGGTCGCGGCGGTAGCGGACGAGCTCGCGCCACCACATCACCCCGACGACGCGGGCGTCGAGCCAGGCGGGAGCGGGGCCCGGCTGCGCTGCCGCCACGCTCATCGGGTGTGCTCTCCGCCACGCCTACGGAAGGCGACGATTCGGTCGCGCGGCGAGGCCTCGAGGTCGCGGATGCCGCGGCCAGTCAGCTCAACGAAGACGTCCTCGAGGGTGGCGAGCGGCCGGCCGAGGGCGTTGGCGAGGAGGTCGGACGGGGTGCCCATCGCCACGAGCCGGCCGCGGTCGATGATGCCGACGCGGCTGCAGCCTCCGCCTCGTGGATCGCGTGCGTGGTCATCAGGACGGACATGCCCTCGCGGCGCAGCGCGTCGATCCGCTCCCAGAGGTCGCGGCGGCCCTGGGCGTCGAGCCCGATCGTCGGCTCGTCGAGGACGATCAGCCGTGGGCGGTGCATCAGCACGGGCGAGCTCGAGCCGGCGCTTCATGCCGCCGGAAAAGGTGCGCACCGGCCGGTCGGCGGCGGCCGAAAGCTGCGCCCAGCCGAGGGCGGTCGTGACCGCGGGCGCGACCTCGTCGCGCGGCAGCCGGTAGAGCGCGGCGTGGATGCGCAGGTTCTCGCGCGCGGTCAGCCGCTCGTCGAGCGCGGGGTCCTGGAAGACCACGCCAATCGAGCGGCGCACCTGTGATGCCTCACGCCGGACGTCGGCGCCGGCGACGCGTGCCTCGCCGCGACTCGGCGCGATCAGCGTCGTCAGCATGTTGAGCAGCGTCGACTTGCCGGCGCCGTTCGGGCCGAGCAGCGCCAGGAACTCGCCTTCTGCCATCGCGAAGCTGACCGCCTCGACGGCGGCGAGGTCGCCGAAGGAGCGGCCGAGGTCCTGGCACTCGACGACGTTCATGGCGCCAGCGCCTGCTTTCCCTGCGCCAGCGCCTCGAGCAGCGGGCCGCAGTCGTCGGGGTCGATCTCGTCGGCCTCCTGGGTCATCGCGATAAAGCCATGGGCGATCGCCTGGGATGCGTCGGGCGCCATCATCGAGAGGGTGTCGCCGATCGTCTGGCCGTAGTAGCCGCGGGCGATCGCGAGTTCCTCGATGCCGAGGTCGCGCTTGTCGTCCGACTTCAGCGCCTCGCAGCCCTTCTGCGCGAGGTCGTGCACAAGCGCGGCGGCGCCCGGCAGGTCGCGGCCGGGGTAGAGGTCGGCCTGTGTGACGGTCTCGAGCAGGGTGACGAGTTGGTGCGAGGGCGCCTCGGCCTCCTCGGGGTCGGCGGAGAGGGTCGAGGGCACCTCGGCGCCGGGAAACAATCGTTCGAGGATGCCGAGCATCTGGCCGATGTCGGCTGCCTGCTCCGGTGCGGCCTGGCTCGCGAGGCCTTCCCAGAGCGCCTTCACCCGCTGCAGCACGAAGTAGCCAGTGGCGTAGGCGGTGGCGTTGTGCTCGGTCGCCGCCTCGTTGGTCTCCGACACGCCGCCCTCGTCGACCAGGAGCGCCGCGATCAGCGCGCCGCGGAACGCCGGCGTGGCGGCCGCATCCGAGGTCAGGAGCGCGGTGCGCACCTCTTCGGTCAGCCCGACGACCTCCTTGGCAGGTCCCACGGGGTCCTCGCCGGCATCGACCGCCTCGGCCATCTCGCCGACCGCACCGGCGAAGGCGTTGGCAAGCTTCGGGGAGGCGGCCGCGAGGCTTGCCCGCAAGAGCGAAAGGTCGACGCGCAGGAGGCCCTCGTCGTCGTCGTCCGCGTCCATGCCGCCGCTGGCCTCGTCGTCGGCCGCAGCCGCACTGCCGCTGGCACCGTCATCGTCCGAGACGTCGGCGGTCATCGATCCAGCGGCGTCGTCATCTTCGTCGTCCGCTGCCGCCGGCGCAGCGGCGGCATTGTCGTCCTGGTCTACGGCCGAAGGCTTGACGACTCCGAGCGCCCGGGCCGTCGCGTCGACACGTTCGAGCGCCGCCGCCTGCGCGAGCGCGATCGTCTCGTCGCGGAACGGCGCGCTCGCGGGCGCCTGCGCGAGGGCCGGCCCGACGGCGACGGCGAGTGCGGCCGGCGCCGCGAGGTCAGTTTGCCGCATCGACCAGCCCCACCTTGACCGAGTGCGACCCGCGACCGGCTGCGATCTGGCCGATCACACACATGGAGGAGGTGTCGATCACGCTGACGCTGTCGGACAGCCCGTTCGAGGTGTAGGCGCGCGTCCCGTCGGGGCTGACGGCAACGCCCCAGCGCCGCTTGCCCATCCGCTCTTTGATCACGTGCGCCACCGCGTTCGTCGCGGTGTCGATGACGTAGATGGCGCTGGTGCCGCCCCCCGCGACGTATAGGAGCTTGCCATCGGGGCTCAGGTCCATGCCGACCGGGCGCGAGTCGAGCCCGAGGTTGACGGTGCCGATCACCTTCTTCTTCGCCACGTCGATGACCGAGACGGTGCCGCCGATCTCGGCCGAGACATAGGCTCGGGTGCCGTCGTGGGAGAAGACCACCTCGCGCGGGCGGTTGCCGACCAGCAAGTGGCCGGTCACCTTCAGCTGCTGGGTGTCGATTGCCGTAACGGTGTGGCTGGTCTCGGAGGTGACGTAGACGAGCTTGCCGTCCGGGCTGACGGCGACGCCCTCGGCCTCGACACCAGCCGGGAAGCGGCCGAGCTCGTCGCCGGTCGCGGCGTCGATGCCAATCCCCTGTGCTGTCGCCTCGAGCGCCGCCCAGATCTGCTTGCCGTCGGGGCTGATCGCGACCCGCTCGGGGTTCCCACCGGCCTTGTAGCTCTTCAGCACCTCGTTCTTGTCGACGTCGATCGCGACGATCGCGTCCTCCGGGGTCTCGGTGCGCGGCAGGAAGTCGCTGACCGCCACGTAGATGGTCTTGCCGTCGGAGCCAACTGCCATGCCGCGCGGGCGGACGTCGCCGGGGCGGCCGGAGATCTTGATCGTCTCGACCAAGGCGACCTAGTCGGGGTCGATGACACTGATGTCGGCGTCGTACTCGTTCGACACGTAGACCCGATAGGGGGACGCGGCGTGTGCGGTGCCGGCCACCAGTGCGGCTGCGACGAGGCATGTCAGGCGGCGGGGCAAGGCAGACCTTTCATCAGCGGCAGGTGCGGGGTGGGTCGATCTCGCCGAGCTGGTCGAGGCGGTCGACCGGCTCTGTCCCTGGCATGTAGATCGCGGGTAGCTCGCCCGCGAGCGAAGCTCGCGCGAGCATCGAAGCGAGGGCGAGCGCGTCCGAGGCGTCGGGGTTGATCTTGACGAGGTAGAGCGATTGGCGGAGCTGGTGGTCCCAGGGCCGGAACGTCATTCCGATGCCTTTGCTGACGTCGAAGAGCGCCTGGTCGCCGGCGATGTAGGCAGCGAGACTCGCGCCATCGATGGCGCTCGCGTAGAGCGACGCCTCGTAGGCGACTTTCACCGCCATGTAGGCCGCCCAGGCCGCCGGATCCATCGGTTGTCCCCAGCGTCTGTCGAAGCGTGCATTGACCTCGCGCGCGCCGTAGGCATCGAGCGTCGCCTCCCAGAGCGCGGCGCGGTAGCCGCTGCCGGCCAAGGCTTCACCTATTCCGACGCGATGGTCGCGGCGGGCAAGGGGGGCCTGGTCTGGAACGTCGAGACGCTTGACACCTACCTGACGAACCCGAAGGCCGACATCGCCGGGAACAAGATGACCTTCGCCGGGCTGAAGAAGCCGGGGGAGCGCGCCGCCGTCATCGCCTACATCACCCAGGCGGGCGGGTCCTGAGGAAGCCGGCCGGGCCATCAGGGTGCGTGCTTTCGCCGCGAAGCCGACTGCTGGTGCGGAAAGGTGCCGGCAATGCCCGAGGTTGATGAGCCATTCGGCCTGAGGGTTCCGGGCGAAGCAATCGCCGACCTGCGTGGCCGACTCGCGCGCACGCGTTTCCCGGACCAGCCTCCCGGTGCTGATTGGGCCTTCGGGACCGATCTCGGCTACCTGCGCGGGCTGGTCGACTACTGGCAGGACCGCTTCGACTGGCGGGCCGCCGAGGATCGGCTGAACGCCTTTCCCCAGCGTAAGGTCAACCTGGGGGGGATTGGGCTCCACTTCCTCCACTGCTTGGGGGTCGGTCCGCGCCCGTTGCCGCTCCTCCTGATGCACGGCTGGCCGGGCTCAGTCTTCGAGTTCCTCGACTCTATCCCGCTGCTGACCGACCCGGCACGTTTCGGCGCCGACCCTTCCGACGCATTCACCGTCGTGGCACCCTCGCTGCCGGGCTTCGGCCTCTCCTTCGCGCCCGGCCAGCCGCGGCATTCGGTCGAGGGCATGGCGGACCTTCTGGCCGCTCTGATGACGGACCTGCTCGGCTACCCTCGGTTCGGCGTCCAGGGCGGAGACTGGGGCGCCTTCCTTGCATCGCGCCTTTGCGTCGCCCATCCGCCACGCATCGTCGGCGCGCACCTTAACTTCCTGCCGCTGCGCCGCGATCCCGGCCTCGCGCCCTCCGATCCGACCGGGGAAGAGGCCCGGTATGTCGACGAGCTCGCCATCTTCCTGCGCGAGGAGGCCGGCTACCAGGCGATCCAGGGTACGCGCTCGCAGACGCTCGCCTACGCGCTGACCGATTCGCCCGCCGGGCTCGCTGCCTGGATCGTCGAGAAGTTCCGCGCGTGGTCCGATTGTGGCGGCGACGTGGAGCGGGTGTTCTCCAAGGACCGGCTCCTCGCCAACGTCTCGCTTTACTGGTTCACCGGCGCGATCGGTTCCTCCTTCTGGCCTTACTACGCCCGCGCACACGGCCCCTGGCCAGTGCCCGAAGGCACGACCGTCGACGTCCCCGTCGGCTATGCCGCGTTCCCGCACGAGATTCTCCGGCCGCCGCGGTCGCTTGCAGCGTGCACCTTCACGGACATCCGGCGCTGGACCGACATGGACCGCGGCGGCCATTTCGCCGCGATGGAGAATCCGGAGGCGCTCGCGCGCGAAGTCCGGAGCTTTTTCCGACCGCTGCGGAGCTAAGAGAACGGCGTTGCACCGCATGGCCGCCAGACCGAAACCATCACAGGAAGGAACCCGCATGAACCGAGACATCGTGATCCTCGACGGCGCGCGCACCGCGATCGGCGCCTTCGGCGGCAGCCTTGCCGACATCCCGCCGAGCCAGCTCGCGGCCACCTGTGCCCGCGAGGCGCTGACCCGGTCGGGCGTCGAGGCACGCGAGATCGGGCAGGTGTTCTTCGGCCACGTGATCAACACCGAGCCGCGCGACATGTACCTCAGCCGCGTCGCGGCGATGGAGGCGGGCATCCCGGACTCGGTACCGGCGATGAACGTCAACCGGCTGTGCGGCTCGGGGGCGCAGGCGATCGTCTCAGCGGTTCAAGCGCTGGCCATGGGAGACGCCGACTTCGCGCTGGCCGGCGGGGCCGAGAGCATGTCGCGCTCGCCCTACGCCCTCCGGGGGGCGCGTTGGGGGCAGAAGATGGGCGACACGCAGGCAGTCGACATGATGACGGGCGCGCTGACCTGCCCGTTCGGAACCGGCCACATGGGCGTGACCGCCGAGAACGTCGCCGAGGAGCACCAGATCAGCCGCGCCGACCAGGACGCCTTCGCCGCCGAGAGCCAACGGCGGGCCGCCGCCGCAATCGCCGAGAGACGGTTCGACGGCCAGATCATGCCGATCGAGGTCAAGGTGAAGCGCGAGACAAAGGCGTTCGCGATCGACGAGCACCCGAAGCCAACCACCGCCGGGACGCTGGCAGCGCTGCGTCCCGCATTCCGCAAGGACGGCAGCGTGACGGCCGGCAACGCCAGCGGCCTGAACGACGGCGCCGCCGCCGTCGTCCTGACCACCGCCGAGCTCGCCGAGCGCCGCGGGCTGAAGCCGAAGGTGCGTATCCTCGGCTACGCCCACGCCGGCGTCCGTCCCGAGGTCATGGGCCTTGGCCCGGTTCCGGCGGTGCAGAAGCTCCTGGCGGGCCTCGGGCTGACTGTTGAAGACTTCGAGCTGATCGAGTCTAACGAGGCCTTCGCCGCCCAAGCCATTGCGGTTACCAGGGAGCTCGGCTTTGACCGGGCGAAGGTCAACCCCAATGGTGGCGCTATCGCGCTCGGCCATCCGATCGGCGCAACCGGCGCAATCATCGCACTGAAGGCGATCTACGAGCTCGAGCGCATCGGCGGCCGACGCGCCCTGATCACCATGTGCATCGGCGGTGGTCAGGGGATAGCGCTCGCCCTGGAGAAGGCCGGCTAAGTCAAGTTCAGCGTGTGGATCGGCGTGCCAGTTGACCTCCAACGAGCGCCCGCCTCGGCCTGATCCTCGGCGACCTGCGCCTGCCGGCGATCACCCACATGTGGCCGCGCTTCGCCGAGCGCGCCCGCCGGCGCATCGCCCGCCATCTCGCAGAGGCGCGCCTGCCGCCCGGCAAGACCCTCGACGCCTTCGACTTCGATCCCGTCCCGATGCTCTCCAGAGCCCAGGTCATGGCGCTCGTCGCCGGCGACAGCTGGCTCGAGAAGGGCGACAACCTGCTCGTCTTCGGCCCTCCCGGTGCCGGCAAGTCGCACCTCGCCGACGCCATCGGCCTCGGCCTCATCGAGAATGGCTGGCGCTGGCCTGACCTCGCCGACGAGAGGCGGCCGGACCTTGCCATACGCGCCCCCCGCCGACACCCGCCCCCCCTGGCGAGAGGGGCGAGATCCGCGTCCGATTGGTAAACGCCGCATTAACGCGCAGCCGATGTATCGCCATTTTCACCGGCGTGCACATGCGACAGTGACACAAACTGACAGCCAACCGTGGAGCACACGAGAGCACGCCGGTTCTCCGTGACTCAGTGGTAGGCCCGGCAGGATTCGAACCTGCAACCAAAGCGTTATGAGCGCTCTGCTCTGACCGTTGAGCTACAGGCCCCGACGGTGCTATCGCGCGGGGCCCGGCGGGCGTCAAGCGCGTGTTCCCTCGGGCGAAGGGTTGCGCTAGAGCATCCGCCGATGCGGACGAGCGGAGGTGAGGCTTGAGCGAGCGGCCGAACGGGCTGACCTATGCCGGTGCCGGGGTCGACATCGACGCCGGCAACGCGCTGGTCGAGCGGATCAAGCCGCTGGCGGCGGCAACGGCGCGGCCCGGCGTGGTGGCGGGGCTCGGCGGGTTCGGGGCGCTCTTCGACCTGAAGGCGGCCGGATACGCCGACCCGGTGCTGGTGGCGGCGACCGACGGGGTCGGGACGAAGCTGCGGCTCGCGATCGACACCGGTCGACTCGGCGGGGTCGGGATCGACCTCGTCGCGATGTGCGTGAATGACCTGGTCTGCCAGGGGGCGGAGCCGCTGTTCTTCCTCGACTATCTTGCGACCGGCAAGCTCGCGGTCGACGATGCGGCGGCGGTGATCGCGGGGATCGCCGCGGGCTGCGCCGAGGCCGGCTGCGCGCTCGTCGGCGGCGAGACCGCCGAGATGCCGGGAATGTACGGCGGCGGCGACTTCGACCTCGCCGGCTTCGCCGTCGGGGCGATGGAGCGCGGGACGGCGCTGCCGCACGGGATCGAGGCCGGCGACGCGCTGATCGGCCTCGCGTCCTCGGGGGTGCATTCGAACGGCTTCAGCCTGGTGCGGAAGGTGGCGGGCGCCGCCGGGCTCGACTGGCGGGCTCCGTCCCCCTTCGGCGAGGGCAGCCTCGGGGAGGCGCTGCTGGTTCCGACGCGGATCTACGTTCGGCCAGCGCTCGCGGCGCTCGCGACCGGGGCGCTGCGCGGGCTCGCGCACGTCACCGGCGGCGGGCTGACCGAGAACGTGCCGCGGGTGCTGCCGGGCGGGCTCGGGGTCGAGATCGACCTCGACGTGTGGCCGCTGCCCCCGGTCTTCGACTGGCTGCGGCGGTCCGGCGGGATCGCGGACGAAGAGATGCTCCGGGCGTTCAACTGCGGGATCGGCATGGTGGCGGTCGTCGCGGCCGGCCGCGCGGGCGAGATCATCCGGCTCCTCGCTGAGGCGGGGGAGACGCCGAGCCTGATCGGGCACGTCGTCCCCGGTGCCGGCGTGCGCTACGCGGGGACCCTGTGAACCGCCAGGCGACACCGGTGGGTCGGTGTCGACCGGCGCTGCGGCGAGGTTCGGCCGCCGGTCGAGCGACCGGGCGGGAAGGCCCGGGGGCGGCTCGCGAGTCGGCGCTTTGAGCGCCGTTCGCCGCATGCGCGGCTCGGCCTCCAGGCCCGCGGGGATCTCACTCGCGCACCATTCCCCGGCAGCTCGGCCTTGGCCCGAGCGGGGCCCTCGCCGGCCCCCCTCGCCCCCCCCGGCACTGCCCGATAGGTCGAAGGGGAGCGGGGAAGGACGGGCCCGGGTCTTCGGTCCCGCACGCAGATGCGAGGTCGCGGCGGAAATGCGAGGCGGGGCCCCGACCGGCCCGGGTCCAACCCGGCTCGGTCGCCGACGCCGCGCGTCACGCCGCACGGAAGGACCGAGCCGGTCGCCGGAGGCCGGCGGGTGAGCCGCCGGCGGGTCGCGATCCTGATCTCGGGCGGGGGGTCGAACATGCTGGCGCTCGCCCGGGACATGGCCGACCCGGGACATCCGGGCACGACCTGCCTCGTGGTGTCGAACCGCCCGGACGCCGGCGGGCTCGGCCGGGCAGCGGCGCTCGGGCTGCCGACCGCGGTGGTCGACCACCGCGCGTTTCCCGACCGTTCGAGCTTCGAGGCGGCGCTGATGCGGCCGCTCGCGGAGAGCGGTGCGGAGGTCGTCTGCCTCGCGGGGTTCATGCGGGTGCTGACGCCGGGGTTCAGCGCGGCCTGGGCCGGGCGAATGCTCAACATCCATCCCTCGATCCTGCCACTCTTTCCGGGCCTCCACACCCACGCCCGCGCGCTCGAGACGGGAATGGCGGTACATGGCTGCACCGTGCACGAGGTGACGGCCGAGCTTGACGCTGGGCCGATCCTCGGGCAGGCGGTGATCCCGGTGCTGCCGAAGGACACCGCCGACACGCTCGCCGCGCGGCTGCAGCCGCTAGAGCATCGGCTCTACCCGGCGGTGCTCCGGCGTTTCGCGGCCGGCGACCGGACCCCCGTCGCGCTTTTCCCGGGCGACGCGGGCGGCTGAGCCCAAGCCGCAGCGTCGCTGGCGCTTTGGGCCGAAACGCCGGCACCGGTGGCCTTGCAGACGCCGCGGTCGGGTTGCGGTGCGACTTTGCCTCGCTCGGACTGCACGTGCTCCGACATGCGAGGAACAGGAAAGGCATCCTCCGATCGGAGGATGCCGGGCGAGCGGCGCAAGCGGTATGTTGCCGGCGTCGTTCGAAGAAGGACCACGGACAATGAGAGAAAGTCTTCTCGCCTCGCTGCTCGCAGTGGCACTGGCCGCCCCGTCGCTCGCGCAAACCGTCACCCAGCCGGCTCCGACCGTCGCGGCCGCAGCTGCCGGTACCGAGCCGATCCCCGTGCCCCCGCAGGCGCCCGGCGGATCGTCGACGCCGATGGGTGTCTCGGCGGGCGTGGGCGTCGGGATCGTCGTGCTCGGCGTCGGGCTGATCATCGCCTGCGGCATCGCCTGCGCCAACTGAAGGGGATCACGCCATGTCGAAGCTGCGTCGTACCGCCCTCGCGCTCGCCGTCGCGCTCGCCGCTTCCACCGCGGCAGCGGCCGAGACCGCTGCGCCCCCTGCCCCGCAGCAGCCGCCGCCCGTCGCACCAGGCGCGCCGAAGGGCTCCTCCGGCGGAGACATGGCAATGGGAGCGGCCGTCGGGCTGGTCGGCGGCCTCCTCGTCCTCGCGCTGATCGTCGGATCGGGCGGCTGACCGGTCAGCCGACGATCTCGAGCCCGGAGAAGAAGTAGGCGATCTCGACGGCCGCGGTGTCGGGGCCGTCGGAGCCGTGCACCGAGTTCTCGCCGATGGAGAGGGCGAACTCCTTGCGGATTGTCCCGACGGCGGCGTCGGCCGGGTTGGTCGCGCCCATCACCTCGCGGTTCTTCGCGATCGCGTCCTCGCCCTCGAGCACCTGGGCGACGATCGGCGCGGAGCTCATGAACTCGGTGAGCTCGCCGAAGAAGGGGCGCTCCTTGTGGACGTCGTAGAAAGCCTGCGCCTGCGCGAGCGAGAGGTGGATCCGTTTCTGCGCGACGATCCGCAGCCCCGCCGCCTCGAGCTTGGCGTTGATCGCGCCGGTCAGGTTGCGCCGGGTGGCGTCCGGCTTGATGATCGAGAACGTGCGCTGAATGGCCATGGGGATCCCTCGTTTTCCGCGGAGCCGGTTAGCATGGGGCGGGGCGGCGGAAAAGGGGTCGGCACCGCGCCCGAAGGGCCGCGAAGGCCGCGAGCGCGACGAGGAGAAGGCCTGCGGTGGCGGGGACCGGCACCGGCGCAGGTGCCACGCTGTCGGCGGGGGCCGGGACGGAAACGCCGCCGGAGGTCGGCTCGGTTGGCAGCGGGGCGGCGGGGAAGCCGCCGCCCGCGGCGATGGCATAGAGGCTGACGCGGTCGACGCCTATCCGGTAGCCGGTGCTCGCGGCGTTGCGGCCGCGTACCAGGAACCGGTAGGTCACAGGGCCGGATCCGGAATACGTCTGTGCCCCGAAGCTCAGCTCGGCGTAGTGTGGGCTGACGTCGTAGCTGTCGACCGCGGCGCCGACGTCGGCGCCGTTGCGCTTGAGCTGCCAGGTGGCTCCGTTCGGCATCAGCCGAACCTTGATGCGAAGCTCGTAGGTGCCGTCCGCCACCGCCCCGGTTTGGTATTCGACGAAGTCGCCGACCGCATTTAGCGTCGCGAGGCTGGCGCGGCCACCGCCGGCGAAGGCGCTGGCGACGTCGCTCTCGCTGTCGCCGGCGGAGAGGGTGGTGGCGAGGCTCTCGGCCTCGAAGACCCGCGCCGCTCGCGCGCCGGTCGAGGATGCGATGTCGTTCATCGCCGTTCCGGCGAGGAGCAGAGCGCCGACGCAGAAGTCGGTGTCGGCAGAGCCCTCGCCCGGGTAGCCGGAAGCGCCGGGCGCCACGGGCCGCTTGCCGATCGGCTGGCAGAAGCCGAGGCGGCCGTTGTTGGCAACGGCGGTGCCCACCATCGCATTCCAGGCCTTTGCGGCGACCGGACCGTAAGTCGAGCGGTCGAGGATGCCGAGCTTGATTCCCCGCGCCATCGCGAAGGTGATGAGCGCCGTCGCGCTCGACACGGGGCCGGGGGAATCGTCGGGTCGGCGATGTTGATGCTCCAGAATCCGTCGGCGCGCTGGCGCGTTCGGAGCGCCTGCATGAGCCCGGTGAAAGCGGGAGCGGTACGTGGCGTATTCGGCGCGCGACGTCGGGAGGTCGGTGAGGGTGTCGGCGAGACCGGCCGCCATCCAGCCGTTGCCGCGGCCCCAGGCGACGTGGAGGCCGTTCGCGATCCGGAGGGTCTTGTCGGTTTCGCGCTGGAAGTAGAGCCCCGTCATCGGGTTCCTGAGACCCATGGTGTTGATCTGGTAGTTCTGCAGGTCGCGCGCGCGGTCGTAGTAGCGGGTGTCGCCGGTCTGCCGGCCCATCGCGATCCAGGTCGGCAGCCCCATGAAGTTGGAGTCGACGATCTTCCAGGACAGCGACGACTTCGCGCTGCCGGGGAAGACATAGTCGATGAGGCCTACCTCCTCCGGCGTCAGCGGCAGCGCCAGCTGAGCGTCGAGGTTCCGCTTGTTGTCGGCGATGCTCGCGCCTGGCGTGCCGGCCTGCAGCAGGCGGAGTTAAGTGTAGCCGGCGGTGATCCGGTTGTCCCAGCTCGGATTTTGCTGATCCTTGCCGGCTACCGCGATTGTCCGATCCGTCGGACGTCTCGGCTCCGCCCGCGTTGACAAGCCGCCGGGCGCGGGCCACATCGCGGGCATGCTGGCGCTCCGCAACCTCAGCTTCTCGATCGAAGGGAAGAAGCTCTTCGACGACGCCTCGGCGACGATCCCGGCCGGGCACAAGGTCGGATTCGTCGGACGGAACGGGTCGGGAAAGACCACGCTCTTCCGGCTGATCCGGGGCGAGCTCGCGCTCGATTCCGGCGAAATCGACGTGCCGAAGCGGGCACGGATCGGCGGGGTGGCGCAGGAGGCGCCGGCGTCGCGGACGAGCCTGATCGACACCGTCCTGGAGGCCGACGTCGAGCGGGCGGCGCTGATGGCGGAAGCGGAGACGGCGACGGACGCCCACCGGATCGGGTCGATCCATGCGCGGCTGGCCGATATCGACGCGCATTCTGCGGAGGCTCGCGCGGCGGCGATCCTGTCCGGGCTGGGGTTCGACGCCGCCGCCCAGGCAAGGGCCTGCGCCGAGTTCTCCGGCGGCTGGCGGATGCGCGTGGCGCTCGGGGCGGTGCTGTTCTCGCGGCCGGACGTGCTCCTGCTCGACGAGCCGACCAACTATCTCGACTTGGAAGGCGCGATCTGGCTCGAGAGCTTTCTCGCGCGCTATCCGCATACGGTGCTCGTCATCAGTCACGACCGGGGGCTGCTGAACCGGTCGGTTGGGGCGATCCTTCACCTCGACCGGTTGAAGCTGACGCTGTACCAGGGGCCCTACGACACCTTCGAGGACACGCGGCGCGCCAGGTTCGAGCAGCTGGTGGCGGAGAAGAAGAAGCAGGACGCGGCGCGGGCCCACATGCAGGCCTTCGTCGACCGCTTCCGCTACAAGGCGTCCAAGGCGCGGCAGGCGCAGAGCCGGATCAAGGCGCTCGAGCGGATGAAGCCCGTCGCGGCGATCGTCGAAGACTCGGTGACGGGGTTCAACTTCCCCACCCCCGAAGCCCTGTCGCCGCCGATCGTGCGGCTGGAGGACGTGGCCGTCGGCTATGGCGGCAAGCCGGTACTGCGGGGGCTCGACCTCCGGATCGACCAGGACGACCGGATCGCGCTCCTGGGGCAGAACGGCGAGGGGAAGTCTACGTTCGCGAAGCTCCTGTCTGACCGGCTGGCGCCGATGAGCGGGCGCAAGCTCGCGTCGTCGAAGCTCCGGGTCGGGTATTTCGCCCAGCACCAGGTGGACGAGCTCGTCCTAGACGAGACGCCGATCCAGCATGTCGCGCGGATGCGGCCCGAAGAGCCGCCCGGCAAGCTGCGCGGGCGGCTCGCGGCCGGGGGCATCGGGGCGGATATCGCCGGCACCGAGACCGGGCGGCTCTCGGGCGGGCAGAAATCGCGGCTGGCCCTCATCCTCGCGACGCTCGACGCGCCGCACCTGATCATCCTCGACGAGCCGACCAACCACCTCGACATCGAGAGCCGGGACGCGCTGGTCGAGGGGCTGACGGAATACGGCGGCGCGGTGATCATCATCACCCACGACCCGCACCTGGTCGAGTTGGTCGCCGACCGGCTCTGGCTGGTGAAGGGCGGCCGGGTGGCGGCCTTCGACGACGACATGGACGGGTACCGGCGGCTGCTGCTTGCCGAGCGGAGCGGAACGCCGCTGCGCTCGGTTCGCGACGAGAAGCCGAAGAAGCCGGCGCCGCGGACGGAGGCGGCGCCGCTGAAGGCCGAGGCCGCGAAGTGCGAGGCTCGGGTGCAGAAGCTCGAGGCGATGCGCGACGAGATCGACTCCCGGCTGGCGAACCCGCTGCTCTATTCGCGCGGGGATACCGAGGAAGTGGAGCGGCTGCAGCGGAAGCGGGCGGAGGTCGAGGACGGGCTTGCGCGGGCCGAGGCCCTGTGGCTCGCGGCGCTCGAGCGGCTCGAGGCGAGCGGGGCGCCGGCCTGATGCTGGCGGTGCTCGTCCCGGCGTTCGTGACGCTCTTCGTCATCATCGACCCGATCGGGCTGGCGCCGCTCTTTATCGCGCTGACCCGCGGGATGACGGAAGAGGAGCGCGGACGGGTCGGACGGCGGGCGCTCCTCGTCGCCTTCCTGCTCCTGCTCGCCTTCGGGGTCTTCGGCGAGCGGCTGCTCGAGGCGATCGGGATCTCGATCCCGGCCTTCCGCATCTCGGGCGGGCTGCTCCTGTTCCTGACGGCACTCGACATGCTGTTCGAGCGGCGCACCGACCGGCGCGAGCAGAAGGCCGAGGAACCCCGCCACGACCCCTCGGTGTTTCCGCTGGCGATGCCGCTGATCGCCGGACCTGGGGCGCTGGCGACGATGGTGCTCCTGTCGAGCCGTTACAGCGGGGACGTCGCGATGCTCGTGGGGATCCACCTCGTCATGGTGCTGGTGCTCGTCATCACCTGGGTGCTGTTCCGGATGAGCGGCCTGGTCGAGCGGGCCCTCGGACATATCGGCATCGTCGTGCTCACCCGGCTCTTCGGCATCCTGCTCGCGGCCCTCTCGGTGCAGTTCGTGCTCGATGGCCTGCGCGACTATGGGCTGGTGCCCGGCTGAGATGCTGCCCGACGATCCCGAGAGCCGGGCGCGGCTCGTCTACCTGGCGGCGCTGCTCGTCTTCGTGGCCGGGAGCTTTCTTTGGGGTAGCCGCCGGCGGCTCGGCCGGAACCTGCGCGACCTGCTGATCTGGGCGTTGATCTTCGCGATGGCGGTGATCGCCTATGGCTTCCGCGACGTCCTGATGAACCAGCTGCTTCCGTCGGCAATGGTGGTGAGCGGCGAGACCGTCGAGCTTCGCCGCGGATCCGACGGGCATTTCCATGCGATGCTCGAGATCAACGGCCAGCGGGTCCGCTTCATGGTCGACACCGGCGCGACCGACGTCGTGCTGTCGCGCCGCGATGCCGAGCGGGCCGGGATCGACCCGGACGGCCTCGCCTATCTCGGCAGCGCGCTCACCGCAAACGGCAGCGTTCCGACCGCCACGGTGCGGCTGGGGCTCGTCCGGCTGGGCGACTTCACCGACACCGACGTCCGCGCCTCCGTGACGAAGGGCGGGCTCGATTCGTCGCTGCTGGGAATGTCGTACCTCGACCGTTTCAGCTCGATCCAGATCAGCGGAGACACCATGCGGCTGACGCGCTGAGAGTGTGGCGG
>JAXMDH010000040.1:0-56552 GCA_046348915.1 Amaricoccus sp.
TGCGGCACGTCCGGACAGGGCTTTCCTGGGCGGACGCCTTCCGCGAGGGGGCGCTCGACTGGTTCGACCGGCAGATGGAGGCGCTGGCGGAGTTCGAGGTCACGGTTACCTTCTGCTTCACGCCCGAGCATCGGGGGATCGAGCCGCACCACACCAGCCCGCCGCAGGTGGCCGGGGAGTTCGCGGAGTTCTGTGCCGCGATGGTCCGGCGCTACGCCGGGGACGGCCGGGTGGCCTCTCCGGCGTCAGGGGCATGCGGAGCGATTATCGGGCGGGCGGCAACAGCCGGTCGATGACGCGCCCGAGGGGGCCGCGGGACCAGGCGATGGCATGGTAGAGTGCCAGCGAGGTCCGGGCCCAGGCGAGGTAGAGCTGCGGCTGACGAAGGGTTCGCGCCAGCCAGAAGATGCGATGGCTCCAGCGGGCGATCTGCGCGCGCAGGCGGTAGACCAGCCGGCGGCGAAGCGGCAGGGCGGTCGCGCGGGGTTCCACCCGCTTATTCGGAGCCAAGCCGGAGCGCGCCCAGCTGAGGCGGTAGGCGAGGCCCTCGCGGCGGTGGCGGAGGCCGGCGGCCTGGGTCTGGGCGACGAAATTGGCGTCGACGGGGGCCAGGGCGAGGCGCCCGTCGGCGCGGGCTGCCTCGATCAGGCGGTGGATGGCGGGGGAGCGGACGACGACGACGTTGGTGCCACCGGGATCGGAGGCGTGGGGCTCGACCCAGGCGTCGCCGAAGGAAACGTCGGCGGTCTCGCCGACCACGTCGTCGCAGCTGTCGCAGGCGGAGCTTTGGAAGAAGCCCGCCCCCCAGTCCCCGTCCGCCATGTCCCACCAGTGGCGGGAGCGGACGCTACCGTCGGCAAGGCCGAGCTCGGCGACGTACCAGTTGGCGGGGCGGTCCGGATGCTTGGTGCGGTAGTCGATGCGGCGCACATCGGCCATCTCCGCCTGCATCTGCCAGGCGAAGCTCTCGATCATCCGGGCACTCTTCATGTGGCCGCAGAAGGGTGGCGACCACGCGCTTTGCAAGAACCGGGTCGGAAGCGCGGAGGAGGTGGACTGCCTTGATGAAGCACGGAACGCCGACCACGGCGTAGCGGCCGGGGGTGGCGCGGATCTCCGCCAGCACGGCGGAGAGCTCGACGGGATAGTAGCGCGAGCGGGCGCCGGCGCGCAGCTCCGACCCGGTTCGGGAGATGCGGTAGGCGAAGCGGGGCTCGGGGCAGGGGACCACGTGCGCCACCGCGTCGACGGCGCCGGTGCGCAGGAGTTCGGCGGCGACCCAGGTCACCATCCCTCCGGAGCTGCCGTCGGCGCGGAAGCCGTTCTCGGCGACGTGGCCGACGTAGGCGGCAGCGAACCGGCCGACCCGCGGATCGTCGTGCGGGGCGGCGGGGAAAGAGGCGGCGGGCGAGCGTGGTCTCGTCGGAGGCGTGGGGCGAGAAGGGGCAGGTCCGGGCGAAGTCGCGCGTGGCGGCCGGACCGGTGGCCGGCCGGTACTGGCCGTACCTGTTCAGAGCCACCTGGCCGCAGGCGCCGCATCCGATGCAGAGGCCGGCGCGGACAATGTCGCGGGGCCACAGCGAGGGGCGCTCACTGCAGGACATCGTCGAGGAAGACGTTGGAGCGCTCGCGGAGATCGGCGAGGCGGGCGATGACGTCGGGCTCGGGCTCGGTTTCGAGGGCTGCGCGGTAATCGGCAGCGGACGCGTCGTCGGCGAGGAGCCGGCGCCGGGCGCCGAGGGTCGAGACGAGTGAGCTGACCTTGTTGGCGCGGTAGTCGCTGGCCGCGCAGGCGAACGGGCGGCCGTTCAGGAGCGCGAAAACGCAGCCGTGGAAGAAGGTAGTGGCGACTGCGGCGGCGGCGCCGATGCAGAGGGGGAAGTCCTCGGGACCGGCATCGGGCCATTGCGCGTCGGCCCAGTCGTTGTGGTAGCCGAGACTGACGAGCGGCAGGCTGCGGCGCTTGGCCCAGGCGCGAATGCCCGCCTGGAACCACTCGGGGAAGCTGTGGCCGTAGACGACGACGAACCGCGCCGCCGGCACATGGCGCGTCGCGACCTCGGGGAACTGGAGGCACGGGTCGAGGACGAGCTCGGGTTCATGGCCGAGCGACTGGCCGACCAGGCGGCGGGAGTTCTCGTCGCGCACCGAGATGGCATCGAAACGCCCGAGCAGAGCGCGTAGCGCGTCGTCAAGGCCGTCGGCGGCGGGGTGATTGCCGAAGCTCGCGGCGTAGGCGGCGAGGCGTGGCGCCGGCACCCCCGCGCCGTAGAAGAGGCGAGCGCCGCCGTACCATGGGTGGCGCAGGTTCCAGACCTCGTCGCTGCCGACGAGGACGACGTCGCATGGGTCCATCGCCTCGGGGCGCTCGAGGTTGAAAGGCCGCGAGAGCGGCAGGTCGGCGATGGCGCTGAGGAACCGGCGGGTCTTGCGCCCGTAGGCGGCGCGGTCCGACGCACGGGTGGGGGCGGGGCGGTGCGGCGTGAGCGCGCACCGCCATTCCGCGCGGTCGACTTGCTGCGAGCGATGGTCGAGCAGGACCGCGTCGTGGCCTCGACGGCGGAGGCCCTCGACCAGGCAGCGCGCTTGCCAGTAGGAGCCGTAGTTGATGCAGCGGTGGAAGGTGAGGACGCCGATCCTGCGCGGGGTCATGGGGCGAGCGATGCTTGGAGCGCCGTCGTGCGCACGGGTTGCGGCTCGACGGCCCGGCGCAGGGCGGCCAGGTATGCGAGGCCGAGAACATCCCTGCGGGCGCTGCCGACGGTCCCGGACTCGCCGGTCATGTGCCCGAGGCCACCCTGGAAGGCTGCATAGCAGATGCGGAAGAGCAGCAATTGCCTCCCGGCCGACCGCGCGCCCGGCCGCCGCACTCACCCCCGCCCGAAGTCGTTCGATCTCGTCTTCGCCGAGGGCGAACTCGACTGCGGCGCCGGCGACGTCCCAGGCAATGTCCTGGCACCCGACGAGGTCGTGGGCGACGGCGTGGTCGAGTGCGTCGTCTTGACGAAACTGCCGTCCGGCCGACGCAGCCACTCCCAGGCGTGCAGCCGGCCGTCGATCCGCGCGGGCACGATGCCGGTGATCGACTCCGCCGCGGCGAGCCGGGCCTCGACGGCGTGGCCCAGCGCGGCCCCCCCCATCTCGGCGGCATTGACCGCGGCCATGCGGCGGAGCTCGCCGAGGCTCGCGCCGTCACCGGCGGAAAGCGAGCGGGCGCGGAAGCCGAGGTAGCGGGCGAGATGGGCGAAGAAGCGCTCGCCGCGCGTATCGGCCGGGTCGAGCGGCGTGCCTACGCACCAGCGTTCGAGGAGGAAGCCGCGACGGAGGGCGAGCGGTTCGGGAGCGAGGTCCGCGGCGTGAAGGTGGCGCGCAACCGCTAGCTTTTCCTCGCCGATGGCGCCGAGCCCGGCGAAACGGGCGAGGAAGCGGCCGCCTGGGGAGGTAAGGCGAAACTTCAGCCGCTCGGCAACCGGAGCGGCGGGCGGCCGGGGCGCGCTCGGCAGGTCGCGGCGCCAGGTGCCGCCGGAAAGGTCTTCCACGTCGTCGAGCGGGCCCGTCGCATCGGCGAACCATGCCTGTACGTCTCGCGCCGAGACGTCGCTTGCGGCCACTGCCCGCGCCGACCGCGCCCACCGGCCCCGGTGTTCCGGGGTGGCGAAGGCGCCGAGCTCGTTGCCGTGGCTGGTGATGAAGAGCATGCGCTCGAGGGGCACGCCAAGCTCCTCCAAAAGGTCCGCAGCGGCACCGAACGAGCTGCCGGAGAGGCCCGGGCCTTCGTCGACGATGGCGAAACGGCCCCCGTGGCAGGCGAGCCGCTGCCGGAGCGCCGGAGAGGCGCGGACATGGCGGCGGAACGGGTGGCCTCGGGGGCGAAGCGTCAGCGCCGGACAGCCGAGGCGGGCGGCGACTACGGCGGCGAGAACCGTGCCGATGCTGCGCAGGCCGATCACCAGGGTCGGTGCAGGGTCGGCGGCCGCGGCTGCCAAGGCGTAGGCTTCGGGGTAGATGGCGTAGAAGGCGAACCCCTCGGGCAGCTTGCAGCGGAGGCGCGGGGGTAGGCGGTGCTCCCGGACCGCTTCGAGCGCGACGGCGGGGTCGGCGGGCGCCCGCGGGAGCTGGCCTTTGGCAGCGAGCAGCTCGGCCGCGACGGCGACGGCGAGGTCCATCGCCGCCTTGCAGCGTGGCGTGTCTCCATCTTCGCCGCCCGCTTCGAGCTCGGTGTCGGCGACCGCCTGGGCTAGCTCGCCGGCGGCGATGAGGGCGTGCGTCGCGAGGTCGAGGCGGGCGAGCCCTTCGGCGGAACGGGCGGCGCCGAGTGTCTGCTCGATGTCGCCGATCAGGCAAGGGAGCGACGGTCCGCGATCGATCGCCGTAGACCAGCATCTAGGCCGTGCTCGAAGGTGACGGTAGGCGATCATGCCGAACTCCGTGAAGGTCGGGACCGGATGCTCCGGGGCACGGCGGGCGATCCAGTCCGCCCAAGCCTGGTACTGGCTCTGGTTGGGCGAGATCTTGCCGCGCGCGTCCTTGGCGAGCGCGAGGGCGTCGAGGGGCGCGCGCCCGTGGTCGACCAGGACGCATAGGGCGACGAGGGCCGAGCGGCCGATGCCATGCTGGCAGTGAACGAGGAGCTTGCGCCCGGACCCGGCGGCTTCCCGGGCAAAGGCGACGCCCGCGTCGAGCATGTCCTGGCTGACGGCGCAGGCGTCGTCAGTCGGCAGGTGCAGGAAGCGGAGCCCGGAGGCGGAGAGCTCCTCGGGATGGTCGCTGGCCTCGGAGCGGACGTCGATGACCGCGCCCACGCCGAACTCGCGCGCGATGCGGGCGGCCACTCCGGGCGGAAAGCAGGCGCCGACGGCAAGGTCGTCCAGGAGCCAGTCGAACTCGGGCTGCCAGGGTGGTGGGTCGGCGAGGTGCGGAGGACTTGCTGACTGCATCACCCCAGGCCGTTGTCGAAGGACCCGGCGCGTCGAGGGACGCCCCGGATCGACTGCGCCGCTCCGATCCGGGCGGACCTCAAGGCTGGCGCCGGCGGATCTCGTCGAGCACCGCATTCGGTCGCGTCACCTCGGTGAGGCGGTCGATTTTCCGGCTCGACCGGCACCTCGATGCGCCGGGCGATCCGGGCGATCAGCTCGACGAGCTCGGTGACTTCCCGCTCGGAGAGCAGCGCAACCTGCAGGGCGAGCTCGTTGCGCTCGTCTTCGCTGCGGGCGAGGCTGTTCTGGTTGATCAACACGAACGTGGTCAGAAAGATCGCCTCCACCGAGGCGACCATCCCGAGCACCACCAGGGTCGGGTCGAACGGCCGTACCCCGGGCACGAACCCGAGGTTTACGAGCATCCAGGTTCCGAAGACCAGTGCGTGGGCCGCCACCGACCACAGGCTGCCGAGAAAGCCGGCTACACGCGCCGAGATCCGCTCGGAGAACGGGGACTCCGCTAGCTCGCGCGCGCGCCGGTCCATCAGCGCGGCGATGTTCTCGGAAAGCGGCTCGCCGACCTCGTCCTCGTCCCCGGATCGGGGCGCGTGCGGGCTCATCGGCGGTCCGAGGCCTCATCGGCCACTTCCGGGCTCTGCCATCCGGCGGTGCATCTGGGCGAGGATGGCGTCGGGGATGATGCCGCTGAAGGCGGCCTGGACCTTGTTCATGAAGCCGGTGACGACGCCGCTCTCGCCCTTCTGCATCGCCTCGTAGCCTTGGCGGGCGACCTCGGCGGGGTCCGCCTTGTCGGCTTGGCCGACTTTGGTGTCCTCCATCTCGGCGCGCTCGAAGAAGTCGGTCTCGGTGGCGCCGGCCATGAGGCAGGTGACTGTGACGCCGCTGTCCTTGAGCTCGTTGCGGAGCGCGACGGAGAGGGCGATGGTGCCGCCGACGTTGAGGTCGACGACGCGCTGGGCGCGGTCGAGGTCCTGGTCGAGAAAGGCGTCGCCGAGGCCGATTCCGGCATTGGCGAGGAGCGCATCGACCGGACGGTCGGCGATGGGGCCACCAGCCTCCACGCCCTCGGGGGTGGAGAGGTCGGCCTGGACGGTCTCGACCTCCGCGTCGCCGGCGCGGAGGTCGCGCGCGGCCTCCTCGATCTCGGCGGTGTCGGAGCAGATGAGGAGGCCGTATCCGTCCTCCGCGCAGCAGCGTGCGAGCTCGAGGCCGATGCCCGAGGACGCGCCGGTCACGACCGCCAGTCCGTTTACCATGGTTTTCCTCCTAGTGTCCGGGCCTGAGGACGACCTTCGTCCACTCGTTCTGGTTGTCGCGGAAGTTGCGGTAGCCGTCGGGGGCCTGCTCGAGCGGCAGCCGGTGGCTGATCAGGAAGGTGGTGTCGATCTCGCCTTCCTCGATGCGGCGGAGGAGGTCGCCGCTGAAGCGCTGCACGTGGGTCTGGCCGGTGCGTAGCTGCAGGCCCTTTTCCATCAGCGCTCCGAGCGGGAACTTGTCGAGGAAGCCACCGTAGACGCCGGGCACCGAGATGCGGCCACCCTTGCGACAGGCGATGATCGCCTCGCGCAGGGCATGCCCGCGGTCGGCGCCGATGCCGACCTTCTGCTTGACGCCGTCCATCAGGTTGTCGACGGCGAGGCCGTGGCTCTCCATCCCGACGGCATCGATGACCGCGTCGGGACCGATGCCGCCGGTCATCTCCATCAGCGCTTCGAGTACGCTCGTCTGCTCGTAGTCGATCACCTCGGCGCCGAGGTTGCGCGCGAGCTCGAGGCGATGGGGGTAGTGGTCGATGGCGATCACCTGGGACGCACCCAACAGCAGCGCGCTCTGGACGGCGAAGAGGCCGACCGGGCCGCAACCCCAGACTGCGACCGTATCGTCATCGGCGATGTCGGCGTTCAGCGCGGCCATCCACCCCGTGGGGAGGATATCGGAAAGGAAGAGCACCTGCTCGTCGTCGAGGCCGTCGGGGACGACGATCGGGCCGATGTCGGAGAAGGGCACGCGGACGTACTCGGCCTGGCCGCCGGGGTAGCCTCCGGTCAGGTGGGAGTAGCCGAAGAGGCCGCTCATCGCGTGGCCGTAGAGCGGCTCGGAGAGGTCCTGTTTCGCGACCGGGTTGGAATTGTCGCAGGCGGAAAACTGTCCATGCTCGCAGAAGAAGCAGTGGCCGCAGGCGATGGTGAAGGGGACGACGACCCGGTCGCCCTTCTTCAGCGTGCTCTTCGGGCCGGTGTCGACGACACGGCCCATGAACTCGTGGCCGAGGATATCGCCGGCGACGAGACCGGGGATCACCCCGTCGTAGAGGTGCAGGTCTGAACCGCAGATGGCGGTTGAGGTAATCTCGATAATGGCGTCACGAGGGTTCACGATCTCGGGGTCGGGCATAGTCTCTACACGGACGTCGTGCGTACCGTGCCAGGTCAGAGCGCGCATGGCGGGGCCTTTCTAGCTGGGATCTCGGCGGTTCGCCGACGTGGCGATCTCGCCCGCCTCCATCAGCATCTTCAGCCGGCGGAGCTCCCGCCGACCCTGGATGTTCGGCTCGCGGCCAAAAAGCTTCGCGATCCACGCGCCGGCGATGCCGCCCGGCGGGCGGTAGGCGACGGTCGCCGCGACGGCGGTGCCGCGCCCGGCAGGGAGGTCGCGGAACTCGACCTCGCCTTCGGTCTCGACATCGGACTCCGGGAGCGACCGCCAGGCGATCCGCTCGCCCTCACGCTCGTCGACGATCTCGGCGAGGATGTCGAAGCTCGTCCCCGCCGGTCCGGCGATCGTCCATTGCGAGCGACCGCCGTCGAGAACCCTGACGTCGCGTACGTTTTCCATGAAGCGCGGCAGGTTCTCGAAGTCGCGCCAGAAGGCGAAAAGCTCGGCCCGCGGACGACCGATGGTGACGGCGTTGGAGATAACGAGAAGATCGCCCCCGGCGCGTCGTGCGGAGCTCGGAGCGCTGTCCGGGAACGCGCGGGCGCGCTCACGTTGGTTGTGCCGCCGATTTTCCAGGAGCGTCGTACCGACGACCAGGGCGGCGGCGCCGAGCGCCACGGCCGCGGCGAGCCCTGCGCTCGAGCTTGCCGGAGGGCGAGGCGGCCGGTCGATTCGAGAAAGACTCATTGCGGATGCTCCTTGGGGCGGGGGCCCTCGGGCAGACCCGCTTCGTCTCGGCAACATTTGGGCAGGGCGAAGGTTCCGCCGGCCGGGTGGCGGGAAGACCGAGCGTCGCGGCAGCCTGGTCTTGAACGAGCGCGGGTGCAGCGCGTTCTCTCGATGTTCGGATCATCATTGAAACAACACGGCTTTTCGCGGGCTGCTCGCCCCGTCTGAGCGCTGCTCCAAGCAGGCGGGGGAACTGCGGCCCGCCACCCCTCCCTCGAGGGGAGCGCCGCGAGATCCGAACGCGGAGGCGCGTTCGACCGCTGGTGCCGGACCGATATCGATAGCCCGTCTTTCGGGTCCGCCTGTCGGTTCGGACTCAAAACGACAAGCGCGGAATCGCGACTCCTGGAAGGCGCGGCCTCCGCGGGACCTGTCGTGGCGGCGGAGGTCGATCTCGGTCATCCCACGCAGGCATCCACGCGAACGAGCGCTTCCTTCCCCGGCTCGCGGTCGGCATCGCGCCGCCCGGAGGTCCTCCGCCGCTGACAGGACATCGAGGCACACGAACGTCGGAGTCCGGTCCCTGCGGGGCACCTCCTCGCGAAAAAAACACCACCGAACGTGCATCGCATCGCCGCCGCTGCGGTTGGTCGAGCATGGTCCGGCCGCTCTGGCCGGCGAAATCGGGAGACTTACTGATGAAGAGACTTCTTGCAGGGACAGCTCTGATGCTGGTCGCGGCGGCGCCGGCGATGGCGCAGCAGGCGGCCGGCGGAGACCGCGGACTGTTCATTCCCGCCGATCCGAAGGGCATCTATGCCTCGGATCTCATCGGGATGGATGTCTACAGCTCGGCGACGGACTATGCGGCCGAGTACGGGAACGATCAGCGCCCGACTGCCGACACGCGCGCGAGCTGGGACGACATCGGCGAGATCAACGACATCGTGCTGTCGCCCGACGGCAGCGCCGAAGGGGTGCTGGTGGACGTCGGCGGCTTCCTCGGCCTCGGCGCCCACACGGTCGCGCTCGACATGAGCCAGATCCATTTCCTGAGCGACGAGGGCAACAACCGCTTTGCGGCAGTCACCAGCTCCAAGGAGGCGCTCGAGGCCGCGCCCGAGTACAAGCGGCCCGAGGAGCGCACCGCCGCTGCGACGACGAACGACACCGCAGGCAGCATGATGGCCGCGCCGGGCACGAATGACAGCGGCGGTGCCGGCATGATGGCCGCTGCGCCGGGAACGCCTATCGAGCCACAGGCTTTCGCCGACACCGCCGCTTCGTCGAACATGTTCGAGATCCGCTCCAGCCAGCTGGCGCTCGAGCGGACAGAGAACGCGGACGTGCGGGCCTTTGCCCAGAAGATGGTCGACGACCATACCGCTGCCGGCGAGAAGATGAAGGCGGCGGCCAAGAGCGATGGTGTGACCCCTGCCGATGGGATGGCGCAGCAGGACCAGGCCAAGTACGACCAACTCGCGGCGGATCAGGGGAGCGACTTCGACCACGCCTACCTCGCCGCGCAGGTCGCGGCGCACGACGACGCGGTCGCGCTGTTCCAGGCCTTCGCCAGGCAGGATGACGGGACGGCGCTGACGGGGTTCGCGGCCGAGACGCTGCCGACGCTGCAGCAGCACCAGTCGGCGGTACACGCGCTCGACGGCTCGATGTAGCGGGCCCTCTCCGCCGGCGCTGTCGCGGCCAGGAACCCGGCAGCCCGGCGGAACGTTCGGACGGCAACCCGATGCAGGAGATTGCCGGATGATCGACGACAAGCGCGACGCAGTGCCGAGCAAGACCGGCGCACCCGACCCCGCCGAGTACAGCAACACGTCGAAGGACCCGAAGGACTGGGTTACCGGGGACGAGCCGATGACCGGGGCACAAGCGTCTTACTTGCAGACCCTTTGCGAGGAGGCGGGCGTCGAGTTCGACCCCAGCCTCAGCAAGGCCGCCGCCTCCGAGCGCATAGACCAGCTGAAGGCAGAGATCCCGCGGCTCGCAGGCGAAAGGGGCGGACGATGACCGGCTCGTGGGACGAGGCTGGGGAAGTGGAGTCGGGGAAAGGGCTCAGGGCACTGTCCACGCTCGATCGGCTGCGCCGGGAGGTCGATCGGCGGCCCGGAGCCGACATCGCGTCCGGCATCGTTCCCCATTCCGCCTCTTTGGAGACGGATGTCGCCGCGGGCAACTTTGTGCCGGCGGCGGCTCTGCTTCTTAACCTGGATCAGCAAGTTTCGGCGTGCCGTTGCCGAAAGCCCGCCTAGCTCCCCCCGTCAGGATTTACGGAGGGCCCTTGGAGCGCATCGTGGCGATCTCGGACTATTGCACGCCTCTTCCGGTGGAGGCGTCATGTCTCGGCTATGCGCACTACCGCAGTCGATGGGAACGCGCGGCCACCCGGCCGACCGAGCGCCTGCCCGCGCCGCCGATCGTTCATGGCGGCTATCTTGAGCGCCTGCCCCTCGCGGCGGTCCGCGCGGGCCTGGCGCAAAGCGCCGAGATCTGGACCTTCGCCGGCAGCGACGGCGAGCGGCACGAGGCGGCGCCCGATGCCGTGCCACTCAGACGATCCTTCCGCGCCGACGGGCCCGCGCCCTACGCCTCGGCCGACCTGCTCGCCCACCTCGACGCCATGGGGCCCCCGGCGATCCTCTGCACCTGGGGTCTCGGGGTCGACGAGGCGGTCCTGGCACGTTGTCCGAACAGCGTGCGCGTCTACAATTCGATCGACGTTCCTGCCCTGCGCATCCCGGAGACGGTCAGCCGCCACGTCGACCTCTTCCTGACCAGCGCTGACTGGCAGGCGCAGGAGATCCGGGTCCGTCACCCCGGCGCGCTCTGTGCGACGATGCCGGTCGGTCCGGAATTCGCCTCGCCCGAAACCTTTTTTCCGACCGGCGCGCCCAAGGACTTCGACGTGATCTACGTGGCGGCTGCCCAGGGCTACAAGCGCCATGACGTCATGCTGGACGCGTTCGCGCGGCTGCCGCCGTCCGTCCGCGGCCTGTGCGTCTTCGGCTACGGCGAGGACGCCGGCGCAATTCGCGCCGAGGTGGCCGCGCGCGGGCTCAACATAGTCTGCCTCGGGCCGCCCGGCGTTCCGTACCCGCAGGTCAACGACCTGATGAACCGGGCCCGCATCGGGCTCGTATGCGGCGAGGACGATGGCGCGCCGGCGATCCTCACCGAGTACATGCTCGCCGGACTGCCGGTGCTTGCCAACGCCCGGCTCCGCTGCGGCCTGCAGTACATCCGTCCGGAAACCGGGCTCGTCGCGCCGGCGGACGGGTTTGCCGAGGCGATCCTCAGCCTTCTCGCCGCCGCGCCCTCCATGACGCCGCGCCGGATGGTCATCGAACACTGGGTCTGGGAGAAAACGGTTGAACGATTTGCGTCCCTTGTCGATCGCGTGCGCCGAAGCAAGTCTCGGGCGGCCTGACGCTGATCTCATCTGTTTCTCGCACCTGCGCTGGGATTTCGTGTTCCAGCGCCCGCAGCACCTGATGGAGCGCTTCGCGCGCAATCGTCGCGTCTTCTTCGTCGAGGAGGCGATCCCCACGGCGCATCATCTCGCCTACCTCGAGTTCCACGCCTTTGACGGCACGCCGGTCACCGCGGTTCGTCCGCGCCTCCCCGACCGCGTCGGACCGGAAGAGGCGAACCGCCTGCTCGCCGGCCTCTACGATCAGATGCTCGCGCTGCTCGGCGTGAGCGAACCCGTCCTCTGGTTCTACAGCCCGATGCACTGGCCGGCCGCAGCGCACCTCGCCGGCGAGGCCGCGGCGGTCGTCTACGACTGCATGGACGAGCTCGCCGCCTTCGACTTCGCCCCGGCCGAGCTGCGCGAGAACGAGGCGGCGCTCCTCGCCGCCGCCGACCTCGTGCTGACCGGGGGACATGCGATCTTCGAGGCCAAGCGCGCGCTCCACGACAACATCCACGCCTTCCCCTCCAGCGTCGATCAGGCACACTTCCGCCGCGCTCGCGCCGGCCTCGTGTCTCCGCCCGACCAGCGCGCGATCCGGGCTCCGCGGCTCGGCTACGCCGGCGTCATCGACGAGCGCCTCGACCTGCCGCTCCTCGCCGCCGCCGCGGCCGCGCGACCCGAATGGTCCTTCGTGATGATCGGCCCGGTCGCCAAGCTCGATCCCGCTCGCCTGCCGCAGGCGCCGAACCTCCATTGGCTGGGCAAGCGCGACTATGCCGAGCTTCCCGCCTACATGGCCGGCTGGGACGTGGCCCTGATGCCCTTCGCCCTCAACGCCGCCACCCGCTTCATCAGCCCGACCAAGACGCCCGAGTACCTCGCCGCCGGCTGCCCTGTGGTCTCGACGCCCGTGCGCGACGTGGTGCGGAGCTACGGCCGGGTCGCCGGCGTGCGGATCGCCGCGGGGACGGACGCCTTCGTCGCCGCCTGCGAGGAAGCACTCGCCGGCGGCCGCGAAAGCTGGCGCCCGGCGGCCGACCTGCACCTCGCCGGCCTTTCCTGGGACGCCAGTCACGCCGCGATGGCCGGGCTTCTCGACGCGGCGGTCGCCCGGAAGGCCTCGGGTCCGCTCCTTCCCGCGGCGCCCGCCGTACGCCGTTCGATCCGGCCGCCCTACGATGTCGTCGTCGCCGGGGCGGGCTTTGCCGGCGCGGTGCTGGCCGAGCGGCTGGCCGAGGCTTCCGGCAAGCGCGTTCTCGTCTGCGATACCCGCGGCCACGTCGGTGGCAACGCCCATGACGCGACCGACGCCGCCGGGATCCTCGTCCACCGCTACGGTCCGCACATCTTTCACACCAACGCCCCCGAGGTCGTCGACTACCTCTCGCGCTTCACAGCCTGGTGCCCCTACGAGCACCGGGTCCTGGCCGACCTCGGCGACCGTCGGCTGCCGATGCCGATCAACCGCACGACGCTTGGCGCGGTCTTCGACCGTGACCTGCCAGACGACGGCGCGGCCGAAGCCCTGCTCGCCGAGCTGGCGGAGCCGGTCGCGAAAGTCGCCAGCGCCCGCGACGCGGTGGTCGCGACCGTCGGCACCCGCCTCTACGAGACGTTCTTCCAGGGCTATACCCGCAAGCAGTGGGGGATCGATCCCTCCGAGCTCGACGCGAGCGTCACGGCCCGCGTCCCCGCCCGCGTCACCGAGGACGACCGCTATTTCCTCGACCGTTTCCAGGCGATGCCGCGCGACGGCTACACGCGGATGTTCGAGCGGATGCTCGACCACCCGCGGATCGACCTCGCGCTCGGCACCGATTTCCACGATCTCGACCTCGCGGCGCCTCTCACCGTCTACACCGGACCGATCGACCGTTATTTCGACCGGTGCTTCGGTCCGCTGCCCTATCGAAGCCTCGAGTTCCGCTTCGAAACCCACGGCGTCCGTCGCTTCCAGGAGGTAGGGGTCGTCAACTACCCCGACGTCGCCGTGCCCTGGACCCGTATCACCGAGTACAAGCACCTGACGGGGCAGGTACACCCGCAGACAACGATCTCCTACGAGTTCGCCCGCGCCGAGGGCGACCCGTTCTACCCGATCCCGCGGGCGGAGAACCGCGCTCTCTACCGCCGCTACGACGCGCTCGCCCGCAGCCTCCCGGGCGTGATCTTCACCGGCCGCCTCGGCAGCTACCAGTATTTCAACATGGACCAGGTGGTGGCTCAGGGGCTCGCCACCTACCGCCGCCTTGGCGCCGCGATCCCCAGCGCGGTCACGGCCGCACATGCCTGATCCACTCCACGTCCTCCTTGCCTCCGACAGTGCGGACCCCTCCGGGCTCGGCCGGCACATGCTGACGCTCGCGCGCGAACTCGCGCCCGCGCATCGCGTGAGCCTCGCCTTCATCGAGGCGGCTGCGGACGTTGCCGCGGAGGCGCGCGCCGCCGGCCTGGAGGCGCAGACCTACGCCGACCCTGCCGAGCTCGTCAGTGTCGTCGGCCCGGACCTCCTGCACGTCCATGCCGGCATCGGCTGGGAGGGGCACGCGCTGACGCGGGCCGGGGCCGCCGCTGGCCTTCCGGTGGTGCGCACCGAGCACCTCCCGTGGCTCGTCGACGACCAGGACCAGGAGGCCGAGTTCGGCACGGCCGCCGTTGCCGTCGATGCCTTCGTCGCGGTCTCCGACGCCTCTGCCGCCACCTGGTCGCCGGTCCTCGCCCGCCTGGCGCCGCACGCCCGTCTTGCGGCGATCCCGAACGGCGTCGCAGCGCCCGCGTCCTCCCGCTCCCGCGACGAGACCCGGGACGCCCTCGGGATCCCCGCCGACGCCCCGCTCCTCCTGTCGGTCGGCCGCTTCACCCCGCAAAAGGATCAGCTCACCCTCGTTCGCGCCTTCCGCATCCTCGCCGAGCCCGCGCTCCGCCTCGTCCTTGTCGGCGAAGGTCCCGAACAGCCCGCCTGCGAGGCGGGGGCCGACGGCGACCCCCGAATTGCATTCCTCGGCCACCGCGACGACGTCGGCGACCTGATGGCCGCCGCCGACCTCCTCGTGCTGCCCTCCCGCTTCGAGGGCCTCCCGCTCGTCGTGCTCGAGGCGATGGCCGTCGGCCTGCCGGTGGTGGCGAGCCGCATCACGAGCGTCCGCGAGGCGCTAGGCGCCGACCATCCCTATCTTGCCGACCCTGGCGATCCCGCCGGTCTCGCCGCCACGATCGCCGCTGCGATCGCCGACCCGCGCGCGGCGGTTGCCGACAGCCAGCGCGGCCGCCACGCGGCCCGCTTCACCGCCGCACGCATGGCGGGCGACACGGGCGCGCTCTACCGCTCGGTCATTTCCCGCCGCGCCCTCCGCAGAAGGACAGCCCGCATGACCCCCCTCCGCGTCGGCTTCGTCGGCGCCGGCGGCATCGCCCACCGGCACTTCGGCGTCCTCGCCGCCATCGGCGACGTCGCTATCGCCGGTGTCGCAGACCCCGTCGAGGCTCGCGCGCGCGAAGCCGCCGAGCGCACCGGCGCCCGGGCCTTTGCCTGCCATGACGAGATGCTCGCGTCGCTCGATCTCGATGCAGTCTGGATCTGCGTCCCGCCGTTCGCGCACGGCGGCCCCGAGCGCGCCGCCATCGCCGCCGGGCTCCCCTTCTTCGTCGAGAAGCCCCTCTCCCTCGACGCCGGGCTCGCTTGCGAGATCGACGAGGCGGTGCGCCGCGCCGGCCTCGTCACCGCCGTCGGCTACCACTGGCGCTACCTCGACACCGTCGACGAGGCGCGGCGCCTCCTCGCCGACAACCCGGCGCACCTGATGTCGGGTTACTGGCTCGACCAGACGCCGCCGCCGGCCTGGTGGCACCACGCCGACACGTCCGGCGGGCAGATGGTTGAGCAGGCGACCCACATCATCGATCTCGCCCGCTTCCTCGCCGGCGACGTAACCGAGGTTTTCGGCCTCGCCGCCACCCGGGCGCGAGACGATTTCCCCAGCCTGGACGTGCCGACCGCCTCCACCGCAGCCCTCCGCTTCGCATCGGGGGCGATCGCCAACCTCTCTGCCACCTGCCTCCTGCGCTGGAGCCACCGCATCGGCCTCCACGTCTTTGCCGACGGTTTGGCGCTCGAGCTCACCGACCACGACCTGATGGTCGATGTCGGGCAGGGCCGCCCGGTCCGCGGCGCCGAAGGCGACCCGGTCTGGCGCGAGGACCGGGCGTTCCTCGACGCGGTTGCCGGCGGCGAGAACCGCATCCGCGCTTCCTACGCCGAGGCGCTGCAGACCCACCTCGTCGCCCTCGCCGTGGCCCGCTCCGCCCGCGAGGGCGCGCCTGTGAAGATGGAGGGGCTGCGGGCCGACCCGCAGCCCCCGTTTCGCCCCGCCGCTGCCGCGCGCGCCCGTGTCGCCTGACGCCGAGCGCACGGTCCGCTCGCTCGGCATCGAACGCGCGGGCGAGCCCTTTTACGCCGAGTACCGCGAAGGCCCGGCCGGTCCCGGCGAGGTCCGACTCGACCTGCTTTTCACCGGCCTCTCCGCCGGCACCGAGCTCACTTTCCTCAAGGGTACCAACCCTTACCTGCACGCCCGCTGGGACGAGGGCCGCGGCGTCTTCGAGCCGGGCGAGCCCTCCGCCCGCTACCCGGTCCCTTTCCTTGGGTACATGGAGGTCGCCGAAGTCATCGCCTCGGACGCGCCGGGCTTCGCGCCGGGCGACCGCGTCGCGACCACGTTCGGCCACAAGAGCGGCCACACCGCCAATCCCGCCCACGACCTCCTCGTGCCGCTGCCGCGCGACCTCGACCCGCTCCTCGGCGTCTTCGTCGCCCAGATGGGACCGATCGCCGCCAACGGGATCCTGCACGCCGACGCCGAAGCCGGCATCCCCGCGGGCGCCCCGCTCGGCGCCGGCATCGCCGGCCGGCCGGTCGTCGTCTGGGGCGGCGGCACCGTGGGCCTCTTCGCCGCGCTCTTCGCCCGCCGCGCCGGTGCCGAGATCCTCCTCGCCGAGCCCTCGGCCTGGCGCCGCGAGATCGCCCGACGCCTCGGCTTCGAAGCACTGCCCGAGGACGAGGCCCGCGTCGAGGCCAAGCGCCGCTGGCATGGGCCGGAGGGCCGCGGCGCCGACGTCGTCCTCCAGACCCGAGCCCGCGGCGACAGCCTGCAGCGGGCACTCGACTCCCTGCGGCCTCAGGGTGCCGTCATCGACCTCGCCTTCTACCAGGGGGGCCTCGACGCCCTCCGCCTCGGCGAGGCCTTCCACCACAACGGCCTCGCGATCCGCTGCGCCCAGATCTCCCGCGTGCCCCGCGGCTTCGCCCCTCTCTGGGACCGCCGCCGCCTCGCCGCCGAGACCGTCGCGCTCCTCCGCGCCGAGGGTCCCGCGATCCGCGAGCACCTGGTGACCCACGTCGTCCCCTTCGACGACGGCGCCGCCTTCCTCCGGCGCCTCCCCGTCGAGCGCCCCGAGTTCCTGCAGGTCGTCTTCGCCCGATGACCGCGGCCGCTCCCCCGATCCGCATCCTCTTCGTCTTCGCCTGGCTCGTCGTCGGCGGCGAGGAGACCGAGGTCCGCCTCCTCGCGAAGCACCTCGATCCGGCCCGCTACCGCCTCGACGTGATCGCCTGCTTCCGCAAGGAAGGGATGCCCGAGCAGACGCACCACCAGCTTGCGGCCCTCGGCGTCCATGTCGACACGACCCCCTACACCCTGTCCTTCGAGGACACCGTCGGCTACCTCGCCCGCCGCCTTCCCGGCTACGATCTGGTCGTCTCCTGCCAGAACGTCGCCGACATCTACCCCGCGCTCGAGCGTCTCGCGCTGCGACCGCCGCTGATCGAGCACGGCGGCCTCGTCTCCGAGGCCCTCGCCGGCCCGAAGCACTTCACCGCCCGCTACGTCGGCGTCTGCCGCTCGATCCGTGACGCCGCCGCGAGCCACATGCCCGGCCGCGAGCACCACGCGCTCGAGATCCCCTCCATGGTCGACCCCGCCGAGTTCGACCCCGCCGCCCGTGCTCCCGTCCGCGCCGGACTCGGCCTCCCCGACGGCGTGCCCGTGATCGGCTGGGTCGGCCGCCTCGACCGCAAGAAGCGCGTCGAGGACTTCCTCCGTGCCGCCGCCCTCGTCCGGGCCGCCGAGCCCGACGCCCGCTTCCTCGTCGTCGGCGGCCCTGACGCGTTCATGCCCGACTACGCCGTCGAGCTCCGCGCGCTGGCCGCCGACCTCGGCCTCGAGGGTGCGCTCCACTTCCTCGGCGACCGCCCCGACGTCCCCCGCCTCCTCGCGGCCCTCGACGCCTTCGCCTGGCTCTCCCGCGGCGAGGGCATGCCCCACGTCATCGCCGAGGCCGGCCTCGCCGGCCTTCCTGTCGTCGCCACCCCCGACAACGGCGCGCTGCAGCAGATCGCCGACGGCCGCACCGGCGTCCTCGTCCCGCACGAGGACCCGCCCGCCGTCGCCGACGCTCTCCTCCGCCTGATCCGCGAGCCCTTCCTGCGCCGTCGCCTCGGCACGGCTCTCCGCGCCCACGTCCTCGCCCACTACGGCGCGGACGCGGTCGTTCCGCAGTGGCAGGCGCTCTTCGCGCAGGTCGTCGCCGAGCGACCGCCGGCGCCGGCGCCCTCGCTCTTCGCTGGCTTCCTCCTCGGCGGCTGGGAGTGTTCCACCCACCGGCTGCCGTCCGGCCGGCGGCTCGACCTCGTCGCTTCCACCAGCCATGACGCCAACGCCGCCGCCGACTACCGCCAGCTCGCCGCCCTCGGCATCCGCGCCATGCGCGACGGCCTGCGCTGGCACCTGATCGAGACCGCGCCCTTCCGCCATGACCTCGCCTCCTGGCGACCGATGCTCGCCGCCGCCCGCGCGACCGGCACCCGGGTCGTTTGGGACCTCCTCCACTACGGCTGGCCCGACGACCTCGATCTCTGGTCCCCGGCCTTCGTCGACCGCTTCGCCGCCTTCGCCCGTGCCGCCGCCCAGCTCCACCGGGAAGAGACCGACGCCATTCCCTTCTGGTGTCCCGTCAACGAGATCTCCTTCTTCGCCTGGGCCGGCGGCGACGCTGCCTATCTCAATCCCTTCGCCCGCGGCCGCGGCTTCGAGCTCAAGGTGCAGCTCGCCCGCGCCGCCATCACTGCGATGTACGCCTTGCGCGACGTCGACCCGCGCGCCCGCTTCCTGCTCGCCGAGCCGCTGATCGCCATCCACCACGATCCCGCGACCGGCCGCCCGCGCTGGGAAGCCGAGGGCTGGCACGACGCCCAGCACCAGGCCGCAGACCTGGTCGCCGGCCGCCTCTGGCCGCAGATCGGCGGTTCCCCCGATCTCCTCGATATCGTCGGCGCCAACTACTACCCCCCGAACCAGTGGATCCACGGTGGTCCCCCGATCGGCGCGGACCATCCGCTGTATCGCCCGCTGTCCGACCTGCTCTTCGAGCTCCACGCCCGCACCGGCCGCCCTCTCCTGGTCTCCGAGACCGGCACCGAGGGCGACGCCCGCGCGCCGTGGCTGCGCATGGTTCTCGCCGAGACCGCCCGCGCCCGCGCTCGCGGCGTGCCGGTCGAGGGCGTCTGCCTCTACCCGGTCGCCAACCACCTCGGCTGGGACGACGACCGCCTCTGCGAGAACGGCCTCCTCGGCGACCTGCCGGTGGCGGGAACCCGGCCGGCCGATGCGCGGTTGTCCGCCGTAATCCGGGCCGAGACGTCACCCACAGCCCGCCCGGTCCCGTTCGAGCCGGAGGCCACCGATGACGACCGAGCTGTTCCTGCGTTCGCGGACCACCACCCTCGACGCGGCTGAGCGCGCCCGTCTCGACGCCGCGATCAGCGACGTCCGCAGCTATGGCCGCCGCCGCACCGTCGTCCGGCACAACACGCCGCTCGACGTCAGCCTCTACCTCGCGCGCGGCTGGATGTGCCGCACCATCGACAACAACCAGGGCGATCGGCAACTCGTCTCCGTGCAGGTGCCCGGCGACTTCGTCGACCTGCACGCCTACCCCTTGACCTCGCTGGACCACGACGTCTCGACCCTCACCAACGTCGAGGTCGCCGTCTTCCGCCATGCCGACCTCGACGCGCTGGTCGCCGAGGCCCCGGCGCTCGCACGCAAGCTCTGGTTCTCGACGCTGCTCGATGCCGCGATCCACCGGGAATGGATCTTCAAGCTCGGCCGACTGCCGTCGCACGGGCGGGTCGCGCATTTCATCTGTGAAACCGAATGCCGGCTGCGCGCGGTGGGCCTCTGCCGCGGCAACCGCTTCGAACTGCCGCTGACCCAACCCGACCTGGCGGAGATCTGCGGCTTGACCAGCGTTCACGTCAACCGCGTGCTCCGCGACCTGCGCGAGCGTGGTCTCGCGATCGTCCGCGGCGGGGTCGTCGAGATCCTCGACGCGACCGCCTTGGCGCGCCTGGGCGAGTTCGATCGGGCCTATCTCTACGTCGACGACGCTCCCGTTGTCCCTTGGGGCGCGGCGCAATCGAGGCAGAGCGCTCGATCGTCAGGCCTTCGCGCGCCGAGGGAGGCGCCGCTCTCGCGCCTATCGGGGTCCCGGGATCGCGCGGGACCGGGCTAGTGATCGAGGCCCAGGCGGGCCATCCAAGAACTTTCCTGCCCGACCGCGTCGAAGCGCTTGGACTGCGAACCGCCGGACTCGAGATCGATAACGACGCGCTGGACGGTGCCAACCTGATGAATCGAGCCGGGCGACCTGGTCGTTCCGATCGTATTCCCAGTAGCAAAGATCCTTGGCGAACTCGATGCTGGCGTCGAGGTGAACCAGGCCGATCTTCAGCAAGTCGACCGGATTGCCGAGCGGTGACGATGTCCCCTTGGCAGCCAGGAACAGGGTAGGCGTTCGCAACTGGACGAGCTTGCCGTCGAAGGTGAAGGCCTGGATGTTCGCCACGTCGTAGTTCGCCTGAGAAGGTAC
Organism: Amaricoccus sp.; assembly: GCA_046348915.1. GTDB lineage: Bacteria > Pseudomonadota > Alphaproteobacteria > Rhodobacterales > Rhodobacteraceae > Amaricoccus. The sequence goes on from JAXMDH010000040.1 coordinate 20,407, forward strand.
ATCTCTTGTCCCCGGCGTCACGGGAGCATTCAATGTCCCGAATAGCCAGCCGATGAGCCTGACCTTTGCCTGAGGCAAGAGCTTGCTCGGAGCGACTGGGGCCGGTGTCACTGGTGCCGGATTCACGGGCTTATCGGGCATCTTAGGACTCCCTCTTGGATCGTTGGAAATAGGGCAGCTGGCCCAACTGGCCTGCGGTTCAGCTCCCCGGCGGTTTGGTTCGGCGTTGCCGCAAGGACCGTCCCATCGGCTTACGTGAACCCGCTCGCGCGGCGTGGGTGATGCTGGACGAGGCCGGCAACGGCCATGCCGGCAGGCGCGCCCGGCGGGGCGCGCCCCAGCTCGAGCATCTCATCGTTGGTCTTGAGCTCCTTCCACAGCGGGCGGGGGTCGATGCCGCGCCAGACGAAATTGTCGACGCACGTCGGCAGCAGGTGCGACTTCCCTAGGCCGATCAGCCCCTCGCAGAAGCGGGCGGCGACCGTGGCGAAGGTGAGGTCGTCGGGCCGGAGGCGCTGGATGCAGCGCGCCAGCAGCAGGCCGGTCCGGTCGCGGGCCGCCTGCAAGGCCGCGAGGAAGTCGGGCTCGAAGCGCGCCAGCGACTCGCCGACCGCGAGTTGCAGCCGCGCGAGCGAGGCGTCCACCTCGTCGCGCGTCCAGCGGCGGGCGTCGAGCCGCGGGCTGATCGCGCCCCGCTCGACGAGCGCATCCTGGAAGAGCTCGACCAGGCAGTCCCAGAACGCCCCCGACAGGGGGGCCGAGGCCTCGTGCTGGTTGCGGCCGAGGCCGAGCGGGTCGACGAAGCGGCCGTCCGGGCCGATCCGGAGCCCCGCGAGGTCGCGCATGCGCACCTCGTTGTCGAGCACCCGCACCTGATCGTTGCCCGAGAGCTCGCCGAGCCGGCTGACGAGGTTCAGGGCATAGAGGTTGCCGCGGGTCTCGACCAGGAGCCGCCGCGCGACCGGCAGGAAGTAGAGCGAGGAGATGACCGCCACATGGTCCGAGAACGCCTCGTGGAACGCCAGGAACTCTCCGGTCAGATGTCCGGGAGCGGGCGAGCCGAGGAGCGAGAACAGGATCACGTGGCCGAGCTCGTGGGAGATGACGTCGAAGTTCAGCGAGAGATCCTGGGCGACGCCGCGGCGGGTCCACATCATGCCCATCTCGACGAAGCCGGGGCCCGAGTGCGCATTGCCCCATCGCACCCACGGCACCAGCTCGAGGCGCGGAAACTGGGCGGACTGCCACCAGACGATCGGGTGGCCGAGCAGGTCCTCCCAGAGGTCGAGCACGTGCCGCGCCGAGCCGTAGAGGTGCGCGGCCAGGAACTGCGGCGTTCCGCGCGGGATACGGTCGAAATGCCCGTCCGGCCCGGCCACCGCCGGTGGGAACAGCGGGCCCTCGTAGGGTGGCAGGCCATGCGGATCGAGGTAGGGAAGCGGCTTGTCGATGGCGTTGCTCACGTACATCGCGCTGTCCTGCGGCCCCGGCCCGATCGCGGAGGGCGGCAGGTCGATCTCGACCACCTCCGGCTCGAACTGGTGGGCGACCTGCGGGAACAGCAGGAAGCGGGTCCCGCCGTTGGTCATCGCCCGGTCTCCGCCAGCAGCTCGGGCGCCGCCTCGTCGCCGCCCCCGGCAGCGGAGACGAAGCGCTCCCAGACCTCGACCCGTTCGAAGGCGAAGGCGGTCCGAGGCCTGGCCTCCGCTCCTTCCCGGAGCATCGAGAGGAGCGCCTCGGCGTCCCGGCGCTTCTGCGAGACCGCGAGGCCCGAACGCAGGCGATCGGTGAGCGCCGCGCCTTCCCCCGGAATGGACACGGCAGCAGCCGCGAGGCGCGCCAGGCTGCGCTCGGGAAAGTGCAGCCGTTTCACCGCCGCCGCCAGCCGGTCGCGGACCGCCGGGCCGATCATCCCTTCGGCCTCCGCTGCCGCCAGGGTCTCGCGGATGTCGACCATCGCGCAGGAAAGCGGAACCCATGCGGCCGCCGCCGGCGCGTGGCTGATCGCGACCTCGTCGTCGTCCTCGAACTGGTCGGCGAAGGGTGGGTAGCGGCCGCTGCGGTAGGCCTCGTAGATCTTGCCCACCCCCACCATGCCGAACCGGTCGAGCTCGGCCGCCCGCAGCGCCCCCATGCTGGCGGCGCCGAAGACGTCCACGCCGGCCTCGCCCATCGCCCACAGGATTTCGCGGTGCCACACCGACGGCACCGTGGCGAACCGGCCATCGATCAGTGCGATCGCGCGCGGGCGCTCGGCGAGGACCGCACGGTAGATATCGCCCTGCCGCGCGGGAGGCAGGATCCGCGCGGCCGGCAGGATGCGCGCGGCCTCGTCCGCGGGCATCGTCGGCCCCAGGAAGACGAGCGTGTCCGCCCGGCGAAGTGGTCGTGCGAGGGACTGCGTACGCCGGCGGCCCGACGGCTGCGGCGCAGCGCCCCGCCGCGCAGCCCCGGTCGGCGGGCCCTCCAGCCCCGGGACGATCACGCGCACGACCGACAGGCCGATCTCGGGATGGGTGAGATCCACCCAGATCGCCTGCTCCAGCCCCGCGTCGGCCAGGCGATCCAGCGCCGCCTCGAGATCCTGCCGCAGGGTCGCGCCGCTGCAGGAGGGCAGGCCCCGGCAGTCGCGCGCCGCGACGCCCTGCGGCGCCGCCAGCAGCCATGCCCGCGCCGCCTCGGCCCGGGCCGTCCGGTGCGCAGGGTCGTAGGAGTCGGGCGCGAGGTCGTCGCGGGCGCCGGAAATCCGCGACAGGCGGACCTGCGCCGCCTCGGTTATCGCCCGGGAAAGCGCGATCGAGGGATCGGCGTGGCAGCCCGATCCGAGTTCCGGATGCGTCTCGAGGTCGTCCCCACCGGCCACCGCGAGGCAAAGCACCACCGGGACCCCGATGTCGGAGGTCACGTCGAACGCCCGCAGCGCGACCCCGGCGGCCGCGAAGCGGTCGACGAGCGCGCGCGTCTCGGGACCCGCCGTCCCGAGGTCGAGCGCCGTCGCGTCCTGCGCCCGATCGGGGAGCCGCCGCCAGCGCGCTACCGCGTCGCGCTCGATCGCCTCGTAGAGCGCATGGTTGATCGCCTCGATCGGATCGTTTCCCGAGGCGAGGCCGTTCGTCGTGCCCTGGAGCGGCCCGTCGGCCGGCGCGTCCACCGAGTAGTCGGCGGTTACCAGGTCGAAGGGTACCCATCGGGCAGCGCCGGTGACGAGGTCGCGTCCCTCCACCCACCGCAGCTCGGCGTCGCGCAGGTCGCCGGTGGCTCCCGGCGCCCGCGGCAGCCGCACCGGATCGGCCACCGGAACCCCGCGCGCGACGAGCTCCGTGTATCGGCCTCTCAGCAGCGGGGCCGCTACCTGCTCGGCATGCCAGGCCTCGACGGCTTCCATCAGCGCCGAAGCCTTCGCCGCCGCCAGCGTGGTGCCCTTGCCCTGGAAGACCGCGATCGACCGCGAGTTCGGCCGATAGGCGGCCGCGACCGGCACCCCGAGCGTATCGAGCCCTGTCAGGTTCGCCAGGCGGCTGATCCCCATGCGCCCGGCGAGCGGCAGCACACGCGCGATGGTGCGCTCGGGCGCGACGACCCGATGGGTGCCGTCGAAGAAGCCCTTGCGCCCCTCGCCGAGCCCCGCCAGGCCTGGCCTGGCCGTCATGTCGCGCCGCCCCTCGGCAGCCCGCTGCCGATACGGCCGTGCTTGCCGATCGTCGCCAGCAACGCCCTGGCGTCGCGCACGTCGCCGGCCGCCTCTTCTGCCTCGATCACGCCCCCGAGCGCGCGCCCCAGCCGAACGGCCGCGCCGCCGTCGTCGGCGGCGAGCAGCCCGAGGCGGGTCGCTCCTAGGGCCGCCCGCAGCGCCAGCCGTCCGGCTCCCTGCTCCCCGGCGATCCGCTCGGCCTCGTCGTAGGCTGCGGCGGTCTCGGTCCATGCGGTCGGATCGACGCGGATCGTCAGATCCCCGATCGTTCGCCACACCTCAGGCAGCCAGTACCGCAGGCCGATCAGTTCGAATGACTCGCGCGCCGCCGCGAGCTCCGCGAGCGCGCCGTCGGCCTCGCCTGCCTTTGCCCGCGCCTCCGCCACCAGGCAATGGAAGAGCGCGAGGTCGTCGGCGGTGTTGGTCTCGCGCTCTAGGGCGAGGCCCTCGGCGGCCAGCGCCGCTCCCTCCTTCGCCTCGCCGGTCATCGCCATCGCCCAGCCGCGAAATACCCGGCACCGGGCGCGGTACTCGCTGAACCCGTACTCCTCGGCCAGGCGCGCCATCCGCTCGGTCGCCGCCCGCAGCTGGTAGGGGTTGCGCCGGTAGACGCAGTGCGAGGCGGCGAACTCGTACGCATGCAGCAGGGTTCCGGCATGCCCGAGGCGTCGCGCCCACAAGAGCGCGCTCTGCTCCTCCTGATCGGCCGCGTGGGCAAAGCCGCGCTGCCAGAGCACGAGCGCTCGGTGCGCGTGCCCGCAGACCTTGGCGTCGTGATTCCCGTAGAGCGACGCATGCTCGCCGTGCTCGTCCATCCGATAGAGGCTCAGGCCGTCGGCGGCATGCCGGTCGCATCCGACGAAGTCGCCGCCATGAAAGAGGCTCGCCCAGTTGCAGTGATGGGCCTGCAGCAGCAGCGCCGGCTCGTTCCGGCTCTGCGCCTCCTCGAAGAGCCACTCCGCCCGCCTCCGGCTCTCGTGGAAGTCGTCGACGTGGGACAGCCGCCACCATCCCCAGAAGATCGGGAAGGAGCCCGCCCGCGGCGGCAGGCTGCGGGCGACGGTGACCGCCTCGGCATATAGCTCCTGCGCCTCGATCGAGCCCGGACCGGATAGGCCGATCAGTGCGGGCCCGAGCAGCGACATCAGCTCGAGCCGCAGCTCGCTCCGGGTCGGACCTTCGGCGAGCGTCTCGATAGCCTCGAGCCCGCGCCGCAGCAGTCGGCACGCCTCCTGCAGCGCCGACCGGCCGAGGCTGTCGCGCGCGGCGCTGAGGAAATGAGGCACGCTCTCCGCACCGCGGTCGGCCTGGCTCAGGTGATGCGCGAGGATCGCAGGCTCCATCTGCTCGCCGAGCGCGTCGGCGGCCTTGCCGTGCAGCGTGCGGCGACGGTCGCGCAGGAGGCTCGCATAGGCCGCCTCGCGGAGGAGCGCGTGCCGGAACGACCAGCCCTTGCCGTCGATGCGGACCGTCTGGGTCAGGACGCCCGCCTTCTCTAGGCGTGCCATCGCCCGCTCGGTCGAGTCGAGCGGGATGCCGGCGACCGCAGCGACGCTCGCCGCCCCGACGCGTGCCTGCCCGAGCACGGCGCAGACCTGCGCCACGCCCTTGGCCGAGCCGGCCCGGTCCAGGCGCGCGGCCAGGCATTCGTCGAGGGTCGCCGGGATCGCCGGCTGGCCGCTGACCGTCGACAGTTCACTCTCCGGCCCCGCGGCGTTGAGTGCGGAGGCGAACTCCTCCAGGAACATCGGGACGCCGCTGGTGCGCGCGGCGAGATCGCGGCCGAGGCCCGGCGCCGCGCCATCGGAAAGCGCCTCGAAGAGCTCCTCCGCCTCCGCGGGGGTGAGCCCCTTGAGGTCGAGGATCCGGGTCTGCGCCCACGCGGGGCCGGCCGGCAGCGGAAACTCTTCCCGCGCGGTCAGCAGGACGAGGAGGCGCTGGCCCGAAGCCTCCGACACCAGCCGTTCCACGAGCTCGAGGGTCGTCGGGTCGAGCCAGTGCACGTCCTCGACGACAAGGACCACCGGCCGCAGGGCGGTCACGCGCACGATGACTGCAACCAGCGCATCGAGGGTCAGCGCCCGCAGGCGCGCCGGCGTGATGTCGGCGAGGAGCGCCGCCTCCCGGTCCCCTGCCATGTTGAGGATCGTCGCGACGGCGGCGAGCCGCAGCCCGTCCTCGGGCCCGCTACCCTTGAACAGCAGGCGGTCCAGGCGCCGCAGCGCGTTGGGCGACTCCGCGCCGGACGGCATCACCAGCGACCGGAGCGCCGTCGCCACCGGCCAGAGCGGTTCGTCGACGTAGTAGGGCGAGGCGGAGACGCCGATATTGAGGCTCGCGCGGCGTGCGGCGCGGCCGGCGACGAACTGCCTTGCCAGCCGGGACTTCCCGATCCCGGCCTCGCCGCGCAGGAGGACGGCGCCGCCACGGCCGGCGACCGCCTCGCTCCACGCGCCGTCGAGCGCGGCCGTTTCGGCCGCCCGGCCGACGAAGTGGCCGCCGCCTCGCTTCGGCCGCACCCGCGACGCGCGCTGCCGCTCCGCGAGGACCGCGAAGGCCTGCGTCGGCTGGCTGAAGCCCCGCAGGTTGCGCAGGCCGAGATCCTGCAGGGTGAACCGGTCGTGCAGCCGGTGGGCGGTCTCGGCAGAGATCACCACGCCGCCCGGCGGCGCGAGCGCCTGTAGCCGGGCGGCTAGGTTTGGCGTGGTGCCGAGCGCCTGGCCCGGCTCGCCGGCGACAGCCGTCGCCTTGCCCGCCGGCAGGGAGCCCACGACCACGCGCCCGGTTGCGATGCCCACACGCAGGGCGAGCGGCAGCCCGTCCGGCGCCGTCAGACGCCCGACTGCGTCGACCGCGGCGAGCGAGGCGCGGACCGCGCGTTCGGCGTCGTCCTCATGCGCGACCGGATAGCAGAAATACGCCCGGATCGCGTCGCCGAGAAACCGGGTCACCTGTCCGCCATACTGCTGGATCGGTTCGATGCACGCCTGGTGATAGCGCCGGTGGATGTAGAGGACGTCGTCGGCTTCCAGGCGCTGCGCCAGTCCGGTCGAATCGACGAGGTCGAGAAAGGCGACCGTCAGCGGCCGGCGCTCGGCGCCCTCCTCCGCACGCGCGAACGCAAGCTTGTCCCGCTCGACCGCGCTGCGAAAACGCAGCCGGTCCCCGAGCGGCAGGCCCAGCTCGCGCAGTTCCCCATCCGTCAGCTTCGCGAGCTGATCCATCGCGATCCGCTCGGCAACGAAGCTGGCGACATGATCGTCCAGCTCGGCAGCGAGAAGCCAGCGTTCAACGTCCACGGACGACTCCCCCGGAGGCAGTCCCAATAGCAAGGTACTTCAATAGATGCGGAGGTTTACCGCGCCACCAACCGGAAAATGATACGTCGGAATCCCCGATGATGCGAGTCCCTTGTCATACGCCCTCCGGGCGAGATCGGCCCGAGCGACCGTCTCGCCGATCCGACGGCAGGCCGCTACGACGACCAGGTGCGGCGAAGCAGGTCGATCCAGTTCCCCCAGCAGATCCGAGCGACCAGTTCGTCCCCGTAGCCGGCATCGCGCATGGCCTGGACGAGGGCCGGAAGGCCGGCGGCGTCGCCGATGCTGCGCGGGATGAGCGCGCCGTCGAAGTCCGAGCCGAGTGCGACCCCGGCCTCGCCAAGCCGCTCGAGCAGGTGGTCGAGGTGGCGCACGAGGACCGCGAGCGGCGTGTCGGCGACGCGCCTCCCGTCGTCGCGCAGGAAGCCGACCGCGAAGTTCAGCCCGACGACGCCGCCCGTCTCGGCGATCGCGGCGAGCTGCCAGTCGAGCAGGTTGCGCGACGCCCGCGAGAGCGCGTGCACGTTCGAGTGGGTCGCGACCAGCGGCCTCGAGGTGAGCGCTGCCACGTCGCGGAAGCCGGCGGCGTTCAGGTGCGAGAGGTCGACGAGGATCCCGAGCCGCCCGCAGCCGCGAACGAGCTCCTTGCCGGCCGCCGTGAGCCCAGGGCCCTCGTCGGGGTCCCCCGGGAACCGGAAGGGAACGCCGACGCCGAAGGCGTTCGGCCGCGACCAGACCGGGCCGAGCGACCGCAGCCCGGCGCTATGCAGGACCTCGAGCTCCAGCAGGTCTGGACCGATCGCCTCGCAACCCTCGAGGTGCAGGACCGCAGCCATCGCGCCGGCCGCATTGGCCGCCTCGATCTCGGCGACGGTCCGGCAGACGCGGATCGCGTCCGGGTGGTCGCGGCCCATCCGGACGAGGATGCCCGCCATCTCGAGCGCGATGCGGCGGGCGTCGGAAGAATCGACCGGGCCCACGTGCGGAAAATCGACGAGTTCCCCGTCGTCGGCCTCGCCGGTCCCGAGCATGCGCGCGCTTCCCGGAACGAAGACGGCGAAGAACCCGCCGGCGAGCCCGCCCGTCCGCGCGCGCGGCAGGTCGAGGTGGCCCTGCCCGTCTCCGCCCAGGAAGCGATCGCCCGCGAAGTCGCCGGCGCGCCAGAGCCGGAGCAGCAGGTCGTTGTGGCCATCGAAGATTCGCTGCATTGCTGGCGTCGCTTCCCCTGGCCGCCTCCACGCGGCAACTGGACAACGCAGCCGGTCCATTGTCAAACTGCGTGCCGGGCGCGACCGGAGTGCGCGCGAGGAACGGGGAGCAACAAGAAATGCTTATGCGCTCGAGCCTAACGGCCGCGCTGCTCGCGTGCGGCCTGGCGATCGCGCCGGCGGTCATCGCCGGCACCCCCGCCGACACGCTCGTCATCGCCGACAAGATCGACGACATCGTCTCGCTCGACCCGGCCGAGTCGTTCGAGTTCTCCGGCAACGACATGCTGAACAACATCTACGACTCGCTGATCGAGCTCGATCCGGCGAACCTCGGCCCGCTCGTGCCCGGCCTCGCCGAGAGCTGGTCGGTCGGCGACGACGGCATGACCTACACCTTCAAGATGCGTCCGGACGCGAAATTCCACTCCGGCAACCCGGTCACGGCCGAGGACGCCGCCTGGTCGCTGCAGCGCGCGGTGATCCTCGACAAGACCCCCGCCTTCATCCTCACCCAGTTCGGCTTCACCAAGGACAACGTGAAGGACAAGATCAAGGCGACCGACGACGGGACACTGACGATCGTCACCGACAAGCCCTATGCGCCCACCTTCTTCTACAACTGCCTGACCTCGATCGTCGCCTCCATCGTCGACAAGAAGGAGGCGCTTGCGCACGAGGCGAACGGCGACATGGGCTACGAGTGGCTGAAGACCAACTCCGCCGGCTCCGGTTCCTACAAGCTGCGCTCCTACAAGCCGTCCGACAGCTACATCCTCGAGGCCGTCCCGACCGGCTGGCGCGGCGCGCCGCCGCTCGCCCGCGTCTTCGTGCGCCATGTCCCCGAGCCCGCCACCCAGCGGCTCCTGCTGCAGAACGGCGACGTCGACATCGCCCGCAAGCTCACCCCCGTCGACGTTGCCGGCATCGCCGGTGACCCGAACGTCAAGGTCGTCGACGAGCAGCGCGGCCGCATCTACTACCTCGGCCTCAACCAGAAGGTCGCCCCCCTCGACAACCCCAAGGTCGTCGAGGCGGTCAAGTACCTGATCGACTACCAGGGCATGGCCGACAGCTTCCTCAAGGGCTCGGCAATCGTCCACCAGGCCTTCCTGCCCGCGGGTTTCCTCGGCGCCATCGACGACGCCCCCTACGGCCTCGACGTCGAGAAGGCCAAGGCGCTGCTGAAGGAAGCGGGCGTCGGCCCGATCAACGCCCGGCTCTGGGTCCGCAACGACCAGGAGCGGCTCGAGATCGCCCAGTCGCTGCAGAACACCATGGCGCAGGCCGGTATCACCCTCGAGCTCAAGGTCGGCACCGGCGCCGAGATCCTGACCGACTACCGCGCCCGCAAGCAGGAAATGATCATGGAGGCCTGGGGCCCGGACTACCCCGACCCCAACACCAACGCCGACACCTTCGCGCGCAACCCCGACAATTCGGACGCCGGCAACAACACCGGAATCCTCGCCTGGCGCAACGCATGGCCGGCCAAGGAGACCAATGACGAGACCCTCGCCGCCGTGCTCGAGCAGGACGGCGACAAGCGCGCCGGCATGTACGAGGAGATCCAGCGCAACTTCCAGAAGGTCGCGCCGATGATGCCGATGTTCCAGCAGATCGAGCAGGTCGCGATGCGCTCGAACGTCGAGGGCTTCTCCGCCGGCGGTTCGATCAGCTCGGCCGCCTTCTACGACACGAAGAAGAACTGACACCGGCGCGCCGCGATGGCGCACCAGGAGGACGTCACCGGGCCGGGCCACCTCGAAAGGGTTGCCTACCTCGGCCGCGGCCTCCTGAGCTTCCTTCTCACCCTCGCCGTCACCCTCCTCGGCCTCCTTGCCATCACCTTCGTGATCGGCCGCGTCATCCCGACTGATCCGGTCCTCTCCATCCTCGGCGAGCGCGCGACCCAGGCCCAGGTCGAGGCTGCCCGCGCCGCCCTCGGCCTCGACCGCCCGCTCCTCGTCCAGTTCGCGATCTACGTCCGCGATGCGCTGACCGGCGACTTCGGCAAGTCGCTCCTGACCGGCCAGCCCGTCCTGGATGACGTCGCCCGCGTGTTCCCCGCCACGCTCGAGCTCGCGACGATTGGCACGGTCCTTGGCGTCGTCTTCGGCGTCCCGGCCGGCGTCCTCGCTGCCACCCGCCCCGGAACCATCGCCGACCAGGCGGTCCGCGTCGTCGGCCTCGTCGGGTACTCGATGCCGGTGTTCTGGCTCGGGCTGATGGGCCTCCTCGTCTTCTACGGCAAGCTGCACTGGACCGGTGGCCCCGGCCGACTCGACACCACCTACGAGTTCATCGTCGAGCTAGACGTCCCCCGCCGCACCGGCTCGATCCTCCTCGACAGCGCCCTCGCCGGCGCCTGGGACGTCTTCTTCAACGCCCTCAGCCATATCGTGCTGCCGGCGGCGGTCCTCGGCTACTACTCGATGGCCTACATCAGCCGGATGACCCGCTCCTTCATGCTGGAGCAGCTCGGCCAGGAGTACGTCACCACCGCCCGGGTAAAGGGCATGCCCGAGTGGCGCGTGATCTGGGTGCACGCGCTCCGCAACACCGCGGTGCCGCTCGTCACCGTCATAGCCCTCTCCTACGCTGCCCTCCTCGAGGGCTCCGTCCTCACCGAGACCGTCTTCGCGTGGCCCGGCCTCGGCCTCTACATCACCAACGCCCTCTTCGCCGCCGACATGGCGGCGGTCATGGGCGGCACGGTCGTGGTCGGCACCGCCTTCGTGCTGCTCAACATGGTATCCGACGTCCTCTACCGGCTGCTCGACCCGCGGGCGCGCACATGACGGCTGCCTTCTCCCGCGCCTGGCTTCTCGATGCGAGCCCCGCCTCGCGCGGCCAGGCGCGCCTTGGCCAGCTCTATCGCGGCTGGCTCCGCCTCCGGTCGAATCCCCTGGCGCTCGTCGGCCTGGCGATCATCGCCGCCCTCGTGCTCATGGCCGCCGCGGCGCCGCTCCTCGCCACCCAGGACCCCATTGCCCAGGACCTCGCGCAGCGCCTGCAGCCGCCCTTCTCCCCCGGCCACTGGCTCGGCACCGACGAGTTCGGCCGAGACATCTGGAGCCGGCTTGTCTACGGCGCCCGCATCACGCTCTACATCGTCCTCCTCGTCACCGTGACCGCTCCGGTCTTCGGCCTCCTCGTCGGCACGGTTGCCGGCTACTACGGCGGTTGGGTCGACGCCGTGCTGATGCGGATCACCGACATCTTCCTCGCCTTCCCGCGGCTCATCCTCGCGCTCGCCTTCGTCGCCGCGCTCGGGCCCGGCATCGGCAACGCGGTCCTCGCCATCGCCTTCACCGCCTGGCCGCCCTACGCCCGCGTCGCCCGCGCCGAGACGCTGACCGTGCGCCGCTCCGACTACATCGCCGCCGCCGAGCTGCAGGGAGCGAGCGGGGCGCGGATCCTCTTCTCGCACATTGCGCCGATCTGCATCCCCTCAGTCATCATCCGCGTCACCCTCGACATGGCCGGCATCATCCTGACCGCCGCCGGCCTCGGCTTCCTCGGCCTCGGCGCTCAGCCGCCGCTGCCCGAGTGGGGGCTGATGATCTCCTCGGGCCGCAAGTTCCTCTTCGACCAGTGGTGGGTCGCGGCGATCCCCGGCCTCGCGATCTTCATCGTCTCGCTCGGCTTCAACCTCCTCGGCGACGGCCTCCGGGATGTTCTCGATCCGCGGAGCGCCAGCCGATGAGCCCCGGATCCGCTTCTGCCCCGGCGGCGGGAAGCCGGTCCCGGCCGAAGGTGGGTGCGGACAATGGTAAATGCCGCACTAACGCCGTGCCACCTTATTCAAAGATTTCAATAGGTTGCTGTTTGCGTCCGCACGCGGACAACCGCATGCGGGTCCGCTTTCCCAGGCTGGGCGACCTCTCCCGGCCGGGTGTGCCTGACCGCCGCCACCACGCCGGAACGGCGCGATGAGCCTCCTGGAAGTCGAAGACCTCCGCGTCACCTTCCCCACCGAGTCCGGCCCGGTCGAGGCTGTCCGCGGCGTATCCTTCTCGCTCGATCGCGAGCGCCTGGCGATCGTCGGTGAGTCGGGTTCCGGCAAGACCATGACCGGCCGCGCGATCCTCCGCCTGATCCCCGCCGCCCGGGTCACCGCCAGCCGCCTCCTCTTCGACGGCATCGACCTCCTGAACGCTTCCGACCGCCAGATGCGCGGCCTCCGCGGCCGTCGCATCGCGATGGTGATGCAGGACCCGAAGTTTTCGCTCAACCCGGTGATGAAGACCGGCGATCAGCTGACCGAGGGCCTGCGTCGCCGCGAGGGTCTCTCCTCCCGCGACGCCCGTCGCCGCGCCATCGCCATGCTCGAGGCGGTCCAGATCCGTGACCCCGAGCGCGTCCTCCACGCCTATCCGCACGAGCTCTCCGGAGGCATGGGCCAGCGCGTCATGATCGCGATGATGCTGATCCCCGATCCCGACCTCCTGATCGCCGACGAACCCACCTCGGCGCTCGACGTCACCGTGCAGGCCGAGGTCCTGCGCATCCTGGACGCCCTCGTCCGCGAGCGCGGCCTCGGCCTCCTCTTCATCTCCCACGACCTGCCGCTCGTCTCGCGCTTCTGCGACCGCGTCATCGTCATGTACCGCGGCCGCATCGTCGAGGAACTCCCCGCCGCGCGCCTCCATGAGGCGCAGCACCCTTACACCCGCGGCCTGCTCGAGTGCCTGCCGAAGATCGGCGGCAGCCGCGGCGCCCTCCCGGTCCTCGACCGCAGCGCTCCCTGGGCCGCGCTGTGAGCCTCATCGAGATCGACGAGCTCTCGGTCACCTATCCGCAGGGCCGCCGGCTCGTCCACGCGGTCAGGGACGTCTCCTTCGCCGTCGACGAGCGCGCGTCCTTCGGCCTCGTCGGCGAGTCGGGATCGGGCAAGTCGACGATCCTGCGTGCCATCTGCGGTCTCGCCCCCATCTCCGGCGGCGAGATCCGCATCGCCGGCACGCCGCTGCCCCGCCGCCGCGACAAGGCCTTCGCCGCCAGCGTCCAGATGGTCTTCCAGGACCCCTACGGCTCCTTGCACCCGAAGCGCACCGTCGACGACACCCTCGCCGAGCCCCTCGCCATCCACGGCCTTCGCGACCGCGACGGGCGCGTTCTGAGGGCCCTGGCCGACGTCGGCCTCGACCCCCGCTTCCGGTTCCGCTACCCGCACCAGCTCTCCGGCGGCCAGCGCCAGCGCATCGCCATCGCTCGCTCGCTGATGCTCCAGCCCGACATCCTGCTGCTCGACGAGCCGACGTCCGCCCTCGATGCTTCCGTCCAGGCCGAGGTCCTCAACCTCCTCGCCCGCCTCCGGGCAGAACGCGGGCTGACCTACCTGATGGTAAGCCACAACCTGGCAGTGATCGACCACATGTGCGACCGCCTGCTGGTCATGAAGAACGGCGCCGCCGTCGAGGCGCTCGGTCGGGAGGCGCTCGAGAGCCGCGAGGCGCACGATTCCTACACGCTTGCCTTGCTCGACGCCAACATTCCCCCGTCCTGAGCCGCGGCGCCAAGGATCTGGCCGAGCAGCCTGCCGCACGGTAGCGCGAGCAGAGCGTGGCATCCGCGCGTCAAGGCGCTATGCTTCGGCCCAGCCGCAGCCCCGGGGGGAAGCCAATGCCGCTCGAGATCGTCACCGTGCCTTGCCTCAGGGATAACTACGCCTATCTGGTGCGCGACGCTGCGACCGGTCAGGTCGGTCTTGTGGACGCGCCGGAGCCCGCACCGATCGAGGCGGCGCTGAGCGATCGTGGATGGAAACTCGACCTGATCCTGATCACCCACCACCACGCCGACCACATCGACGGAGTGAACGTCTTGCGCGGAAGATACCATGCGCAGGTGGCCGGAGCGGCGGCGGACAAGCACCGCCTGCCGGCGCTCGACGTCGAGCTGAAGGGCGGGGACACGATCGCGATCGGCGAAAGCGTGGCGCAGGTCTTCGAGGTGCCCGGGCACACGGTCGGGCACATCGCCTACTGGTTCGCCGAGGCGAAGGCCGTCTTCACCGCCGACAGCCTGATGGTGATGGGGTGCGGGCGGCTGTTCGAGGGAACGCCCGAGCAGATGTGGGGGACGCTAACGACGCTGGCGGCGCTGCCCGACGACACCATGGTGTATTCAGGCCACGAGTACGCGGAAAGCAACATTCGCTTCGCACTCTCGGTCGACGGGGAGAACCCGGCGCTGCGGGCACGGGCGGCAGAGATTGCTGCGATGCGGCAGATGGGCGGTGCTACCGTGCCGGCGCGGCTGGACCTGGAGCGGGAGACGAACCCGTTCCTGCGAGCGGCGGATGCGGGGTTCAAGGCGCAGCTCGGGCTGAAAGGTTCGCCTGATGCTCAAGTTTTCGCCGAGATCCGCCGCCGGAAGGATTCTTTCTGAGCAGGCGCAGCATCCCGACCGCCGCAGAAACCGTACCATTGCTATTTTTTTGCTCTTCCGCTGCGGCACAGGCATACTCGGCACTTGAAGCGCGGAGGATAACACCGAAGTTTAACAGGTGACGGGTAACGCTAAGTACCTTGCCCGCGTCGGCCCCACGCCGACGGGTTCAGACCGGAAGGACGCGGACTATGCCCTCTTTCTCGAGTACTCTTGAGGCCGCAATCCACAACGCTCTCGGGCAGGCGAACCAGCGCAAGCACGAGCTCGCCACCCTCGAGCACCTCCTTCTGGCCCTGATCGACGAACCAGAGGCCGCGCGGGTGATGAAGGCCTGCGGTGTCGACCTCGACAAGCTACGCAAGACCATCGTCGCTTTCCTCGACGAGGAGCTCGACGCGCTGATCTCGGACATCGAAGGGTCCGAGGCGGCGCCGACTACGGGCTTCCAGCGGGTAATCCAGCGGGCGGCAATCCATGTCCAGAGCTCGGGCCGCTCGGAGGTTACGGGTGCCAATGTGCTCGTGGCGATCTTCGCGGAACGCGAGAGCCATGCCGCCTATTTCCTGCAGGAGCAGGACATGACCCGTTACGACGCGGTCAACTACATCAGTCACGGCGTCGCAAAGGATCCGTCCTACGGCGAAGCCCGTCCGGTGAAGGGTGCCGAGGCGGCGCCCGAGACCAAGGCACAAGCGCAGGGGAACAAGGAAGCCGAGGAGACAGCGTTGCAGAAGTACTGTGTCGACCTGAACGAGAAGGCACGCCGGGGGGACGTGGATCCGCTGATCGGCCGTGATCTCGAGGTCGAGCGGTGCATCCAGGTCCTCTGCCGGCGCAGGAAGAACAACCCGCTGCTCGTCGGTGACCCCGGTGTCGGCAAGACCGCCATCGCCGAGGGGCTGGCGCGCAAGATCGTCGACGGCGAGACGCCGGCGGTGCTCGCCGAGACCACGATCTTCTCGCTCGACATGGGGGCGCTGCTCGCGGGAACGCGGTACCGCGGCGACTTCGAGGAGCGGCTGAAGGCCGTGATGAAGGAGCTCGAGCAGCATCCGAACGCCATCCTCTTCATCGACGAGATCCATACTGTGATCGGCGCCGGTGCGACGAGCGGCGGGGCGATGGACGCGTCGAACCTGCTGAAGCCTGCGCTGCAGTCGGGGACGCTTCGCTGCATGGGATCGACGACCTACAAGGAGTACCGGCAGCACTTCGAGAAGGACCGGGCGCTGGCGCGCCGGTTCCAGAAGATCGACGTCAACGAGCCGACGGTGGAGGACGCCTTCAAGATCCTGAAGGGGCTGAAGCCCTACTTCGAGGACCATCACGAGGTTCGCTACACCCACGATGCGATCCGCTCGGCGGTGGACCTGTCGGCGCGGTACATCCATGACCGGAAGCTGCCGGACAAGGCGATCGACGTCATCGACGAGGCCGGTGCCGCCCAGCATCTGCTGCCGGAGAGCCGGCGTCGCAAGACGATCACCTCTAAGGAGATCGAGGCGGTGGTAGCCAAGATCGCGCGCATCCCGCCGAAGAACGTGTCGAAGGACGACGCCGAGGTGCTGAAAGACCTGGACGCGACATTGAAGCGTGTGGTCTTCGGGCAGGACAAGGCGATCGAGGCGCTGGCCTCGGCAATCAAGCTCAGCCGGGCGGGGCTCCGGGAGCCGGAGAAGCCGATTGGCAACTACCTGTTCACGGGTCCGACCGGCGTCGGCAAGACAGAGGTGGCAAAGCAGCTCGCGGACAAGCTCGGGGTCGAGCTCCTGCGCTTCGACATGTCGGAATACATGGAGAAGCACACGGTCTCTCGCCTGATCGGCGCGCCTCCGGGCTATGTGGGCTTCGACCAGGGCGGGCTCCTGACCGACGGCGTCGACCAGCACCCGCACTGCGTGCTGCTTCTCGACGAGATGGAGAAGGCGCACCCGGACGTCTACAACATCCTTCTTCAGGTGATGGACCACGGGAAGCTGACCGACCACAACGGCCGGACCGTCGACTTCCGCAACGTAGTCCTGATCATGACCTCGAACGCCGGCGCGTCGGAGCAGGCGAAGGAGGCGCTCGGCTTCGGGCGCGCCCGGCGCGAGGGCGAGGACACGGCCGCGGTCGAGCGGATGTTCACGCCGGAGTTCCGCAACCGGCTCGACGCGGTCATCAGCTTCTCGGCGCTGCCGAAGGAGGTGATCCTGCAGGTGGTCGAGAAGTTCGTGCTGCAGCTCGAGGCGCAGCTGATGGACCGCAACGTCCAGATCGTGCTGGCGCCGGAGGCTGCCGAATGGCTGGCCGAGAAGGGATACGACGACAAGATGGGCGCCCGGCCGCTCGGCCGGGTGATCCAGGAGAACATCAAGAAGCCGCTGGCCGAGGAGCTGCTGTTCGGCAAGCTCGCCAAGGGCGGTATCGTGCAGGTGCTGGTGCAGAACGGCGAGATCGTGCTGAAGATCGAGCCCGCCGTCGCCCCGCGCATCACGTCGAAGAAGCCGCCGCTACTCACCGCGGAGTAGGCCTCGCGACAACTGGACCTCGACAAGGCGCCCCGAGGGGGCGCCTTTTTTCGTAAGCGCGCGTGCAAGATTGTAGCGGCGCCCGGCCGCTCGACCTAATCGGAGGCGGTTTGGGCGACGCCCGCGATCCAGCGATGCGCCATGCTTTCCAACGTTTCGGTGATGTCATTGTCGCCAACGCGCACGAGGTCGGTGTGCCCGAAACCCTTGCCGTAGTCGAGGACGGAGACGAAGTGAGGCCGGAGGTGGAAGACCTTCATCATTCCGGCCTCGGGCGGGACCGCGTCGGCAAGCTGGGGAAATCGGTCTCGCATCAGCTCTCCGACTGCGGCAAGCTCGCCGGAGGCCGTGACCTCGCGGGCTGTGGCCGCCATCGAGAGGCCTTCGATCGTGTCCCAGCTGGAGTAGGGTGGGGTCACAGTGACGGAAACGCGCGGCTCTCGAGCGATGTTTGCGGCCTTCTGCGATCCGGCCCCGCAGCCGAAATAGAGTGTCATTCCATCGTTTGCGAAGGAAACCACCGTTGCCTGGGGCGCGCCGTCCGGACGGACGGTCGCCAAGGTCATGTCCTTGGTCCGCGACAGGATGTCGAGAATTCGATTCTGCAGGTCGTGCTGCATCTGAACGGCTCCGAGCGGGTTGACGGGGCGAATCTAACCAGCCGGGAAGCGGTCTGCCTTGCGCTCGATCAATGGACGTATGCAAGCGTACCCGGCCGCGAGAGGCGACCGGGAGACGATCAGATTGCGCGGATCAACTTCTTCTCGAGGATCCGGAGCACCTGGGCCAGGTCGGAGCCGCGCTTCAGGACGCGGCCGTCCATGCCGATCACCGCGTACTGGCCCTGGCGGGTCGCGAGCCGGGGACGCTTCTCGATGCGGTAGAGCGGGTGCTCGGCGGCGTGGCGAAACACCGAGAAAATAGCGGCGTCGCGCAGCATTGAGATGCCGTAATCCCGCCAGAGGCCCGCTGCCACCATGCGGCCGTAGAGGGCGAGTATAACGGAGAGCTCCCTACGTTGGAACGCGACGGGTTCGGGCGGGGCAGGAAAGGGGGCGATCTCGGCGCTACCGATCATCCGTCGAGCATGGCGGGCGGCCACCGTTTTGGCAAGCGGGGCGATGGGGATTGCCTAATCCGGGAGGCGCGGCTTCTATGCCCGCGACGGGAGGATGAAGGATGCGCGACTTCCAGGCTCCGGGGCGCTCGCCGGTCTATGCGGCGAATGGGCTTTGCGCCACGTCGCACCCACTGGCGGCGCAGGCTGCCGTGCGATTGCTGCAGGAGGGCGGCAACGCCGTCGATGCGGCGATTGCGGCGGCGGTGCTGCTCGGGCTCGCCGAGCCGGCGATGTGCGGGATTGGCGGCGACTGCTTCGTGTTGCTGAAGCCGGCTGGGACGGAGCGACTGGTCGGGCTCAACGGGTCGGGCCGAGCGCCGGCCGGGCTCGACCCCGCGGCGCTGCGGGCCGCCGGGCACGGGCAGATCCCGCCAAGGTCGGCCCATGCGGTGACGGTGCCGGGGGCGGTCGACGCTTTCGCACGGCTCGCCGCCGACTGGGGACGGCTCGGGCTGGCGGCGAGCCTGGCGCCGGCGATCCGCTACGCGGAGGAGGGTGTGCCTGTGGCGCCTCGGGTCGCCTGGGACTGGGCGCGCTATGCCGGCGACCTGCAAGGGGACGCGCGGCGCTTCTACCTGCGCGAGGGCGAGCCGCCGACCGTTGGCGAACGGTTCCGTGCGCCCGGGCAGGCCGAGGTGCTGCGGCGGATCGCGCGCGACGGCCGCGACGCCTTTTACGTCGGAGAGGTCGCCGAGGACATGGTGAGCTCGCTCCGGGCGCTGGGCGGGACGCACACGCTTGACGACTTTGCGGCCACCGCCTGCACCTACATCGAGCCGATCGCGGGGAGCTACCGCGCTAATGAGCTGGTCGAGCTGCCGCCGAACGGGCAGGGCGCGACGGCGATCCTGCTGGCAAAGATCCTCGCGCGTTTCGATCTGGCGCTGCTTGAGCCTTTCGGAGCGGCGCGGGCCCACCTTGAGGCGGAGGCGGCGAAGCTCGCCTACGACGCGCGGAACCGTTTCGTGGCCGACCCGGACGCCGGGTCGTTACGGCTCGCGCACATGCTGTCGGACGCCACTGCGGATGCGCTGGCGGCGCTGATCGACCCCGGCCGGGTGCTGGGCGATCCGGCCGCGGTGACCGAGGCGGTGCATCGCGAGACGGTCTACCTCTGCGTCGTCGATCGTGACCGGATGGCTGTGTCGCTGATCTATTCGACGTATCACGACTTCGGCTCGGGCCTCGCATCGACACGCTTCGGGATCAACTTCCAAAGTCGCGGCGCCGGGTTCACGCTGCGGGCCGGACACCCGAACGAGGCCGGAGGCGGCAAGCGTCCGATGCATACCATCATCCCCGCGATGCTCCGCCGGGAGGGTCGCCTCGTGATGCCGTTCGGCGTGATGGGCGGGGCGTACCAGCCCGCGGGCCACGTGCGCCTGCTGACCAACCTGGTCGATTTCGGCCTCGACCCACAGGACGCAATCGATGCGCCCCGATCGTTTGCCGACGCGGGCGAGATGCAGCTCGAGACCGGCTATTCGGAGAGCGTCGCGGCGGAGCTGGCCACTCTGGGCCACAAGGTCACGCGTCGCGATGCTCCTCTCGGCGGTGCGCAGGCGATCCTCATCGAGGACGACGTGCTGGTCGGGGCCAGCGATCCTCGCAAGGACGGTTGCGCGGCCGGCTACTAGCCCGATCGGCCTTGCTCAGTGCAGGTGACCGTCGAGGTCGTAACGACCGCCCTCGCGCAGGGCTCCGAACATCTCGGCGACTTCGGGATGGTCCACCGGCTCCCCAGAGTCGTCTCGGACGAGATTCTGCTCGGAGACATAGGCCACATAGTAGGACGTGTCGTTCTCGGCGAGCAGGTGGTAGAACGGCTGGTCCTTGCGCGGCCGGCTGTCCTCGGGGATGGACTCCCACCACTCGTTCGTGTTGTTGAACGCCGGGTCCACATCGAAAATCACGCCGCGGAAAGGATGCACGCGGTGCTTCACCACCTGACCGAGCGCGAATTTCGCCGAGACCCGCAACATATCCCCGAGACCCATAGAACCCACTATATACAGATAATATAGGCCGAGTCCCGCTCTGTCCACAGCGAGGCGCGGCCATTCGGGTGCACTGCGGCAAAACTGTCGCAGTCCCCCCGCGCGTCGCCAGCGCCGTCAGGCCAAGGTTTCGGAAGCACTTCGGATGCTTCGACTTTTGTCCGAGGTTTTCCTTGGCATTGCGGCCGTTCTTTGGCAGAATGCCGGCTACGACGTGCGGCAAGACACGCGGGCAGTTGAGATGAAGGCAGGTCACGGACGCGGGCGTCGGCTCGCACTTTTCGTCGTTTGCGCTTGGCTCACAGGGTGCGCGGGGCACGACAAGCCTCCGAGCACGGTGGCCGACGCTTGCACAATGCAGACGGAACGCCCGCAGTGGTTTGCGGCAATGCGTCGCACCGAGGACAAATGGGGCGTGCCGGTGTCAGTGCAGCTCGCAACGATCGCGCGCGAGTCGAGCTTCCGGAGCGACGCGCGGCCGACCAGGAAGGTGGGCAGCGGGATCTTCTCCCGGGACGTGCCGCTCTCGAGCGCCTACGGTTACGCCCAGGCCGTCGATGGGACCTGGGACGACTATCGTGCGGACACGGGCCGCCGCGGGGCGGACCGCGACGACTTCTCCGATGCCTCGGACTTCATCGGCTGGTACATGAACGGCGCCAGCCGCGCCAACGGCGTTTCCGTCGGGGACGCCTACAACCAATACCTCGCCTATCACGAGGGCCACGCCGGGTTCGCTCGCGGCAGTTACCGCGGCAAGTCCTGGCTGCCCGGGGTCGCACGTGACGTTCAGTCGTGGGCAACGATCTACGAGGCGCAGCTCCGGACCTGCCCGATGCGCTAAAGGTTGACGATCGGGCCCTGCGAAGCCTAGCGTTCGCGGCCTGGAAACGATCGGCTGTCGATGGATCGCCTGACCGAGATGGAAGCCTTCGTGCAGGTGGTTGACCACGCCGGCTTCACCGACGCGGCGCGCAGGATGGGATTGTCTAAGTCGGCAGTCTCGAAGCATGTCGCGGCGCTCGAGGCGCGGCTCGCGGTGCGGCTCTTGAACCGCACGACGCGGCGGGTCAGTCCGACCGAGGTCGGTTTGGCCTACTACGACCGCGCGAGGTCGGTGCTCGACGGGGCAGCCGAGGCTGACAGCATGGTTACCGCGATGCAGGCGAGCCCGAGGGGGCCGCTCAAGGTGTCGGCGCCAGTCAACTTCGGCATCAAGCAGGTGTCGCCGGCGGTGGCGCGGTTTCTCTGCGATTTCCCTGAGGTCGACATCAACATGGTGCTGGACGACCGCTTCGTCGAGCTGGTCGCGGAAGGGTTCGACGTCGCGATCCGCATCGGCACCCTTGCCGACAGCTCGCTCAAGGCGCGCAAGCTCGCGGTCGCTCGCGGAGTGATCGCGGCATCGCCGGGGTACCTGGCGGCGATGGGGATGCCGCAGACGATCGACGACCTGAGCGAGCATCGGCTGCTGCATTATTCGCAGCTATCGAGCGGCAACTTCTGGCGGCTTCGCACCCCGTCGGGCGAGGAGCGGCAGGTCCGGGTCGGCGGCCGGCTGACGGTGAACAATGGGGAGGCGCTCCTGAAGGCGGCGGAGGCTGGCCTCGGCATCTCGCAGATCCCCTCCTTCATGCTCGGCGATGCGCTCACGGCCGGGCGGCTGGTCGAGGTGCTGGCCGACCGGCCGCCCGACCTGCTCGCGATCCACGCGGTCTATCCGCAGGGCCGGTTCCCGCAGCCGAAACTGCGAGCCTTCGTCGACTACCTGGCCGAGCACTTCAAGGGGCTGGGGCCGGATAACTGGCCGTGAGGTCAGCTATCCAAAGCCGAGACTTACACGATGCCTGGCACCGGATCGGGCAGGCGTGTTCGTGACACGGGGGTATCGGGCAAAGGTCAAGCCACTGAATTTAAACGAAAAAACTCCGCCGCGTTAACTCCTCGGTAATCACGGCCGAGGCAGTTGCGCGGGAGCTTCGGCGGCCGCGAACGCGGGAAGGGGAGGGCCCCGGCGCCGGCGGGAGGGCGTCGGCCCGCCGCTGGCTAAGGGGCGGCACGGTAGTGGTAACCGCCGAATTCGGCCATGCCGAGGCGCTCGTAGAGGGCGCGGGCAGGGGCGTTGTCGCCCTTGACGGCGAGGGCGAGCGTGCCGGCGCCCGCCTGCCCGGCCCAGGCGGCGGCGGCGCGGAGCAGATGGCCCGCCAGGCCGCGGCGCCGGGCGCCGGGCGTCACATGAAGCGCCGAGAGCATGGCGACGCCGGCATGAGCGGCGACAAAGGCGCAACCTGCGGGACAGTCGTCGAGGCGGCCGAGGAGGTACGTCCGGCGGGCAGGGGCACGGGCCATCACCGCGAGCTTGGCGGCGCCGATGTCGCCCTCGGCCCAGATCTCGACCATCGCCGCCAGGGGCGCGACGCATGGAATGGCATTGAGCTCGCCGGGGGCGGCGAGTTCGGCGGCGCGGGCGGCGTAGATGCGGTTGCGGTCCGGGACACCGTAGCCGCGCTCGGCGAGGGCGGCGTCGAGGGCGTCCTCGCCGGGGCGGAGGATGAAGAGGGGGCGCTGGTTCCAGGCGCGCATCGCGGCCTCGGCGACCTCTATGTCGGCGAGGGGGCCCTCGAGTGATGCCGCCTCGGTACGGTTGCCGCCGCCCTCGCCGCGGCGGAGCGTCCAAGGGCCGAGGCGGCGAACCTCGGCGGCGGGCCAGGTGGCCTGCAGCGCAGCGTAGATTGCGTCATCCATCGTCCGGGTGTCCGGTGGCCGCGAAGCTGCCGCCGACGACGCGGCTTGCGACGGCGACGGGATCAGGGCGGTGCGTTGCGGTGAGGATCGCGGCCGCGAAGGGGTCGGCGCTGTCCTCGGGGCGGAAGCCGAGGTGGGTGGCGTGGGTGTTGGAGACGGCGCGGGTGGCGTTGTCGGAGGTGCCGTAGATGACCGAGAAGCCGACGCGGGGGGCGGTAAGCGCGGCAGTTACCAGCCGGACCATGTCGGGGAAGGAGAGCCAGGACCAGAGCATGCGGCGGTCCCTGGGTTCGGGGAAGCAGGAGCAGATGCGCAGCATTACGCTCTCGATTCCGAACTTGTCCCAGTAGAGGCTGGCCAGGTCTTCGGTGAAGGTCTTCGTCAGGCCATAGAACGTGTCGGGGCGGTGCGCAGCGCGAGTATCGGGGACCGCCTCGACCGGATGGAAGCCGACGGCGTGGATCGAGCTTGCGTAGACGACGCGGCGAGCGCCGTGGAGCCGGGCGCCTTCGAACATGTGGTAGGAGCCGGGGATAACGTCACTCAGCATCTCGTCGAACGTGAGCTCGCGCGGGTGGCCGGCGAAGTGCACAATGGCGTCGCAATCACGGGTGAGCTCGAGCGCGGCGGCCCGGTCGGCGAGGTCGCACTGCACGAGCTCCTCGCGCGGAGCGGCAGGACCGAGGTCCTTGATGTCGGTCAGGCGCAACCGTTCCGCGAAAGGCGCAAGGCCGGTTCTGAGATGGCTGCCTAGGCTGCCGGCGGCGCCGGTGACGAGGATGCGGCGGAACTCGGGCATAGGTGGTCCTCCCGCGGCCGAGCGCAGCACATTTCGCCGGGCGATGGTAGGGCTTCCGCAGCGTGGTGTTGGCGTGCGAAGCTTAGCCATAGGTGGCGATTTGTGCTTGAAGCGGCGCGACACGGGCGTCTGCCCGGTCCGACACGCCATTTCTGGGAGTCAACGAAATGTCCGAAATCCTCCGCCCGTCGCGCCGGCAGCTGATCGCCGGCGCCGGTCTCCTCATTCCGGCGATGGCACTCGCCGGCGGTGCTTCCGCCGAGGACGCGACCGGGTCCGCGGACTTTCTGTTCGTGCAGACCGCGAAGGGGATGGCGTTCGACGCCGGCGAGAACAAATTGACGTTGAACGGGATCAGCCCCATCACGCTGTTTTTCTCGGACCGACCCGAGCGGATCGCCGGCAACATGGAAACGACGCGCTTCGTGCCGTTCTGGAGCGAGGGCAAGGACAGCTTCCTGCAGGATCCGCCCAATGCCGACCTCTCGATCATCGAGGACGGCAAGCTCCGGCAGGTCGTGGTCGAGCTGCGCGAGCCGCGGCTCGAGGGCGACGATGCACTGGCCTACACGGTGAAGATCATTGATGGCGACATGCCGGTCGAGGGCAAGGACCCGTCGGTCTTCATCGACGTCGTCGGGATGCCGCTCACGCCGGTTTCCTATGCCGGCGTGGCGCGGCGGACCTACCGGCGGGCGGCGATCTACTGAACGGCGCGCCGCCCGGTCAGCGCGCCCGGGCGGCGGCCTCCACCGTGCGGATGAAGACGTCGTTGTCGGCGCAGAGCTGGACCACGGACTTCGGCGGAGGGACGTCGGTGAAGAAGCCATCCAACTCCGCGAGGGACGCGATGCGGACCGGTGCCGCCATCTTGAACTTGTTGTGGTCGGCGACGAGGTAGCTCTTGCGGGCGTTCTTGATGATTGCCTGCGCCACCCGCACTTCTCGGAAGTCGTAGTCGAGGAGCGAACCGTCGGGATCGACAGCAGCCGAGCCGATGATGGCGTAGTCGACCTTGAACTGGCCGATGAACTCGGCCGTGACGTCGCCGACCAGGGCGCCGTCGGTACGTCGAAGGATGCCGCCGGCGACGATCACCTCGGAGTTCGGCGACGTCGCGAGGATATTGGCAACGTTGAGGTTGTTGGTGATCACCATCAGGTTGCGGTGCTTCAGGAGCGCCCGCGCGACGGCCTCGGTGGTCGTGCCGATGTTCATGAAGATCGAGACGCCGTCCGGGATCTGCTGCGCGACCAGCCGGGCGATGGCGTCCTTCTCTTGGCTCGCGAGGCTGCGGCGGTCCTCGTAGCCGAGGGCGATGACGCCCGACGGGATGGTGGCGCCGCCGTGGACGCGGGTCAACTGCCCGATGTCGCAGAGCTCGCCCAAGTCGCGGCGAATGGTCTGCGCGGTCACGTTGAAGTGTGCGGCCAGACCCTCGACAGTGACCTTGCCGGCGTCGCGGGCAATGGTCAGGATCTCGGAATGACGAAAGTTCTGGGCCATACCGTTTCCGTGCCGGATGCGACCGGTTTAGCCGCAGCGCACAATCATGACAAGCGCGTGAAGGATCGTGTCGCGGGCAGGAGGGAGCCGCGGCAGGGGGAGACGCGGAGCACACGCTCTGGTATAGTACTCGCACCCGCAGGACTCCTTTGAAGAGGTGCGCATGCGTATGTCGGTGATCCTGCCCCCGATGCTCGCCGGCTGGCTGGCCGTGGGTGGCGCGGCCGGGGCACAGACCACCGCGCAGGGGCGGCTGCTGGGCGAAGCGCTCGAGGCGGCGGCTGACGGCGCGTGGCTCGAGGCGCGGCAGTACGCCGACGAAACGGGGAGCCCGGCCGCGCGCGACGTCGTTCTATGGGTGCGGCTGCGCGACGGGGCGGGGAATTGGGACGAGTACCTCGACTTTTTGGCCGCGCATCCGGACTGGCCGGGGCTCCAGACGCTGCGGCGGGCAGGCGAGCGGCAGATGCCTTCCGGAATGCCGCCGGAACAGGTCTTCGCCTTCTTTGCGACCGAACCGCCGCAGACCGGGATCGGGTCGCTGCGGCTCTCGGAGGCGCTGTCGACGGCGGGGCGCGAGGCCGAGGCCGAGGCCGAGATCGTTCGGGCGTGGGAGACGTTCTCGATGGCCGGCGCCGAGCGGGCGGCGGTGCTGGCGCGCTGGAAGACGGTCGTGGCGCCGAGGAACGAGGCGCGTCTCGACATGCTGCTGTGGCGCGGCCTAACGGGCGAGGCGGAGGCAATGCTGCCGGTGGTGTCGCCCGACTGGCAGAAGCTGGCGCAGGCCCGGATCGCCGTCAGGCGCGATTCCGATGGGCTGCAGTACGCGATCAACCAGGTGCCGGCGGCGCTGAGGGGCGATCCGGGGCTCGCCTACGAGCGGTACCTCTATCGGGTGAGCCACGGGAAATGGCAGGACGCCGAGGACTATTTGCTGCAGATGTCGCGCTCGGCGAAGGCATTGGGCAAGCCGGATTTCTGGATGGAGCGGCGCGCCAACCTGGCGCGGCAGGCGCTGGAGGACGGCGACCCGAAAGCGGCCTATCGGCTCGCGGCGCGGAACTTCGGGACCGAGGGGACGGCCTATGCCGATGCCGAGTGGGTGGCGGGGTTCGTGGCGCTGACGCGGCTCGGCGATCCGAAGCGGGCGATCGAGCATTTCGAGCGGTTTCGGGCGGCGGTCGCGACGCCGATCAGCCTCGGGCGCGCCGGCTACTGGCTGGGGCTCGCCTGCACCCAGGCGGGAGACGAGGCTGCCGCGGCGCAGGCGTTCGCGTCGGCGGCGCAGTACCAGACAAGCTTTTACGGCCAGCTTGCCGCCGAGAAGATCGGGAGCCCGGCCGATCCGGCCCTGGCCGCTGGCGGGCCGCCGCCCGACTGGCGGCATGCGCCCTTCATGCAGTCGAGCGTCGTCCAGGCGGCCTATTGGCTGCACCTGGCCGGCGACGACAGGCGGTCCTCGCAGTTCTGGCGGCAGGCGGCGGAGGGCCAGCCGCCGGCGACTCGCGCGGCGCTGGCGCAGATGGCGATCGACCTCGGGCGGCCGGAGATCGGGATCCGAATCGCCAAAGACGCCGCCGGCGAGGGCATGGTGCTGCCGGACCAGTATTACCCGCTGCACCTGATCGCGCGGAACGACTGGCCGGTGCCGACGGAGTTCGCCCTGGCGATAGCGCGGCAGGAGTCGGAGCTCAACTTCCGGGCCGAGAGCGACGCCGGCGCCAAGGGGCTGATGCAGCTTATGCCGGCGACCGCGCGGCACGTCGCCGAGACGTCCGGCATGGATTTCAGCGCGTCCCGGCTGGTCACCGACCCGTTCTACAACGCGAGCCTCGGGACGGCCTACCTGGCGCGGATGCTCGACCGCTACGACGGGTCGTACGTGCTGGCGACGGCCGCCTACAACGCCGGCCCGGGCCGGGTCGACCAGTGGATCGAGGAGCAGGGCGATCCGCGCCAACCGGGGACCGATCCCGTGGCCTGGATCGAAGAGATCCCCTTCACCGAGACGCGCAACTACGTGATGCGGGTGCTCGAGGCGCTGCAGGTCTATCGCGCGCGGCTGAGCGGCAAGGCGGAGCCGGTGCGGATCGTAGCCGATATCACCCGGACCGGGTGACACGGTGAGCACGACTGCCAAATCGGCGTCGAATCGCGACAGGGGTGCGGGTGGAAGTGGCAGACGCGGACGACATGCGCGGTTCGGCTCTCCGGCGCGTCGTCAGGGTCGTCGCTCTGGCCAACCTCGCCTATTTCGGGGTCGAGTTCGCGGTCGCCCTTTCCATCGGGTCGGTCGCGCTGTTCGCCGACTCGGTCGGCTTTCTCGAAGACGCTGCCGTCAATTTCCTGATCCTGCTCGCGCTCGGTTGGTCGGCGCGCTCCCGTGCCCGAGTGGGCATGGCGTTGGCAGCGATCCTGCTCGTCCCGGCGATTGCCACGCTTTGGACCGCCTGGAGAAAGCTCGTGGTGCCGGTCGTTCCGGAGCCTCTTGCACTTTCGCTGACCGGCCTCGGCGCCCTCGCCGTCAACTTGGGCTGCGCATTCCTGCTTGCCCGTTTTCGCCATCACAGTGGCAGCCTGACCAAGGCTGCGTTCTTGTCCGCCCGAAACGACGCGATCGCGAACCTGGCGATCGTCGGAGCGGGGCTCGTCACGGCGTACCTCTGGCGGTCGGCGTGGCCTGACCTGATCGTCGGCCTCTGCATCGCGGTGATCAACGCGGATGCGGCACGGGAGGTATGGACCGCCGCGAGGGAGGAACACCGGGCGGCGGCCTGAACCTATCGGCGAGATGGCCGAAAAGGAGCGTGTCCAGTGCGACAGCGTGGATTCAGAGTTGGGCGGTCGGCCATCCGCGCTGGCGCTTTTCGCGGCGGTCGCCGCCGCATCTCAGGATCGGGTGCGGCTTAGCCGGGCTTGGCGGATCAGGGTGTAGACGCCCGCGGCGAGGATCAGGGCGGCGCCAAGGATGGTGAAGCGGTCGGGGCGCTCGCCGAAGAGGACGAGGGCCATGATCGTCACCCAGACGAGCTGGAAATAGGCGAAGGGCTGGATCGTCCCGGCCTCGGCGACCTCGTAGGCCTTTATCATGGTAAAGTGACCGCCGACGCCGAAGGCGCAGAGGGTCAGCATCCAGAACCAGTCGAACGCACCGTGGATCGGGGTCCAGAAGAATGGGCCCACGAGCGTGATCGCCACAGCGCCGGCGATGCCGGTGTAGAAGAGGCTGGTCTCGGCAGTATCGGTGCGGCCGACGAGGCGGGTCAGGAGCGCATAGAAGGCGAACATGAACGCGCCGGCCAATGGCACCAGCGCCAAGGGGCTGAAAACGGTGAAGCCGGGGCGCAGGATGACGAGCACGCCGAGCAGGCCGACGCCGATGGCAAGGCGTCGGCGCCAGCCGACGCGTTCGCCGAGCACCGGACCCGCGAGCGCGGCGACGAGGAGCGGGTAGGCGGAGAAGATCGCGTGCGTCCCGATCAGGCCGAGGACGACGAACGACAGCACCGTCACGCAGATCTCGGCGGCGAGGAGGATGCCGCGGGTGATCTGCATCGCGAGCCGGTCGGTGCGGGCGACGCGGCGGATGCCGCCTTTCTGGGCCGAGGCGAGTGTCAGCACGAAGAGGGCGAAGAACCAGTAGCGGATCATCACCACTGTCACGACGCTGTAGTGCGAGCCGAGGTAGCGCGACATGCCGTCCTGGCAGGCGAAGATCATCGAGGTCAGGATCATCAGCGCGATGCCGAGGCGCGGGTTGTCGGTCCGCGGCGGCGCCGTGGGGACGTCGGCCGGATCGGGAGCCCCGACGCTCAGGCGAGACCCTCCGCGGCGAAGAGGGCCTTCAGGTCGGCCTCGGGTCGGGCGCCGAGATGCGAGATGACCTCGCCGGCTGCGACGCAGCCCATGCGGGCGCTGGTCAGCCGGTCGCGGCCCGAGGTCAGGCCGTGGAGAAAGCCGGCGGCGAAGAGGTCGCCGGCGCCGGTGGCGTCGACGACCGTCACCTTGGTCGCCGGGGCGTGGACGCGCTCGCCGCCGCCGAGGATGTGCGCGCCCCGTGACCCGACGGTGCAGGCAGTTATCGGGACCTCGGCTTCGGCGCGGTCCATTGCTGCCGCGAGGTCGTCGGTCAGGTAGAGCGATTGCAGCTCGTGCTCGTTGGCGACCAGGAGGTCGACGTCGGTGCGGATCATGCGCAGGAACTCGTCGCGGTGGCGCTCCACGCAGAAGGGATCGGAGAGGGTGATCGCGACCTTGCCGCCAGCGCGCTTGGCGGCGCGCACGGCCTTGGCGAAGGCGGCGATCGAGTCGGGGCCGTCGAAGCGGTAGCCTTCGAGAAAGATCCATTCGGCGGCCGCCATCTGTCCCTCGTCGATGTCGGTGGGCGCGAGGAACTCGGAGACTCCGAGGTAGGTGTTCATCGACCGCTCGCCGTCGGCGGTCACCAGCACCATACAGCGGCCGGTCTCGGCAGAGTGGGCACTGGGCGCCAGCGGCGTCGCGTAGTCGGCACCCTGGGCGCGCAGGTCGTGGGCGAAGATCGCTCCGAGCTGGTCGTCCTTGACCTTGCCGACGTAAGCAGTCCGCCCGCCGAGGGCGGCGATGCCGGCGACGGTGTTGGCCGCCGACCCGCCGGAGATCTCGCGCGCCGGCCCCATGTGACCGTAGAGTTCGACCGCGCGGGCGGTGTCGATCAGCTGCATGATGCCCTTCTCGACGCCGTTGGCCTCGAGGAAGCTGTCCTCGACGTGCGAGATCACGTCGACCAGCGCATTGCCGATGCCGACGACCTGGTAGGCCTTTGTCAAAGGTTCTTCTCCTCGAACGGGCAGAGGTCGCGGATCAGGCAGGTCCGACAGTGCGGCTTGCGCGCGACGCAGACATAGCGGCCGTGCAGGATCAACCAGTGGTGGGCGTGCAGCTGGTATGAAGCGGGCACGTTGTCCTCGAGCGCGCGCTCCACGGCAACGACGTCCTTGCCGCGGGCGATCCCGGTCCGATTGCCGACCCGGAAGATGTGGGTGTCGACGGCCATCGCCGGCAGATGCCACCAGGTGTTCAGCACGACATTTGCTGTCTTGCGCCCGACGCCCGGCAGGCTTTGCAGCGCGGCCCTGGAGGAGGGGACCTCGCCGCCGAACTTCTCGACGAGGATCGCCGACAGCTTCATCACGTGCCGGGCCTTGCTGTTGAAGAGCCCTATGGTCTTGATGTGCTCGATCAGCCCGGGTTCGCCGAGCGCGAGCATCTTCTCGGGCGTGTCGGCGCGCTTGAACAGCGCTTCGGTCGCCCGGTTTACGCCGCGGTCGGTCGCCTGAGCCGACAGCGCCACCGCAACGAGCAGCGTGTAGGCGTTGGTATGCGCGAGCTCGCCCTTCGGCTCTGGCTCGGCCGCGTGGAGCCGCCGGAAGATCTCGTCGATCGTCGCGTAGTCGAGCTGCTCGGGCATCGCCTCGCTTGGCACGCCCCAAGGCAGCACCGCAAGGCGTTTCCGCAGGTTTCGGGTGGCATGGAACACGGGTGGGGCATAACTTTCGCCGGACTCCGAAACGACGAGGCCGGCGATGCTCAGCGAACGCGAACCCTACCACTACGCGGTGATCGGCCGCGCCATCGATGCCATTGCCGCGCGGGCGCCTGAGCAGGCGTCGCTGGACGAGGTGGCCGCGAGCGTCGGGTTGAGCCCGGCGCACTTCCAACGGGTGTTCAGCCAGTGGGTCGGGGTCAGCCCGAAGCGATACCAGCAGTATCTGGCGCTCGACCACGCCAAGCGGCTCCTCGCCGAGCGTCACAGTGTGCTCGAGGTCGCGCACGAAAGTGGGCTGTCGGGCGCCTCGCGGCTGCACGACCTATTCCTGCGCTGGGAAGCGATGAGCCCGGGCGAGTTCGCGCGCGCCGGTGAGGGGCTCGACATCGCCTGGGGCTGGTTCGACACGCCGTTCGGGCCTGCGCTCGCCATGGGCACCGCGCGGGGTCTCTGCGGCCTCGCCTTCGCCGCCGAAACCGGCCGCGAGGCGGCGATGGCCGACCTGACCGCCCGCTGGCCGCGGGCCGGCTTTGTCGAGGCGCCGGAGCGCCTCGGCGGCTGGGTGGCCGCGGCCTTCGGCGGCGGCGGTGAGGCGCGGCTGCACCTGATCGGCGCGCCGTTCCAGATCAAAGTCTGGGAGGCGTTGCTGCAGGTCCCGTCGGGCCATGTCACGACCTACTCCGATATCGCCACGGCGATCGGCCACGCGACTGCCATGCGCGCGGTCGGAACAGCCGTCGGCCGCAACCCGGTCAGCTGGGTCATCCCCTGCCACCGGGCGCTCCGGAAGGCGGGCGGGCTCGGCGGCTATCACTGGGGGCTCGGGGTCAAGCGGGCAATGCTCGCGTGGGAATCTGCGCGGCTCGAAGGCGCCGCCTGAAAGAAAGGGGATTCGCAGCCGGCCCCCGCCGTGCTATGGAACCCACAATAACAAAGATCAATCTAGCGAGGCAGGCAGATGCGAGACACGGGCAGGATCGCCATCCTGGCGGCGGTAGCCGTAGCGATGGCCGGATGCACCAACCTGGACGGCAGCGCCAACAATACCGCAACGGGCGGCCTGATTGGCGCCGGCGCCGGTGCCGTGATCGGACGGGCGATCGACGGCGGCGGCCGGACCGGGACGCTGGTAGGCGGCGCCCTCGGCAGCATGGCCGGCGCCGCCGTCGGCGCGACGCTGGACCGCCAGCAGCGGGAGCTCGAGGCCGGGCTGCAGGGCAGCGGCGCGACGGTCGTTAACACCGGCAACCAGCTCGTCGTGACGCTGCCGGAGTCGATCACGTTCGACACCGACAGCGCCGTCGTGCACCCGGCATACGTCGACGAGATCGCCTTCGTCGCCAGAAGCCTGCGCGAGCACCCGGACTCGACGGTCCAGGTCATCGGCCACACCGACAATACCGGGTCGACCGCCCACAACCAAAGGCTGAGCGAGCAGCGCGCGACGTCGGTCGCCGCCATCCTGACCCAGAACGGTGTCGCGTCCGGCAGGGTGCAGACCGCCGGCGTGGGCTACGCCCAGCCGGTCGCGAGCAATGACACACCGGGCGGTCGGGCGCAGAACCGGCGGGTGCAGATCATCATCACGCCAACCGCCTCGGCCTGAGGGCGTTCGCCGCCGGCGTCAGGCCGGCGAACGGCCGCTGGCGCAGTCGGCGCACATCGGCGTTGCGGGTACCACGTTCAGCCGTTCCTCGGCGATCGTGTCTCCGCAGCGCACGCAAGTCCCGTAGCTGCCGTTGGCGATCCGATCGAGCGCGGCCTCGATCATCCGGACCTCGCGCGCACCGGCGGCGCCGAGGTCCTCGAGCACCTCGTCCTCCTCGCGCTCGGTAGCCTGCTCGGCGAAGCGCTCGCTGACCGGCTGCTCGAGCTCGCCCTCGATGCGGGCGATGCGCGCCTTCAGCTCGGCTAGTCGCGCTTCCAGCTGCGCCTTGCGGGTTTCGATCGCGATCATGACGGTCCTCCCGCCCGAATCCTTAGCGGACTGGCGCGGCGCGTCCAGCCGTCGACGCCGAAAAACGCGTCAGTGCAGCTTGTCGCCGACTTCCTTGATGGCGGAGTCGATCAGCCGATTGGCGTCCGCCGCCTTCGTCCGTTCGCGCAGCACGTCGCCGGCGGCGGCGATCGCCACGTTGACCGCCTGATCGCGGATCTGGCGCACGGCGGCCTGCTCGGCGGCGGCAATCTGCTCGGTCGCGGTGTGCATCCGCCGCTCGACCGACTGGGCGATGTCGATCTTGGCCTGCTCGGCGGCGCGCTCGGCCTCGGCGCGGGCGGCGGTCACGATGTCCTCGGCCTGCGCCTTCACCTCGGCCTGCCGCCGCTCGTAGCTGGCGAGCAGCGTTTGCGCCTCGTCGCGCAGTGCCCGCGCCTCGTCGAGCTCGGCCTTGATGCGGATCGCCCGCTCGTCGAGCTTCTGCGCGATCAGATTCGGGACGCGGAAGTAGACGAGCACGCCGATGAAGATCACGAAGCCGATCGAAACGACGATCTCGGTGTTGTTGAGGAACCCCATGGTTCAGCCCTTCAGCCGGTTGGCGACGGCGGCGTCGGTAGCTGCCCGGTCGGCGACGTCAGGCAACAGCGCGCTGACCAGCGCCTCGGTCGTGTCGCGGGCGACCTGAGCGACGCTCTCGGCGGCGCTGGCTCGGATCTCGCCGATGCGCTGCTCGGACTCGGCGGTGCGGACGCCGATCTCGGCATCGGCCTTGGCCATCAGCGCGGCGATCTCCTTGTCGATCCCGGCGCGGGCCTCGGCGGCGATCTTGTGCGCCTCATCGCGCGCCTGGGCCAGCGCGGCGTTGTAGGCGGCCTCGGCCTCCTCGGCGCGGCGCTTCAGCGAGGCCGCCGCCTCGATGTCGTTGGCGATGGCGTCGTTCCGCTCGCCGATCGCGCTGCCGATGCGCGGCAGCGCCATCCGGCTTAGCACCCAGAACAGGGCGAAAAGCGCGACGATCAGCCAGAAGATTAGGTTCGGGAAGATCGCCGGGTCGAGCTGCGGCATGCCGGATTCGGCATGCTCCATGTTCGCTTCGCCGGTCGTCTCGGTCGCATGCGCGGCGTCGGCCGGCACCGCCTCGGTGTGCCCGGCATCGGCCTGCGCGATCACGATCCAGGCGCTGTCGGTCGCCATGCTTCACTCCCTCGTCGGCGGGCCGGCCGGCCCGCTGGGCGGCGGTGCTTATCGCGGATCAGACCGCAAACATCAGGAGCAGCGCAACCAGGAAGGAGAAGATGCCGAGCGCCTCGGCGAAGGCGATGCCGATGAAGAGGGTCGCGGTCTGCTCGCCGGCCGCGGCCGGGTTGCGCAGCGCGCCGGCCAGGAAGTTACCCGCGACGAGCCCCACGCCGATGCCGGCGCCGCCCATGCCGACGCAGGCCATGCCGGCGCCGATGAACTGGCCCATGTCAGCGATATTGCCTTCCAT
Organism: Amaricoccus sp.; assembly: GCA_046348915.1. Lineage (GTDB taxonomy): Bacteria > Pseudomonadota > Alphaproteobacteria > Rhodobacterales > Rhodobacteraceae > Amaricoccus. Next base: position 54,663 of record JAXMDH010000040.1, read on the forward strand.
GATCTGTCTCCTCTCGGGGGTGTTCGGCGGCCGTCAGTGGCCGGGATGCAGCGCGTCGTTCAGGTACACGCAGGTCAGGATCGCGAAGACGTAGGCCTGGATCACGGCCACCATCAGCTCGAGCCCGTAGATGGCGGTGATCGCCAGGATCGGGACGAAGGCCGCGACGCCGAGCGCGCCGGCGAAGCCCGCGAAGACTTTCAGGACCGCGTGGCCGGCCATCATGTTGCCGGCAAGTCGGACCGAGTGGCTGAGCGGGCGGACGAAATAGGAGATCACCTCGATGACGGCGAGCACGATCCGGAGCGCGAGCGTCGGCGCGCTCGCGACCCAGAAGAGGTTCAGGAAATGCAGACCGTGCTTCATAAAGCCGATCACCGTCACGCTGATGAAGACCGCGAGCGCGAGGACGGCGGTGACGGCGATGTGCGATGTCGAGGCAAAGCTGCCGGGGATCAGCGCCAGGAGGTTGGCGCCGAGGATGAAGAGGAAGAGCGTCATAATGTAGGGGAAGTACTTGAGCCCCCCCTTGCCAGTGACGTCCTCGATCATCTTGTGGGCGAAGCCGTAGATCGATTCCGCGACCGACTGCATGCGGCTCGGGACAAGCGCCCGCCCGCGCGAGCCGTAGAGCATCAAGGCACTCATGGCGATGACGACGAGCGCCATCCAGAGCGTGGCGTTTGACGGCGTATACCAGTGCACCGGGCCGTCGCCGAACAGCGAATGGACCTCGAACTGTTCCATCGGGTGGATGTTGAGCCCGCTGCCGCCCGCCGCTTCCGCCATCGGTCCCCCCTTCAGTCGTCGTCTTCGTCCGCGGCGCCGCTGCGCATCAGCGCCGCCTCGCCCTTGCCGCTCCGGACCTCGTTCGCGGTCCGCATCATCGTGCGCACGCCGGCCGCGAAGCCGAGCAACGCGAAGATCACGAGGAAAACCGGCCGCGTTCCCAGCGCAGCGTCTATCCCCCAGCCGATCGCCAGCCCGAGGACCATCCCCACGACCAGCTCGATCACCATCCGCCATGCGAGCGAACCCTGGGTCATGTCCCCATGACCCCGCGGCTTCGGCTCCCGCCTGGCCTTGGCGGCGGCGATCCTGTCCTCCAGCCGCTTCAGCCGATCGGAAAAGGATTCGTCCGCCATCGCCCCAGCCCCTTCCCACGCGGGCGTGACTGCAAGCGGTTGGTAACGGAAAGCTGCGGCCGCTGTCAAGCGAAAGCCTTCGGGGTCCTCCCAGCATAAGTGCCTGAATTAACGGGATTTCGGGGGGCAGGTGCTGATGTGCCGCCAAGCGGATGCGGCGTTGGTCGGCCCGCGGCGCAAGGTAGGAAATCCTCAACCGAACGGTTGACTTTGCCTCGCTTGGCCCACACGAGGTGTCATGGACCGGACGAAGGAGCCCGATCTCAACCTCGTCTTCGCCGCGCTCGCCGACCCGACCCGTCGCGCGATCGTGACCGAGCTCTTCGGCGGCGACCGCACCGTGGGCGAGCTCGCGGCGCCGCACGCGATGTCGCTGGCGGCGGTTTCCAAGCACGTCGGCATCCTGGTGCGCGCGGGGCTCGTCGAGCAGCATCGCGCCGGCCGGCGGGTGACCTGCCGGGCGTGCCCCGAGGGGCTTCGCGCCGCCGGCATCTGGCTGCAGGGCGCCGGCGGGTTCGACGCCGAGGACTACGACCTGCTCGAGCGGTTGCTGAACGAGGCGCTCGCCACCGGAAGCGACTAGCCGTCGTCGAGGCCCCAGAGTGCCGGTTCGGCGAACTCGACCGAGTTGCCGGCGGGGTCACGGACGTAGATCGAACGGCTGCCGTTCGGCCAGCGGAAGTCGGCCTCGACGGCGACCCCGGCCCGTTCCAGGCGCGCGCGCCACTGGTCGAGCTCGGCCGCA
>JAXMDH010000041.1:0-56070 GCA_046348915.1 Amaricoccus sp.
GATCAAAGCAGTCCCAAAAGAAAGGTCGATCTGCTTCGATGCAGGCACGCACTACCGGGTCAACGTTGAAATACTTCAAATCTATGTAACGCGATATCCACCTCCTGGGATAAGTAGTGAGCATCCTAGTAGAGAAATTTGTCGTGGCCGACTCGCTCACCACGTGGAGCGTGCAGTGAGTGAGGTTCATCGCGCGAGCGAGCTTGGAAAGAAAGGAGATTAGATCTGACACGGAACTCGCTTCGATGATCCCGTCTGCGATTTGTTCGGCGCCGGCGCAACGGAGGATGTCCAAATCTTCAAAGTCCACGCCAGCTCGGATACGGTTCAAATCGGTGGCGAGATCGTTCCGTCCGACTCGTGCGAGGAGGTTTACTGCCTCGCGCATGGACTCTTCGGCCCAGCTGGCCATCCTTGAACCTCTTACGCAGGAATACTGGTACAAGCTTAAGCGCTACTGAGAACTAGTAAACGATTCGTAAAAATTTGCGTTGGTCCTGCGTCGATGTAGAGTTAACTCTCTATTTACGCGTCTCTGGAAGGGTGGCGAGTGGTGCAAAGCGCCGGCGGAACCCGAAGCGCTTTGATGCCATAAGAGTGCCGCCGGGAATGCCAAAAGGGTCCCGGCGGCACCAGATTAGACGAGGTTCTGATGCTACTATTATATCCGGGTACACGCCGATCCAGATTAATGTATCTAAATCACTTAAGAAATGCTAGAGCCGAGATGGCGGGTCCAATAAGTCAGGGAACCGCCGGTCTGCATGGATCTTCCGGCGGTGAACATATTGGCAGTGATCGGCTTCATTCCTTTCAAAGGACAGGAAATCCGGAGGAGCCGTGGGAGCTACTTGAGCGGAGGTATGCGGTGGCAAAGAAATGGGGTTTAAGAGGTAGAGTCTAATTCGCCGGTTTGGTCCTGGCTACTGTTCCCGGAAACTAGGGCGACTCGAAACAAGTAAATCGATCAACGCAGATACCGGCTTTCACGCGATGAGGAGCAATGATGAAGGGTTGGGCTGGAAAGTCAATGCGAGAGGCCAGTGACCTTCTCGTTCGAGTTGGTAGAAGCGAACTCGCCGCAGACCTTAACCGTATTAGAATGCGAGTAAATTTTGACGAACTCGATGTCCTGCATTGTATGGCAACAGAGAGTGTGGCGGATGCGGTGCTCGAAGCCGAGTCGCTTCACGCATTGACTGAGCTTCTCAGAGAGCTCAGCAGAACAATGGGTCTGTCGCACTGTACAGTGCATGTTGTCAGCGAGTCGGCTTCTACGAACTTTTCAACAAAGGTGCTAACGACCTATCCAGAGGAATGGGCGGCTCACTATATAGCGCGTCGATACTTCGCAGTGGATCCGATTAGCCCCGCTTGCATGGAAACAGATAACGGATTCTTCTGGGATCGATTCGATCGCAACTCTCCCCTTCTCCGTAGCTTCTGGGAAGACGCAGCCGAGTATGGTATTGGTCCGTCTGGCTACACCGTGCCGATTACCACCGGGCGTGGCGATCGGATAGGATTCTCGGTGAGCGCTTCGCTCGACCCTTTAGCGTTCCGAGACCGATTCGAGCGATATCAGGATGATTTTCTGACGCTAGGCATTTACCTTACCGATAGTTTCTGTCGTTTGGCGTCGGATGGCCGGCCAAGTGTATTCGATCCAACCGACGATCAGCTAAGGATTCTACGCGCGCTCGCAGTAGGGATAACGGAGGCCGAGCTAAGTGAAGGGCGTACAGAATTCTATGCTGATCTGGGCCGTTCAATTTGCTCTTTGTTCCAAACGAGAACAGTGGCTCAGGCCGCTATCATTGCGTCCCGGATCGGTTTGTTGGCGGGCGCGCCTCTTACTAATGCGGATATCCTCGCGACGTCCGACGAGATCGCTGTTCAGGCGATTGTGCCCCCAGCCGGCGCACCGTTGCGTCGCCTTGCTCGTCTTCGTTCCGTCGCTACAAAGTGCGCCCTTCCGGAGCCTGGGGGCGATTTTGCGAGTCAGTGAGGCAATGGTTCGGTCTTTGGGCATTTCAATTGACCCGGGTGCCGGCTAACAAAACCGCCTCCAACTGCGCATGGCGGGCCACTTTGATTAGGGCAAGTTGGTTCGCTTCGGCTCCTCTTAACAGGTGGCGTTAGCGTGGGAGTTTTTGATCCTTCGAAGAGCCGTATTTTCGCTTACGCCGCATGTAGGCGGCGCGATGGGGCGGAGGCCGCGGGGTGCCTCTGACCCTTCGCCCTGGTATCCGGGCCTTTGCGAGCTGGAATACTCCCGCCCTTAGATTGGCAAGGAGCAAGAGCATTAAGCACAAGCGGTTCAGTGACGAGGAGGTGTTCGGCGTGCTGAAGGAGCACGAGCCGGCGTCAAGGGGGACGAGATCTGCCGCAGGCACGCCATCAGCACGGCGACCTTCTACACTTGGCGGAAGAAGTACGGCGGCATCAAGCGAGCGACGTGAAGCGGTTGGCGCGAGCTCGAGGCGGAGAACGGCAAGCTGAGTCGGATCGTGGCGGTCGTGTCCCGTGACGTGGTGTAGCTGATGAAGGCCAGCGCGAGCTCCGGTATGCGCCGGGCGATCAGTCCGCCATCGCTGGCAGGCCGATGATCGGATCATCCGGGATCGGTGCAATTGTCCCAAGGGTCATGTAGCGCGAGCGCTGGACGGCCCATTCGTCGTTCTGCTCGAGCAGGATGGCGCCGACGAGGCGGGTGACGGCAGCCTCGTTTGGGAAGATGCCGACGACCTCGGTGTGGCGCTTGATCTCACCGTTCAGGCGCTCAAGCGGATTGGCGGAGTGGGGCTTCGCGCGGTGCTGGGCGGGGAAGGTCATGTAGGCGAGCACGTCCGGCTCGGCCTCGTCCATCAGCGCGGCGAGTTTCGGGACCTCGGGCGGAGCTGATCGGCGACACGACGCCATTGCTGCCCGGCCGCCCCGGCGTCGTCCTGGGCGAAGACGGTGGCCACGAAAGACGGAGACGACGCGCCGGCCGCTCTTGCCCGCGTGGGCGAGGGCGTTGCGCATGAAGTGGACGTGGCAGCGCTGCCAGGTGGCGCTGAGGACCATCGAGATCGCGGCCTACAGCCTCTCGTGGGCGTCGGAGATCACGAGCTTGACCCCGCGCAGACCGCGGCGGGCGAGTTCGCGCACGAACGCGGTCCAACAGGCTCGGCCTCGGCGGGCCGCTGTCCAACGCCGGGGACTGTCAGGAATTCCGTGTGCGGGCGAGCATAGTGGGAAGGAAGGAGAACCCCGCATGCCCCGACGCAAACTGCCTGTGATCGCCGACGCACTGCTTGACAAGCTGATCGATGGCGCCGAAGCTCGGACGGCGCTCGACACCGATGGCCTCATCGACCAGCTGAGGAAGGCGCTGGCCGAGCGGGCGCTGAACGCCGAGATGGACCATCACCTGGTCAATGGCGAGCCCGGCAACAGCCGCAACGGCTACGGCCGCAAGACGGTGACGACCGGGACCGGCAGGATCGAGCTGGAGATCCCGCGCGACCGGGCGAGCAGCTTCGACCCGGCCCTGATCGCGAAGTACAAGCGGCGCTTCCCGGGTTTCGGCGAGAAGATCATCTCGATGTACGCCCGCGGCATGAGCGTGCGCGAGATCGCCGGGCAGGTCCGCGAACTCTACGCGATCGAGGTCTCCCCCGATCTGATCAGCGCCGTCACCGACGCGGTGCTGGACGAGTTGGCGGCCTGGCAGGCCCGCCCGCTCGAGGCGGTCTATCCGCTGATCTTCTTCGACGCCCTGCGGATGAAGATCCGCGAAGAGGGCACGGTCCGCAATAAGGCGGTCCACATCGCCCTCGGCGTCCGGGTCGACGGTACGAAGGAGGTTCTCGGCCTCTGGCTGGAGCAGAACGAGGGCGCGAAGTTCTGGCTCAGGGTCATGAATGAGGTCAGGAGTCGCGGCGTCGAGGACGTGCTGCTCGCCGTCGTCGACGGCCTGAAGGGCTTTCCCGAGGCGATCGTCGCGGTCTTCCCGGAGGCGACGGTGCAGACCTGCATCGTCCACCTGCCGCGCCACAGCCTCGAGTTCGTCTCCTATAAGGACCGCAAGCCCGTCGCCACGGCGCCGAAGGAGATCTACAAGGCGCTCGACGCCGAGGCCGGTGCCGCCACGCTCGACGCCTTCGAGGCCGCCAAGCGGGGCGGGAAATACCCCGCCATCGTCCAGAGCTGGCGCCGGGCGCCGGAGGTCGCGTCGATCCAGGGGGTAGGGTCAAACGCCCTCCAGCGGACGGGTCAGGAAGGCGGTGACCCGCTCGTCGATGTCGGCGCAGAGGCGAGAGACCTGGCTTATCGACACCCCGCTCATCACGAGCGCCTTCACGAGGTCGTCGGCCGCCCGCGTCGAGACGCCATGATGTAGGCCTCCTGGATCACGGCCGTCAGCGCCTTTCTCGGCCATGCGCCGCGGCTCCAGGACGCCCGGGAAGTAGGACCCCTGACGGAGTTTCGGGATACGCAACTCCACCATGCCCGCCCGCGTCTCCCAAACTCGGTCGCGGTAGCCGTTGCGCTGGACGAGCCGCTCCGGGCTCTTCTCCCCCAGGCCGCGCCGGTCAGGCCGCCCCACCTCCAGCTCCATCAGCCGCTCGACGGCGAAGCGGATCATCTCGCGCAAGAGGTCCGCGTCGGCGGGCCTTCTCGACCAAGCCGCGCAGGGTCATCATCTCATCATCTCATCGGCCATCGTGGGTCTCTCCGGTTCAGGTTGGCCTCGCAACCCGACCCTACCGAAGACCTCCCGACGGCCACCGCGCCGCCGTCCGCCAGCGCTTAAATCGCCGCGCGAGCGGGCGGCGGCGCTACCGTCGAGCTACACCACCAACCGGAACACGACCATTTCTCCATTTCGTCCATTTCGCCGCCATCCGTGCTAGCAATGGGTGCGCCAAGTTAGTTTGACAGTTGATCGGCCGCTGGCAGATTCGTCGCGGCCGACGATCTCAAGGCGAGAGGCCATTTCCACCTCTGCGGACTGGCCTTGACGATCGTCCGTAACAGCGGCCACGGCGAAGTCGCTGATCCCATCCTCAATGCCGTCCGCGACTCTTCCTTAGGAGCTGCTAGGCGCCTATCTACGAGCACTCCCACCTCGCCTTAGCCCGTAGTTCGCCAAAATCCCGATGAAGGTTCGGTATCAACACGGGCTAGCCGCTGCCATAGCGGGAAATTAGGCTAGACGGTTACTGACGCGATGGGCAATTGTAGCAAGACGAGCATTCGCATCGGGATCATTCGGCCAGTCACTATCCGAAGTACGTGCTGCCGCCGCGCTAAGCGATGCAGACGTGGTTCGTGCCTTTGTAAAGGCGGCAACAAAGTTCGCGCTCATGGCCTCAAGTCGATCAAGATCGTTGTGAAGTTTGCTGAACTCTGCGCTGAACTCGCAGGAAGTGGTGCGTTTCTCAGTCATCTTTACGATTCCTTGTTGGGGTTTGATGTCACTAGCGCGCTATGCTCCTCTGTCTATAAGAAAGACGTTACGATCGTGTTAGCCATGATCGAACGTCGAGATGTAAATCAGTGGGATAAGTCTCCCGATCTCCCGATCCCTTGTGGTGCGGCCGTCCGGTCATCAAACCTTCCGTACACGGCTGGCTCTTAGAGCTTGTCGGATCAGCGCCTGAAGGGAGCTTGTGCAACCACCGTCGAACTGTTTCGCCGCTGCTCCTGCGAGATACGACTGTTCCCGCGAGATACGACAATGGTCGTGTTCCGGTTGGTGGTGTAGCTCGACGGTAGCGCCGCCGCCTGCCCGCACGGATTGAAGCGCTGGCGGGCGGCGGCGCGGTGGCCATCGGGAGGTCTTCGGTAGGGTCGGGTTGCGAGAGCCAACCTGAACCGGAGAGACCCACGATGCCGATGAGATGATGACCCTGCGCGGCTTGGTCGAGAAGGCCCGTCTTCGGCCTCGGCGGGCGGGATGTGGCCGATAGGTTCGAGCAGGCGGCGGGTGGCTTCGACCGGCGGTCGAGCTCCGCCGCCGCAAAATACGCACTCGCCTTGCGCAGGATCTCGTTCGCCTGGCGCAGCTCGCGGTTCTCCCGCTCCAGCGCCTTCAGCCGCGCTCGCTCTTCGCTCGTAAGCCCGCCGCGCTCGCCGCGATCCCGCTCGGCCTGCCGAACCCACTGCCGCAGCGTCTCGGCCGTGCACCCGACCTTCGCCGCGACCGAGCACATCGCCGCCCATTCCGACGCGTGTTCCCGAGCCTGCTCCCGAACCATCCGCACCGAGCGCTCTCGCAGCTCGGCCGGATAAGGCTTCACCGATTTCTTCGTCTCCATGGCTCCACTCTCTCAGACGTTGGAGCCTCCGGGAAACCCGGCGCGGTTCAACCGGCGCGTCGTCTCCGTCTTTCGTGGCCACCGCCTTCGCCCAGGACGACGCCGGGGCGGCCGGGCAGCAATGGCGTCGTGTCGCCGATCAGCTCCGCCCGAGGTCCCGAAACTCGCCGCGCTGATGGACGAGGCCGAGCCGGACGTGCTCGCCTACATGACCTTCCCCGCCCAGCACCGCGCGAAGCCCCACTCCGCCAATCCGCTTGAGCGCCTGAACGGTGAGATCAAGCGCCACACCGAGGTCGTCGGCATCTTCCCAAACGAGGCTGCCGTCACCCGCCTCGTCGGCGCCATCCTGCTCGAGCAGAACGACGAATGGGCCGTCCAGCGCTCGCGCTACATGACCCTTGGGACAATTGCACCGATCCCGGATGATCCGATCATCGGCCTGCCAGCGATGGCGGACTGATCGCCCGGCGCATACCGGAGCTCGCGCTGGCCTTCATCAGCTACACCACGTCACGGGACACGACCTACCACAAAGGAACGGATTGCGCGGGCGACTGCGCGTGGCGGGGACCATGTGCGCAAGCGTGGAAGCTATGCAAAGGCGGCTGTGACTGACCGGGGAATGGCCGGGTCGCGCCGTTGGTTCCGCGGAGCGGAAAGTTGTGCGGCCGCCCACGGACTGCCTGTGAGGTGGTGAACGCACTGTTTAGTCTTGGCTGCTGCAGACCAGGTAGCGGTATGCCGGTCGCGGATGCTGCCGGGAACTCCGCCGCGCCGCACCGAACAAGCACCGATAGCGCTGACAAGGTCGACTTCGTGCGCGTCCGGACACGCGCTCCGCCCAAGGAATAGTGGTCGGCGCCCTGGCCTCCCAAGAGGTCCGTACAGCGCATTTGTACATAGAAAGTTTTAATTAAACTAGTAACATTTAAACAGTAATTGGGGTTGGCTCTTAATTAATGCATCAGATTTGAGTGCTACATTTTCTAGATAGGCATGGAGAAATCAGAATGTTTCTCGCTTTCGGCCAGGATCATTTGGACAAATACCCGGCGCTTAGCCGCGCGATGTTTGCGGACCGTGCTGATCAGTTCGTCGGGCGCCACGGGTGGCCGTTGCGACTAAGCGCTGACGGCCTCGAAATCGACGAATACGACGATGCCTCCGCGACCTATTGCCTCGTGGAGGAGGAGGGGGCGCATCTCGGTTCCGTGCGGCTGCGGCCAGCCTCGAACGGCTGCATGGTCGAGGACCATTTCCCGGCGCTCTGGCTACGCGGCGAGGGGCTGCGAAACAGTGTTGAGATCACCCGCTTCTGCGCGGCCCCCACCTTGGCGCCGGACGACCGGCTGACAGCGGTTTCCGAGCTCCTGCTCGGGCTCTGCCGTTACTGCCAGCGGGAGGGCATCGGCAGCTTCTTCGGCGTAGTATTTCCCCCGGTGGCCCGGTTAATTAGACAGGCGGGCTGGACGGGCATTGTGCTGAACGCAATGGAGCGGCCTGATGGACATCTGCTATTGCTGCAATGGGTCCCTGGTGATTTGGTCGCCTGGACTATTCAAGAGCGGCGAGAACTACGCGAGGAGATCTGGGCGAGGCGGCGGGACGCGGCGACGCGAGCCGCAGCCTGAGCGGGTCACTCGTCGGTGACACGCTGTAATGCGCTTCAGCGCTTATCGCTTACTTAAGACCTAATCATCTGTCCTGGCCGCCGTGCCCATTCCTCCCCAATTGTGCGCCGGGTCGCGGTATCCGCGCCGGCGAGCTCGCGGTGGCGCCCCCGAGCCAACCGCCAGACCATGCCGCGATACGTCGCCTCGTCGCGGTCGCCCAAGCCGTTGGCGGCTGCCGCGCGTGCCTCGGCGATTTCCACGCCTCGCGATCCGTGATGCCAAGCTAGCGCTTCAGCCTCGACCTTGGCGGCGCGCCAAAGCCTCAACAATGTTGGCAGACGCCTGAGCCCGTTCAGCATCGTCTCGTCTCCTCTCGCGATAGTGGCGATCTGGGCAGAGGATAGGGCGCGAATGGTCAATCCATCGCTAATGCTTGCACCTTCCCGGTGGTGCGCTCCCTGCTTCGACAATGATGTTGCCCTTGCTGGGCAGCCCGGACGCGGGCACTTCGCCGCGGCATCGCGCGCGTCAGCAGGAAGGCGGCGTTCCTCGACAGCCGCGCGAGCTTGGTGATGCCAGGATCGCTCCGGGTGATCTCAAGCGCTTGGTACCAGCGGATCAACGCTTTGGTTCGACCGCTGCCAAGCGTGGCGTGGGGTCGCAGCGGCCTTGGAATGGTCTCGAGGTCTGCGATGGAGCGACCCCGATGACCAAACTTTCGACACCCAGCTCACCATTCTCTCCGCCGCCGCCCATCGGTCCGACGGCCTCCTGCCGCTCCCCGGCTCGCTGCGCGGCGGTGCCGCCAGCAAGGTCGTAGGCGCGCTCCTCGCCCGTGGGCTGGTCCGCGAGGAGGTGATCGAGAGCAGCGCAAGGGCGGATACGGCTCTAAACCTGCTCTGGCGCAATCTGGAGGCTGGCCGCGGCACGCTGCTCCGAGTCAACGTTGCCGGCCTCGAAGCGCTCGGGATCAAGCATGGGGAGGCTCAAGAGACCGAAGCCCCATAGTGGCGCGGAGCGGGCCACCAGACGAAACTCCAGCGGCGGAGTCCATAGAATCGCGGAAACGGTGCGGGCCCCCCGGGCCCCGGACCTTGACCTTGGCCAGGCCGGCCTGGGTCTTGATCCAGCCGAACACCTCCTCGATGCGCTTGCGACAACGCTGGCTGATTGCGTAGCCGGCGTGGCGGGTGGTCCGGCCGTCGATGACGGTCTTGCGCGGTTTGCCGGTCTTGGAGACGGCGCCGTTGATGGCGATGTGCGGCGTCACCCGGCGCGCCCGCAGGTCGCCGACGAAGGCCTCGACGTCATAGGCCTTGTCGGCGCCGAGGGTAATCCGCTGCCGGCGCTTGCGCCGGTCGAGCATGGTCAGCGTCGCCTCGCGCTCGGCGGTGCCGGTGGCGTGGGTCAGCGTCGCGTCCACCACGAGGCCATGGCGGTTTTCCATCAGGGCATGGCCCATAAAGCACAGCCTGCTCTCGCGACCGGCCGCCTTGCGGTAGAGCCTCGCATCGGGATCGGTGGTCGAGGCGTGGGTCTCGTTCGAGCGCTTGTCCTTGCGGAAGTCGCGCTCACCGTTGCGGCCCGGACCCGGGGGCTCGCCCGAGCCGCTTCTGGGGCGGAAGCTCTTCATCGAGGCCCAGGCATCGATCAGCGTGCCATCGACCGAGAAGTGCTCGCCCGACAGGAGCCGCTTCACCTGTCGCAGCTCCAGCAGCCCCGAGAGGAAGGCGCGCGCCACGTCGGCCTCCAGAAGCCGGTCGCGGTTGTGCGTGAACACCGTCGCGTGCCAGAGGGCAGCATCCATCTCCAGGCCCACGAACCAGCGGAACAGCAGATTGTAGTCGATCTGCTCCATCAGCATCCGCTCGGACCGGACCGAGAAGAAGGCCTGCAACAGCGTCGCGCGCAGCAGCATCTCCGGCGGGATCGAGGGCCGACCCTTCTGCGAATACAGCGTCTCGAAGCGTCCGTTCAGTCCGGCCAGCACCTCGTCCGCAAGAGCCCGGATCGCCCGCAACGGATGATCCGCCGGCACGCGCTCTTCAAGACGAACGTAACTGAAACAAGCTCCCCGACCGATGTTCGCGACCACGCATCGCCCGCCCTCGCACCTGCCTACAACGCAGTGAATCATCCCCAAGACAAGGCCGCCAGAGACTTCTTCAGCAGCCTGCTAAACCTACTCTGGCGCAATCTGGAGGATGGCCGCGACACGCTGCTCCGAGTCAACGTTGCCGGCCTCGAAGCGCTCGGGATCAAGCATGGGGAGGCTCAAGAGACCGAAGCCCCACAGTGGCACGGAGCGGGCCACCAGACGAAACTCCAGCGGCGGAGTCCATAGAATCGCGGAAACGGTGCGGGCCCCTCAGCGACTCACCCCAGCGCCGCTGCGGGGCAAGATGCGCGAGGGCACCAAGCAAGTGGTGCTCGTCGCCATGCGGCAGCGGCCCGAGCGACTGCGTTGCGGTCAAGCGTTTTGCCACGGCTTTTGGTCCTGAGGATGGCGTCGAGGATGATGAGGAGGTGGCGGAGGCAGGCGATGATCGCGACCTTCTTCGGCCGTCCGGCCTCGACGAGGCGGGCGTAGTGGGCGCGGATGACCGGGTTCCAGCGAATGGCCGTGAGGGTGGCCATGAAGAGGGTGTTGCGCACGTCGCTGCGTCCTCCGGCGATCGTCCTGTGGCCGCGCCAGCGGCCGGAGTCGCGGTTGAAGGGGGGCCACCCGGACGGTGGCGGTGATCCGCCGCCGGCCGATCTGCCCGAGCTCGGGTAGATCGGCGATCAGGGTGCGGGAGGTGACGTCGTCGACCCTGGGCCGATCCCCGGCACCGAGCTGAGCAGGTCGTCGGCCTCCCGCCAGGCCGGAGACCCGCGCACCGCGCCGTCGATGTCCTGGCCGAGCTGGCGAGCTCGGCCTCGAGCAACCGCAGGGTGGCCCTGAGGCTCCGCTGCACGCGCCGGGCGCGGCCTGCCGGGAGCGGTTCCGCTCCTGGCCGATCATCTCGACCAGCCGGCGGCGCCGGGCCACCAGCTCCCTGAGCGCCTGCGCGTCCTCGCCGCGACCGGGCGCGGCGCGGGGCGGATGCGTTCGGCGAAGAGGGCGATCGCTTCCGCGTCGAGCGCGTCGGTCTTCGCGAGCCGCCCGGCGGCGCGGGCGAAGGCGCGCACCTGGCGCGGGTTGACCACCGCGAGCGGCAGGCCGGCGCCGGCCAGCGCCTCCGCCACCGCCGCGCAAAGGCAAGCTGACCAGCTATCTGGACCGGGCCGGCCGCCAGCCAACGGCGATCGCCTCCGCTCGTCGCAGAACCATCAGTCTCCCTTGCCCTCGTGTCACCGCCGAGGTCGAGAGGGCGAGCGCGCCCACCAGAGCCAGGAGTTGCACGGAAGCTGTCATTATGGTCGTGTCATTCCACCGTGCAGCGGTATTTCTATGACTGGCGCAACAGCGGTATGCAGCAGACGATGCGCTTCGCGCTAATCATTGAGACGCGGGACCTGGAGGGGTGCGGAGCCAGTCCGAGCGCGGGGTGATCGAAAGCCAGAGCGTCAAGACGACCGAAACCGGAGGGGTTTGCGGGTACGACGCGGGCAAGAAGGTCAAGGGCCGCAAGCGCCACAACGTCGTCGGCACGATCGGCCTGCTGTTCGGGCTGGTGGTTCATGCCGCCGACATACAGGATCGCGACGGCGCACCGGCAGCCCTAAGTCCATCCGGCATGCCTGCCCCTGGTTTCGGCACGTCTTTGCGGACGGCGGCTATGCCGGGCCGAAACTGCGCAGTGCCCTCGACAGGATTTGCGACTGGACGCTGCAGATCGTCAAGCGGTCCGACACCGGGAAGAGTCTCGAGGTCCTTCCTCGCCGATGGGGTGGTCGAACGCACTTTCGCCTGGCTCAGGCGCTGCCGTCTTCTCGCAAAAGACAGAGAGAAATCGATCGCCTCCCCCGAAGCATGGAGCAACGTCGCACATATCCGCCCCACCACCCGGCGCCTCGCAAGGTTCCGGTATCGCTGATCGAGTTCCGAGTCGGGTTCTGAGATTGCTCAGGCTAGGGCAGTGCATACAAACGAAGGCGTGTGGCGTCGAATAGCAGGTTAAGGTGGTTGCGTGCCCCCGCAACCAATGCCAATTGCAAAAGCCCGTCACGCGAAAGCGCGGCGGGCTTCTTGCCGTTCGACGCCAGAGTGAGAATGCCGGCGAGGTCACCCCGCAGCAGGATCTCGTAGCTGACCTGCCCCCTTCCTGATCCCTCGATTCGAGTGAGAGTTCGTCACCCCAAGGAGACGGACGTGAAGAAGAGCAGATTTACGGAGGCGCAGATCACCGCTGTGCTGCGCGAGCAGGAGGCGGGCGGGACGACCGACGAGGTCTGCCGCCGGCACGGGATCAGCAAGCAGACTTTCTGTCGGTGGAAGGCGAATCTGAAGGATCTGCTGGGAAAAGACTGACCGGGCTCGCGGCGCGCCGGGAGGCCGTGCTCCGCCTGATGGCCGAGCGCGGTCTCTCGCAACGGCGTGCCTGCGAGCTGGTCCGGATCGATCCCAAGACCGCGCGCCGGGCGCCCGAGCCGGGCGACGGCGACCTGCGCGAGCGGCTGCGGAGCCTGGCGGCGGAGCGGCGCCGCTTCGGCTGCCGGCGGCTCGGCATCCTCCTCGAACGAGAGGGCATCGACATGAACCGAAAGAACCTCTAGACTAAGGGCTCTATTCCGAGGGAAGGGCTGGCCTTACCCCGGACGCGGTTCGCCAAGACCCCGCGGCCGGCAGCCTCCGCCACCCCAACCGCTCCGCCGGCCGGCCGCTACCGTCGGCGAAAGAAACCCCAAGGGCTCTCGCAATGATCGAAGGACCGGAAGGGATCAGGTCACTCCACGGCGACCGCGGGTTCGCGCTTCTGTTCAGAGAGTTCCGGGTACGCCCGCGGCAGTTCTGATTGTGCAGCGATGAAATCGCAATCTATCCAATGCGGTAGTTCGGGCTCTCCCGGGTTATCTGAACGTCGTGGACGTGGCTCTCGCGCAGGCCGGCGCCGGTAATCCGCACGAACCGGCATCCCGAACGCATCGTCTCGACGGTGGCGTTGCCGGTGTAGCCCATGGCTGCTCGGAGCCCTCCGACCAGCTGGTGCAGCACGGCGGCCACCGCGCCCTTGTAGGGAACCTGGCCCTCGATGCCCTCGGGGACCAGCTTGTCGGCCGAGGCCTCCTTCTGGAAGTAGCGGTCGGCCGACCCGCGCGCCATCGCGCCCACCGAGCCCATACCGCGGTAGGACTTGAAGCTGCGGCCCTGGAACAGGATCACCTCGCCCGGGGCCTCCTCCGTGCCGGCGAGGATCGAGCCGACCATTGCCACGTGGGCGCCGGCGGCGATCGCCTTGGCGAAGTCGCCGGAGAACTTGATCCCGCCGTCGGCGATCACCGGATGGCCGGTTCGCCCCGCCTCGCCGGCGCAGTCGAGGATCGCGGTCATCTGGGGAACGCCGACGCCGGCGACGATGCGGGTGGTGCAGATGGAGCCGGGGCCGATGCCGACCTTCACCGCATCGGCACCGGCGTCGATCAGCGCACGTGTCGCCTCGGCCGTCGCGACGTTGCCGGCGACGATCTGGACGCGGTTCGAGTGGCGCTTCAGCCGATCGACCGCGTCGGCGACTCCTTTCGAGTGCCCGTGCGCGGTGTCGATCACTACGACGTCAACGCCGGCGTCGACGAGGGCGACCGAGCGCTCGAACCCCGCATCCCCGACCGTCGATGCCGCCGCGACGCGCAGCCGCCCGAGCTCGTCCTTGGCCGCGAGAGGATTCAGCACCGCCTGCTCGGTGTCCTTCAGCGTCAGGAGACCGGTCAGCCGGCCGCCCTCGTCAACCACCAGCAGCTTCTCGATCCGCCGCTCCTGCATCATGCCCTTGGCCTCGCCGAGATCGGCGGGCTCGCGCAGCATGGCGAGGTTGTCCTTCGTCATCATCGCACTGACCGGCGTCCGGTCGTCGCTCGCGAAGCGCATGTCGCGGTTGGTCACAATACCGAGGACGACCCCCGCGGCATCGACCACCGGGAAGCCGGTGATCCGGTATCGGTCCATCAGCCCCTTGGCGTCGGCAAGGGTCTGGTCCGGCCTTAGTGTCACCGGCGCGTAGACGACGCCGGACACAAAGCGCTTCACGCGCTGCACCTCGGCCGCCTGCGCCTCGAGGTCGAGGTTGCGGTGGATGACGCCGATCCCGCCGGCCTGCGCCATCGCGATCGCCATCCTCGCCTCGGTGACGGTGTCCATTGCCGCCGATATCAGCGGGATGTTGAGCGCCACCTCGCGGGTCAGCCGGGTGCGGGTATCCGCCGTGGCCGGCAGCACCTCGGAAGCGCCCGGCACCAGGAGCACGTCATCGAAGGTAAGGGCTTCGCGCAGTTCCATCTCGACTCTCCGCCAGCCCCCGCAACTGCCGCGTCCTATTCCATGGACTTGCGGAACTCGCAAGTTCGCCTACTCAGAACGCGGCCCGAGGGCCCATTCCGCTTGCGAAAGCCACGGTTCGCGGCTGTGATGCCGCGCGCCGGGAGGCAGGCAGATGCGGACCGAGACGATCAACGGCCAGGCGAAGGCCTGGTGGAAGGAGGCGGTGATTTACCAGGTCTGGCCGCGCTCCTTCATGGACGCGGACGGCGACGGGATCGGCGACCTGCGCGGCATCATCGATCGGCTCGACCACATCGCCGGTCTCGGGATCGACGCCGTGTGGCTCAGCCCGCACTTCGACTCGCCAATGGTCGACAACGGCTACGACATTCGGGACTACCGCAAGGTGAACCCCGAATTCGGCACCATGGCCGACTTCGATGCCCTGCTCGCAGGCGTCAAGGCGAGCGGGATGCGGCTGATCCTCGATCTCGTGGTCAACCACACCAGCGACGAGCACGCCTGGTTCGTCGAGAGCCGAGCCTCGAAGGACAGTCCCCGGCGCGACTTCTACATCTGGCACCCCGGTCGCGACGGTGGCCCGCCCAACGACTGGCGCTCCTTCTTCTCCGGTTCCGCCTGGAAGCGGGACGACGAGACGGGCGAGTACTACATGCATCTCTTCGCGGAGGGGCAGCCCGACCTGAACTGGGAGAATCGGGAGGTGCGCGCCGAGATCGGCGAGCTGATGCGGTTCTGGCTCGACAAGGGCGTCGACGGGTTCCGCATGGACGTGATCCCGTTCATCGCCAAGGACCCTGCGCTCCCCAACTATCCCGAGGTGCATCGCGCCGCGCCCGAGTTCTACCACGCGGGCGACCCGAAGCTGCACGGGTACCTCTCCGAGCTCCGCCGCGAGGTGCTTGCACCATATGGCGCCGTGACGATCGGCGAGGCCTTTGGGGTCGGCTTTGAAGAGGCGTGCCTCCTGACCGACGACCGCCGCGGCGAGCTCGACATGCTGATCCACTTCGACGCCGTTCGCATCGACCGCGGCGAGGGCTGGCGCTGGCGGGCCTGGACGCTGCCCGAGCTCAAGCGCGTCTTCAGCCGACAGGACGCCGCCATGGGCCCGCACACCTGGCGCACCGTCTGCCTGTCGAACCACGACAACCCGCGGCTCGTCTCCCACTTCGGCGACGACGCCGAGCCGTGGCGCGCCCCTTCGGCCAAGGTGCTGGCGACGCTGCTGCTGACGCTGAAGGGCACGCCCTTCGTCTACCAGGGCGACGAGATCGGCATGGTCAACAAGCCGCTGCGCGGTCTCGACGACTTCGACGACATCGAGGCGCGGAACGCCTGGGCGGCCGAAGTGGCGACGGGCCGGGTACCGGCCGAGGAGTTCCTGTTCCATCTCGCGCGGACCGGGCGCGACCATGCCCGCACGCCGGTGCAGTGGGACGCCGGACCCAACGCCGGCTTCACCACCGGCACGCCTTGGTTCGCGGTCAACCCCGACGCGGGCCACGTCAACGCCGCTGCCGCCCGGGCCGACCGGGATTCGATCTATTACCACTACGGCCGCCTGATCGCGCTACGGAAGGGGCGGCCCGAACTCGTATACGGCGACTACCGTGACCTCGCCCCGGACCACCCGCACCTCTGGGCGCATGCGCGGATCATCGACGGCGCCGGCGTGCTCGTGCTGATGAATTTCTCCCGCGAGCCTCTGCCGTTGCCGCCGCTGCCGACGGCCGGTCACCTGCTGCTAGGGTCGCTCGCGGCACCGGGCGACGCGGCGACCCTCGCCCCCTGGGAAGCCCGCATCCATACCCTTTCCGGCTGAGACGATGGCTGGCACCCGCTCCCGCGGCGATCGCGACAGCCGACCCCACCGGGCCTGCAAGTCGCGCTCAAAACTCGAGTAGTCGAGAGCCCGGCCGGCGCGGCGGCGCCTTTGGGTGGCGCGCCCCGGGGATACATCGCGCGCAGGACCCGACGAAAGGGAAGGGTTTCGGTGACCGCTCGTGGCTAGACTAGAGGGCGTGGCCGTTGGCATCGAAGAGGTGGATGCGGCCCGGCGCGAAGGCCAAGCCCGTCGAATCGCCAGGACGGGCGGGCGAGGCGCCGTCGTCCTCGACCACCACGGGGCCGGCCGGGGTGTCGACATAGAGCATGGTCGTGTGGCCGAGGTGCTCGACCATGCCGATGCGTCCGTCGAGTGCCGAGCCGGCGCTGCCCGCTTCGGCCCGGGCAAGGTGCTCGGGTCGAATGCCGAGCTCGACGCGGTCGGCGGCGACCGGCCCGCGCAGGTCGGCCGTGACCGGCGTCCCCCCCGTCGGCGCGACCATGGCGACGCGTCCGTCGGAGCTGACGAGGGCGGCGGGGAGGAAGTTCATCGCAGGCGAGCCGATGAAGGAGGCGACGAACCGGTTCTCCGGGCGGTGATAGAGGTCGAGGGGGGTGCCGACCTGGGCGATCCGGCCGCGGTCGAGAACGACGACCCGGTCCGCCAGCGTCATCGCCTCGACCTGGTCGTGGGTCACGTAGATCATCGTGCGCGCGAGCTCCTGGTGGAGCTTGGCGAGCTCAAGTCGCATCTGCACCCGGAGCTTGGCGTCCAGGTTGGAAAGCGGCTCGTCGAAGAGGAAGACCTCGGGATCGCGGACCAGCGCCCGGCCAATCGCGACGCGCTGGCGCTGGCCGCCGGAGAGCTGGGCGGGCTTGCGGTCCATCAGCGCGTCGAGCTGCAGCAGCGCCGCGACCCGGTCGGCCTTCTCGGCGATCTCGCGCTTCGGCGAGCCCGCGACGTCGAGGCTGAAGCTGATGTTCTGCCGCACGGTCATGTGCGGGTAGAGGGCGTAGGACTGGAAGACCATCGCGATCTGCCGCCGCGCCGGCGGCACGCGGGTGACATCGCGCCCGGCGATCAGGACCCGCCCCGCGGTGACGGTCTCGAGCCCGGCGATCATCCGGAGCAGCGTGGATTTGCCGCAGCCGGAGGGACCGAGGAGCGCCCAGAACTCGCCTGCCTCGACCGCGAGGCCGAGGTCCCGGATCACCTCGACGGCGCCGAAGCGTTTGTGCAGGTTCTCGAGCACGACGTGCGGCATGCCGCTAGCCCTCGCGCAGCCAAACGGCCATCGCGCCGGGCTCGCGGTTGGCCCAGAGGAAGTAGGGAATCGCGGTCAGCGTCGCGGGCCCGGCCTCCGGCGGCGTGTCGCGGTAGAGGTCGCCTCGCCAGTCGCCGGTGATAGCACGGCCGCGGGCGGTCATCGCCACGATGCCGTCGAAAAGGTCGCGGTCCTCGGCCGCGAGCCCGGTGTCGCGCGGGAGCGCGAGCTGCGGCACCGGCGTCGCGCCGTTGTCGGCCTGCTCGAGGCAGTAGACCAGGGGACCGCGGCGGAGCGCCACCTTGCCGAGGTCCTCGCGCACGCGGGGGTTGGCGTAGAGGCGCGCCGGCGGCATCGGCAGGTCGAGCTCGACGACGTCGCCGGGGGTCCAGTCGCGGGTGAGGTCGAGATAGCCGTCGGTCACGGCCTGCGCGACGGCAACGGCGGCGCCGTTAACGGCGGCGGTGGCGCCCTCGGCCCAGGCGGGGATGCGCAGGCGCAGGGCGAAGCGCTGGGTCGCCTCCGGGGCCACGGTGATCCGGATCCGCCCGGACCAGGGGTAACGGCTCTCTTCGGTGATCCGCACCGGCTGGCCGTCCACCTCGAGGGCGGCCTCGTTGCCGCCGTAGAGGTGGACGGCGAGGACCCCGGGGCGGGTGGAGTAGAAGTAGCCGCCGATCGAGGCGACGAGGCGCGAGACGTTCATCGTGCAGCAGGGGCAGGGATGCCAGGCCCAGCGGCGGTGGTTGCCGTCGCTCTCGAGCTTGTTCTCGTAGAAGTAGTTCTCGCCGTCGCGCGACAGGCCGGAAAGCGCGCCGTTGTAGAGCGCCCTCTCGAGGAGATCGCCGTAGCGGCCGTCAAGATCGAGGTTCAGCATCCGCTGCGCCCAGAAGATGAAGGCGACCGAAGCGCAGGTCTCGGCATAGGCGGTGTCGTTCGGCAGGTCGTAGTCGGCGGTGAAGCCCTCGTTCGAGGCCGAGGGGCCGAACCCGCCAGTGACGTACATCCGTGTCGCGGTGACGTCCGCCCAGAGCACCTCGCAGGCCCGCCGAAGGCCCGCGTCGTCGAGCTCGGCCGCGAGGTCGGCCATGGCGGCGTACATGTACATCGCGCGCACCGCATGACCGACGACCTTCGTCTGCTCGCGGACGGGCAGGTGCGACTGGTTGTACTCGTAGGTACCCTGGCCGAACTGGCCGGGCGCCTCGCCGCGGGCGTCGCGCTCGACGTCGAAGTAGTGCGGCTGCTGCCCACGCTCGTCGATGAAGTAGGCGGCCAGGTCGAGCTGCTTCCGCTCGCCGGTCAGGCGGTAGAGCTTCACGAGGGCGATCTCGATCTCCTGGTGCCCGCAGTAGCCGCGCTTCTGGCCGGGGCCGCGGCCGAAGGTGGCGCGGATGTGGTCGAGGTAGCGCTCCATCACGTCGAGCATCTTCCTGCGGCCGGTGGCCTGGAAGTAGGCGATGGCGCCTTCGAGCAGGTGGCCGCAGTTGTAGAGCTCGTGGTTGTCTCGGAGGTTGGTCCAGCGGTTCTGCGGCTCGTGCGCGATGTACCAGAGGTTGAGGTAGCCGTCGGGGAGCTGGGCGGCTTCGAGCTTGTCGACGATGTCGTCGATCTCCGCCTCGATCGTCGCGTCGCGGCGGTGGCGCAGGGCGTAGCTCGCCGCCTCGATCCACTTGCCGATGTCCGAGTCCCAGAAGATCTGCGTGGTGAAGCCGTTCGCCCGCCGCGGGATGCGCAGCGGCCGGGGCGGAGCGGTGGGGACGAGCGACTCGAGCAGGCCCTCGGATTCGAGCTTGCCGTATTGGCTCGGGATGGTGCGGGTGAGTACAGTGTCGAGCCGCTCGCGCCAGAAGGCGCCGGTCAGCGTAACGCGGGTGAAGTCGACCGGGGTGTAGGTTCGCATCAGCGGGATCCTTCGGGGGTGGAGCTCTCGCGCACGGCGAGGGTGCAGGGGAGGCGCAGCGTGCCGTGGAATTCCTCGCCGCCGATCATCCGCATGATCCGGCGGCCCGCCTCTTGGCCCAGGGCATAGAGGTTCATGTCGACGCTGGAGAGCCGCGGCCGCGCGCCCTCGACCATGACGTCCCAGTTGTCGAAGCCGACGACGGCGACATCCTCGGGCACGCGCAGGCCGAGGTCGCGGAGTCCGTCCAGGAGTCCACGGGCGATCTGGTCGTTGCCGGCAAAGGCGGCGTCCGGCCGGTCCGTGGGGTCGGCGAATACGGCACGGGCGGCCTCCCGGCCCCAGGCCTCGGACCAGGCGCCGCTCCGGTAGGGCGCCTCGGGCAGGCCGGCCTCGGCGAGAGCGGCGCGCCAGCCGGCGCGACGTAGGCGGACGGCCTCGAACCGCTCCGGACCCGTGAGGTGGGCGATGCGGCGGCGGCCGAGCGCCGCCAGGTGGGCGGAGCCGAGGCGGGCGCCCTGCTCGTCGTCGGGGACGAGGCAGAAGGCGCTGTCGTCGGGCCCGTGCGAGTAGACGAAGAGGACGGGCAGTTCGCCGAGCGGCACGCCGATCGCGGCGCGGCGGTCGGCGCGGCGGGCGGTGAAGATCAGCCCGTCGACCCGCTTGCCGAGGAGCTGCTCGATGTGCTGGCGCTCGCGCGCGGGGTCGTCGGTGGCATTGCACATGAAGATGCCGATGCGGCGGTCGGCCAGTTCGCGCTCGAGCCCCTCCATGATCGGCAGCGTGAAACGGCCGAAACTGTCGTTGGAGATCATTCCGACCGTGAAGCTCTGCCCGCGCAAGAGCGACTGGGCGAGGTCGTTCGGGCGGAAGCCGAGCTCGGTCGCGATGCGCACAATGCGGTCGCGGGTTTCCTGGCGCAGGGTGCCGGACCTGTTCAGCGCCTTCGAGACGGTGCCGATGCTGACGCCTGCCGCCTCGGCCACGTCGCGGATCGTCTGGCGGCGGCGGGAGGGGGCGTCCTCGCTCATTTCACCGCGCCGCTGAGGAGGCCCGCGATGTAGTAGCGCTGCAGCAGCAGGTAGATGAGGAGGCAGGGGATGATCGAGACCACGACGCCGGCCTGCAGCGTGCCCCAGTCAATCGTCCCGAAATCGCCCGAGCGCACGCCGGTCAGCATCACCGGCACGGTGTAGCTCGTCTCCTTGCTCATGAAGATGAGCGCGGCGATGAACTCGTTCCAGGAGGTGATGAAGGCGAAGAGCGCCACCGTCACCATCCCGGGCAGGACCAGCGGCAGGAAGACGCGGCGGAGGCTCTGCAGCGAGGAGCAGCCGTCCATCACGCTCGCCTCCTCGATCTCCTTCGGGATCGCCTCGAAGCTGTTCCGCATCAGGTAGACCGACAACGGCAGCTGCAAGGTCGTGTGGACGATGGCGAGGCCGATGCGGCTGTTGGTCAGCCCGATATGCGAGAACATCAGGTAAAGCGGCGTGAGCATCGCCTGGTAGGGGATCATCATCCCGGCGAGGATCAGGAGGAACCAGACCTCCTTGAGCGGGATGGCGAAGCGGGCGAGCGCGTAGCCGGCCGGAACCGAGAGGACGAGGCAGAAGGCGATCGTCAGCGCCGCGACCGCGAGGCTGTTGCTGACGTAGGTCCAGAGACCCGCCTGGTAATGGGCGACGGCGCGGTAGTTGTCGAGGCTGAGCGTGTGCGGAAGGTAGTGCGGCGGGACGGCACTCGCTTCGGCCGGGGTCTTGATCGAGGCGAGGAAGGAGAGGACGAGCGGCAGCAGCATCAGCGCGATCAGGAAGACGCAGAGCGCCGCCACCAGCCAGCGGGCGGGGCGGGTGCCGCCGACGACCTCGGCCCCGGCCGAGCCGCCGGCGTCGAGGCGGGCGAGCGTCGCGTCCGTCATGCCCGGGCCTTCCGCCGGGTGAGGGTGATCTGCACCGCCGAGGCGGCGAGGATGATCACCATCAGGATGACCGAGAGCGCGGCGCCGTAGCCGAGTTTGAAGTAGACGAAGCTGTTCTGGTAGATCCAGTAGACCGAGGTGAAGGTCTGCCCACGCGGGCGGCCGCCGGTCATCAGGTAGAACTGGTCGAAGGCGAGCATCGAGCCGATCGCGCTGATCAGCGTCGCGAGCAGGATCGAACGCGCGGCGAGCGGCAGGACGATGCGGCGGACCCGCTGCCGCCAGCTCGCGCCGTCGATCATCGCGGCCTCGAGCACCTCGTGGTTGATCGACTGGATGCCGCTGAGCATGATGATCATGCCGAAGCCGACCACCTTCCAAACCACCGAGACGATTACGGCAAAGAGGCCGATCCCGGCGCTGTTGAAGAAGATCATCGGGGCGTCGATCAGCCCGAGGTCGACCAGCATCTTGTTCAGGAGCCCGACCTGCTGGTCGAAGAGCCAGAGCCAGAGCAGGCTCGAGCTCGCGAGGCCGATGACGACGGGCAGGAAGACGACGCCGCGGGTGAGGCGCACGATCGGGCGGTCGACCGTGGCGAGCAGGGCGAGCAGGAACCCCAGCCCGATCAGGACCGGGGTGATCCAGAGCGTGTAGCGGACGGTGAACCAGAAGGCCTGCCAGAACGAGCGGTCGCTGAAGGCATGCAGGTAGTTCTCGAAGCCGACGAACGCGCCGCTGCCGAGCAGCGACTCGCTCGTCATCGAGATCAGCACCAGCTGCACCAGGGGCCAAAAAACGAAGACCGCGACGAAAAGGAGCGTGGGCATGAGATAGAGGAACCCCACCCACCGGTTGTTGCTCGCGAGCATCCCGCCTCCGAAGCTTTCGAGGGGACCGCGCCGGACCGGCCGGCGCGGGAGCCGCCTGCTACTGGCTGGCGATGTCGAGCATCTGCTGGCGGGCCTGCTCGATCGCCCCGTCAACGTCGCCGTCGAAAATCGCCTGTTGCAGCATGTTGATCCACGGGCTCGAGTCGGAGTTGACCATGTCGTTGAAGTGGAAGACCCAGGGCACGTAGCCGGCCTTAAGGGCGGCGGCGGTCGCCTGAACTTTCGGGTTGTCCTTGAAGTACTCGTTGTCGGCAAGGTCGGTGCGCGTTGTCAGAATCTTGTTCTTCGCAAGCCCTTCGAGCTGTGCCTCGTCGCTCAGGACCCACGTCACGAACTCGCGGCCGATCTTCTCGTTCTTCGAGCTCTTGGGGATCGCCACGACGTCGCCGCCGACGAAGCCCGAGACCTGCCCGGGCTCGAGGCCCGGGAGGAGCGTAACGCCGTAGTCGAAGTCGGGAAACTGCCGCTGCATCAGCGAGAGGAGGAAGCCGCCGGTGCCGGTGATGCCGACGTTGCCGTTGGTGAAGGCGGAGACGAAGTTGGCGCCGGTGTCGGTCTCCGCGCTGGCCGGGATCAGACCCTCGGACCACATCTGCCGGTACTGGTCGAGCACCTCGTGCACGGCCTTGCCCTCGAGCGCCTGGTCGTCGCCGTTCTTGGGCAGGATCTTGGCGCCGCCCGCAACCATCAAGGGCGAGGTGACGAATATGTTGCAGCCCGGGCAGGAGCCGGCGAAGTAGAAGCCGTAGTCGTCGCCGCCGAGGGCGCGGATCTTCTTCGCCATGTCGTGGATTTCGTAGATCGTCTTCGGCGGGGTGTCGGGGTCGAGCCCGGCCTTGCGGAAGAGCGCCTTGTTCCAGACCAGGATCGAGACGTCCGGGGTGAAGCCGACGCCGTAGATCTTGTCCTCGTAGGTGGCGATGTCCCTGTAGGCCTGCACGTGGTTGGCGTAGTTCGGGTCAGCCTTGAGCTGGTCGGTCAGGTCGGTCAGGAAGCCCGCGCGCATGAAGTCGGGCATGTAGATCAGGTCGAAGGACATGAGGTCCGGCGCGTCGCCGGCGCGGACGCTGGTCGCGAGCTTGGTCACGACCTGGTTGTCGGGGATCGCCGTTACCTCGATCTTGTCGTCGTGCTTCGAGTTCCAGAGGTCGGTCATCAGCTTCGCCGGATCGGCCGCGCTCTCGCGCACCCACATCTGCAGCGTCTCGGCGAACGCCATAGGCGTCAACGCGAGGAATGAGGCGGCGAACAGCGGCACGCCCGCCTTCAAGGCACTGGAAAGCTTCATCCTTTTCCTCCCGGACCGCCGCGATTCGCTTCGCGGCCTAAATTCCCGCAACGACGCGGAAAACCTTTTCCCGGTGTCTTGCACGGATGCGGCGACCAGGCAAGCGGGATGTGGCTCGCCGCACGACCCTGGTTGAACCCGATGACGGCCGGTGCTCCTTGGGCGGAAGACACGTGGCGCAAGGGGGAGCCATGGCAGGGAAGTTCGCCGGCAAGGTCGCGATCGTCACCGGCGGTGCGTCGGGCATCGGGGCGGCGTGTGCGCGGCAGCTGGCTGCGGAGGGAGCGAAGGTCGTCGTCGCGGACCTGCACGCCGAGCCGGCGGCGAAGGTCGCGGACGAGATCGGCGGAAAGCCGTTCGCGCTCGACGTCGCCGATGCCGGCCGGGTCGAGGCGATGGTGGCCTTCGCCGAGAAGGAGTTCGGCGCGCGGCACCTCGCGGTCAACAACGCCGGCATCGGCGGGCCCCCGGCGCCGGTCGGAGAGTATCCGCTCGACGGCTGGCGGCAGGTGATCGACGTCAACCTCAACAGCGTCTTCTACTGCATGCGCTACGAGATCCCGGCGATGGAGCGCGCCGGCGGCGGGGCGATCGTGCACATGAGCTCGATCCTCGGGTCGGCCGGCTTTCCGAACGCGCCCGCCTACGTCGCGGCCAAGCACGGAGTGGTGGGCCTGACACAGGAAGCGTCGCTGACCTACGCTGCGCGCGGCATCCGGATCAACGCGGTCGGACCGGCCTTCATTGACACGCCGTTGCTCGCCAACCTGGACAAGGCCGTATTCGACGCCCTGATCGCGCTGCACCCGATCGGGCGGCTCGGCAGGTCGGAGGAGGTGTCGGAGCTCGTGTGCTTCCTGCTGTCGGAGCGGGCGAGCTTCATCAACGGCAGCTATCACCTGATCGACGGCGCCTACACGGCGCGATGAACCGCGACTGGCACCGCACCCACCCCATGCCGCGACGGGCGACCGAGACGGAGCGGATCGCCTGGCACGTCGAGCATGCGACGTGCTGCGGCTGCCGCGGGGTTCCGCCGCGTCTCGCCGCTCGGATGAGCGAGCTCGGGATCGCGCCGCCGGGGCCAAAGCCCGGGAAGGGAGCTTCGGCTCGCGCAACGGGAGAGCGGGCCTTGCGGGCCGGGACGGCGCGGATTACCTAGCGGACGTCGACGGCAACGGACGGGTTCGCGATGGGATCGCTGGTGATCATCCTGCTCTACATCATAAACATCGTCTGGTTCATCGTGATCGCGCACGTGGTGATGAGCTGGCTCATCGGCTTCAACGTGCTGAACCGGCACCAGCCGCTGGTCCGCTCGGTGTGGGACGGTCTGAACCGGCTGCTCGAGCCGATCTACGGGCCGATCCGGAGGGTGCTGCCGGACATGGGCGGGCTCGACCTGTCGCCGCTGGTGCTGCTCGTGGTGCTCTACGCGCTCCAAGTCGTGCTGCAACGGAACGCCGCGGCGTTCTTCTAGCTCGTTGGACGCATGCGGTTGAAACAGCAAGTCATTGCAACAGCACGATAGCTTGGCGCTCGTCAGTGCAGCGTCCGCAATGGGACGGAGGCACAGACATCCACAAAAGGGGCTTGACGATTGCTGAACGAGCTGCCGGCGATGGTCAGCCGGTTGATGCGTCCAGGATAAATCATTCTCCTTCAGTGG
The DNA here is from genome assembly GCA_046348915.1 of Amaricoccus sp. Taxonomy (GTDB): domain Bacteria; phylum Pseudomonadota; class Alphaproteobacteria; order Rhodobacterales; family Rhodobacteraceae; genus Amaricoccus. The sequence goes on from JAXMDH010000041.1 coordinate 25,109, forward strand.
CTCGCGACCTTTGGATGCCCTCTTCAGAGCTGGGCGCGGAACGCCGTCGCCACCTCAAGCAGGCGGGCGCGCGGGACCGGGGCGGAAAGGGCGTAGCGGAGTTCATCGTCGCGCCACGAGACGGTCGCTATTCCGTCGCGATCGGCGAGGCGGCGGTCGGGCTCGGAGGCGCCGGAGGCGTCGCGCACGATCAACGCTCCGAGCCGGCGACCGGCGCCGTCTTCGTAGACGAGGAGCGCCCCGGAGGCGCCGGCGTAGGGAACAAGCCGGCCGCCGAGGAGCCGCAGCCCGAGCCGCGACAGGTCGGGCGCCGATAGCGTCGAGCCGAGCCGCTTGCCCAGCCAGCCGAGCAGCTCGCCCTCGCGATCGCCGGCGATCTCGACCGGGTGAACGACGTCGCTGGCGTAGACCTGCCAGAGCTCCCGCGAGGCCAGGGTCAGCGACGGGGCCGCGCGCGCCGCTTCCAGCGTCTCGAACCATCCGATCGCGGCGGCTGCCCCTGCGACCGCGCCGAGGCCGAGGACGCTTACTGTGGCGACGCCGACGACCCAGCGCGGGCGCGGACGGGCGAGCCGTGCGCGCAGGGCTCGGACGCGGCGCCAGTCGTCGGCAGCCTGGGCGGCGTCCGCATCGGATTCGAAGAGCTCGCGGATGGCCGCGTTCTGCGCGCGCCAGCCGTCGACGGTGGCCGCGATCATCGGGTGCTCGCCGAGCCAGCCCTCGATTGCCTTGCGCCGCGTCGGACCGAGCTGCCCGTCCACGTAGGCGTGGAGGTCGGCCTGCGGCACCTCGGTCTCGGCCCGGTCGCTCATCGCCGCCGGAAGGCCACGACGTTGTGGCTGCGCAGCGTGTCGGCGAGCGCGGCGCGGGCGCGGTAGAGGCGCGACATCACCGTGCCGAGCGGCAGGTCGAGGATGACCGCGACCTCGGGGTAGCTCAGCCCCTCGACCACCACCAGCATCAGCACCGCCCGGTTCTCTGCCGAGAGCCGCTCGATCGCCACCGCCAGCCGCGCGCGCTCGAAGCCGGCCGCCTCGGGGGCGGAACGCTCCGGGCCGGCGCGCTCACGCCGGCCGCGCCCGCGATAAACCTCGGTCATGACGCCGAGAAGCCAGCCCGGCACGTTTTCCCCAGGCCACGCGTGCTCGCGCGAAAGCGCGCGCTCGAGGCTCTCGCGCACGAGCTCGTCCGCCTCGGCCGGATCCCGCGCAAGGCTGCGGGCGTAACGGCGAAGGCGCGGAAGACTCGCCAGGAAATCGGATTCCGGAATTCTCATCGGCGAACAAGGATGGCCCCCGACGGGCGCCCCCCAACCCACTCGTCCAATCGCGCCGGCCTCCCCGCCGGCGCCCCTGATCCGGTTCTAGACCACGACGGCGGCCGTGCCTACGGGAATTTTCCCATGCGCCGGAGCGAGTTGCGATCCGCCCCGTCGACGCGAGGCGAGAATCGTTAAGATCCGTCAAAATTCCGTCACAGAAACCGGGCAGGTTGCGCCGCAACGTGAGTTTCGGAAACTTCTGGGGAATCCCATGCGCAGACTTTTTGCAGGCATCGCGGCGGCCGCCGCGATCGCTCTGGCCTCGCCGCTCGCCGCGGCCGACGTGCGGCTGACCGGCTCGGGGGCGAGCTTCCCTTTCCCGCTCTACTCCGCCTGGTTCAAGGACTTCAGCGGCAAGTCCGACGGCATCACCGTCGACTACCAGTCCAAGGGTTCGGGTGCGGGCATCCAGGATTTCATCAATGGAGTCGTGGACTTCGCCGCCTCGGACGCGGCGATGAAGGATGAGGACATCGCCAAGGTGAAGCAGGGCGTCGTCCTCCTGCCGATGACCGCGGGCGAGATCGTTCTCGCCTACAACCTGCCGGGCGTCTCCGAGCTGAAGCTGCCGCGGGACGTCTATCCCGACATCTTCCTCGGCAAGATCACCAGCTGGAACGACCCGCGAATCGCCGCCGCGAACCCGGGCGTGACACTGCCCGATACTCCGATCACAGTTGTCGTGCGCTCGGACGCCTCCGGGACCTCGTTCAACTTCACGAGCCACCTCGCCGCGATCAGCGAGGACTTCAAGGCAGGCCCCGGTGCCGGGACGTCCGTGCAGTGGCAGAGCTCCGACAAGATCATCAAGGCGCCTAAGAACGACGGCGTGACTGCGACGATCATGCAGACGCCGGGCGCCATCGGCTACGTCGAGTACGGCTACGCGAAGCTGACCAACACGCCGATGGCGGTGCTCGAGAACAAGTCCGGGAATTTCGAGGCCGCCGGGGGCGCGGGGGGTGCCGCGGCGCTGGCCAGCGCCAAGTTCGACGACCACATGCGTGCCTTCATCACCGACCCCGACGGTGCCGACGCCTACCCGATCGCGACCTTCACCTGGATGCTTTTCTACAACGACGGCCAGGATCCGGCGAAGGTCGACGCGATCAAGAAGATGGTTGAGTACGGGCTGACCGACGGCCAGGCGATGGCGGAAAGCCTCGGCTACATCCCGATGCCCGAGGCGGTGGTGGAGCAGGTGCGCGCTGCGGCCCAGAAGATCGGCGCCGGCTCCTGACGGCGCCCAGAGTCAAGCATACCAGCCGGCGCCGCCCCGCGGCGCCGGCGATCCATGTGAAGAGAGGCCACTGGAAATGAGCCTAAGCCTGACCGATCTGCGCGAGCCAGGCGGCGCGGGCATCTCGCGCCCGCCGGCAAAGGGCGAGATCGTCGCCGACCGCGCCTTCCGCGCCTTTGCCTTTGCCTCCGGGGCGCTGCTGCTCGTGCTCTTCGCCTTCATCATGTGGAAGATCGGCGGGCAGGCGCGGCCGGCGATCGCCAACTACGGCCTCGGCTTCCTCGGCAATGCGGTCTGGGATCCGGCGCGAGGCCAGTTCGGCATCCTGGCCGAGATCTGGGGCACGCTCTACAGCTCGATCCTGGCGCTCGCCATCGCCGCCTTCTTCGGCGTCGCCGTCGCGATCTTCCTGACCCAGGACTTCCTCGACGCCCGCCTCGCGCGGATCTTCCGCACGATCATCGAGATGCTGGCGGCGATCCCGTCGGTGGTCTACGGCCTCTGGGGCATCTACGTGGTGATCCCGGCGCTGCGGCCCGTCGCCGAGTTCCTGCACGCCCACTTCGGCTTCATCCCGCTGTTCTCGACCACTCTCGCCGGCCCCGGCATGGCGCCGGCCGTCATCGTCCTCGCGATCATGGTGCTGCCGACCGTCGCCGCGATCAGCCAGGACGCCTTCACCCTCATTCCCTACAAGGTAAAGGAAGCCGCCTACGGCATGGGCACGACCCGCTGGGAGGCAATCATGAAGGTGATGCTGCCGACGGCCAAGAGCGGCATCTTCGCCTCGCTCGTGCTCGGCTTCGGGCGCGCGCTGGGCGAGACGATGGCGCTGGCGATGCTGATCGGCAACTCGAACCAGATCAGCTGGTCGCTGTTCTCGCCGGCGAACACGCTCGCCTCGCTCCTCGCCTCGCAGTTTCCCGAGGCCAGCGGCGCCGAGGTCGAGGCGCTGATGTACGCGGCAATCGTGCTCCTGCTGATCTCGCTCGTCGTGAACGTCGTCGGGACGCTGATCATGGCGCTCTCCGCGCAACAGAAGGTGACCTGATGGCGACCGCTTCCGATCTCGCAGCGATCGCAACCGGCCAGGCGCCGGACGTGCCGGACCTGCGCCATTCGTTCACCGACCGGCGTTCGCTCCGGAACACCGTGCTGACGGTGCTGCTCTGGGTCGTCGCGCTGCTCGCGGCGGTCCCGCTCCTGTCGGTCCTCTACATGCTGGCGGCGAAGGGCGGCGCGCGGCTGTCGCTCGAGCTCTTCACCCAGCTCCCGCCCGCCGGCTTCGAGCCCGGCGGCGGCTTCGGGAATGCGATCCTCGGCACCGTCGTGATGGTGGCGATCGCCTCGCTGATCTCGGTGCCGTTCGGCATCCTCGGCGGTGTCTTCCTCGGGGAAATTGCCCCCGAGAGCCGGCTCGCCGACGTGACCCGCTTCGTCGCCAAGGTCCTGACCGGCTTCCCGTCGATCCTCGCCGGCGTCTTCGTCTACGCCTGGCTCGTGCTCGCGATGGGAACCTACTCCGCCCTGGCCGGCGGCGTCGCGCTCGCCGTCCTGATGCTGCCGACCGTGATGCTGACCGCCGAGCAGGCGGTGCGCATGGTGCCGCAGCGGATGAAGGACGCCGCGCACGGCATGGGTTGCACCGAGACGCAGGCGATCTTCAAGGTTGTTCTGCCGACCGCGATGCCCGGGATCCTGACCGGCGTCATGCTGGGGGTGGCGGGCGCGGCGGGCAACTCGGCGCCGCTCCTCTTCACGGCGCTCTTCTCCAACTATTGGATCGGCAGCTTCCGCGAACCCACCGCCTCGCTCGCGATCCTCATCTACAACTTCTCGGGCATGCCGTTCCCGAACCAGATTGAGCTCGCCTGGGCGGCCTCGCTGGTACTGGTGCTGATCGTGCTCACCTTCAACATCCTCGCGCGCCTCATCAGCGCGCGCCGGGTCTGACCGTTCCGCATAGGGGGACCATCACGATGGCCGTACTCGAAAAAGCCAAAACCGCCGTGCGGGAAGTGCCGCGGGAGCAGGCCGCGCCGGCGATCGACGCCCGGATCGACCGCATCTACTACGGCAGTTTCCTCGCAGTCCGCGACACCCACATCCCGATCGAGAAGAACAGGATCACCGGCTTCATCGGCCCGTCGGGGTGCGGCAAGTCGACGGTGCTGCGCAGCCTTAACCGGATGAACGACCTGATCGCGACGTTCCGGCTCGAGGGCCACGTGCAGTTCCTCGGCCAGGACATTTACGCCAAGAACATCGACCCGGTCGTTGTCCGGCGCCACATCGGCATGGTGTTCCAGCAGCCGAACCCCTTTTCGATGTCGATCTTCGAGAACGTGGCCTTCGGGCTGCGGCTCAACCGCTACCGCGGAGACTACCAGCAGCGCGTCGAGTACGCGCTGCGCCGCGCCGGGCTCTGGGACGAGGTCAAGGACAAGCTGAAGCAGAACGGGCTGGCGCTCTCCGGCGGCCAGCAGCAGCGGCTCTGCATCGCGCGGGCGATCGCCACCGAGCCGACGGTGCTGCTGATGGACGAGCCCTGCTCGGCGCTCGACCCGATCGCGACGCGGATCATCGAGGAGCTGATGCTCGACCTGAAGAAGGACTATACGGTCGCGATCGTCACCCACAACATGCAGCAGGCGATGCGCGTCGCCGACACGACCGCCTTCTTCTCGGTCGATATCTCGAAGAGCGGCCGGACCGGCTTTCTCTGCGAGGCTGGCCCGACCGAGCAGATCTTCAACGACCCGCGCGAGGACCTGACCCGCCGCTACGTGAGCGGCGAGTTCAGTTGACCCGGACAAGGCTTTGATCAGACTGGTTGGCGAAGCCACTGCGGCCGATGCTTGGGCGCGCCTCGACCTCGGGGCGGTCGCGGCGGTGCTGGCCGGCGGCGCGCCGACCGAGGCCGGTGCGTGCCTTGCCGCTGACGAGACGCGCCGGTTTCTCGAGGGCTATCGGTACGTCGACCGTCTGCTCGGGGAGCGGATCGACCTTTTCGCCTACGGCGAGTCGGGGCACCTCCTGGAGCTGAACCACCGGGTGCTGGTGGGGATCACGCCGGAGCGGCGGCAGCAGTTCGCGACCCACCTCGCCGCGACCGAGCGGCGGTTCTACGACGGCGGCGAGGCGGGCGGCTTCGGCGAGCTGCACGCCTGGTACCTGCGCAACGCTGGCCGCCCGGCGCGGGCGCTGGCGGCCGGGGCGTTCGTGCAAGTGGTCAGCACGCCTCAGCTTTTCGTCGAGGGCAACCAGCGGACGGCGCTGCTTCTGGCGTGCTACCTGCTGGCGCGGGGCGGGCTGCCGCCGGTGGTGCCGAGGGATTGGGCGGGGTTCGAGGCGCTGGCGGGGCGGGTGGTGGCGATCGACCGGCGGGGGATCGCGGCGGGGGTGGCGCTGATGCTCGCGGGCCACCGGGTCGGCGAATTCCTAGCGGCGGCGGGTGACCCGCGGCTGCTGGCGGCGGCCTAGGGGCGGCGCTCCCACCAGAGGACGAGCGGAAACAGCAGCAGGTAGCCGAGCGAGGAATCGCGCGACGACCAAAGGGTGGCGATCGCGATGCTGAGCGTGGCGCAGCCGGCGACCGCGAGCGGACGGAACCAGAGCTCGGCGGACCGGGCGTCGGCGCCGGGCGCGAAGAGCGTCGGGTGGCGATGCAGGTACCAGCTGCGCCAGATCACCGCCAGCTCCACGCAGATGAGGTTTACCGCATAAACTATGTGCGAGCCGAGATAATTCGGATGCACGCCGATCAGCGAGCTCGCGAAGGGCAGGAGGCTGATGCAGGCGAGCCAGAGCACGACGATCCGGAAAAGGCCGGAATCGATATGCTCGACGTCGCGCATGGCGCGGACCTGGGTGACCCAGAACTGCGCGAGGATGAGGAAGCTGATCAGCCAGGAGAAGAGCTTCGGCCGCAGCTCGACGAGCGCCGGCCAGAGGCCGGTGGGGAGGGTGTCGGGGACGTCGAGGGAGAGGACGAGCAGCGTCATGGTGATCGCGAGGACGCCGTCGGTGACGGCGTCGAGGCGGTTGCGGGGGAAGAAGTCGGGCGGCTGCATCGGCGCGAGGGTGCCCCCGACGCGGGCGATTGTCCATTGGGAAACAGGGGGTTGCGGTGTGCGGAACCGGTATGGAAGGCGTACAGAAACCGGCCATACGATTTGAGGAGAATTTTAGCGGTTCCGCGGCAGGATGGCGCGTCGCGACTCGACCCCGGAGGACCCGCATGGCCGAACCGAAGCACCCGAACGACGAGGGCCGCAGCCTGCGCGAGCGGGCCGCCTATGCCGAGCTCGTCAGGGAGCTGGCGCAGATGAAGGCCTGGTGGGGCTGCGTCCGCCAGCGGCCCGGGGTGATCCCGCCCGCGGCGGGGATCGCGCCGGCGCCCGGGCGGCGGACCAAGCTGACCCTGAAGCTCGACGCCGACGTCGTGAGGTTCTTCCGGGCGATGGGGCTCGGCTACCAGGCGCGGATCGACTATGCGCTGAAGAGCTGGATGCTGTCGGTCATCGCGCGCGAGCGCGAGGCCGGCGCCGCCGGGAAGCGGTAGCCCCATGGCGGGCGGCGATGCGAAGCGCCACCCGGACCCCGAGGTGACGCGGGTGCTGCTCGAGACGGAGATCTACGTCGAGCAGGCCTGGCTGAAGCTCAAGCTCCTGCCGGACAAGTGGTTTTCCTTCGAGCAGGTGCCGGTGCGGCGGCGCAGGACGAGGATCACCGCCAGCCTCGACGCCGGCATGGTGAACTGGTTCCGGCTGACCGGCGATGGCTGGCACGAACGGATCAACCACGTGCTCCGCGTCTTCATGCTTTCGGTGCAGTCGAAGGAGATCGCGACCGAGCGCGACTACGACTGGCGGCACCGGCGGCTGACCGGGCGGTGAGGGCGACCGCGCCGCGCGCCGAGGCGCCCGACCTGGCCGATCGTGTGCTTGCGGCGCCGGCGGAGCGGCAGCAGTTCGGGACCGGCCGGTTCGGGATCCATCGGGAGGCGCCGGACGAGGAAGCTTCGGTGGAGGGGCTCCGCGGGGCGCGGGACCGGCGGCGGGTCGGGGGCGAGGCGGAGCGCCGGGAGGCCACCCCGCGTTTGTTCAACCGAGGTGGTTGCGGGCGTCCATGCGCTCGTGGAGGATGCGGACGATCTCGATGCCGGCGCCCGGCGGCTGGCGGAAGAAGATGATGTGGCGGCCGGAGCTGATCCGGCGGTAGCCGGGGGTGATGTCGGAGGCGTCGGTGCCCGAGAGCTCGCCGCTTGCAAGCAGGGTGCAGGTGTCGCGGATCGCCCGGACGTGGCGCTTCGCCTGTGCTGTGCCCCAGCGTTCGGGGGTGTAGTCCCAGATCTGGCCGAGGTCCCGGATCGCCCGAGGGCGAAGGATCAAGGCGGTCAAGCGGACTGCGCGAGTCTGGCCTCGATGAAGGCATCGAAGTCGAAGGGCTCGGCCGGGCCGCTGGCCTCGCCCTCGGCGAGGGCGGCGCGCAGGGCGGCGAGGCGCTCCTCGTGCTCCTCGAGCAGGCGGAGGCCGGCGCGGACCACCTCGCTCGCCGAGGCGAAGCGGCCGCCGAGGGTGATGGAGGTGTTCTTGGTCATGGGGGGATGGTACCAGATCGTGGTATCGGCGCAACGGGGGACGGGCGCGGTTTGAGTATGTCGGCTGAGACGGTCCGCTTCGAGGGCGGGCGGATGTGGGTCGGGCTGGCGGACGGGCGGGTGATCGGGGTGCCGCTCGGCTGGTTCCCGCGGCTGGCGCAGGCGGCGCCGGCGGAGCGGGAAGGGTTCGAGATCAGCCCGTTCGGGAGCCATTGGGCGGCGCTGGACGAGGACGTCTCGGTCGAGGGCCTCCTCGCCGGGCGCGGGGACCGGCGGCGGGTCGGGGGCGAGGTGGCGTGAACAATATGTCGTGCCAGGCTCCCACCGAGACGCGCGAACGTGCCGAGCCGCGCAAGATCTAGTTGACGGCGCCCCGAGGGCTACAATATAGAACGGGGGTCCGTCTTCGTCTCGGCGGCGGTGATGGGCGTGTCGTTGAGCACGTCGATCGAGTTGCTGGGCGGGAGCGCCAAGGTGGAGTTCTCCGCCGAGGTTCAAGTCGTGGCGGCCATGCCGTGCGCTTCGGACAACCGACGCCCGGCCGTTGGGCAGGAAGCCGTAAGCGCCGCTCGCGCGCGGGTCCCTCTGGCGGCTAGTACGCTTAAATCGTGCCGGGTCGCCGGAGGCTTGAAGACGCTTGACGTGGACAAAAACCTGCTATGGTGGAGCCTGCGAGAATGCGTGTTGAGAGCAAAGCACCGGCCCTTCGGGGCCGCTTTTCCGGCCGTCTAGTCGCCTGGGTGGCCGCAGTGTCCGTCTTCGTCTCGGCGGCGGTGATGGGCGTGTCGTTGAGCACGTCGATCTAGTTGCTGGGCGGGAGCGCCAAGGTGGAGTTCTCCGCCGAGGTTCAAGTCGTGGCGGCCATGCCGTGCGCTTCGGACAACCGACGTCAACGGCTGGGAAGGTGCTAACCGAGGGACCCTGCCGCAGAAATGAGCGTCCTGCTTCGCGATCTTAGAAAGAGCCACAACTTATTCAGTGCCTGGAAGCACGTAAAGCGCAGCGCTCAAGCATCGGCCTCTCCCGAGGTCCGCGGGGACGCAGCCGTCTTTGCTCACAGAGACCACTCCGAGCTAAGGTCTATCTATGGCAAACTCAATTCTGGCAAGTATTCGTTCTCGCCCGTCCGGGGGGTATTGAAGGATAAGAATGCAAGAGAGGCGCTCGGGAAGTCTCCTAGACCTCTTGTGGTTGGTCGTGTTTCTGATCGCGTTGTCCAGCGTGCTCTACTTCAGGTGCTTCAGCCTCGACGTATTTTAGATCCGAAAGCCAAATTCCCAAAATACGAGATGGTCTTCGACGAGAGGTTAGGAAAGATCAACCACGTCTCCCGCTCCAAGATTGGAATTGGCGGTCTCCTACGCCCGTATGGGGGCGTGAACGTAGGCGTGAGATCCGCAATGCAATTTATGGCGAATGGTCGTCAAGTCTACTTTCAGTCAGATATAAAGGCATTCTTCACAAAGATTCCGGTCCCGAGGGTCAAGGAATTTATTGAGGCGGAAACGAGGGATCATGAACTCGCGTGCTTTTTCGAGGAGGCCGTTCAGGTAGAGCTCTCCAATCCCTCTCAACTGGCTGGGTACACTGAAATATTTCCTAAGGGCGGATTGGGTGTCCCGCAGGGATCATCTCTGTCTGCCTTCGCGGGGAATATACTGCTGTTTGAATTCGACAAGCAACTAAGCCTCATGGGCGTCGATGTCATAAGATACATTGATGATCTATTCATACTTGCGGACAATTATCGCTCCTTAGACGCGGCTGTGCGCTACGCGCAAGAGACTCTTTCTGAGATGGGCTTGTCCTTGTATGAAGATGAAAGCAAGTGCGCCAAGGGTAAATGTGCCGACGGCTTTCTGTTTCTTGGTTGCGATATACAGCCTAACAAGTGCGTTCCGAGCTCGCGGTCGGTCAAAAACCTATTGGCTGACGTTGATAATACGCTTAGCAGCGCCAAGGCTGATATTGGCTGCTTTCTCTCCAAGCGGGCCAACTTGGCCGCCGATAGCACTCAGTCCGGCGCAATCGCTCGCGTGGGGCGGCAAGTGTATGGTTGGGAGAGAGCGTTTAAGTTCTGCAATCAGATAGACCAGTTCCGCCGCGTCGATGAGGAGATTGCGAAGAAAATCCATGACTTCTTAGGGTGGGTCTCTCGAAAGACGACTGGCCTGACCCCTAAGGATCGCATGGTTGTCTGGGGAGTGCCCAGCGCAGCAGATCTGCATATTGCTGGTTAGCCCTGCAGCGACCGCACCCGTAAGTCCCCCTCCAGCCGATCCCGCATCGCCAGCGCCGCTGCACGCGCGCCAGCCGCGGTGGTGTAGTACGGGATCTTCCCCGAGAGCGTCAGCGAGCGGATCGCGCGGCTGTCGGCGATCGACTGGGTGCCTTCGGTGGTGTTGAAGACGATCTGGACCCCGCCGTCCTTCAAGGTGTCGACGATGTGGGGGCGGCCTTCGTAGACCTTGTTGACGCGGGTGGCGGGGATGGCGTGGGACGCGAGGAAGCGCTGGGTGCCGTCGGTGGCGAGGATCGAGAAGCCGAGGGCGTGCATGATGCGGGCGGCTTCGAGCAGGACCTCGGTCTTGTCGCCTTCCTTGACGGAGACGAAGAGGGTGCCGGCCGTGGGGAGAGCGGTGCCGGCGCCGAGCTGGGCTTTCAGGAAGGCGCGGGGGAAGGAGCGGTCCCAGCCCATGACCTCGCCGGTCGAGCGCATCTCGGGGCCGAGGAGGGTGTCGACGCCGGGGAAGCGGTTGAAGGGCATCACCGCCTCCTTGACCGAGAACCAGGGCATGTCGGGGTCGGCGAGGGTCAGGGGGTCGGCGAAGGGGAGGGGGTCGTCGGGGCCGGTGCCCTTGGGGTAGCGGGGGCGCAGGGGGAAGGACGCGAGCGGCTCGCCGGCCATGACGCGGGCGGCGATGGCGGCGATGGCGCTGTCGGTGGCTTTCGCCACGAAGGGGACGGTGCGGCTGGCGCGCGGGTTGACCTCGAGGACGTAGATGTCGCCGTCCTGGATGGCGAACTGGACGTTCATCAGGCCGACGACGCCGAGGGCGAGGGCCATGGATTCGGTCTGGCGCTTGAGGGCGTCGATGGTGACGTCGTCGAGGGAGTAGGGGGGGAGCGAGCAGGCGCTGTCGCCGGAGTGGACGCCGGCTTCCTCGATGTGCTCCATCACGCCGGCGATATGGACGTCGGTGCCGTCGGAGAGGGCGTCGACGTCGACCTCGATGGCGTTCGAGAGGTAGCGGTCGAGGAGGACGGGCGTGTCGCCCGACACTTGCACGGCGTCGCGGATGTAGCGGGCGAGCTGGGCGTCGTCGCGGACGATCTCCATGGCGCGGCCGCCGAGGACGTAGCTCGGGCGGATGACGAGGGGGTAGCCGATGCGCCTGGCGACGGCCTGGGCCTCGGCGGGGGAGCGGGCGATGCCGTTGTCGGGCTGGCGGAGGCCGAGGCGGTGGAGGAGCGCCTGGAAGCGCTCGCGGTCCTCGGCGAGGTCGATGGCGTCCGGCGTGGTGCCGAGGATCGGGATGCCGGCGTCGTGGAGGGCGTTGGCGAGTTTCAGGGGGGTCTGGCCGCCGAACTGGACGATGACGCCGTGCAGGGTGCCGTTCTCCTGCTCGACGCGGAGGATCTCGAGGACGTGCTCGAGCGTCAGGGGCTCGAAGTAGAGGCGGTCGGAGGTGTCGTAGTCGGTGGAGACGGTCTCGGGGTTGCAGTTGACCATGATGGTCTCGTAGCCGGCTTTCGTGAGCGCGAAGCAGGCGTGGCAGCAGCAGTAGTCGAACTCGATGCCCTGGCCGATGCGGTTGGGGCCGCCGCCGAGGATGACGACCTTCCTGGCGGCGGTGGGGCGGGATTCGTCCTCGGTGAAGCCGCCGTGCTCGACCTCGTAGGTCGAGTACATGTAGGGGGTCTGGGCCTCGAACTCGGCGCCGCAGGTGTCGATGCGCTTGAAGACCGGGCGGACGCCGTGGCGCTGGCGCTCGGCGCGGACGGAGGATTCGGTGCGGGCGGTGAGGGTGGCGAGGCGGGCGTCGGAGAAGCCGAGCTGCTTCAGGCGGCGGAGCGCGTGCGGCTCGCGGGGGAGGCCGGTTTCGCGGAGGCGGGTCTCCTCGTCGACGATCTCGCGGATGCGGGCGAGGAACCAGGGGTCGTATTTGGTGACGGCGTGGATCTCGTCGTCGGTGAGGCCGTGGCGCATCGCCTGGGCGGCTAGGCGGAGGCGGTCGGGGGTCTGCTGGGAGAGGGCGCGGATGATGGTGGCCTTGGCGTCGGGGCCAGTCGCACCGGGGATGTCGATGTCGTCGAAGCCGGTGAGGCCGGTCTCCAGGGAGCAGAGGGCCTTCTGGACCGACTCGTGAAAGGTGCGGCCGATGGCCATCGCTTCGCCAACCGACTTCATCGCGGTGGTGAGGAGGGGCTCGGCGCCGGGGAACTTCTCGAAGGCGAAGCGGGGGATCTTGGTGACGACGTAGTCGATCGTCGGCTCGAAGGAGGCCGGCGTCACCTGGGTGATGTCGTTGTCGAGCTCGTCCAGCGTGTAGCCGACGGCGAGCTTCGCGGCGATCTTGGCGATCGGGAAGCCGGTGGCCTTGGAGGCCAGCGCGGATGAGCGGGAGACGCGGGGGTTCATCTCGATGACGACGAGGCGGCCGGTCTCGGGCTGGACGGCGAACTGGACGTTGGAGCCGCCGGTCTCGACGCCGATCTCGCGCAGGACCGCGATCGAGGCGTTGCGCATGACCTGGTATTCCTTGTCGGTCAGGGTCAGCGCCGGGGCGACGGTGATGGAATCGCCGGTGTGGACGCCCATCGGGTCGACGTTCTCGATCGAGCAGACGATGATGCAGTTGTCCGCCTTGTCGCGGACCACCTCCATCTCGAACTCCTTCCAGCCGAGGAGCGACTCGTCGATGAGGATCTGCGAGACGGGCGAGGCGTCGAGGCCGGTCTTGCAGATGCGCTCGTAGTCCTCGCGGTTGTAGGCGACGCCGCCGCCGGTGCCGCCGAGGGTGAAGGCGGGGCGGATGATCGCGGGGAGGCCGACGTACTCGATCGCGGCCATCGCCTCGGCCATGGTGGTGACGATGGTGGCCTTGGGGTTCTCGAGGCCGATCCGCTCCATCGCCTCGCGGAAGAGCTGCCGGTCCTCGGCCATCTCGATCGCCGCACGCTTGGCGCCGATCAGCTCGACGCCGAACTTCGCCAGCACGCCGGCATCGTCGAGCGCGAGGGCGGTGTTGAGGCCGGTCTGGCCGCCCATCGTGGGGAGGAGCGCGTCGGGGCGCTCCTTCTCGATGATCTTGGCGACGACCTCGGGGGTGATCGGCTCGATGTAGGTGGCGTCGGCCATCTCCGGGTCGGTCATGATCGTCGCGGGGTTGGAGTTGACCAGGATGACCCGGTAGCCCTCCTCGCGCAGCGCCTTGCAGGCCTGGGCGCCGGAATAGTCGAACTCGCAGGCCTGGCCGATTACGATGGGACCCGCGCCGATGATCAGGATCGAGCGGATGTCGGTGCGCTTGGGCATGTCGGACCTTGCAAACTATCGTCCGCCACCCGGGAGCGAGCGGCGCGAGATCGGATTCGCCCGTCGGCAAATTGGCGTGGTTATAGAGGGGCAGGGCGGCGGTGCAAGCCTGTTGCGCCCGCGAAGAACGGAGGCCGCGATGGCGGGAGGGGACGAAATCGTGCTGGAGCTGGCGCGGCCGGAGGCCATGTTCGAGACGCCGCCGGAGGAACCGCTGGCGCCGGGGTTTGCGCTCGAGCGCGGGATCGACCGGGTGTTCGAGGCGGTCGGGGCGCTGACGGCGCGGCAGCGGGCGGCGGCGCGGCTGACGGTGCAGGTTCCGGCCGGGACGGAAGAGGCGGCGGGGCGGATCGAGCCCGGCGTGCGGCGCTACTGCGCGGTGCGGCGCGAGGACAATCGGCTGCGGCAGGCGGCGCTGCGGCGGGAGGGTCTGCAGACGCTGGCACTGGCGGCGGGATTCATCCTCGCCTGCCTGCTGCTGGCGGCGGTGATCGAGGTGCTGCCGGGCGAGGGCGGGCTGCTGCGCGGGCTGCTGCGCGACGGGCTGGTGGTTGCCGGCTGGGTGGCGCTGTGGCGGCCGCTCGACCTCCTGCTCTACGACACTTGGCTGCTGCGCCGGGAGGGCCGGATCCTCGAGGCGGTGGCGGCGATGCCGATCCGGGTGGCCGCAGGCTGAGTCGCGAGCGCCGTTTCAGCTCGCTCCGCGCCGGACCGGGCGGCGCGGCCGGCGCCCGGTGCGGGCGGGCGCCGGCCGGCGGAGCCGTCAGAGACGGTCCTTGTAGCCCTTGAGCTTGAAGGACAGCATGATCAGGTCGATGCCGAAGATGATCGCGAAGGTCGCAATCATCCAGACGACGGCGAGGGCGCCGGCGGCCGGGCGGGTGAACATCAGGACGCCGAAGACGATGGCGAGGACACCGCTCAGGATCAGCAGCCACTCGCCCTCGATCTCCTTGCGGAGCTGGAGGGCGCCGATGATCGACATGATGCCGATCGCGATCGCCCAGATGGCAATGAAGATCAGGAGGATGCCGCCGGTCAGAACCGGGGCGAAGAAGGCGATGAGGCCGGCGACGATGCCGAGGACGCCGGTCAGCGCCAGCCACCAGCGCTGGCCGGTCGTGGCGCCGCCGGCGCCCATGATGCCGGCGCCGAGCGAGAAGATCCCGTCGGCGAAGGTGTAGGCGCCCCAGATGAAGACGAGCGACAGGGCCGAGATGCCCGGCCAGACCAGCGAGACGATGCCGAAGAGGACGGCGGCGATGCCGCGCAAGAGCATCAGCCACCAGTGCTGCGCCATCGATCGCAGCAGCGGGCGGTTGGCGAAGTCGAGACTGGTGGCGGCCATGGCGGTTTCCCCTTTGGCGGCAAAGCGTTCGCTGCGAGCCTACACCTTCGCCGCGCGTCACGCCAGCCGCAGGCTCGCCGCACCCGCGACGATCAGCGCTGCGGCGGCAAGGCGGGCACGACCGACGCGCTCGCCGAGGACGAGGGCGGCGATCGCCATGCCGAAGAGGATCGAGGTCTCGCGCAGGGCGGCGACGACGGCGACGGGCGCGTGGGTCATCGCCCAGAGTGCGAGACCGTAGGAGCCGAGGTTGCCGAGGCCGCCGGCGAGGCCGAGGCGCCAGTTGCGCCCGGCGTAGGCGAGGAGGCGGCGGCGCCGCGTGACGAGCGCCCAGCCGACCAGCGGGACGGCGTTGAGGAGGAAGAGCCACATCGAGTAGGCGGCTGCCGAGCCCGAGGCGCGGACGCCGGCGCCGTCGATCAGCGTGTAGGTGGCGATGACACCGGCGTTGAGGACGGCGAGCAGGGTGCCGAGGCGCGAGGCGGCGCCGGTGCCGGCGATGGTCATGCCGAAGACCCCGGCCGAAATCAGCGCGACACCGGCCCAGGCGAGGCCGCCGAGATGCTCGCGGAGGACGAGTACGGCGAAGATCGCGACCAGCGCCGGGGCGAGGCCGCGCATCAGCGGGTAGGCGCGGCTCATGTCGGTGGCGCGGTAGGCGCCGGCGACGAGGAGGAAGTAGACGACCTGGACGACGGCCGAGGCGGCGAGGAAGGGCCAGCTCGCGGGCGCGGGCCGAGGGAGGAAGGGCAGGGCCAGGATGGCGACGAGGCCGGAGGCGGCGGCGACGAGGATCGTCGTCATCAGCTGGTCCGACCCGCCCTTGACGATGGCGTTCCAGCTCGCGTGCAGCGCGGCTCCGAACAGGACGGCGGCAAAGACGAGCGGGGTCATGGCCTCGGTGACCGGGTTGCGCGCGGCATAAGGCATCGCGCCGGGCTGCGCCAGCGCGCTGGGGCGGGTTCGCGGGACGCGCTTTCCGTGGCAAGCTGCGGCCGGGCGGGAACCGGAGGGTGGGCATGATCGTCGCGGCACTTCTGATCGGCGTCGTCGCGGGGCTGCGGACGATGACGGCTCCGGCGGTGATCGCCTGGGCGGCCTGGCTCGGCTGGATCGACCTCGCGGGGCGCTGGGCGAGCTTCATGGCGTCGGGCTGGATCATCCTCGTCTTCACGGTGCTGGCGGCGGTCGAGTTCGTCACCGACCAGCTGCCGACCACGCCGAGCCGGACCGTGCCGGTGCAGCTGTCGAGCCGGATCGTCTCGGGCGCCTTCTGCGGGGCGGTGCTCGGCGCGATCGCCGGGGCGAGCCTGGTCGGGGGGATCGCGGGCGTGGTCGGCGCGCTGGCGGGGACCTACGGCGGGGCGGCGGCGCGCGCCCGCGGGGCGGCCGCCTTGGGCGCCGACCGGCCGGCGGCGCTCGTCGAGGACGCGGCCGCGGTCGTCCTCGCGCTGGCGGCGGTGGCGCTGGCATGACGGCGGAGCGCTTCGACGACGTCGTCATCGGCGCGGGGCAGGCCGGGCCGTCGCTGGCGGTGCGGCTCGCGGGCGCCGGGCGACGCGTCGCGCTGGTCGAGCGGCGGTTCGTAGGCGGGACCTGCATCAACTACGGCTGCCGCCCGACCAAGGCGCTGATCGCGAGCGCCCGCGTCGCGGCGGTGGCTCGCCGGGCGGCCGAGTACGGCGTCGCGACGGGGCCGGTGACGGTCGACATGGCGGCGGTGCAGGCGCGGGTGGCGCGGATCGTGCTCGACGGGCGGCAGGGGGTGGCGGACTGGCTGGCGGCGACACCCGGGCTGACGCTCGTCGAGGGGCACGCGCGGCTGACCGGGGCGCGGACGGTGGCGGTGGGGGCGCGGACGCTGGAGGCCGAGCGGATCTTCCTGAACGTCGGGGCCCGGCCGGCGGTGCCGGACCTGCCCGGGGTGCGGGATATCGCGACCATGAGCAGCACCGACATCCTGGCGCTGTCGGTGGTGCCGCCGGAGCTGGTGGTGGTCGGCGGCGGCTACATCGGGCTCGAGTTCGCGCAGGCGTTCCGGCGGCTCGGGTCGGAGGTCATGCTGGTGGAGAAGGGGCCACGGCTGATCGGGCGCGAGGACCCGGAGATTTCGGAGGCGGTGCGCGAAATGCTCGAGGCCGAGGGCGTGCGCGTCCGGACCGGCGCCGAATGCATCGGCTTCGTGGCCGGCGACGGCGGGCGGGTCGGGGTGCGGGTCGACTGCGCCTCGGGGGCACCCGAGGCGTTCGGGACCCATGTGCTCCTCGCCATGGGCCGGACGCCCAACACCGGCGACCTCGGCCTCGCGGCCGCCGGGGTCGAGACCGACGGGCACGGGCAGATCCGGGTCGACGAGGGGCTCGCGACCAGCGTCCCCGGCATCTGGGCGCTCGGCGAGTGCAACGGGCGCGGCGGGTTCACCCATACCGCCTACAACGACTACGAGATCGTGGCGGCGAACCTGCTCGGCGGCGGCGAGCGCAAGGTGAGCGACCGCATCCCGACCTATGCGCTCTTCACCGACCCGCCGCTCGGGCGCTGCGGCTTGAGCGAGGGTGAGGCGCGGGCGACCGGGCACCGGCTGCTGGTCGGCCGGCGGCCGATGACGCGGGTCAGCCGGGCGGTCGAGAAAGGCGAGACGCGCGGGTTCATCAAGGTGCTGGCCGACGCCGACACTCGCGCGATCCTCGGCGCGGCGATCTTCGGCATCGAGGGCGACGAGGCGATCCATGCGGTGCTGGACCTGATGGTCGCCCGGGCGCCGTTCGACACGATGACGCGCGCCGTCCACATCCACCCGACCGTGGCGGAGCTGCTGCCGACGGTCTTCGCCGAGTTGGAGCCGGCGGCGTGAGCAGCGCGAGCCACCGCTCCAGAGGGCAAAACCAGGGGACGAGGGCGCGGGAGGGTATCGGGCAACTTTCTGGCGGGTATCCGCTAGTCGCGCAAAGCCGACTCCGATCGTGCGGCAACCGGGGCGTCAGGAAGTGGCGGCCACCTTGCGGCCGTGTTCCGGGAGCAGGACGAGCCGACGCATCGGAGCCGGTCCGAAGCGATGCGAGGGGGTCCGCGGCGCTTTGGCGCCGGTCGCCGCATGCGCGGCTCCGCCTTTCGGTCCGCGGGCATCTCCCTTGCGCTTCGTTCCCCGGCGAAGCTCGAGGGCGGCCCGAGGGGGCGCTCGCCGCCCCCCCTCGACCCCCCGGCACTGCCCGATAGGCTGAAAGGGAGAGCTGGTAGCCCTGCCCGGATGCATCCCGCGGCGTGGTTCGGCTTTTGGTTTGCCCGCCCGCGGCCGTGCCGGGCAGGTGCGGCCGCCGCGACGGGTCGATCTCGGGGGCTGCCGGTCAGGTCCAGTCGAGCACGACCTTGCCCGAGTTGCCCGCGCGCATGGCGGCGAAGCCCTCGGCGAAGGCTTCGGCGGGCAGGCGGTGGGTGATGAGGGGCGCGAGGTCGAGGCCGCCCTGGACGAGCGCGATCATCTTGTACCAGGTCTCGAACATCTCGCGGCCGTAGATGCCCTTCAAGGTCAGCATCTTGAAGATGACCTTGTTCCAGTCGACGGCGAAGGCCATCGGCGAGATGCCGAGGATCGCGATCTTGCCGCCGTTGTTCATCTTGTCGATCATGTCGCGGAAGGCCGGCGCGGCTCCGGACATCTCGAGTCCGACGTCGAAGCCCTCCTTCATGCCGATCGCGTGCATGACGTCGGCGAGGTTCTCGGCCGAGGCGTCGACGACGTGCGGGATGCCCAGGCGGCGGGCGAGCCCGAGGCGGGTCGGGTTGATGTCGGTGATGACGACCTTGCGCGCACCGGCGCGCTGGGCAACGAGCGCGCCCATGATGCCGATGGGGCCGGCACCGGTCACGAGAACGTCCTCGCCGACGAGGTCGAAGGAGAGGGCGGTGTGCACGGCGTTGCCGAACGGGTCGAAGATGGCGGCGATCTCGTCGGGGACGTCGTCGGGGATGGCGACGACGTTCGATTCCGGGATGGCGATGTAGTCGGCGAAGGAGCCGGGGCGGTGGACGCCGACGCCCCGGGTGTTGCGGCAGAGGTGGCCGCGGCCGGCCCGGCAGTTGCGGCAGGCGCCGCAGACGATGTGGCCTTCGCCCGACACGCGCTGGCCGCGGGCGAAGCGGGTGACGGCGGGGCCGGCGTCGGCGACGCGGCCGTAGAACTCGTGGCCGGTGACCATGGGGACGGGGACGGTCGCGGCGGCCCAGTCGTCCCAGTTCCAGATGTGGACGTCGGTGCCGCAGATCGCCGACTTCTCGACGCGGATCAGCACGTCGGTGGGGCCAAGTTCGGGGACGGGGACGCGCTCCATCCAGAGGCCCGGCTCGGGGCGGGATTTCACCAGCGCGCGCATCTCGTTCATGGGGGTCCCCAGAGGTCGGTGGAGAGGTATTTCAGGCCGCTGTCGCCGACGACGAAGGCGACGGTGCCGCCTTTCTCGGGACCTCGGAGCAGCCGGACGGCGGCGGCGAGGTTGGCGCCGGCGGAGTAGCCGGCGAAGACGCCCTCGTGGCGGGCGAGGAGGCGGGCGTGGTCGGCCGCATCGGCGCCGGTGACCGTAAGGGTGCCGGCCAGGGCGGCGCCGCGCAGGTGGGCGAGGTCGGGCATGCCGTAGCCGCCGCCCTGGATCGGGTGGTCGGGTCGCGAGGTATCGCCGCCGGCGAGGGCGGCGGCGCCCTCGGGCTCGACCGACCAGCAGCGGACGCCCCTGGGGGCAAGAAAGCGGGCGGCGCCGCCGAGGGTGCCGCCGGAGCCGACGAAGTCGACGAAGGCGGTGACGGTTCCGCCGGACTGCAGCCAGATCTCGGGTGCGGTGGTGTCGGCATGGGCGTCGGGGTTGCCGGGGCGGGCGAACTGGTCGGCGCGGAAGGCGGCGCGGGCCTCGGTCTGGCGGCGGGCCTCGGCCTCGACGAGGGCGAGGTCGGCGCCGGTGACCTGGCCGGGGCAGCCGCCGGGGGACTGGGGGACGAGGACGACCTCGGCGCCGAGGGCGCGCATCATCCGCGCGCGCTCGGTGGAGTTGCCGGCGCTCATGACGGCGACGAAGGGGTGGCCGAGGACGGCGCAGACGATGGCGAGGCCCGTGCCCATGTTGCCGGAGGTGAGCTCGACGACGGGCTGGCCGGGGGCGAGCTCGCCCGAGGCGCGGGCGTCCTCGACGATGCGGCGGGCGGCGCGGTCCTTCTTGGAGAAGCCGGGGTTGAGGTGGTCGAGCTTGGCGAGGAGGCGGCCCTCGAGGCCGAGGCGGGCGGTGATGCGCGCGAGCTCGACGAGCGGCGTCGCGCCGATCGCCTCGACAACGGAGGGAAGGAGCGGCGTCACGCGATGACGCCGAGCTCGCGGCCGGTGGCGGCGAAGGCGGCGATGGCGGCGGCGACGTCGTCGGGGGAATGGGCGGCGGACATCTGGGTGCGGATGCGGGCCTGGCCGCGCGGGACGACCGGGAAGGAGAAGCCGACGACGTAGACGCCGCGGTCGAGCATGCGGGCGGCGAAGCGCTGCGCAAGGGCGGCGTCGCCGAGCATGACCGGGATGATCGGGTGGCCCGATCCCGCGAGGGTGAAGCCGAGGCCGGTCATCTCGCGGCGGAACCGGTCGGCGTTGGCGGCGAGGCGGGCGCGGAGCTCGCCCCCCGCTTCGATCATGTCGAGGACGCGGAGGGAGGTCGCGGCGATGACCGGGGCAAGGCTGTTGGAGAAGAGGTAGGGGCGGGAGCGCTGGCGGAGGAGGGCCACGACGTCGCGCGAGGCGGCGGTGTAGCCGCCGGAGGCACCGCCGAGGGCCTTGCCGAGGGTGCCGGTCAGGATATCGACGCGGCCCTCGACGCCGCAATGCTCGGGCGAGCCGCGGCCACCGGTCCCGACGAAGCCGACGGCGTGGCTGTCGTCGACCATGACGAGGGCATCGTGGCGCTCGGCGAGGCCGCAGACGCCGGCGAGGTCGGCGACGATGCCGTCCATGGAGAAGACGCCGTCGGTGGCGATCAGCCGGGTGCGGGCGTCGGCCGATTCCTGCAGGCAGCGCTCGAGATCGGCCATGTCGTTGTTGGCGTAGCGGAGGCGGCGGGCCTTGGAGAGGCGGACGCCGTCGATGATCGAGGCGTGGTTGAGGGCGTCGGAGATGATCGCGTCCTCCTCGCCGAGCAGCGTCTCGAAGAGGCCGCCGTTGGCGTCGAAGCAGGAGGAGTAGAGGATGGCGTCCTCCATGCCGAGAAAGCCGGCGAGGCGCGATTCGAGCGCCTTGTGGACGTCCTGGGTGCCGCAGATGAAGCGG
This sequence comes from Amaricoccus sp., assembly GCA_046348915.1. Classification (GTDB taxonomy): domain Bacteria; phylum Pseudomonadota; class Alphaproteobacteria; order Rhodobacterales; family Rhodobacteraceae; genus Amaricoccus. The sequence continues at coordinate 46,448 of JAXMDH010000041.1, forward strand.
ACGGAGGCCATGCCGTAGCCGTGGCGGTCGAGCGCGTCCCTGGCGGCGGCGACGAGGTCGGGATGGTCGGCGAGGCCGAGGTAGTTGTTGGCGCAGAAGTTGAGCACGCTGCCGCCCGGCTCGGCCTCGATGCGGCCGGCCTGCGGCGAGGTGATGACGCGCTCGTCCTTCCAGAGACCGTCGGCGCGGATGCGGACGAGCTCGGCGGCGATGCGGTCGGCGAAACGCTCGGACATGCGAGTCCTCCCTCGCCCCGCATCTAGCGCGGACGCGGGTCGGATGGGAACAGGCCGGGCGGTGCCCCGACGAAGAGGTGCATGTGGATCGCCGGGACGGCCCGGGTATGGTTAATGCCGTCGCGCCCCCGATTTCGACCGTACCATGCGGTCTGCGGGAACCGAAGGCGTGCTTGCCGTCAGGATGAACGGAGACTGGGGCGCTCTCCAGCGAGCCGTTGTCGAGCGGTTCGGCTTGTCCCGATCCGTGAACCACATGCATGTCGTCGTCCCCCTCCCGTTCGAAGGAGACGTCGACGTGGCCGCAGGCGGAGGCATGGGCAGCCGAATGGTCGGGGAAGCCTCTCCTGTCTGTGCTCCTTCGGGCGGGGAACGCGGACCGCGCGCGCGATTTCCAACTGCGCGTAAACTCCAACGGCCGGCCGGAGGCGGCCGTCGGAGTTGACGGCCTGATGCCTCAGAACTTGAAGCGCGCGCCCCCGAAAATGGCGTTGCCGTCCTCGTAGCTCGCCAGATTGTCCCAGTAGCTGTAGTTGCGGTAGGTCAACCAGAGCTCGGTGTTGGCACGCTCGATCGTCTGCACCACCGCCACGCCCCATGAGTCGCTCGACGAGTTGTTGATGCTTGCCTCGCGGTCGATGTAGAAATCGTCCCCGGAGTAGTAGTCCACCGACATCGCGGTCGAGCCCCAGGAAACGAATTCCCGCAGTAGGCCGAGCTTGGCGTACCAGAAATTGCCGTCGCCTTCGTTTTCGTCCTCGGACGAATTGGTCCCGAATGCGAAGGTCCCGTTCAGGCCGGTCGGATTGTGGATGGCCGAAAACCGATCCGCCCCAGCTCTGTGCCGAGTTCTCCTGCCAGAAGTAGCCCACTCCTGCCTCGAAGTCGACATCCCCGAAGGTGTTGCCGTAGGTCAGCGAGGTGCCGAAGATGTTCTGCTCGCGCACAGTCGGATCGTCCGACAGCAGGTTGCGACCGTAGGCGGCGGCGAAGGTGAGGTTGTAGAAGGTCGGCGTGTCGTACCGCACGCGCACGCGCCGGACGCCGTCGTAGTTGGTGAACGCGTCGCCGATCTCGATGTCGCTCAGGGTGCCTTCGGTCTGTCGCAGCAGCTGAGCGTTCGCCGAATCGGCGACGCTCGAGTAGGCGATCACGTCGGTCCCGGAGAGGTCGATCTCCTGGATCCCGTCCGTTGCCATGCTGCCCTGGCCGATCCAGAACTTGCCGTAGCTGTCGTTCTTGAGTGTGAAGTCGAGCTTGCGGATGTTCGCGTTGGTGAACTCCCAGTCCGCCGCGGATGGCGTCTGGTTCAGGATGTTGATGTCGGCGGTCGAATAGGGCGCATAGGCGATTTCGTTGACGTTCTCGAAGGTCCAGCTCTCGCCGAAGGTCTGCTTGTAGCTGATGCCGGCGCGGGTGTTCGAGTTGTCGTTGTCGATCAGACCGTAGGTCTCGGTTTCCTGCCCGTCGTCGTACTGCAGGATACCCTTGTTGACCTCGGACGAGGCGATGAAGATCTACGCGGGAACTTCGCCATCCTCGCCAACCCGGCAATGGAGAAGCCAATTCCCGGCCTGCCCACCGACATCCGCGACAAGCTCATCAAGAACGGGCCGCCAAAGAGCGATCGACGATCCTCGACCAGTGGCAGGCGCGCTACGGCGCCAGGTCCGAACCGAAGACCTGACGCCTCGCACTTGATGGCAAGGAGCGGAGCGGCACCGTCGCTCCGCTCCCGATCGCGTTCCGGGGGGACAACCATGGCCTATCTCGAGATCCGGGGCGTCACGAAGCGCTTCGGAGATTTCGTCGCGCTCCGCGAGGTCTCGCTCGACATCGAGGAAGGGTAGTTCGTCTGTTTCCTCGGCCCCTCGGGATGCGGCAAGACCACGCTCCTGAGGGCGATCGCCGGGCTCGACATCCAGACGCGCGGGACCATCCGGCAGGCGGGCCGCGACATATCGGCGCTGCCGCCCGAAGAGCGGGACTTCGGCATCGTCTTCCAGTCCTAAGCCCTGTTTCCGAACCTGACGATCCGTCAGAACATCGCCTTCGGGCTGGAGAACCGGGGGCAGGACCGCCGCGCGATCGACGCCCGCGTGTCCGAGCTCCTCGACATGATCGGGCTCCACGAGCATCGTGACAAGTACCCGGCGCAGATCTCGGGCGGTCAGCAGCAGCGGGTGGCGCTCGCCCGCGCGCTGGCGCCGAGCCCCGGGCTGATCCTGCTCGACGAGCCGCTGTCGGCGCTCGACGCCAAGGTACGGCTGCACCTGCGCGAGCAGCTGAAGGACATCCAGCGGCGCCTCGGCGTCACCACAATCATGGTCACCCACGACCAGGAGGAAGCGCTCGCCATCGCCGACCGCATCGTGGTCATGAACGTCGGGATCGTGGAGCAGGTCGGCTCGCCGCGCGACGTCTACGACGCCCCGCAGTCGCGGTTCGTCGCCGACTTTATCGGCGCGATGAACTTCTTCCCGGGCGAGATGCTGGCGTCCGACCGGGTGGAGGTCGGCGGGTTGCCGCTGAACTGCCTGCCGAACGGCCACGCCGCGGGCGCGCGGTTGACCGTCGCGATCCGGCCCGAGGACATCCAGGTGCCACCGGCCGGCGCCGCGACGCCGAACCTGATCGAGGCGGCGGTGGGGCCGGTCGAGTTCCTCGGCAGCCACGTCCGGACGCGCCTCGCGCACCCGGCCTTCGGGGACGCGCCGCTGACCGCGGAGCTGAGCCAGAACCTCGCCCGGCGCGTGCATCTCTCCGAGGGCGAGCGGCTGCCGGTGTTGCTGCCGCCCGATCGGGTGCTCCGCGCGGGGACGGAGCGGTCGTTCGCCAACTACGCCAGCTACTTCCGAACGCCCGCGCTGACACGGTCGATCATCAACAGCGTGATCGTCTCGCTGCTCACCACGCTCTTCACGGTAACCCTGGCGTTCGGCTTCGCCTATGCCCTGCAGCGGACGGCGATGCCGCTGAAGGGCCTGTTCCGCACGATCGCGATGGTGCCGATCGTCTTCGTCGGCGCCTACCTCGTCGAGAAGGGCCGCGGCTTCCTCGCCGCCCGAACCGGGCTCCAGTTCCTCGCGATGATGCCGATGGCGGTGCCGGGGCTGGTGCTCGGCCTCTCCTACATCTTCTTCTTCAACGCGCCCTGGAACCCGCTCGGGACGATCTACGGGACGATGACGATCCTCGTCGTCTACACGATCACCCACTTCTACACCGTGTCGCACCCGACGGCGCTCACCGCGCTCAAGGCGATGGACAAGGAGTTCGAGGCCGTCTCGGCCTCGCTCAAGCAGCCGATGACGCGGATGTTCACCCGCGTCACCGTGCCGGTCTGCCTGCCGACCGGGCTCGACATCGCGGCCTATCTCTTCGTCAATGCGCTGACCACGGTCTCGGCCGTCGTCTTCCTCTACTCGCCGCGCACGACGCTCGCCGCCGTGGCGGCGCTGAACATGGACGACGCCGGGCAGATCCAGGCGGCCGCCGCCATGTGCATGCTGATCTTCTACACCAACCTCGGCGCGCGCTGCGTGCATCTGCTCCTGTCGCGCGGTCTCGCGAACACCCAGGCGTGGCGGACACGATGAGCGACTACGACCTGGCGGTCGTCGGCGCGGGGATCGTCGGCCTCGCCCACGCCCTCGCCGGCCTCCGCCGCGGCCTGAAGGTCGCGGTGGTGGATCGCGAGGCCGAGTGCATCGGCGCCTCGGTGCGCAACTTCGGCTTCGTGACGGTCACCGGCCAGCAGGTCGGCGACTGCTGGCGACGCGCCCTGCGCTCGCGCGCCGTATGGGAGGAGGTCGCGCCGCAGGCCGGCATTCCGATCGAGCACGCCGGGCTTCTCGTCACCGCCCGCCGCCCGGAGGCGATGGCCGTGCTCGAGGCCTTCCGCGACACCGCGATGCGCGAGGGCTGCCGTCTGCTAACCGCCACGGAAGCACGGCACGAGCATGCCGCGATCCTCGCCGAAGGGCCGCTCGAAGGCGCCCTCTGGAGATGGGGGGTCGGACATAAGCGCGGCGATATGGTCCCGCTTGGCCGCCGCGGGCCTGGTCGATGGTGATCTCGACGCCGAACTCGGCGAAGGCCTTCACGAAGACCCCCATGGGCGCGGGGCTGCCGTGGTCGATCATCGTGCCGGCCCAAACGAACACGACGGCCTGGAGCTTGGTCATTGCGGGGCTTCCTCGTAAAGCTCGGCGAGGGTTTCCTCGGCGATGGCGCTGAGGCGTATGGCAAGCTGACGCGGGCGGGAGCGCATTTCGTCGTGGACTCCGTTGCCGGGCTGGTCGAGATCCTCGATGAGATCGACGGAGCCCTGGCCCGCGGAGAACGCCCATGATCGAATCGTCCGACCCGATCGGTGAGTCGGCGTTGGATGCGCTCCTTGTTGAGGTCGAGGCCCTGAGCGGAGCGATCGAGCGCGAGGCAGCCTCGATAGCCGCACGCTGGGAGGGGTGGATCGAGCGCGCCGACTTCGTGCCCGCCGGCCGGAACTTCGCCGACTATCTCGCCTTCCGCCGTCATGACATCCGCCCGCTCCAGCGCAGGCTGATGCAGTTCGGCCTCTCCTCGATCGGTCGGGCCGAGAGTCGCGTGGCGCCGACGCTCGAGGCCGTCCTCGCGATCCTGCGGGCCGCCGGCGGCGCGCCCTTCGTGCCCGTGCCGCCAGAGACATTCTTCGCCGGCGAGATTCGGATCGCGGCGGCCGCGGAGGCCCTACTCGGGGAGGTGACCTTCCACAGCCCGGTGCGCGTCATGGTCACCCTGCCGTCCGAGGCGGGCGAGGACGCCGCCTTCGTGGCGCGGCTCGCCGAGGTCGGTGTCGAGGTCGTGCGTATCAACTGCGCCCATGATGACGACGCCGTCTGGGCGCGGATGATCGAGCAGGTCGACCGGGCGGCCGAGCGCGTCGGACGGCGCATGCGCGTCTTTATGGATCTTGCCGGCCCGAAGATCCGCACCGGTGCCTTCCGCGACGAGAGGGGCCTGAAGCGCATCGCGCTCGGCGACCAACTCGCGATTACCCTGCCGGGCCAACTCGACCGCGCCCCGTCCGGGCTGCCGGCGATCGAGTGCACCCTGGCCGAGGCGCTTCGGGCAGTCCATGCCGGCCACCGCATCCTCGTCGACGACGGCTAGCTGGTGACGATGGTCGAGCGCGCCGAGCCGTGGGGCGCCGTGGTGCGCATCGGGGCCGGTCCGGATGAGAAGGGATACAAGCTGAAGCCCGAGAAGGGCGTCAATTTCCCCGACACGGATTTCAGCATCCCGGCCATGACGGACGACGACCGCGAGGCGCTACGCTTCGTGGCGCGCCACGCTGACGCCGTAGAATACTCTTTCGTTCAGAGCCACGAAGACGTCGCCGCGCTCCAAGCCGCGCTGGCCGCCGAGCGCTCGGATTGGCAGGATCTGGGGCTCGTCCTGAAGATCGAGACGCTTCGGGCGGTGCGCAATCTTCCCGACATCCTGGTGCGGGCGGCTGGGCGACAGCAGACCGCCGTCATGATCGCGCGAGGCGACCTCGCCGTGGAGATCGGCTTCACCCGGCTCGCCGAGATGCAGGAAGAGCTCCTCTGGCTCGGCGAGGCGGCGCAAGTGCCGGTGATCTGGGCGACGCAGGTGCTCGAGAGCTTCATGAAGACCGGTGTCCCGTCGCGCGGCGAGATGACCGATGCGGCCATGGCGGCGCGGGCAGAGTGCGTCATGCTTACAAGGGGCCCTACCTGTTCGAGGCGATCGCAGAGCTCGACCGCCTTCTCGGCCGCATGAGCGAGCACATGCACAAGAAGACGCCGCAACTGCGCCCCCTGCACAGCTGGTAACCGAGCGCGGGCGGCGGTCGCGGCGGGCATCGTCGCGCCCTGCGGCATGGCTCGAACAAGCGATGTACACCGTTCGTACCCTCGCGCCGACGTCACGCCGGCAGGCGTGTTTGACCAGGCGATTCCCCTAGTCATAAAATCGCCACCGAGACTTGGCATACTTCAGGGAGGTTGACACAAGGAATGGTGCTCCCTGGTGCGTTATCGTGCGATCTTCTTGTCAGATATTCATCTGGGAACGCGGGGATGTAGAGCAAATCTGCTCCTAGACTTCCTGGCGAGGCACGAGGCCCAGACTTTCTACCTGGTGGGTGACGTCTTCGACGGCTGGAGCCTCCGGCGCGGCTGGCACTGGCCGCAGGGGCACAACGACGTGCTGCAGGCCTTCCTCGCCAAGGCGCAGGCCGGGGCGGAGATCATCTTCATCCCGGGCAACCACGACGAGGTGATGCGCGCGTACCTGAGCCGGATCGGGCGCGGGGTCGCTGACGCTCAGCCTGACGGCGCGCAGCGTCTCATTGGTGCCCTGAACGTTCGCCCCCGGGACCCTCGGCATGCCGGGCCGGGTCGGGTTTTGCGCACGAGCCACCCGGTCAGCTGCGAACCATCAGTCGCGGCCCCGGCGGATCTCCCCCCGTTCCGACAGTGCCGTCAGCGCCGCCAACAGGGAGGATGCGTCGCTCCTCAGCCCGCTGCTGCGCAGCCGCCAGAGGACCTGGCCGTCGGTGGTTCCCTTCGGGAAGAGCTTCATTAGCTGCGAGATCGCAACCTGGAGCATCCGCTACGGCGATCCCGCGACGGCCGCGGCAGCAACGCTGGTGACGCAGAGGGCAGATTCGCCAGGCGCTCCGCCCGCGCTTGAGATGCCTTCTTCCATGCGCCCCCGCCCCGCAATGTGGTCGTGATAAAATATTCGCCCCTTGCAACTTCGGAGGGGGCCGGTACCTCCGTCAATCCCTTTTTCTGACGCTATTGCCTCGGGTTCGGCGAAGACGAGGGCCGAACGGGTAGCCTCGAAACCGGCGACGGCCGCGTGCCTGCAGCTGAGCAAGATCACCTGGAAGCCGCCGCCACGCGCGACGACGCCTGTAGTAGCAAGGACGCGGGCGGGGCGAGCTTTGTCGGTGTACACGAAAGCGTCGTCGACGGCGACTGGCGTCGCGCGGCCGGTTCCATCGCGATTATACGCAAAAGGGCGGCAGGTCAGGGGTCGCGACCTGCTTGCGCCTGCCGCCGAGGCAATACGGTCGCACCAATATCCACCAAGCGGTGGTCGATGTGGCCGGCGCGGGCTCCGGGCCGGCGGGTCCTTGACGCTCGCTCACGTCTTGCGCATGCATTCAACGTCTGTAGGCTTAAATGTCGGCCGAGCCGACGTTGAGAAGAATGTATGAATGAGATTTCAAGCTGTTGCGTGGTCTGGGTGGCGGAGCAACGGGGACTGCGGTCGGGTATTCTCTGGGGCGTAAATCATTGACTTACAACAAAGCGGCCGGTGACCCGCTTCGGGCAATCGGATCAGGTACGGAGCCGAAGGTCGTGGCGGCACCCTCAGAGTCGGTCGCGGAGCACGCAGTAGCCGGGAGCAACACGAAGCCGTCCACTGCGGAAGCGTAACCGGACGGTCTGGCAACTGCTTTCAGCACGTCCTAGGCGGTCTGGAGAAGGGCGCCCCACCAGCGCATCGTCGCGCGGTTGTGGGCGTGAATGGCGTGGACGGCACCTTCGGCATCCCGGCGTTCGAGAGCGTCGAGAATCGCGAGCTGTTCCTCCATGACCGAAGCGATGCGCGCCGGCGGAAGCGGCCGGGAGTGCTGGATGACGGAGATGCGGTCGCGGTTGACAAGGTAGACCTCGGTGGCGAGGGGGTTTTCGATACCCGTGGCAAGGAAGTCGTGCAGGCTGAGCTCGACGTCCACGACGCGCTTCGTCAAGACCGAGTCCGCTCCTTCTAGGGAGCCTTCGACAATCCGTAGGCGCTCGTTCCACATTCCGCCGAGTGGGGGTGGGAGCGGACTGGCGATCAGACGACGCGCTGCTTCTTCCTCCAGGATCGAACGGAGGTCGAGGCAATCGCGGATTTCCGCCGCCGTCGCCGTCATTATCGACACGCCCCGCTTGGGCAAGACCGACACAAGCGATCGGGCCTCCGCACGCTTTACGGCTTCCCGTACAGGAGCGAGCGGCATCGCGAGCATGCGGACGAGCGTTGGGATGGAAACGAACTCTCCCGCGCGGACCTCACCGTGCCGGAGCTTGGCAACGAGCCGCTCGTAGGCCACATCGGCCAGGAGTGCCTTAGCCAAGCCCCCGGCCCGAACCGGCGTCCCTACGCCGGAGTTGGCCGAGCCGGCCACGCCGTCGGAGATCACCCGCGAGCCGTAGCCCGGCAGCAAACTGCCATTTCCAACAAGGGCCGATCCTCCTCTCCAATGCGGCTCCGAGGCTGCCGTGCCGCTCCTGCGAGCCCTTAAGACGCGAGATCGATCTCGATGCCGACGCCTTTATCCCGCGCCTTCTCGAGCAAAAGAGCGCCGATGGCGATGTCCTGCATCGCGATCCCGACCGAGTCGTAGAGGGTGATCTCCTCGTCGTAGGTCCGGCCGGGTGCGGCGCCGGTGATGACGTCGCCGAGCTCCGGCCCGACGTCGGCGGCGGTGAGCGCGCCCTCGGCGATCGCGAGGAGGAGGTCGCCCGACTCGTGGAAGGCCGTCTCCCGGCTGTCGACGAAGACCCGGGCGCGGGCCATGCCGGCGGCGTCGATCTCGCGGTGGTCGGGGCGGGGCGGCGCGCCGACGGCGTTGATGTGCTGGCCGGAGCGGAACCAGGCGCCCTCGACGAGGGGCTCGCGCGAGGGGGTCAGGGTGCAGACGACGTCCGCCTCCGCGAAGACCGCGGGCGCGTCGGAGAGGGCCGCGACCTCGAGCCCGGGGTGCGCCTCGGCGATGCGGTCGGCGAAGCGGGCGGCGGTGTCGGGGTTGCGGGTCCAGAAGACCAGCCGCTCGAACGGGCGGACGAGGGTCAGCGCCGCGACATGCGCGACGGCGAGTTCGCCTGCGCCGATCAGGCCGAGCACCCGGGCGCCCTCCCGCGCAAGGTGGCGGGTCGCGACGGCGCTGGTGGCGGCGGTGCGGATGCGGGTCGGGATCTGGCCGTGCAGGATGCCCTCGCAGAAGCCGTCCTCCTGCGACACCAGGAGCAGCACCGAGCGCTGGGTCGGCAGCCGCCGGACGGCGTTGTCGGGGATGTCGGCGAGGAACTTCGCCGCCGCGAGGCCCTGCCGGTCGGCGAGCGCCGTCATCGTCAGGAAGGCGCCCGACCCCGAGGGCAGCGCCATGGCGCCGGGCGAGGGCTGGGCGGCGGTGCCGCGGGAGATGTCGGCGTGGGCGGCCTCGACGGCCTCGATCACCTCGGCCATCGTCACCAGGCCCTCGACCTGCGAGCGGGTGAGGATCAGCGTCTTGCGGGGGGTCGGATCGGCAGGCATCGGCGAAGGTTCCTTCAGTCGGCCACGCGGTAGGTCTCGAGCGGCGTGTGCCGGCTCAGG